>JBGSRA010000008.1:0-46208 GCA_041737765.1 Draconibacterium sp. | reverse complement strand
GATGAAACGAAAAAACAACAGCAAAAAATTTTGAGTTCTTGTTTATCAAATTTTGTTACTTTTCCTATTACTGGTAGCTTGTCACTGATAATTGGTAGGATTAAGTTTTTAGTTATTTAATACTCGAAACCTGAAAACTTTGTCTGTGACTGAAAAACGTTGACCTAAAAAAAGGTTAACAAGATGCAAGGAAATGGATTTTTTAATGAAGAACAAAGACTTAAACAAAACCGTTATTTCAGTTTAGATTTTAAAAAGAAGCGAGTTCAGGAACTGGAACATAATGTGTCAACAATTTCGGATATTTGCAAAACCTATAAAGTAAGCCGGACGTCGGTTTACAAGTGGCTTTACAAATATTCGAACATGGCCAAAAAGCAAGCTAAACAAGTAGTTGAAGCAAAAAGCGACACGAAAAAGATTCAGTTTTTGGAAGAGCGGATCAAAGAGTTGGAGCATATTGTTGGAAAGAAGCAGATTATGATTGATTTCCAGGACAAGATGATTGAGATTGCGGAGCAAACTTATCAGGTTGACATTAAAAAAAAATTAGGTTCGAAACTCTTCTCTGGTACTGGCAATCCAGGGACAAGCATGGACTCAAAATGAACCAGTTATACGATACCGTAATGGTAAAAAAGCAGTCGTTTCACCAGATGTTGAAACGCACGGAAACAAACCAGGGAGAAGCCGAACAAGTACTTTTTTTGGTGAACAGAATCCGCAAGGATCATCCGTGCATGGGCGTACGTGAGATTTACTTCAAGCTGAACCCACAGGGTATGGGAAGGGATAAGTTTGAGCAATTCTGTTTTGAACGTGGTTACCGGGTCAAAAAGCAAAAGAACTTCAGAATAACCACCGATAGCAGGGGGGTGACCCGTTTCCCGAACTTAATCAAAGACTTTGAAGTTACAGCTGTAAACCAGGTTTTAGTGAGTGACATAACCTATTATGAGATGTTCGGAAGGTTCTTTTACATCACCTTGATCATGGATTTATTCAACCGTGAGGTCACTGGGTACTCAGCCAGCAAAAGCTTACGAACTGAAGATACAACACTGCCTGCAATGAAAAGGGCAATAAAACTTCGTGGGAGAATGGTGTTAAGAGGGGCAATAATCCATTCTGATGGAGGCGGGCAGTATTATAGCAACGATTTTAAAAAACTCACTAAAGCGCTAGGAATGAGCAACTCAATGACTGAGGAAACTGTATATGAAAACTCTCATGCGGAAAGGTTAAACGCGACAATAAAAAACAGTTATCTTTATTGCTATGCTCCAACAACGTTTGAAGAACTTGAAAAAGAATTAAAAAGGGCTGTGTACATGTATAATAATGGGAAACCACACCATGCTTTAAACAAAATGTCCCCGGTACAATACCGTAATGCCCGTTCTGTTGAAATCGTGAATAACTCTCCACAGGTTCCGAGTTATTTCCCGATTTCAACAGAAAAGCATCATCAACATTTAGATTTGATGAGTAAAAAAAAGAATAAAAAAATGTCTAATTCAGTCAACGTTATTTAGGCATGGACAACACAGTAACCGACAACTTGCTACCAGTAACCAGCACCAAATGACGAATGACCAGTAACCAGCAGCCAGCAACCAGTGACCAATTTCCTGATTTAAAATCTTTCCTCGATGAAAAAGTACTCAAATACAACCAACCTTTTTTTATTGAAACCGACCCAATTCAGGTCCCAATAAATTTTTCAGGAAAAGAAAATATCGAAATTGCTGCATTTCTAACAGCAACCATTGCCTGGGGAAACCGCCTTTCTATCATCAAAAACGCGACAAAACTAATGGCTTTGATGGACAATCAACCCCATGATTTTGTGGTGAATGTGTCAGATTATGAATTAAACAGATTTGAACATTTTGTCCACCGCACTTTTAATGGTATCGACTGTGTTTATTTTGTTCGTTCATTAAAAAACATTTACCAAAATCACAATGGATTGCAATCAGTTTTCGAATCTGGACTCAGAAAGGATAATACGGTTAAGTCTGCTTTAATCGAATTTCACAATGTGTTTTTTGAAATCGGCGGTGGACGCAGCCGAAAACATGTTTCGAATGTTGAAAAAGGTGCATCGGCAAAGCGGTTGAATATGTTTTTGAGGTGGATGGTTCGCAACGATAAAAGCAACGTTGATTTTGGTTTGTGGAGCGGAATTCCGCAATCTGCGCTGATGCTTCCGCTCGATATTCACACAGGAAATGTTGCCCGTAAGCTGGGTTTGCTGCAACGCAAATCAAACGACTGGCAGGCAGTTGAAGAAGTTACACAGGCATTGCGCACATTCGACCCGACCGATCCCATTAAATACGACTTTGCACTTTTCGGACTCGGGGCATTTGAAAAATTTTAGTAAAATGTCTATTTTGGTGTTCTCACTACTCACTATGTAATTTCTCGATACTGAAAAAATGAGCCACAACAACTATTTTCAGTTTAAAAAGTTTAGAATCCTTCAGGAGAAATCCGCAATGAAAGTCAATACCGACGGGGTTTTGCTGGGTGCATGGACAAACCTGGCAGAAGCCAAAACGGTTTTGGATATCGGTGCCGGAACCGGTTTGATTTCGTTAATGATTGCACAACGATCGGATGCCTTTATTACCGGTGTTGAAATTGAAAAAAGTGCTGCTGAAGAAGCAACCCTGAATGTTCAGAATTCGGAATGGAGCAACCGGATATTAATTCAGCATATATCGTTTCAGGATTTTGTAACAGTCACTCAACAAAAATTTGATTTAATTATTTCCAATCCACCCTTTTTCTCAAACAGCGTAAAAAACGCAAACCCGCATTTGTCGATGGCACGGCACAATCACATGCTCCCTTTTGCTGATATTATTATCGGCACAAAAAAACTGCTTGACAAAAACGGAAAACTTTCGTTGATTTTACCTTTCGATGCAACACAGGACTTTATTGAAAAAAGCCTGATGGAAAATTTATTTATAACCCGTTTGACAGAAGTAAAACCTTTTCCTGACAAAAAACCTAACCGTTGTTTAATGGAATTTGGAATGGAACAACCTGTTATACATAAAGCAGTTATGTCGGTTTATGATGAATCCGGAAAGGATTATTCAAATGAATTTAAAACTTTGGCCCATGATTTTTATTTAAAGCTTTAAAATTGAATGTTTAATAAAATATACCTTTGCATTGAACAATTGTATTAAAAATGGGTTAATTCTCGGGTAAAAGTGAAATAAAAAAGATACTTAAAAGTCTGGTATTATTTAAACCACTATTTTTGCACAAAGATTTGAAAAGTACACCATGGAAATTGATATGAAGACAGATTTGCAGATTGACACAAATTATTACAAAGTTTTAGATTTAAGACAACTCACCGATAATACATTTATTCTTTCGCTGCCAAAAAGCCGCTTTAAATTTGTGGCAGGGCAACACATTTCACTTTCGATTATGGGCGATTACCAAAGTCGCGAATATTCGATTTACAGTGCCGAAGAAGGCGATAATCTGGAAGTGCTTGTAAAAGAGGTTGAAGGAGGTTATTTCTCACCAAAACTGAAACATCTGAAAACCGGCGACATGGTTGAAGTTCACGGTCCATTCGGGAAATTTGGTTTGGAAGAAAAGAAACGCGACACTCACCAACATGTATTTATTGCAAGCGGAACCGGTATTGCACCTTTCCACAGCATTGTAAAAAGTTACCCGGATTTAAATTATAAACTCATTCACGGTGTGCGTTATACAAACGAAGCATACGAAATTGAGGATTACGATAGAAATAGATTTTTGGTTTGTGCATCGCGCGATGAAAACGGCGATTTTCATGGCAGGTTAACGGAATACCTCAAAAAAGCTGAATTTGCAAAAAATACCTGTTTTTACTTATGCGGAAACAGCGACATGATTTTCGATGCAATGGAAATACTGAAATCGAAAGGATTTGACAGGGAAAGTGTTACAGTTGAGGTTTATTTTTAATCAAAAAATTTCTTGTACCATTGTTTCATGTTTAGTACTTTTCAGCCAGAAAATAAATATTAAATCCAATCAATCATGAAAAGCATTTATGCAGTTATTCTTTTGGTAATGGTTACAGTTACCACTTTTGCCGGTGGTAAAGACGGAAAATCGATTTTCAATGGTAAAAACCTCGATGGCTGGAAAATCCACGGCACCGAAAAATGGTATGTTCAGGACGGTCTTTTGGTTTGCGAAAGCGGACCTGACAAAGCTTATGGTTATCTATCCACTGAGAAATTCTATAACGATTTTGAACTGGATGTTGAATTTCAACAGGAAGCAAACGGCAATAGCGGTGTATTCTTTCGTTCAACATTCGAAGGTACAAAAGTGAACGGCTGGCAGGTTGAAGTTGCCCCTCCAAACCATGATACAGGTGGAATTTATGAGTCATACGGTCGCGGCTGGCTGATTCAGATACCTGACGAAAAGGAGAATATCCTGAAAATGGGGGAGTGGAACACCATGAAAATTAAAGTAGTTGGCGGACATGTTACAACGTGGCTCAACGGACAACAAATGGTTGATATTACCGACGATAAAATTGCAGCCGGGAAAGGTGCGATTGCGCTGCAAATTCACGACGGCGGCGGTATTAAAGTAAAATGGAGAAATTTGATGGTGAAAGAACTTTAAGCCTTTCCCCAGCCCTTTCCAAAAGAGAGGGAGTAAGAAAATGAATCAGAAATAGGGATTCCATCTTTCTAAAAAGTTGAAAAGCCTCAATAATCAATTAGTTTACTAAATATTGAAGAGCTGAAAATCTTAGGAAAGCTGGAATCCTTTTTTTCTCCCCTCTTTCAGAGGGGTCGGGGGAAGCTTTATTTGGAGGGGATGGGGGAAGCTTTCTCAATTTTATAATAATGGAAAAACTCAATAACCGTTGCCCTCACTTGGTATTCCGACGAAAGGTAAGGCAATACATCCTGACCGTTAAACCAAATCATAAACGAATCGGCTTCCATTTCACCCATACCAGTTAGCATCATTACCTTTTCCTTATTGTAATTTTGCGAATGCATCTCCCAGTTTTTCTGCATCACCATTTCCTTTCGTACCTCGCGTTTGCGTTTCTCTTTTTTGCTGAGATAATATTGCCAGTATGAAATGGGGTTGAAAAATGCAGCCAGAACCGGTGGCGCTTCATCAAAAGCATCGCCGCGCAATTCGACAGGAATATTGCTGACTGTGCCGGTTTCGAATCCCAGGTCAACTTTGGGTTTGTCGCCTTCCACTTTAATTTCCCGGAGGGCATAATTAGAGGGCAGCATTACAAAAGTAAGTGTATTGTATCCGGTATAATTTCCTGGTACTTTAATAATACTTCTTTCGAATCCGATTGAAGTAACAATTAAACTGTCGATGTTCAGCATTTCGATGGTAAACAATCCGGCTGCATTGGTTGTAGTACCGCTGTGGGTGCGGTTATTCAGAATATTGGCATACGGAACCGGTAAACTATCGCCGGCACTGATTATTTTTGCCTGTAATTTAATGAGGATCGGATCGATTAAATCAGAATCATCCTGCGCCCGGCCTGTAAAGGAGGCAAACACGAGAAACAAAAATCCAATAACAGCAACGATTCTCATCCAATGAAATTTATAATTTTTCAAAAATATGTAAAAGTTCTTTGCCGCGATTTATATAATTTGCTAAAAACTAATTTTTAACAGGAATTAAGAAAAACCGAATCATTCAAGACAAAAATATTTTCTTAAGCACTTCTCGGTACTTTTAAACATCGGTTTTGTTAATTGGATTTTAACTGACAATTAATTTCAATATAAAATGAGGACTGAAAATTTGTTTAAATTTGACAGTAGCCATAAATAGTTTTTGGCAATCTAAAAGTAAAATTATCATGAAACATTTTCATCGTATTTTAAAATCAATTTGTGTTTTCACATATTTTGTAATCTGTTTGACGGGTCCTATTTTTGGGCAATCTTACAAAGAAATCATGACCAACCAGGTTTCGTTACCCAACGGATGGAAACTTTCGCCTGTTGGGAAAAAATTACCACTTGGTGATTTGCCACTTAATATTGCAGTTCATCCTTCGGGCAAAATACTTGCAGTTACCAACAACGGGCAGAGTGTTCAGAGCGTCCAACTGATTGATCCTGCAAAGATGAAAACACTTGATTCAGTTGTAATTGCTAAAGGATGGTTGGGATTAACCTTTTCGAAAGACGGAAAATACCTATACGCCTCGGGAGGAAATGACAACTGGATTATGCGTTACGAGTTGAAAAACAACAAATTAATTCCATTTGACACACTTGTGATCGGAAAGCCCTGGCCAGAGAAAATTTCCATTGCCGGAATTGCAGTTGACGATAAACAGCAAATGCTTTACGTTGTTACGAAAGAAAATAATTCGCTTTATGTGTATGATTTAAAGCAAAAGAAAGTACAAAAACAAATTCCATTGGATGGCGAAGGTTATACGTGTGTTCTATCGAATGATGGAAATATGCTTTATACAACTTGCTGGGGCTGCGACAAAGTTGTTCTTTATGACACCCGTCGTCAGGAATCAACAGGCTCGATTCCGATTGGCGACAATCCGAACGATTTGTGCATCACCGGCAACGACAAATTTCTGTTTGTGAGCAATGCCAACGATAATTCGGTTTCGGTGATTTCGCTGGAGCAGAAAAGAGTGGTCGAAATTTTAAATTCGGCACTTTATCCCGATTCTCCTTCGGGTTCAACAGCCAACAGTCTGGCTTTAAGCGACGATGAAAAAACTTTGTACATCGCCAATGCGGACAATAACTGTCTGGCAGTTTTCGATGTCAGCAATCCGGGAAAAAGTTTCAGTAAAGGATTTATTCCGACAGCATGGTACCCCACTTGTGTGCGGGTTATTGGAGAAACCATTTTTGTGGCAAACGGGAAAGGACTTTCCTCCAAACCAAATCCTTACGGTCCCAGCCCCGAAAGCGAAAAAGAAAGGATGGATCGCCACAAAGGTCTGGCTGACAAAAATCCTAAAGTACAATACATCGGCGGGCTGTTTTCCGGCACATTACAGTCGGTTGAAATACCTGATGCAAAACAGCTTGGCATTTATTCCCAGGCGGTTTATAAGAATGTTCCTTATGTAAAGGAGAATGAAATGATTTCAGGGGGAGAAGAAGGAAATCCAATCCCGACAAAGGTTGGTGAAACATCTCCCATAAAATATGTTTTTTATATCATCAAGGAAAACCGTACTTACGACCAGGTTTTGGGTGATATTCCCGAAGGAAACGGCGATACCAGTCTGGTACTTTTTGGGAGGGACGTAACACCAAATCAACATGCACTGGCCAAACAATTTGTATTACTCGACAATTTTTATGTCGATGGTGAAGTAAGTGCCGACGGACATAACTGGACCATGGGCGCGTATGCTACCGATTACCTCGAAAAGAACTGGCCAACCAGCTACGGTAGCCGCGGTGGCTCATATCCCGGCGAAGGAAGCCGCGAAATTGCCAACAACAAAAATGGATTTCTTTGGGATTTTTGTAAACGATATGGCGTTTCGTACCGCAGTTATGGCGAGTTTATTGGTGACAACCAAACCGCAAATATTCCGGCTTTGAAAGATAATTTCTGTGAAAATTATATTGGCTGGGATATGTCGATTCGCGATACAGTCAGGTTTCGCTGGTGGAAAGAGGATTTTGAAAAATTGCTGGCTGCCGGGTCAGTTCCGCAATTCAGCAGTATTCGTTTTGGCAACGACCACACCGAAGGCCTCAGAATTGGCAAACCAACACCTAAAGCTATGGTTGCCGATAACGATTTGGCGGTTGGCATGTTTATCGATTACCTGAGCCATTCTCCAATCTGGAATGAAAGTGTGGTAATTATTCTGGAAGACGATGCCCAAAACGGACCCGACCATGTTGATGCACACCGCACCACTGCTTATATTGCCGGGGGTTTTGTAAAACAGGGATTTGTTGACCAAACCATGTATTCAACCTCATCGGCCTTGCGAACCATTGAATTAATTCTTGGATTGCCACCAATGACCCAGTATGATGCAGCAGCAGAACCAATGTGGCGTTGTTTTGAGAAAAAAGCCATTCACCCTCCTTTTAAAGCACTTCCAAACCTGGTTGATTTAAATCAGAAAAATACCCGGGAATCAGCAATGTCGCGTTTAAGCGAAACATTTGATTTCAGTCAGGAAGACCGTGTTCCTGACGATCTGTTCAATAAAGTGATTTGGGCGGCAGTTAAGGGAATGGACAACCCGTGTCCGGCTCCTGTTCATGCGGCTTTTTTCTCTCCTGAAATGGAAGAAGACGAGGAAGAAGATTAAATGATGCCAGCGGCATCACATGAGTATAGAAAGTTGATGGAGGCTGCTGTTCGACTCCAGCTGGAGTCGTATTTTCGTCGCTGGATATTTTCTATAAACATGTAAACCCGCCGGGTTTAACATTTGAAGAAAATGGATTGAATAATTGAACCATCCAAACAAACTAGGGAATGTTGTTTTAAAAAATACCCTCCAGTTTTCATAAGTTTTGCTACTTTTAGGGGAACCAAAATTTCAACAACTAATAATTCAGAAACCATGATCGAAGACCTCATAAAACGTTACAAAGAATTTAAAATCAAAAAAGGCCATTCCGAGGAGTTTTATAAATATATAGCAGTTCAGCACTTTCAGAAAAACTGGAAATTGGATGCAGTGAATTTTGCAGAGATGCTGAAAAGCTCCATAAGCCAACAGGAAAATTTAATGTACAATCTTGCCGTTAACGGAATAAATTCTGTTGCAGAAAAAGAACCGCAAAAAACAAAATTACTTTTTATAGAACTTTTCGATGAATCGAAGGATTTGCAAAAACGTTTATCACTATTTCAAAAGGGTGTCGATGAATTAATAAAATCTATTGATTCTAAGTTAGGGGGGCATCAGGATGAAAGAACATGTAGTGTTTATCTAACATTTAGATATCCTGAAAAATACAGTTTCTATAAAAATTCTTATTATTTGAAATATTGCAAATTTATAGGAATCAAAGATAAATCTCCGGGACAAAAATATGTACATTATTTAGATTTGATAAAGGAGTTTAAAGAAAAGTATTTAAAGGATGACAATGAACTCTGGCAATTGACCAATGCAACTTTGCCTGAAAATGCATGGAAGGATTTGGATCTTAACATCCTGGCACAAGATGTTTTGTACGTAACATTTGATATAGAACCTGAACCTAATTATTGGGTTTTTCAAGGAAATCCAAAATTTTATGACATAATTGGTTCATTGCGGGAAGGTGCTCTGAAAACCTGGTCAGTTGCTGCTCACAA
This sequence comes from Draconibacterium sp., assembly GCA_041737765.1. Taxonomy (GTDB): domain Bacteria; phylum Bacteroidota; class Bacteroidia; order Bacteroidales; family Prolixibacteraceae; genus Draconibacterium. The sequence continues at coordinate 36,848 of JBGSRA010000008.1, read as the reverse complement.
AGACAAAATACAAAAAGGGGATAAAGTTATTTTATGGGTTACAGGTGATAACTCCGGTTGTTATGCATTATGCAGAGTGATTTCAGATATTACAATAAGAGAAGATGATCCCAAAGAAATGACGTTTTATATTGATAAAAACGAAAATATTAAATCGGAAAGAGTTGAAATTGAAATTGAGCAAAATTTATTCGATAAGCCAATTTTAAAGGAACAACTTACAACGTTTGTTGAATTTGCCAATTTTAAGGGTGGTAATCAGGGGACAAATTTTACCGCAACCAAAGAGCAATATGAAAGGATTATTTCAATTATTCAAAATCAAAAATCGATGAAAAAATATTGGATTTATTCACCTGGCGAAAATGCTATAATGTGGAATGAATTTTATGACAAGGGAATTATGGGTTTGGGTTGGGACAAGTTAGGTGACTTAAATAATTATAAAACAAAAAAAGATATTACTATAGAATTGCAAAAACTCGAAGAAACATTGAGTTCCAAGAAGAATGATGCCACTGCAAATTATGAGTTTAAAAACGCCATTTCAATTGGGGATACAATAATTGCAAAAAAAGGTATTGGAGAGTTAATTGGATATGGTGTAGTAACTTCAGATTATTTTTATGACAGTATTAGAGAGCATTATCGCAAATGTAGAAAGGTAGAATGGAAGAAAAATGGAAGTTGGAAAACCAGTTTTAATCTGCCTTTGAAGACTCTAACAGATATCACTTCTTATCCATCTGAACATCCGGATTTCAAATATTATCATGAGCGATTAATGGCAATAATGGAAAATGGCGGAGAAAGTTATATAAATCCAAAACGAATAAATATCCCACAAAACCTTATTCTTTACGGTCCACCCGGAACAGGAAAAACTTATCAGCTTATTAACAACTACATTAAATATTTCACTGAAAACGCAGATGGCAAATCAAAAGAAATTTGCACGTATGAATTGGTAAGCGAATTAAAGTGGTGGGAGGTTATTACTTTGAGCTTGTATGAAAAGGAGAATGCAAAAGTGAATGAACTTATTCAACATCCTTTGTTAGCCGAAAAAATCAACCAATCTGAAAACAGCAAACCCAGAAATACGGTTTGGTTTTGGTTGCAGAATCATACAAAACAAGATTGTGTGAATGTAAATGTTGCAAAAAGAAGTGATCCTCAGATATTTTGGAAGGATGAAAATTCAGTTTGGTCGATTGACAAAAAGCTAACCGAAGAAATGTTGCCTGATTTAGTTGAAAAACTGGAAAAATGGAAGAATTTCAAACCGGAAAACAAGGTAACAAAACGATATGAAATGATTACTTTCCATCAGTCGTACAGTTACGAAGAGTTTATCGAAGGTATCAGACCCGGTTTTGATGAGGAAGAGGAATTGAGATATAAAATTGAACCAGGAATTTTTCTTCGAATTGCAGATAAAGCCCGGAAAGACTATCAAAATAATTATGCGATTTTTATCGATGAAATTAACCGAGGCAATATTTCCAAAATTTTTGGAGAGCTGATTACGCTGATTGAATCCGATAAACGTCAGGGTGGTGAAAACGAACTGGAAGTGATTTTGCCCTATTCAAAATCGAAATTCTCGGTTCCATCAAATTTATATATCATTGGTACAATGAACACCGCAGATCGCAGTATTGCTTTAATTGATACCGCATTGCGCCGTCGTTTTTGCTTTAAGGAAATGATGCCCGATTCCAGCCTTTTAAATGATGATGTTCAGGGAATCAATTTGCAACTACTTTTAAGCAAAATCAACGAACGGATTGAGTTTTTGCTCGATCGCGACCACACCATCGGACATTCATTTTTCATGAAAGCCAGTTCGAGAAATGAGATTTGCACCATTTTCAAGAATAAAATAATACCTCTTTTACAGGAATATTTTTACAACGATTGGGAAAAAGTGCAACTGGTTTTAGGCGATAATAAAAGCTGGGGAAAAACAGAAGAACAAAAACTGGTGCGGGTAAAAAAACATTACGATTTGTCGGCTGAAAAGGAACTTTTTGGTTCTGATATTGAAGATTTTGAAGATGAAATTATTTACGAAATCAATCCTGCATTGGAAGGCGAAAGTTTTGATGAGATTCCCGCTGAGTCATTCATCCATATTTATCAGAAACCGGGAAAAGCAAATTTTTAATGGTCGCAACTAAACATATTTGCGAGTTTGGCACCATTTGGAACAATCAGGAATTCCAACCTGAGAAACCAAAAGATAGGTTCGACTGCCTATTTTTAGATGATCGCTCGTTTCAAAGCCTAAAAAATTTCGTAGCCGAAAACAACGATCCCGCATCGGAAATTGAACAGGCTTTTTCGTTACATCGCAAAAAGGGTAAAGATTTTATCACTGTTAAAAATTACGTTGGCGTAATTGAAACCCGGCAAGGCACTGTAATTGAAATACTTCCCAAAATTTATCAGTCAGAAAATGTGGATGACAGCGAAAAGATAAAAGAGAGTAAAACCATTTTGCTGAAAATGCTCCGTTCGTTGCGCAATGCACCTTTTAAAAGTATCGATCAGGCTCATTTAAAAGCCAGCAGGATGCCCATTCTTGAGATTTTTATTTCGGTTTTTCTGAAGGAAATGGAAATTTTACTTAAAAGGGGAATCAAACATCATTACTCTTCAACAGAAGAAAACCAAAAATATCTGAAAGGCAGACTTCTGTTCAACGAAAATGTGAAACAAAATCTTATTCGGAGAGAGCGTTTTTTTGTAAATTATGATGAATTTAAAGCAGACATTCCTCAAAACCGGATTTTAAAATCGGCTTTGGTTTATCTGAAGGACAAAAGCAAATCCACAAAAAATATTCGGCAAATAATCAGCTTTTTATACTTATTTGAAGAAGTTACGGAATGCAAAAATTTTGAAAAAGATTTGCAAAATCTGAATGGGCAGAACCGCCTTTTCAATCATTATGAAGTTGCTTTGCAATGGGCAAAAGTTTTTTTGCAGAACAAATCATTTACGAGTTACAAAGGAAACCATCTGAACACGGCCATTTTATTTCCGATGGAGATACTGTTTGAATCTTATGTTGCACATAAAATCAAACAAACTTATCCTCATTGGGAAATTTCCACTCAGGACAAAAAACATTTTTTAGTGAATGATTTAAATATCAGGCAAAACAAGTTTCGCATCCGGCCCGATTTGGTTATTCAACATCTGGAATTGACAATTGTAGCCGATACAAAATGGAAAATAATCAACCAGAATTTGCCATCTGCAAACTACAACATTTCCCAGTCAGATATGTATCAATTATTCGCTTATGGGAAAAAGTATCAGTCTAATAAAGTGAATACACATTTAATCCTGATTTATCCAAATCATGCTGATTTTAACAATCAACTTCATTTTAAATATGAAGAGGAATTAATGATTGATATTGTTCCGTTTGATTTAAGGGATGAAACAAACTCACTAAAAGTTTATTCTGAATTATTTCTGCGATGAAATTTATGGAATCAGAGAGAAAAATGTATCTTTGTTGTAGATACAAATAATGTTATTATGCATGCAAAAGTTCAAAAATGGGGAAACAGCCTTGCTCTTAGAATACCTAAAGCATTTGCTATTGACACTCAATTGGAAAATGATTCAATGGTTGACATCTCTGTTGTAGAGGGTCAAATTATAGTCAAACCATTAGTCAAGCCTGAATGGACACTTGAAGAGTTGCTGGCTGGAATCAACAAGGATAATATTCATAACGAGATAGATACCGGTCTTGCCATGGGAAATGAAATTTGGTGAAATTATGGAATATATTCCCAAAACCGGAGACATCGTTTGGATTACATTTAATCCACAAGCTGGTCATGAACAAGCTGGAAGAAGACCTGCTTTGGTTTTAACGCCCGAATCATATAATCGAAAAACCTGTTTAGCCATAATGTGTCCAATTACAAGTCAGATAAAGGGATATCCGTTTGAAGTTTTAATTCCCGATGGATTACAAATCAGTGGTTCAATTTTGTCCGACCAGATAAAAAATCTCGATTGGAAGGCACGACAAGCAAAATTTATCTGCAAAATACCACAACCAGCAATGGATGAAGTACTCCAAAAATTATATACTATTTTACCCTAAAAATCAGACTCAACATGCTAAGCGCCTTTTACAAAAATCCGGTCTGTTTTTTCGAATACAAAATTTTTCCATCTCTTAATAGCTAAACTCAAGTTTTTTCAATCCCTGCTGAATGTCTGTGTCTTTCATAAAAAGATTCCACAACAAACCTGTGCGGTAATTTTCTATCATCACAACAATAGGCCCCTGGTCGATGGCCAGATAACGTTTTGGAAACCAGTTTTCCGTTTCGCTGAAAGCATCGTAAAAACCATAAGGACCCATCAGTTTTTCTCCGAGATTTTCGTAAAAATAACGGGTGGCACGCATACTTTCTTCTGGTGTATAAGGGAATGATGAAAGTGCTGCCGTTGGTGAAATAACTCCTTTGTCGTTTGATGGCATGTGCGCATCGTATCCATTTACCGAATAACTGGCTGTAAGTCCCCAGCAATTTTCGCCATAACCTTTAAAACCTTTGGGATTTTCGACACAATACTGATAATCAATCAAAACCTGGTTCCGGTTTTCATCCCAATAATTGGCATACTTGTCTTTGAGGTTTCGTGAATCGAGCCCCAGATAAGAATAGTGCGCCCAGAAAAGCGGACCTCCAAATTCAGCAGCACCATTGTGTTTTAGCTTTAATGTGTAGCCATATTTTACTGTTTCACCATTGATTGCACCATTGCGCGCCCAGCATTTGTGATAGGCTTCGGGCGAAAGTGGGTAAGTTGGTGAACTTGCACCAAGTACGTATGCAATCAGGCACTCGTTATAACCTTCAATTGTAAAGTTCATTTCCCAGTTGTATGTTGGCGACCAGTGCCAGTACAAAGCCGGCTTGCCGTTCTGGTACCAGCTCCATTCCACTTCGTTGCACAGTTTGGCTAATTTATCGGCCAGTTCTTTTTCTGCCTGAACTTCCTGTTTCATGTAATTTTTTACACAGATTAAACCCTGAACCAGGTAAGCTGTTTCAACAATATCGCCACCGTTATCTTTAGTTCCGAAAGGTTTTACTTTTCCGGTTTCGCCATACATCCAGTGTGGCCAGGCACCATGAAAACGATCAGCTTTTTCGAGAAATCCGGCAATTTTAGTCAGCCGTTCCACACCCGCTTCACGGGTGATGAAACCACGTTCCATCGCTACCAGAATGGCCATTACACCAAATCCTGAACCTCCGGAGGTAACTACATTTTTGTCGTTTTCAGGATAAACACCATCCGCATGAATCCGTTCGCACGCCATTCCTGAGTTGGGTTCTGCACCATCCCAGAAATACTGGAAAGTATAATACTGAACCGTGTCGAGCAGTTGATCGTCGGTTAAAGTAACTGTTTTGTTTATAACCGCTTTGTTCTTTGTTTGGGTACAACTTCCGAGAATTAACATCAGAAATAAATAAATCAGGAATCTCATAATTCTTAGCTTTAAATGATAAAATTAGTCATTTTTTGTACCGAATTTATTTCAGAAAAAAAGACTGCCTGGTTACACACCCGGCAGCCTTTAATAAACCATCTAACTAAACTAAAAAAACTAACTTCTACTTTTCGTTGTCGTGAATGGTCTTAATCTCAGCTTGTGTAAGCGCTTTGTTGAAAATACGCAGTTCATCCATCAAACTTAGATCTGACAAATGGTTCCATTCAGTAAATCTGGGAACGCCTGACATGATTGAAAGAATATCGCAACCATCCCAGTTGACGCCTCCAAAACTGCCTTTATTTACCACTTCGCCATCGAAATAAACTACACATTCTGTTGCTGAAATGGTAAATGCCATGTGCACCCAATTACCGGCTGTAGGATCAATTGTTGCAGCCGCACCACCGTCGAACCAGGTATCAGCAGTTCCATTTCCGGCGTTAAGTTTAAATATTTGCGCAGTGGCTGAACCTTCACGGAAAAACCTGAATCCTGATTTACGGTTATTTTGCACAGTAGGATAACTTGCATTTTCCGTGTCCTCCGGCCCCATTACCAAAATTCCTGCACGGTCGGGTGCAGCATTTGTTTTAGTCCAGAAAACAGCGCTAAACTCTGTATTTTTCAGTCCATCCGTTGGAAAAGTGAGGTACGAATCGGTTGCCCCGGCATATGCCTGACCTTTTTTCCCCTCGGCAAAATCGGGTGTGCCTACTTTGGTTGCCTCTGTTTTACTTAACATTTCCTTATAATTCCCGTCAAAATTCATGTAAAATACTTCGCCACCATATTTTGGAACATAGGGAGAATCGTGATCGATGATTGCCTGTATTTCTGAAACCGAAAGTGCTTTATCAAAAAACCTCAATTCGTCGTACTGGCTTAGGTCTGATTTGTGATCCCAGTACGCAAAATTTGGTTGACCCGATCCAATGGATAGCGAAGTGCAGTTGGTCCAGTCGATACCTGTGTTGGCCACTTCAGCGGCAACCGAACCGTTTATAAATATTACTGCGAAAGTTGAAGATACAGTAAATGCAACGTGTACCCATTCTGTTGAAGGAGCGTCAATTTCCTGTCCATCGTTCCAGGTTTCACCGGTGCCTGTTCCAACATTTAATTTGATGCGTTGTTTGGCCGGACCACCTTCGCGAAACAAACGGAAACCATTTGTACGGACTTCGCCGGGAGGACTTACAGAAAGAATTCCCGAACGGTCGGGTGTGGCATTTACCTTATACCAGAAAGCAGCCGTAAATTCCTGGTTTTTCAGGTTCTCAATCGGGAAAGTGAGGTAAGAATCTGTTGCTCCCTGGTATGCCTGGCCATTCATTATTCCGCCTGTTACAAAAGTTGGGGAACCAACCTTGGTGGCATTCTTGAAACTAATCATTTCCATGTAATCGCCTTCGAAAGGCATATAGAAAACCTCGTTGGGGAATACTTTTGTGTAAGGCGAAACCTTGGCAAAATTAACAGTCTGAGTTGTAACTTTACCTCCCAAATCGGTGGCTTTTATTGTTATAACATGATCGCCATTGGCAACTTCCTTATAAACTGTATCGGCCAGCAGACGACGGTAATCAATAAATGTGGTGTAATTTGCCACTTCTTTTCCGTCAATTGTTATCAATACCGATTGCAATTCGATGTCATCGGTAACTTCAACCTGAATAGGGACAGGAGAAATTAGGTCGGGTACTTTTATTTCGTATCCCGCGGCAGGAGCGATAACTTTAATTACCGGAGCTGTCGCATCGGGTCCGGGATTAACCTGTGAAATCGGGTCAATACCTTCGTTACAACCGGCAATAAATGCCAGTGCAATCATACTTATTATTATTTTTTTGTATGTTTTCATCTTAATCAAATTAATTACTGGATTCCTAAATTGGGTAGCAGGTCAACCTGTTCTTGTGGATAAGGCAGGAAGACTTTATCAGCTGAAAAAGTTCTTCCATCATAACTTAAAGCGGCAAAATTTTCAATCCGCACCATGTCGTAGTACCGGGTGCCCCATTCCATAGCAAGTTCAGCATATTTTTCATCCATAACCTGTGCTGTTGTAACACCTGTTAACGAAGACAGTCCTGCCCTTGTTCTGACGGCATTTACAGCCTGGTCGGCGGTCATCCCCGTGCCGGTTGCCCCGCGGGTTAATGCTTCTGCATGCATCAGTAATATTTCGGCATAACGTATAACGATAAAATTCTTGTTCGATCCGTAGTCTTGTCTTCCGGCACTAAGTTGTTTCGATGGCAGGTAATGTTTACCACTGAGGAACATTTCCCGTTCAAAATCCTTAAATAAGTCACCATCGCGCGTAGTATTTGAAACCCATTCAGGGAGTGTGGCATATTTTGGATCTTTTTTAATTTCAGCAATTCCTCTTGGTGTAAATATTACGCTGGTTTCCAACCGGATTGCTTCGTTGCGGTCGAGCATGAATTTAATGTACTTTAAACTTGGTTCGTAAAAACCCCATCCTCCGGCAGCATTGGCAACAGCAGGTGTCCAGTCAACCGGGCCATATGGCGCTAATAAATGAGAAATACTTGTACCGGAAGGTTGACCAAAATCGGAAGCCTGAAATTCGAGCAGGTTTTCATTATCAAGTTTTCCGGGGATTTTAAAAAGCTGATAGAAATCTGATTTCAAACTAAATTTATTTGACGCAATGATTTGTGAAGTAGCAGCAGCAACTCCAGGATAATTTTTAAGTTCAAGATTTGCCAGCGCCTGAATTGCAAGCCCGGTATATTTGGTAATTCCCCCGGGAACTTCGGTACGTTCGTTTGGCCTCTTGTCCTGAAGCAGAGGAATAGCCTCTGTCATCTGGGCCACAATATGTTGCATAACTTCATCTTTTGTTGATGTATTTGCCACAAGCAATTCTGAAGGATCGGAACTTGTTGTAATGAAGATATTTCCCCAGGTACGCGACAACATTAAAAGCTGATATGCCCGCATTACTTTTACTTCAGCAGTGTATTGGTCGGCCAGAGCAGGACTCGAGGCGAATTCTTTATACTTCTCAATTTCTTCCATTGTTGAATGCATTACCAGAACGTCGCCATACAGATTTTTCCAAACCTGATTATACATCCAGAAATTTCTGTCATAGGTGAACAAATCGGTGTCCCAGTAAGGACGCTGATCTCCCAAAGCACCAGCATTTACATCATCTCCCCTTACCGAAAGAAGGAGGCCGGTTTCCCATTCATTAGATCCAAGCCTGGCATAAGCACCCAATAATGGTGAAATCATGTTTTCAGTTTTGGTATAATCTGTTTGTCCTGTAATTACAGTGTTTTCCAAAGGCTCATCGAGAATGTTGCTGCACGATGTAGCCATGATGATCGCTACAAGGCAAATCATCGTCTTTTTAAATATATCGATACGTTTCATATTTTTTAAGATTAGAATTTAAAATTGAGACCTACGGTATATACTCCCGGAACCGGATAAGTTTGATTATCAATTCCATCGGCAACTTCGGGGTTAAACCCGTTATAATTGAATACCGTTAGCGGGCGATCTGCTGTAAGAGTAATCCGTGTTTCAGGCATTTTTGTTCCAAACATTTCCTCATCTTTAAATGTATAAGCCAGTTGAACATTCTGGATACGGAAATAGGATCCGTCTTCAACAAAGAAATCGCTCATTTTCTGGTTCCATCCTTTGCGTAAAGCGGCAGACGAAGGGTATTTATCGGAAGTGCCTTCGCCATACCAGCGGTTTGCTGCAAGGTCGGCATCAACATTGCCATCGGTTGTCCAGATAACCTGACCGCGTTTACGGTTCAATATCTTGTTTCCCGATTGCCCCATAAAGTTGGCAGAAAGTTCAAAACCCTTGAATTCAATGCCCAGGTTTGCTCCCCACGTTAAGGAAGGGAGGTATGAACCTAGCACAACTCGGTCGTTACTATCGATTACATCATCGTTATTCTGATCTTTAAATTTAAAGTCACCCGGAACCAGATTTCCCTGTGCAACAGCGGTTGGGTCGGCAGAAATTTCCGCTGTATTCTGGTACACACCTTCTATTTCCCAACCGTAAAATGCCAGAAGTGGTTCTCCTACTATCGAGCGCTGCAGGAATTCTGCTGAACCACCATTAATATAGGGTTGGCCGTACAGGTCACGAACTTCATTTTTAAGGGTAGCCATGTTTACTCCAATATGGTATGAAACCCCATTGCTGAGTATATCATGCCAATCCAATGCAAGTTCCAAACCCGAATTCCGAATCTCACCCTTGTTTCTTAAATACGTTTCTCCGGTAAGTGGCGCTGTTAATCTGATTACTGCATCCTTTGTGTCACGGATATAATAATCGGCATCAACCGACAATCGCTCTTTTAGTAAACGGGCAGTTAATCCAAAATTCATTTCATCAGTTGACTCCCATGTCAGGTAGTCGAATGTATTTGAGTTTTGGGTTCCTGAATATAAAACATCATTCAGTGCCAACTGTACCAGCGATGTTGTGTTCGAACCGCTGCTGCTGGCCAGTTTATCATTACCAAGCCTGCCCCATCCGGCGCGTAATTTCAAAAAGTCAATTATGGTATTATCCTTTAGGAAATTTTCTTCAGAAACAACCCAACCAGCTCCAAACGCCGGAAAATAACCCCATTTTTCCTGGTATTTCGAAGTTCCGTCAGCCCTCATTGTGGCGTACAAAAGGTATTTGTTACTGTAATTATATGACACCCTTCCGAAGTACGAAAGTCCATATAACCTTCTGCCATCATCGTCAACACGATTAACATCAATATTGTTGGCATTGCGCAGATACCATGCCTGTTCGCTCAAATCAACCAAATCTGTTCCGGCTGCAGTAAGCATTTCAAACGATTCGTCCCTGTACGAAGTACCTAATACCACTCCCAAATTGTGATCTCCAAAGCTGTTATTGTACGAAAGAACATTATCCCAAATCTTGTTTATATAGCTTTCTGTTCTTTTTGTGATTTCGGCAAACTGACGATTGAAGTCTTCGGCAACATGATAAGGCAGCAGAACATTTCTGTCATTTATAAATGTATTCGAACTGTTGTAGGTTGACTGAAAATTAAGTTTTTCAGGGATTAAATCAAGTTTAACATAGAAATTAGCCAATGTTTTCCTGATTTTGGAAAGATTATTGGTGTAATCCATGGCTACATAAGGGTTTTGCCCATCTCGGTAGCCTAAATCCTTGGCATTGGAATAATTTGTGGGGTTTGCCGTGGTATTCATCTCATCAATAACCGGCATTATCGGAACTGCAAAATACGCAAGTCCCCACGCGCCATTATCTTCAGCATGTTTTGTGGCATCGCTTAATATCACATTTGCGCCAATTGTCAGCCAGTCATTGGCCTCATAATCTATTTTTGAGCGAAGGTTGAAGCGCTGATAATCGTTTTCCATATCGAGAATACCACTCTGACCAAAGTAGTCGCCACCAATAGAATAAGAGGTTTTGGCTTGCCCTCCAGAAACAGTTAAGTTGTGATTTTGAATAGGCGCGGGCCGAAGGATTTCATTGTACCAGTCGGTATTTGGAACGGGTACATTTGGATTAACCCGGCTCCTTCCGTAACGTTGCATTGCGTTTAGAATAAAACTTGCTTCCGCTGCTGAACCCGATTCGTTAGCCCAATTGGTAAATTGTTCGGAATTGGCCATTTTCACAACATTTTGTGCAATCTGCATACCATAATAACCATTATAGGTAATCTGGGCTTTTTGGCCCTTTAATCCTGATTTTGTGGTAATCAAAACCACACCATTTGCCGCCCGTACTCCGTAAATTGCTGACGAAGAAGCATCTTTCAGCACCGAAACAGAAGCAATGTCCGAAGGACTTAAAAAATCGATGTTGTCAAAAAACATTCCGTCAACCACATAAAGTGGATTCTCGTTGTTGGTCCCGTTACCCGGGTACGAACCGATACCCCTCACCCGGATTGTTGGAGATGCGCCGGGAGCGCCAGCACTGATGACCTGCAATCCGGCCACCTTTCCCTGTAAAGCCTGCATGGTCTGACCGGAAGGTGTTTTAATAATATCCTCAGCTTTCACTGTAGTAATTGATGAGGTAAGATCTTTCACCTTTTGAGTTCCATAACCAACAACTACCACTTCGTTGAGGCCAACTACCGACTCAACCATTTCAACATTGATAGTCGTTTTTCCATCAACAGGAATTTCCTGTACTGAAAATCCCATGAAGCTAAACACCAGGGTAGATTGCGCTGATGCTTCCAGCGTAAAGTTACCTTCGACATTGGTTATTGTCCCGTTCATTGTTCCTTTTTCAAGAATGGAAACACCAGGTAACCCAAATCCCGTATTATCGATTACTTTTCCTGTAATGCTTATTTTTTCCTGAGCACTAACAGTTGCAATCAGCAATACAAGAAAGAAAAAAAGAATTAGTTTTCTCATAGCTTTAAATTTGAATGTTTACAGTTTATGTTCCTTCATTTATATTTCAAAATGAAAATCATTATTTCTCGAAAAATATCACCTTTTGAATAGGAAAGTGTTACATAATTTTTCCAATAAGTTACATGATTCCCACTTTTTGCCGAATACCTTTAAAATGATGCAGATTCATTATGAATGTAAAACATGAATTAAATAACCTGAGCGCTTCAAATTTTCGTTATTAGAAATTTATTTGCTCCTCAGTTTTATTCTTTCATATTTTATTAGTTTTAAAAACTCATTTTTAAGAAAGCTAAATTATGGTTAACAGGTTTAATAAAATGGAACTCCGCACGAGACTCAATAAAATACAAAGTGTCATTCTTATTACAGTTATTACACTTTTTTCGTTAAATGTTACACATGCTCAAACTTCCGATACTACGGTAACTATGTTATTTCAAAACAGTTATAAAGTAATTGATGCAATGCGCTTACCGGGAGGCTTTTACCTTGATGCTCTTGCTATTGGCAATGCAGCCGCCAAACCTGCAGCTCTCAATGCCAATGGAGTTGGACTGATTTCGTTATGCATTGCCGATTCGATGTACAAAAAAACCGGCGATGCAATTAATTGGGATGATAATGCTGAGAGCAAGGCATTACAGACCATCAATGAATGGACCAGGTTAAAAAATACACCCGGAGCAACGAATGTAAACGGATTATTTCACCGCTATTTTAAACCCACCGATGGTTCATGGGTTTGGGTAACCGAGCACAGTACCATCGACAATGCAATTTTAGCTGCTGGTTTTTTGTTCTGTAAAAATTATTTTCGCAACAATTCAGAGATTGTCGCCAAAACTACTGATTTACTAAATTCAATGGATTTTACCGCGGCCATTTCTGCTAATGGAACTCAAATGTTTATGATACTTGACGAAAATGGAAATACAACAGTTTTGGCAAATCCATTTAACGAATATATGTTTTTGGCCTGGTTTGCCAAAAATTCGAATCCTGCATTTCCGAGGTACAATAGCGCACAAACTTACTGGAATAACAAGTTCAGTAACGCCAACAGCCTTCCAAAGTATTTTTATCCGGCTGGTAACGCTACTTTAAGCGAACGAAATGCAGCACAACCTTCATTTCATGTTCAGTTCTGTTTTTATTACTGCAACTATTTTGCAACCGACAGCAGTTACATGTCCTATTTTAAAAACGCTGCTACCGCCGATAAAACCTGGTGGAAAAATACTACCGGTCAGGATACTGCCTGGGGTTGTGGAGCTGGCGAAATTCCTGCCGGTGGGTATTCAGCAGATGCAGTCAATAATAATGGCTATAAAATAGTTTCACCTCACATCACAGCCGGGTTTAGTCCCACTAATCCTGAAGTTCGGAGCGATTTAATTGCAATGTATGCCGGAGGTAAAGGAGGAGGAGTTTATCAAATTCCGGGTACAAACAGAGAATTTATCTGGCGATACAAATTGAATCAACCTGAACATAGAACCGCATACGTTCAGGCTGTTGATTTTTCGACAATGTTATACGGTTTGGCTGCTTTGCCCGAAAACCTGGGACCTGATTTTTTTACTAAATACAACGATTTTAATTTCGACTCTACAACTGCGGTAAACGATCTTAAACAGAATAACAGGAAGTTGGAAAATTATCCAAATCCATTCAGCAACTATACCAATATATCATTTGAAATAACTGCGAAGTCGAAAGTAGTACTCGAAATTTATTCGTTAAACGGACAGAAAATCAAACAACTGGTTAACGCTGAAATGGTTGCCGGAAAACATTCGATACAATGGAATGCCCGTAACGAAAATAATTCAATGGTTGACCCCGGTGTTTATTTTTGCAGAATGAAGGTTGGAAATTATTCCGAAACTTCAATACAGATGCTTGTTGTAAAGTAATGAGTTAAACCACCAAGTACCTTCTTGCGAAGTTTGTAAGTAATTTTGTGGAAAAATTGAGAAGATAAACCTGAAAATAAACTGAATGAATTTCAAATGTAAATACGGTTTTCATTTTAAGGTTTTCATTACTTTATTTTGGACGGTTATTTCCAATGCTGTATATTTTCAGGCAAATTCACAAACCTTTTCAACAAAAACATTTACCACAGAAAATGGACTTTCCCACAATTTTGTTCAACATATAACACAAGATAAAACTGGATTTTTATGGATATCGACATGGGATGGAATCAACCGTTATGATGGTTACGAATTCAGAAATTATTATCATAATCCTAAAGATTCAACTTCTGTCCCTTTTTTTGTAGTTGACAAAACAGTAGTCGATGCCTCAAACAATGTTTGGGTGATGTGCCAGCAAAGGCCGGTGGTTATTTATAATCGGGTTACGGATAAATTCGATCGGTTTAAAACAAGTGATTTTAAAGAATTGGTAGTATGCGATATAACATTGGGAACAGACAGTTCTGTTTGGATGATTTCCGCGAATAACAGTGAATTATATCATTACTCCGATATTACAAAATTACTCTCAAAATTTCAGTTGTGGGATGAAAACGGCATTGACAGAAAAATCTTCAGTTACTCTCCTCAGGTTTTAATCGATAATAAAGGGGGGGTATGGATAATTACCATTGAAAACAAAAAGTATGAAGTTTTCAAAGCAGAAATTACAGGCGAAACCACAATTCACCTTCGGTCAATGAATAGTTTGCCGATTAAATTAAAAGGTGACAATTCCAGATTTAAATCACTGGCAATGTACGACATAAATGTTAGCGATTCAGGACAGGTAATTTTGTTTACAAAGTATGGCATTTTTTATTATGATACTTTTTGTAACGGGTTTGTTAAAAACCTCAATCCAAACCTAGCCGAAAAACTTATGGGTAAACCTTTTTATTTTTGGTCTGATGAACAATCAGGTATCAATATTATAGATATCACCCAAAAAGAGTTTATTTCAATAAAGCCAGACCCAGGAAAATTTATTGAAAATCTGTTTGTTGATTCCCAAAAAACCATTTGGATGGCCGATGTTACTGACAACCGGGATAACATTGGATTAAATCGTTTCATGAGAAACTCTTCATATTTAAAGCACTATTTTACTAACGATAAGGAATCGGTTGTAGAAAATAAAAAATCTTCAATTACATTCAATAATAACACTGATCATTGGATTTCAATGCGTGGGTTCGACTACATTTTTCAAATCAATAAGGATGACAATTTTCAAAAATTGGACATTCCGTATGCCAATGAAAAACATTTACAAGTGTTTTCAATGGCAGGAGATTCTTCCGGGACTTGGTTTGGTTGTACCAATAGCTATTTAATAAGGTATTCTATTTCAAAAAACAAATTTGATCCAGTTTTAATAAAACCAGATGGAGAGGAAGGAAATCCAGACATCGGAATACATAACATTCTTTTGGACAACAAGGATTTAATTATAAACGGGCAAAAATCAATTTACCGTTATAACACAATTAGTAAAGCAATTACGACTGAATATACTCATGCTGCTTTCACGCCATGTTTTTGCATGATTAGAGATAACAAAAATGGATATTGGTTGGGTGTCAATAAAAGTACAATCAAACATTTAGATTATAATTTTAATGAAATATCAATCTACAAATTCGATGATGGGGCGAGTAATGTTGAACACATTTGTCTTGGCGACAGCAGCGATGTTTGGGTTGCATTAATGGGTGGTGGATTGGGACACCTTTATATCGATTCGGGCAAAATGGAAGTATTTACAACAGCTGACGGCTTGGTTAACAACACCCCTTTAAATATATTAAAAGATAGAAAAGGAAATTTATGGATATCAACAAACAAAGGTATTTCGTTTTTTAACCCTCGTACCAAAAAATTCCGAAGTTTTGGAAAAACCGATGGGTTGTTAATAGAGGAGTTCAATTCGGACGCCAGTTATCTTGCTCCCGATGGTGAAATGTTTTTTGGGGGAGTAGGCGGAATGTTAAGTTTTTACCCGGATAGTGTTGAAAAATATTTATCGGGTGGAAATACCGGAGATTTGTTGGTGACAGAATTAAAAGTTTCAGGAATTCCACGATTTTTTGATAAACCAATCTATGAATCAGAGAAAGTGACGCTAAAAAATGGGGACGATAATTTCCAAATATCTTTTTCAAGCCTCGATTTCAGGAATTCAGAAAAAATAAAATACAGGTATCGGTTGTCAGGGAAAAATAATTCATGGACAGAAACTAACTATCGTCTGCGAAATATAAATTATGCTAACCTGATCCCCGGAAACTATAAGCTCGAAATCGAAGCAACAAATAGTCTTGGGGATTGGGAAGGAACCACTTCGTTACTTTTAACTATTCCTCCATTTTATTACCAAACTAGGTGGTTTAAGGTGTTAATATTCATTGTATTGACCTCTGCCATTTTATTTTTGGTAATTATATATAACCACCAAATTCGCATGAGGGCAAAACAAAAGCAGGATGAACTTCGATTGGAGAGCTTGCGAAGTCAGATGAATCCGCATTTTATTTTTAATGCTTTAAACTCGGTTAACTACTTTATTTCTAACAACGACAAAATTTCGGCCAATACCTACATAGCCGATTTTTCCAGACTTATCAGGTCCATTTTAAATAACTTGTCTCACGATTTTATTCCGCTCGAACAAGAATTAGAATCCATTCGCGATTATTTACGGCTGGAACATCTCCGGTTTAGCGATAAATTTAATTATGAACTTAAGGTTGATATTGATAATCTGAAACAAATATCAGTGTTTCCCGGATTGGTGCAGCCGTTTATTGAAAATGCAATCTGGCATGGAGTAAGAGGGTTGGAGGACAAAGTTGGATTTATAAGTGTGAAATTTAATTTGGCCGAAGGAAATAAAATGTGTTGTATTGTTGAAGATGATGGAATTGGACGTAAACAGGCGGAAACATACAAAAACGTCTTCCCCGGGAAAAAATCACGCGGCATTGGTATTGTTGAAGAAAGATTAAAAATTATTAGTGATATAAGAAAATTACAATACCGGGTTTCAATAGAAGATTTATTTCCTGAAAAGCAGGAAACAGGTACACAAGTAATTATTGAATTACCAGTTCAATTCTCAGATTTAAGCACAACAACTCAAATCTCTTGACAAACGAAAATATGAAAACACACAATATCAGAACCATAATAGTAGATGATGAAAAACCAGCGAGGGAAGTATTATCGAATTACCTGCGCGAATTTTGTCCGAATATTCAGATCGTTGCTGAATGTAATTCGGCAAAAAATGCGTTTAAGGCAATAACAGAGCATCAGCCTCAACTAGTATTTCTTGATGTGGAAATGCCAAAAGGCAGTGGATTCGATTTACTCCGGAAGTTCAGTTCAATCCATTTTAAAGTAATTTTTATTACTGCTTTTTCCAATTATGCTATTCAGGCTTTTAGATTCTCTGCTGCCGATTTTCTGTTAAAACCGTTAAAAATAAGCGAACTAAAAGACGCTGTGAATAAAGTATTTCATGAACTCGAATTAATGAATTCGTATTTATCAGTAAAAGCACTGTTAGATAATTTATCAGGGCATACGCCACCTAACGGTAAACTGGTAATTTCAGATACAAAAGGTTTTAGTGTTATAAAAACATCAGATATCATTTATTGTGAAGCCGATGGTTATTGTACCTGCTTTTATCTCACAGGAAAAACAAAAATATCCACTTCGCGGAATCTGAAGTTTTATGAAGAATTATTACCTACTGATCAGTTTTTTCGCACCCATCATTCCTTCATTGTTAATTTGCATCATGTAAAAGGATATTCTCATCAGGAAGAGATTTTACTGACTGAAGGATTAAAATGTCCGTTGAGTGCAGGGAACAAGCATACTTTTTTGAGTTTATTTAAAAAAAATCAATAAAAAAAATCTCCTGAATAAAACCCAACATCAGAAAGGATTTTATATTATATAGAAAATAATTGCTAATTATTAGATGAAAAGGTGCATCTGTTGGATGTATATAATTCCCCGGTATTTCCTTCTTATTTTCACTCGAAAGATTAAAAACCGTAAAATAATTAACCTTTTCTATTTATTATGCCTGAGCAAACAATTAAAACATTGGTTGTTGATAGTGATGATTCTGCGGTTAGTTTTTTGACCCAACTTGTGCGGGATAACTGTCCTGATATTCAGATTGTATCGGTTTGCAATTCGGTAAGTCGGGCGTTTAACGCTCTTAACGAATTCCATCCCCAACTTGTTTTTATTGAAACGGAATTGCCGGATGGCAGCGGTTTCGACCTAATAAAAAATCGGTTTGAGAAAGATTTCAGGGTGGTTTTTATTACCGGAAACTGCGATAATGCCATTAAGGCTTTCCGTTTTTCAGTAACCGATTATCTGTTGAAACCAATAAAAAAGGAAGAATTACTTGAAGCTATCAAAAAGATCAGGTTTGAACTGGCTGAACCAAATTCAATCAACGAATTTAAAAACTATCTGGGGCAAATGAATGGCAATGTTAATCAGCCCAAAACGCTGGTTGTATATAATTCGAAGGGATTTATAGTATTAAAAAATGATGAGATAATCTATCTGGAAGCCGATGGATACTGCACCAATTTCTATTTGCAGGGGAATATAAAAATAAGTAGTTCACGTAATTTAAAATATTACAGTGTACTTCTTCCCGATGAAGCTTTTATGCGGGTACACCATTCATATTTCGTCAATTTAAACCACGTAAAGGGATATAATTGTCAGGAAGAAATTCTGTTAAGTGAAAACCTCACCTGTTCATTAAGCGCCGCACACAAAGTCCAGTTTCTGAACCATTTTAAACACAAGAAATAAATACAATTGTAAGATTATTCGTGTATATTATAGGATATAAAAGCATAGTTATAGGATGATGATTTTTTTTACTGGAAATGGGTTTAAATTCAACAGCAGATTTAAACTGCATGAAGTACAAAAACCAAAACTTAGTTAAACTTTTAATTACGTTAAAATTGTAAATCAGGAAGAGTTACTTTCCAATTTTATTATTAAACTAATTCAGAGTTTTTGTTGAATCACTAACTTGTAATTATGAAACCTAACTTAACGACTTTCAGACAATTCTGTATTTATTTTTCTCTTATATGTTTGATTGGTTGCAGCATCTTTTATTCTAAAGAAAATTATCTTAAGGATTTCAAATCATTTATTGCCGAATTAAAAGAAAATTATTCGGAGTATTCAGAATCAGACTGGTCAAGCGCTGATAAACAATACATAGAATTTACAGAGGTACTTTACGAAAAGTTTAAAAATGAATTTTCTTCGGAAGAAAAAATGGAAGTTAATAAATTGAAGGGAGCTTATGTAACGCTAAAACTTAATAAAAACATTAAAGATATGATTGAACAAGGGACTGGCCTTATTGAAGGTGCTATAGAAACCATAACGAACTAATATTATGAAAGGTAAAATCTTATTATTTGGAATAACCCTAATTATTGTAATTGCTTTAATATTTTTTTTAACTGGTTGTGATAAAACAATTCGATTTGAAGTTGAAAAAGAAACTTTGGATAAAATTTACACTTCAACCGTTGTACCTAAAATGCCACTAACAAAGGAAGTTAATTTATATGTCGATTATTCAACCTGTGTTAAAGATGCATTAGATAACTCCGAATTTTTTAAATCAATAAGATCAAGATTAACTAGTTTAAATCCAACCTTATATTCAATTAAAGGATCAGAAATTATAATGGTTTCTACTGATGGAGATATAATTAATCAGGAATTAAATAACCTTACTGAAGTTAACGAAGCCAATATAAGGCAAGCTGTTGAAGATATATCAAATTCAAATAAACAGGCAATTCTAATTACCGATGGAGAATTTTGGTCCGATCCAATCGGTGAAAGAATCGATTTTGCTTATATGCACGAACCTTTTAAACGATGGATAAATAAAGGCCATTCAATTTATTTTATTATTGAAGATTATAAAGAAAGACGTAATAATAAATTCTATGATAAAAAAAGATTTTACATTTTTTTCACCGACGATGACATTGAAAACAATTTATTTCAGGAAATTCAAAAAGATAATAATCCTGTAAATTACGGGGTTAGAACATTTAAATTAACAAATTCGGATTTAAAACTAAAAAGAGAAACAAAATTTTGTTCTGATCTGGATTTCACTCTCGATACAACCTCAAATTATGATTACATAGAAATTGTAAGTCCCTGGTCGGATAATTATGAATTTGTAATAAATACATCTGATGATGAAGGAAATATTATCGAAAACGGAATACCCATTATTGAGGGTTTGTCACTGAAATCAAATGAATTGGAAAATTTTATTATCGAAGATATTGACTTAAAAGCATATAATATAGCTGCGGTTTATCTCGATTCTACTTTAAATTCTGCATTAACCAGAGAAATCAAAGAAGGCGTTATATTGGATAAAGAATTATATCAAAACAAGGGTATTATCTCAATACATTTTACCGATAAAATTAAAGACTATCTGAACGTAAAAAATGAATCAGAAAATTTATTAAGAATTGATTTGGTTGTTTCAAAAGCAACGAATAAACCGGCAGATGAGAATATGTTTAAGTGGAAAGCGATGTTAAGTGCTGGTGATAATACAAGTATATCGAAAAGCGTTGAGGTTACTTTGGATAATTTAGATGTAAATCCTACTAAACAAAACAAAGGAATTATTCATACAATTTTTATTAAAACGCTTGAATATAAATAACTTTAAAATAGGAGATTTTGAAATGAAAACAAATTACTTATTGGTTCTTAGTACTTTCATACTATTTTCATGTAATACAACGAAAGTTGAAAATATCAAAAGTCTTGATGCTCTGATTTACCAGACATATATGTTTGGGATAATTTTAGCATTTATAGCATTAGTCTTGGCATTTATAGTTTCAAATATAATCAAGTTCCAAGGTGGTAAAAACCCTCGAGACCACATTACTAGGCGGGTTTGGTTTATTTTAATTGGTATTTTAGCACCAATCGTATTTTTTCTTTACAATGCCTTATATACAAGCAGTTACATTATCAAAGCTCCGTTACTGGCTAAATTTTCTATCGCCAATATTTTAGCGACCCTGGCAATTTTGGTCTTGTATGCAGTTGTTGGTGTTCTGTCCATGTTAATTTTTCGCCGTTCCAAATGGGGTAGCATTTTAGGTAAATCAAAAAATTAAATCTAAGATATATGGCAAAAGTATTTGTAATTGGAATAGGTGGCACAGGGATGCGTTGCATAGAAGCATTTACGCATTTGTGCGCAATAGGGATGTTCGATACCACGGATGTTCACTTGTTGGCATTGGACACCGATAAAGACAACGGCAATTTTACCCGTCTTAAAAACTTAAAGGAGGCATATATAAAAACTAAAGGCGTAAATAAACCGCAGTTTGCTTTGCAAGATACTTTCTTTTCAGCCAATCTGCATTATTATCAGTTTAGTCCCAAATATTCGAAAAAACCAACCTTTGAAGATTTATATGATTACGAGCAAACAAAAAGAACTGATCCTCAAAAAGCGTCAGTTGCCGATTTGCTATTTACAAACAATGCCAAAGCGTTTGACCTCAACCATGGTTACAGAGCTCAAACACACTTAGGTAGTATGCTAATGTATCATTCCATACTTGCTGAAGCAGAAGATTCTGCTATTGAAAATATAAAGGGAGGGGATGGTAAAACTGGTAATATCAAAGGATTTATTAATGAATTAGCAGATGCTTGTCAAGCCGGGAATCCACGAGTATTTATTCTGGGATCCATATTTGGAGGAACAGGTGCTTCTTCTATTCCAGTCATTCCTAAAGCATTGATTGATGGTGCAAAAATAATGGGAGTTGCTATTGATATTAGCACTGCCTACTTTGGAGCTACATTACTTACAAGTTATTTTTCTTTTCCTTCACCTAATGCAACTGACCTGGCGAGTCAAAAAGTGATTGCTACATCTGATAAATTCGCACTTAATTCACAGGCAGCGATGATGTTTTATGAGGCAGATGAAACTGTAAAAAAGACATATCAGAGGTTTTATATGTTAGGGACAGAGGGATTAGAAAAAGTACGCAAAGATGGTTCTGTAATTGATGGGAAAACTATAACTGGTGGCAAACATCAAACAAATGATTCACATTATATTGAAATGCTATCTGCATTTGCTTCATGGGACTTCTTTAATGCTTCAGACAATTCATTATCTGAATTGAAAGATAATAAGAAGTTGGAATATCTTTACCGTACTTTCGATGATGAAGGTAAAATGGAGTTTACGGATTTTGTTGGAAGCGAAAGAAAAGAAGAATTAGCTAAAAAATTCGGACTTTTCACTGCATTAAGTTATCTGACATTACTTGATATTTATGATTTTTTCGAACAGGCACAGAGAGGAACACTTCAAAATTTTGATATTAGAGGTTATGAAGACATTGACCTAGAAGAAGTAAAGAATCTGAAAATTTACATGTCGCTTTTCCACTTTGGTATCGAAAACGGTGATATAAAAGAGGGTTGGCTACGCCAAATTCATCGCTCAGTTGGCGGTGGCGACAAATTCCTTCTTAACCCTGCAATTTTTAGCTGCAATTCTAAAAGAGAATTTGAAAGATTTAATTTTTTCACGGAACTTTTTCAGAATAATAGCGATTTTGAAAAATATTTTGTTCCGGGTAAAGTATTTGGAGGGTGCAACCAGAGTGTTATTTTTGAAAGGTTTAAAAAAACTTTCATAAAATCAATTGAACCACAGAATATTACCAACAAAAACGAGAAGTTAATAAAAAGGGTTTTTGACACTTTATGTCAGTTGTATAAATTTTAAAAAATAAGAAATGGCAAGTTCAGCAAAATTAATAAAGTCAACTGGGATTTCAAAAAATGACCCAAGAGGTAAATGGTATAACCTTGACGATGATATTGTAAATTTTATTCAGGGGATTGTTACCGGAGATTTGGACGAAAATCAAATTTCGAACACACTTGTAACTGGAGTTCCTTCACCATGGGCAAGACCTAAATTGTTTTCATTTGCTTATACTTATGTAACTAGCAACAACCCTAATATCAAGCAATCAGGTTTAATTAACTTCTTCAAAGGATTGGTAAATGAATGGAAAGGATTGCTCGCATTAGTTGCATTGTTTCCTGATCGTGTAAGTTTTTCAGAGCCAATTTATATGAATCCAAACAACAATTTGTCTGAAATTTCAGGCGCTTTTGGTCGCATGCTTTTGGATGACGTAGATATTTGGACAGATCTACAGAAAAAGCAAACTAACCCTAATGAGTTACCTTTTATTCAGTTAATACGCTATAACGGGCAAGTTATTGGAGGTACTTCACCCTTTTCCATTTTTTTTCCGGGCGTTGAATACTCAAACCTACAACATGCAGGCGATGTACCCTGGTATCTCAAAGGAAAGTTTGAAGACCCAATGAGATATTTAGATAAAGATAAATTGCAGAAACTATATCTGTTTATCAACAATATTATTGGAGTAATATATTCTGATAAGAGTGGAAATGAAGTTGCTATTCCTGGAACTATTGTGGATTTTAAAACAAATATCAATCAATCTCGTACGAATAATCCATTGAATTTATCAGGTTTAGAGAAGGTACTGAGTATTTGGCAACATGAAATAAAAAGGAAAGAACCTAATCTACAAATAAACGGGACAGTTGCGAAATACTCCAATTTGGCTATGCCTTTCAATGCTTTACTATCTTCTTCTCAAAAAGTGTATCAACTCACTTCGGGCGAATTCACTTTCAATAAACCAACCGATACAAGTTTGATAAAGGCCGAATTAAGTGATTTGCAGAATATTCTTAAAGAGGACAAACAAATTATTGGATGGTATGAGACTGGCGATGGAATTCCATCATTATCAAAATCACCCGTTTTTCTTTTGAAAGTTTTTGATGCAAAGGAGCTTAAGGAAGAGGATCGAATTAAATATTTTGCGCTTCCGCTCAGCATGGAAGGAATACGTTTGTTCAATAAAGACTTGAAATCGTTACTGGATAATGGTAATAATAATTTTAGTCTTTCAGGTAGCATCAATGAACACAATAATCTGATTGTTGATTTAACTGTTGAAATTGATGGAAGACCCCAAAAGCTAAATTCAAAGGAATACGAAATTGAGATGGCTGATTCGAATCGAAAAATAATCATGTGGCCTAACTTTATCTCCGATTACTGGGATTCTTATTATATGTATTCTGAATTTCCTTTAAATGTCCAAGGGTTAAAATTTGTTCCTTTCTTTAAAGTATGTCAAAAAAAGATTGATGATGTTATAATTGAAGTACAAAGCATTGTTGTTGTTAATAGGGAACGAAATAATGAGTTCAAAGAAATCATTGTATATTCCGATAGTAATTCAGATGATCTTCGTGATTCAGGATTAGAAATTACTAACTTAATTTCATATCCTGCAAGGCAGGTTTCTCAGGAAATGTTAAAGTATGAAGTAATTAAATCAAACAAACCAATTGCAGGACTTGAAATCAGAAGTGAAAACGCAGGGAGAACCCAAATTTCAGGATATTTAATCGTGAAAAATCCTGACGATAACTCAATGGAGAATAAAAAAATTGTTGATTTAACGAACATAGCCGTTACACGACAAGCAATAGTAGGAATTGATTTTGGAAGTAATAATACCTGCGTACATTATAAGGCAGGTAATGAAGGTGTTAAGCCAATATATTTTAAAAACAGAAGGCTTGTTTTAGTCGGAAATGATTCCGGAAATACAGGTACGGCTGAAATTAACGAGCTTCTATTTTTCTCCAATAAATCAACTATCAATGGTCAAATTAAATCGTGGCTCCATGAGCATGACTTAAGATATATTGGACCTAATAGAGATAAGGAAATTGCAGGGGGAGTACCTGTTAATGAAAAGAATATTCAGGTGAAGGAGATGGATAAGTTCAAGATAACTACTCAGGCGGGAATCCTTTATCACAATATGAAGTGGTTGGCAGATTCATCTTCCCTTTCAAAGAAGACTGCATATCTAAAAGCTATTTGGCTCAGTATATGTGCTGACTTATATGCAGAAAACTGTCTTCCGAGAGAATTGCGATGGTCGTTCCCAGGATCTATGTCATCAACGGATATTACTCAATATAATACAATATATAATGTTCAGCTTCCAGAAACTACTCCTATTCTCGACCCCCAGAAAAATCCAATAGAAAGGGTAAGACCTACTATGGTTGTAAAGCAGACTGAAGCCGAATCAGTTTGTAAATATGCTTTGAGTCAGAATTATGGATTAACAAACACAAATTTATTTTTGGGTATTGATATTGGAGGGAGTACCAGCGACATATTGATCCTTGCAAAAGATATTGATGAAGCTAAATTATTTAAGCAGAGCTCGGTTAGGATTGCTGCTGGTGTCTTTTTTGACGCAATAACAAATTCTACTTCCTTCCGTAAAGCAATTTATGATTATCACCAACAACAAAGACGGATAAAAGTTGAAAATATAAGAGATATATTGTCTGCTGGTTATAAAGCCCCTTTTTATTTGAATAGCGTATTCGATCAACTCGGCAAAGATGACTTTGACCTTTTCTATACCTATCTTGGTCGTGAAGCATCATTTGTTTTTGCATTACCTGCATACGTTACAGGACTATTACTTTTTTATTCAGGTAAATTAACAGCAAAAACAATTGTTGAAAAAAACCTGACAACCATAAATGAAATTCACTTGTTGCCTTTTGGCAAAGGTGGTCGTTTATTCCATTGGTTACAGACATTTCCAGGGAAAGAAATGACCAATTTGTATTTTGAAAAATGTTTCCGCTCAGGTTTCGGTGAAGGGGCTGAATCGTACTCTTTCAGATATCGAGATAAAATCATGGTTGACAACAAATCGGAAGTAGCCATTGGATTAGCAAATGAAAATTTACTTATTTATGATGAAAATGTTCGTTATGAATCGGATATTTTTGGAGAGAAGAACATTTTTTTTAAGGAAGATGGACAAACTACCGAATTAAAAGAAAATGATGTAATTTATAACGAACATTTTGCAAAATTAGGCAAGTTTGTTTTCCCTGAAAAAATGGAAAATTTTGAAAAATTTCTTCGAATTTTTGTTGATTTTGTTTGTCATGAAACAGGATTGGTTACGAACATTGCCGCCCTTGAGGATGGAAGTAAAGATTTGCATCAGTTGCTTGGATCTTTTATTGAAAACGATTCTGAATACAGAAAAGCAGTTGAAGCAGCAAAAAAAACTAAAAAGTTTGAATACCGTGTTCCGATTTTTATTGCCGAAGGTTTGTGCTATTTAGAAAATGTACTAATACCGGAATTATTTAAATCGTAATCCATCAATGGACAATTTCTTGATAATTCATGTTGATGTAGAATTTATTGTTGGAATTGTAAGTAATTCCAAAGGACAATATTTCCCGATTAAGAACCGGAACGGGGATGAGTTTTTATGGCTATATTTTTTTAATGACCCTGGCCTTAACAATGTAACTTTTGGTCGGGGAAATAAGAGCCATTTTAATAAATTGGAATTTAATTACTACGGAGATTTTTTTAATCAGATTAATGAAAAAAGTTCAACATTTATTATTCGCGGAATCCAACGTCAAATGGTTGAATTATTGGAACATTCAGGCCTGCTTAAATTACTGAAAGATACATTTTACAAAGAAAGTACCCTCGTCGTTGGAGATACTATTCCTACTTTAATAACATTTTCTTTGGCGATATGCTTACCTGCAAAACAGATTTTTATAAACTATTTAATTTCAAAAGGTTTTGAAATTAAATCGCATATTATTCCTTTATCTGAATTAATTAGTAATTATTATTGGAGAAATGATAAATTAAAACTGGATAATAGCAAGGAGGTACTTTTTTTAGAAGCCACTAATTCAACCTTGCAAATGATGAAACTTAGTTTTATTGATGGTTACTTTTTTAACAGTGAGGCTGCTATTGAAAAACATGTAGGGAAGGGTTATGATCCGAGAAAAAAGGCTGTTACTAAATTCATTGTTGAAGAATTGAATAAACTTTCTCGCGTTTTAAGTACAAATGAAGAAAAAGAAAAAGAAAGTGAAAGATTTGAAACAAATTCAGAGGAATGGTTAAGAAGAATTGATTTAGTAGGGGGTGAGGGGCCTGTTTTAATAAGGAGCGTTTGTCTTTCCCAAACTCCTAACAAACGATATGATATTTTGGTTAGAAAAAATCAAATAGAAAGCGACACAGAACATTATATTAAAGAATTAATTGAAATTTTCAAAACATTTAGAAATAAGAATCTTCAGGATAAATCAGAAATTGCATCAGTAATTCTTTTCGGTGATTGTTTCAATTATGGTATAGTAAAAAAGGAATTTGAAAAGCTACTTGACAAAGATAGACTGGTATTTTCTCCTACAAGTTTTCTTTTTGAAGTGCTTAAATTCTACCCTCTCATCGACATAAAAACATATGGTATTGCCAGCGAAAGGACAAAAGTGATCCAAAATGCTAAGTTGTACGATCAAAGCAGGGAAAAGAATAAAGTTTACGAAGATGCTAAAAAACAGGCAGATAGTTATTATGAAAAGGCAGACTGGGACAATTCTGAAATCTGTTACAAGAAAGCTTTACTGATAAAGCCCGGCGATCAGTTTTGTGAAGCCAAATTAGCAAAGATTAATGAAGCACGGGTTAAGAATAGAAAGAATAAGGAGTATCAAAGTTCATTAAAACAGGCAGAAGGTTATTTTGACCAGGAAGATTGGGATAATGCAGAAGAGTATTATAAAAAAGCTTTAAAAATAAAGCCCGATGACCAGTTTTGCCTATCCCGTATAGTAATAATTATCGAAGCCAGAGAGCAGTTCAGAAAAATTAAGGAGTACCAGAATGCGATAAAACTAGCAGACGGTTTTTTTGACCAGCAAGACTGGAACAATGCGGAAGCCTATTATGAAAAGGCCTTAAAAATAAAACCCGACGATCAGTACTGCCTGTCCCAGATAACAATAATCATTGAAGCACGGGAGCAGTTTAAAAGGAACAAGGAGTATCAACAGGCAAAAAAACAGGCTGACAACTTTTTTGATTGCGATGATTGGGACAATGCGGAAGCATTCTACCAAAAGGCATTGTTAATCAAAACCAGCGATCAGCATTGTAAATCGCAGTTGGAAAAGTTAGCTGAAATACGGGAGTTAGGCAGAAAGAATAAGGAATATCAGGATTTAATACAACAGGCATCGGGATATTTCGCCAAAGGGGAATTGGATAAAGCAGAAGATTATTATAAAAAGGCTATAGAAATCAAACCCGGTGATCAGCATTGTAAATCGCAGTTGGAAAAGTTAGCTGAAGGAAGGGAAACCGGCAGAAGGGATAAGGAATATCAGGATTTAATACAACAGGCTTCGGGTTATTTTGCCAAAGGAGAATTTGACAAATCGGAAGAGTATTATAAAAAGGCTTTAGAAATCAAACCCGGCGATCAGCATTGTAAATCGCAGTTGGAAAAGATAGCTGAAATCCTGGAGTCAGGCAGCAGTAATAAGGAATATCAGGATTCAATACAACAGGCATCGGGACATTTCGCCAAAGGGGAATTTGCCAAAGCGGAAGAGTATTATAAAAAGGCTTTAGAAATCAAACCCGGTGATCAGCATTATGAATCGCAGTTGGAAAAGATAGCTGAAATCCTGGAATCAGGCAGGAAGAATAAGGAATATCAGGATTCAATACAACAGGCATCGGGATATTTCGCCAAAGGGGAATTTGATAAAGTAGAAGATTATTATAAAAAGGCTATAGAAATCAAACCCGGGGATCAGCATTGTAAATCGCAGTTGGAAAAGATAGCTGAATTGCGGGAAACAGGTAGGAAGAATAAGGAATATCAGGATTATATAGAAAAGGCTTCGGTTTATTTTGCCAAAGGGGAATTTGACAAAGCGGAAGATTATTATAAAAAAGCTTTAGAAATCAAACCCGGCGATCAGCATAGTAAATCGCAGTTGGAAAAGATAGCTGAAATCCGCGAGTCAGACAGAACGAATAAGGAATATCAGGATTCAATACAACAGGCATCGGGATATTTTGCCAAAGGGGAATTTGACAAATCGGAAGATTATTATAAAAAGGCTTTAGAAATTAAACCCGGCGATCAGTATTGTAAATCGCAGTTGGAAAAGATAGCTGAAATCCGCGAGTCAGACAGAAAGAATAAGGAATATCAGGACTTTATACTACAGGCATCGGGATATTTCGCCAAAGGAGAATTTGCCAAAGCGGAAGAGTATTATAAAAAGGCTTTAGAAATCAAACCCGGAGATCCGCTTTGTAAATCGCAGTTGGAAAAGATAGCTGAAATCCGCGAATCAGACAGAAAGAATAAGGAATATCAGGATTCAATACTACAGGCATCGGGATATTTCGCCAAAGGGGAATTTGATAAAGCAGAAGATTATTATAAAAAGGCTTTAGAAATCAAACCCGGCGATCAGCATTGTAAATCGCAGTTGGAAAAGATAGCTGAAATCCGCGAGTCAGACAGAAAGAATAAGGAATATCAGGATTCAATACAACAGGCATCGGAATGTTTTGCCAAAGGGGAATTTGCCAAATCGGAAGAGTATTATAAAAAGGCTTTAGAAATCAAACCCGGCGATCAGCATTGTGAATCGCAATTGGAAAAGATAGCTGAAATCCGCGAGTCAGAAAGAAAGAATAGGGAATATCCGGAAGTAATTCAACGACCATCTGTATATGTCCCCAAAGGAATATTTGATAAAAAGCAATCTGAATCTATAAATTACAGAAAAAGAAAAGGCCGATTACTTGGATTTGGAAGTACATTTTTAATAATTGTTCTATCCATTGTTGTGTATTTATATTGGAAGAATGATACTACTCCACCTCTTCCACTTCCGGATTTGGTTTTTGAAAATGGGATTTACTATGGAGATGTAAATGATGGAAAGATGCATGGTAAAGGTACCTTTAAATTTACAAAAGAAAGCAAGCTTGCTCCAAATGATCCTTTTGACAGAAAAGCAGAAGTTAGAGATTCTATAGTTGGTGTATGGAAGAAAGGGGAGCTTGTTACCGGAAATCATTTTTCAAATGGTGAAGTAAAAGAAAGAATTATACTTGATCAATAATGCTTTATGATTAATAAATTGAATAATATAAAATTGAAGTGTACCTTTTTGAAAGGAGTAATATTCTTTTTAATCGGTTTGTTTATGAGTGGTTATGCAGTAAAAGCTGAACTAAAGTTTAATTCTGCAAAATTGAAAAATGTTTTTAGCCTACTTCCTGAAGATTATAAAATACAAATTCAAAACAGGTTATCTTCCACTTCTGATCTTCACATTTTGGATGGTGGCTTAATTGGTGAAAAATGTAAACTCGTTTATCGATTTAATGAATATCAGGAATTGGATCATCTTGGATTATATTTAATAGAAAAAAATAATTATAATAGGCAATTTCAGGAAGTTTTTGATTATTTGGAAAGATCATTTTTGGTATCAGCCCTGTTAAATGAAAAGTATCCGTTATTGCAAGAAAATAAGAATAATAAAATAGAGGTATTGTATAACGGAAGTTTGTTAAATAAACAAAAAAGCTTATTTGTAATACCCACAATTCTAATTGATAAGGATACTCCAATCAGAATTAATTATGACTCAAAACTCTTTTTTGTCAAATGGAATTTGGATTCAGTAAATAATCTTGAAGTGAAAATCCCTAATAATTATTCACTAATAACAGAAAAAACCAAAGATGAATTAGAGAGGGATATTTTGCGTAAGTTCAAACAAACACAAAAAGAAATAATATTTAATCAAAAACCTTCATTTAATCAATTAGAACTTTTTAAAGAAA
The DNA here is from genome assembly GCA_041737765.1 of Draconibacterium sp. Classification (GTDB taxonomy): domain Bacteria; phylum Bacteroidota; class Bacteroidia; order Bacteroidales; family Prolixibacteraceae; genus Draconibacterium. Next base: position 5,906 of record JBGSRA010000008.1, on the reverse strand, counting down.
ATATATACTTTCTGAAAGGCGAAATGTATTTTTTTGTAACTGACTTATCCTCAAACAAATATTATTTTGTTAAAGATTCAATTCGTCCTGTTTTTATTAGTAAATACTATAAAGAATCTGTCTCTAATTTATTTCTTAATGTAATCCCAACAAATTTGGAACTAAAACTTACCCAAAAACTATATGGTGGAATTGAGGAGGAGTTAAGAATTAATATTAACAGTTTTTTTGAAAATTTTACGCCTCAGTTCAAGATTTACTTTGGATGGTTAAGTGAAGATAAAGAAGATTTAGAGGCTTCTGTCCTTATTTGTAATAAGGTTTATAACTATAATCATTTATTAAAAATATCGACAAATTATAAATCCGTATTTAGGAAAAGTGGAGAAATTGAAGCGATGTTTTTTGCTTACATTCCAAGAGAAAATTTGAATTAATAAAAATAGTAACGCTTAAAATTTGAGTTATGAAAGCTGTATTTATATCATTTCTACTTATTTTATCCTTTAATCTGTGTAATTCGCAGGTAAATAATAGTGTGATTTTTACAATTAAAGGTGGTGCCCCCGATAATACTTTAAAACGAAAGATTGAAATTAATACGTCGAAGTTTCTTTCAAAATTAAATGAAGAGTATAAAAAGGGTTCAAGTGAATTAAGTTTTGATGAAAAAATCATAACTGAAAATGGCAAACAAAGTGTTTCTGATCTTTGGAAAAATGAACATTTTTATTCTGTGGAGAGTAAAATATCTGAATTTTTATTGCAAAATAATGATTCTTTTCAGATAAGAAATATTCCTATTGCATTTAAAATAGATGACAAGCAAAAAATAGATGGTGTTCTTCATTTTCTGCCTGATGGTAAAATCGATGAATTCCGTTTTGGTCTTGAAGCAAATCAATATAGGGAAATATTATATGGAACAAGTGACGCAATTGATCAAACAAGACGCGAGATTATTTCTTACTTTCTTGAAAACCTGAGAACAGCATACGTAGAAAAAAATATTTCCTATATAGAAAAATTATATAGCGATAAGGCTTTAATCATTGTTGGTAAGGTTCTAAAAACAGTTGACATTCCTAATGATTCTTATCAAAAAACTTTTACCAGTGACCAAATAGAATATCAGGTATTAACAAAAAGCGAATATATAAGTAGGTTACAACAAGTATTTAGTAACATAAGTTATTTGCGATTGGATTTTAAGAAAATTCAGGTAATGAAACATCGAAAGTATAGAAATTTCTATGGCATACGGCTTCAGCAATCATGGGAATCATCAGGTTATAAAGATGAAGGTTTGCTGTTTTTGTTGGTTCAGTTTAAGGATAATGAAGATCCTTTAATCTGGGTTAGAACCTGGCAAGATGTAAATGATACACCTAAAGGAAATGAGTTTGATTTGCATAATTTTACTATTACAGATGGACAGAAAATCAATTAATTATCATCATTTTAAATTGTAAATATCATGAATAGATTTGATAAATTATATTTTGTTGTTTTTTTATGTGCAATTATGTTTTCAACTAACATTTTTTCACAAAATATAGAAAGAATAATGATTGAGGAGATGGAATGTTCAATTGTTATTCCTGAACAATGTTCACCTGAAGACATGATTGTTGTAATAAACAGTTCTCTGCAAAATTTGAAATTTGAATCGAATATGCTTCCCGATGATGCATTTACTGTAATACATAATAGTGAGACAAATCAATATGTTATATGTCACGAAAGGATCAAATTTAAACTAACCATTAAGGGTCAGAATTTACAATCAGAAGAGATTGAAATCTTTAATATTGATAAACCATTGTGCTATAGGGTTTCGGCGAATACAGCAAAGGGAACTGTGAACATACTTACAAATCCAAGAAATGCAACAGCTATTTTCCCTGATCTAAACAATACAGTGCTTTCAACAAATCAGCCAATTACTAATATAAGTGGAAAGTATAGGGTAAATATTGTCAAGCCTCAATACAAAAGTGTAGATACGGTAATCGTAATTCCCCGTGATGCTGAGAAAACCTATAATATTGACTTAGAACCATTGTTCTCTAGGATTAAACTCGATTTAAAAACAGATGATAATACATTGTTTTCAAAACCTCCGATTATATGGATTGATTCTGTTAAAATTGAGTTGGAAGCTTTAGTAAAAGCAGGAACGAATCAAAGAAGTTTTTTTGACGATGTAGAATTATTAAAATTTTATGAAGGCAATATAATACCTTTAAACGAAGGAATTTATAATATAAAAATTGAAGCTGAAAGTTACATTACTTACAAGACAACCATTCAGGTTAAAAAAGGTGAACTCCGCACACTTTCTGTTAGTTTGGAACCAATTTTTGGTTATTTAACTTTTATCGATAAACAATTTTCTGAAGGAGCCTCAATATTAATTAATGATCAAAATATTGGGAAAGTTCCTTTGTTTAAGGTAAAAACCAGAGTAGGCAATCATATAATCAAATTTGAAAAACCTGGATTCATGCCTGTAGAAAAGGAATATAAGGTGCTGGTTCAGGAGAATCACAGTGCAGATATTGAAGTTTCCATGTTGGTCGCAAAAAAAATAGTATTTGAAAGTGAACCATCTAATGCTGAAATTTTAATGAATGGTTCGCGCATAGGATTTACAACCTTTTCAGCAACTCTTCCTGCAGGGAATCATGAAATGTTAATTCGGAAAAGTGGTTTCGCATCTGAAAAATTAGCAAAATCGATAAATGAATCAACCCCAGATGAAGAAACGATAAACATCAAACTTCGTTCTATAAGTCCATTAAACATTCAAAGTGAAAAGGAAGGTTTATTAGTTAAACTTCAAGGGAAAGATGATTTAAAAAATGTAGAAGTTGAAAATACTTTTAAAACACCTGTTGATATTTCTGCCCCATTCGGAAAATATAAGATTTCTCTAACTGACAACAATAGGGTTTATTATAAAGGTATTATCAACCATTCTCAGGAAATTCAAAAAAGAGGAAAATTGCCCAGTTATTCCAGATCTTCATTTATTCCTTTATCTGGTTATTATGAGAACGAGAATAGCTTTGAAGCTTCATTTGGTCGAATTGTTGTTTTCCCTAAGACCGGATTATCGTCTGCTCTAATTAATGTTGACTATAAATTAATCAATTTTGAAACTGATTCAGTCAACTATAGTTTTAAAACATTAGCTCCATACGTATTCTTTTTGAATTGGGATTGGAGAATAGGTGGATCTGTTTTACGACAGTTAGATATAAATCTTATTGGAAGAGCAAAATATACTCCCGGATTAAAATTTCTTTCAGTAAATATTCCGGAATATTCTGATGTCGAGATGCAGAATTATTTTTATGGTTTTGAAATATCTACTCGTTTATCTTATTTCAACGTTTGTTTCCGGTATGGTCGTGAGATTAATAAAGGAAAAATTAATTATTGGGCTACTGATTCAGAAGAATATATAAATATGAATTTTCCTATTAATAATCAGAGAAATGTTGCAACGATTGGTTTTTCTCTTAACGGGAAAGTATATAAATCAAACAGTATGCTTCGGGTTTGGAATAAACCAATATTTGATTTATCGATGAGAAAATCATCAAACAAGGATTCACAAAAGAATACATTCAATGGTTTCTTTAGTAAAATTAAGATATTCAATAAAACGGATAAGACTAAATAGAAATAATATTAATGTAAAAGTGAAAAGACTGAAATCAACTTGCAATATTCAGATTTTACAGCAAATAGCCTTAGTATGTCAATCAATTGGGTATCAAAAATAAAATTAGTTGGGGCTTTGATTTTAACCATTGGATTAATTAATTGCAGTAATAAGCGATCTACATCATTTCTTGAAAATGGAGATTTGACAAATACTTTTATTCAGAACGATTCGATTTTTGAATTATCACCTGAGCGTAAATTTCAACAAGAAAAAGATAAGTTAAAGGCTGAAGGTTGGGAAGAAGAGAATATTTCAAATGGAGAGTTACCTGATTGCTATAATTTTATTCCTCAATTTGGCAGTATCGACAATTTTTTAGAAGTAAAAGTTGGAAGCAATACTGATGTAGTAATAAAGGTAATGAATTTGGAAAATAACAATTGCATCAGGTATGTATTTGTAAACAGCGGGACAACATATCAATTGATAAATATTCCTGAAGGTCAATATTATCTTAAAATTGCGTACGGAGAGGATTGGTTCTCAAAAGTTGAAAATGGACAATGCACAGGAAAATTTGTACGTAATGCGATGTATGAAAAAGGAGAAGATGTAATGGATTTCAATATTCAACATACTATCGATGGTTATAACATTCCGAGTTTCAGACTTGAATTAGATGTAATCAGCAGCAATATCTCAAATTCTTTTAACTCTCAGAATATTTCTGAAGATGAATTTAACAAGTGATATAAAAATTAATGAATCAGGTTATTTAATAATCTGGATCAAAATTGAATGTACTTAATTATGGCATCGGCAATAAAAATTATTATCGGACTTTTTATCTGGTTTGTATTACCTTCCTTATTGAATAAAGTAACAAGGCGCAAACCGGTCAAAAAATTCATTTCACTTACATGCCTGATTGTTGGATTAGTCATTGTAATTTATGGGTCTATAAGTTTTTTAGAAGGAATATTGCATTTTGAATTATAGATATGAAAAAATACATTTTGGTTTTTTTAATAGGATTACTTATATTTTCCTGTTCGAGACCGACTCAATTTCTTGTAAAAAATGTAAAAAATTCACGCACAATTGAATTGGAAGATGGTACTATTGTTTCGTTAATTGGGGTTAATCAAACAAATCAAAAATATATTCAGAGTTTGCAAGGGCTACAAAACAATTATGTTACCCTTTACGATGAAAATTATGATCCTATCAAAACTATTACTGAAGGTACAATAATGGCTTATGTTTATGACAGCGAAGACAACTGCATTAATGAATTTGCAGGTGTTTCGGATGGTAACCAGGATGTTGCAGAGTCATCAGAAGAAACGCAATTAATTTTAAATGATAATGATAATCAGGAAAAAGAAAGAATTTCCCGCAGGTCAGTAGAATCAATGCCCGGATCAAGTCTTTCAGAAATGTATGAGAAATTTAAACAAGCTGTATTTTTAATTGCAGTTCCGCAAACAGAAGATATGTATGCCCAGGGAACAGGATTCTTTATTTCATCAACTGGAATTGGTGTTAGCAATTATCATGTTTTTGAGGGAGGGGATAGCGAAAAAGCAATAATTAAAACGGTTGATAATCATCAATATCGTGTAAAAAACGTAATAAAATCGGACAAAGAACTTGATTTTATCGTTTTTGAAGTAGAAAACGACCATAACGATTTTCCGTACTTAACAATTTCTGTTGAAAAAACAGGTATTGGAGAAGATGTATTTGCCATTGGTAATCCCAGGGGATTGGAACACACGTTATCAAAAGGTATTATTTCATCGTACCGTGAAAACGATACTATGATTCAAACTACCACTGAAATAACACATGGAAGCAGTGGAGGGCCGTTGTTTAATATGAAAGGAGAGGTTATTGGAATTACAACTTCCGGCGTTGGAGAAGCAAATTTAAATTTTGCCATGAATATCCAGAAACTTGGAATAAAAGAATTGTTGCAAAAATAGGAGATTCTTTCTATTAAGTTGCATATTCAAGGTATGCAATTAATATTAGGCTATTACTATAAAAACTTATGTTATAAACAATGGTGATCTAGAGTTGTATATAATACCATTTCATAGACAAATTTACCCAATAAAATTTTTAGTGTACAATTCATAGCCAGTTATTGATTTTACCAGGTCAGGAGTTAGTTGGTTTACCATTTGGGTAATTTTGTCTTGCAGTGCCTTGGTTGATTCGAAAA
>JBGSRA010000007.1:0-7617 GCA_041737765.1 Draconibacterium sp. | reverse complement strand
TTGAAATCGTGAATAACTCTCCACAGGTTCCGAGTTATTTCCCGATTTCAACAGAAAAGCATCATCAACATTTAGATTTGATGAGTAAAAAAAAGAATAAAAAAATGTCTAATTCAGTCAACGTTATTTAGGCATGGACATCAGTACTTCCAATAAACTGAAACCCATAACCTATAATGAGATTGAGAAAAATACTGGGCTTTTCAATGAGAAAATTCAACTATTTAATATCGAAGATTCCAAAGATTCGGTTGATTTACGCATAAATATTGAAAAAGCATTTGATACAAACGATAAGGTAACCAAGAAGTTTTTCGACAAGTTTAAATCAATACATAAAAAGCTTCAAAAAGGGATTAGTGGAATTGATAAACAAGAGGACATTGAATGGTATGCTTCTGTTATCCTTAACAGGTTAATGTTTGTGTACTTTCTTCAAAAACATTTCGTTATTCAAAACAATCCTGATTTCTTATTGGCTAAATTTGAAATTGTTCGAAAAACAAACAAGGATTATTTCAAAGACTTCCTTTTACCATTGTTCTTTTATGGATTTGCCAAAAGGGACAACAATCCTTTTAAACAGGAATTTGTAAAACAATATGGTGAAATACGATATTTGAATGGAGGTTTATTTTACCCTCATCAAATTGAGAGAAAGTATTACATAGAATCAAGCAATACCGACCCAAGAAGTGAAAAGTATCTTAATACGGTTATTTCAATAGATGCTGAAGTCTTATTCGAAATCCTTAAATTTTTAAATGGTTACTCATGGTATCTGGATAATAGACCAATGAAAGAAGATACTGACATCAATCCTGATGTTTTGGGATATATCTTCGAAAAATACATTAACCAAAAAGAACTTGGGGCATATTATACCAAAGAAGATATTACTGAGTATATCGCAAAAAACACAATTATCCCTTTCATTTTCAACAAACTGCGCAACAATGGTTTTACTGCACCCGACCCAACATCAATGATAACCTACAATGAGGATATTATTGGGAATATGGCCGATTATATTGAGCAACTCAATGATTTTAAAACTCTCAAATTTCTATACAATGACCTACTTTCCGAATTGTCGGTTCTAGACCCTTCCGTTGGTTCAGGCGCTTTTCTATTTGCAGCGTTAAATATCTTGTTGCCTATTTACCGTAAAACCGTTTTTAAACTTAAAACTTTTAAAAACTCGCATGCTGATGACATCTGGTTGCAAACCCTCTGTCAAACATTAGAAATGCATAGCGAAGAATATTATTTAACCAAACATATTATTCTCAATAATTTATATGGCGTTGATATAGTTGAAGAAGCTGCCGAAATATGCAAACTCCGTTTATTTTTACAGCTTGCTTCGCATTTGCCCGATATAACCTCTATTGAACCCTTGCCCGATATCGACTTCAACATTTATGCGGGCAACTCCTTGGTTGGCGGTTTAAGCTGGGAAGATTTACAGAATAACTATACCATGGATTTGTTTACTTCAGCAAACCGTGATAAAATAAAAGAAAACATAAATTCTCTTAGTGAGTTAAAACATGAATATAAAATAGTAAACGAGCAAATAGTTCAACTTGCTGCCTTAAAAGAAGAATACAAAAAGATACAACAGGAAGAACAAAACGAAGAACGTCTTAAACAGCTGAAAGATAGTATACAATTTCTCGAACACGAAATCAACAGCCAGATAAAAGTTGGTATCGAAAATCCTTTCCATTGGTTTATTGAATTTGATTATATTCTTAAAAAGGGAGGTTTCGATGTGATTATTGGGAATCCACCTTATGTTTTGGCTAACAAAATAAAGGAATATAAAGTTGCTGGATTTAAAACCGAATCTTGTGGAGATTTATATGGTTATATGATTGAGCGTTCTTTTTCTTTAATAAAGGATTTGAGTTATTTTGGAATGATAGTACCTATATCACTAATTAGCACAGATGGCTTTAACAGTGTTAGAGAATTAATTTCAAATAATAGCGATAAGTGTTGGAGTAGTTCATACTCAATGCGACCAGGCAAATTATTTGATTTCGTAGATAAACATTTATGTATTTGGATTTCAAAATATGTAAAGCTTTCGAAGGAATGTTTGATTTATTCAACGAAATACAATAGATGGAATAGTGAAGACAGACCCCAATTATTCCCAAACTTAAAATATGTAAATATTAATCCTGGAATAATTTACAATGATTCCATACCCAAAATTGGCTTAGATATCGAAAAATCTATATTATCTAAACTTTTAAATCATGTTTCAATTGGGAGTCAAACGGTTTCAAATAGTGATTCCATTGTATATCATACCAGAAAATTAAGATATTTTGTACAATTTATAGATACACCGCCAAAGATTATACATGAGGATGGTATTAACCGTCCAACTTCAGAACTAAAAACAATATATTTTAGAAATGAAACAGAAGGAAATATTGCACTTGCAGCATTTTGTTCAACATTATTCTTTTGGTATTATATTGTATATTCAGATTGTCGAAATGTAAATAAACGTGAAGTACATTCTTTCCCTTTAGATTTTAGTAAGATTGATGACAAAACCAAAGCTCAATTAGCACTGCTTTCAAAAGAGTTAATGTTTAATCTGCAAAATAATTCGGAAATGAAGCTAATTAATTATAAAAAAATAGGATTATTGAATGTACAAAGTTTTAAACCACGCTTATCAAAAGTGATACTTGACAAAATTGATGAAGCACTTGCACGATGTTATGGATTCTCGAAATCAGAATTAGACTTCATAATTAATTATGATATTAAATTGCGCTTAGGTAATGACGATTCAAATGACGAGGAGGATAGCGAATGAGTTCAATAATTGACAATAGCCCTCAGAATCAACTTATATCGGAAGTAAACCATCTTCTCGACCATTCCATGTTTAGTGGTATGGCTGTAGGTTATTTTTACCTTTCGGGATTCGAGGCAATTCGTGAAAAACTTCATAAAGTCCAAAAATTAAAACTGGTTATTGGTAATCGCACAAACCAGGAAACCGTTGAAGAATTGGTAAAAGGCCATGCAGGGGAAGAGATTATAAAAACTGAACTTCGTAAACAGCAACTAAAAAACAAAGAACAAAAGCAACAGATAAAACAGGAAACTCAACTGGCATATGCAAACGACCTAACATATATGGAGCAGGATAGTTCCAATGAAACAGGATTAAGGGCATTATGGCAGTTGATAAAGGAAAACAGGATAGAATTAAGGGTTTACACGAAAGGATTTCTGCACAGCAAAGCCTATATTTTCGAAGACCCCAACAATGCATTTGCTCCCGAAGGATGCGCTATAATCGGTAGTTCAAATCTTTCTATTGGGGGATTGAGAAACAATTCCGAATTGAATGTAAAAATAAATCACGATTCCGATGTAAAGGACGTGAAAAAATGGTTCAACGATATTTGGGACAATTCGGAATCGTTCAGTTCAGAAATAATGAATGTAATTGGCAATTCATGGGTAGAGAAACAAGTTTCACCATACGACATTTTTATTAAAACACTTTATCACCTGGTAAAAGACCGAGTAAACATAAAAGAATACCTCGAACTGGCAAATTTTGGTTTCGATTTTGAAAAACTTTATCCTTTCCAACGCGACGCTTTTAATATGGCCTTAAATAAGCTCGAAAACCCGAATGTTCATCAAAACGGAGTTTTTATTGCCGATGTCGTAGGTTTGGGTAAATCATACATAGCTCTTGCCTTAATAAGCTATTACTGGTCTATCAAACGAAAAAATACCTTAATAATCTGCCCTGCTTCTCTTAAAAATATGTGGGAAGAGTATAAAGAGGTTTATCAATTACACTGTAATATAATTTCTTCAGGTGAACTTGCTTATAAGGACAACAACGAGGAATACAGTCTGAACGATGAGCCTGCTTATGATGGCTACGAAATTGTTGTAATAGATGAAGCGCATAATTTTAGGAACCCAGATACCCAAAAATATAAAATACTTGCCCCTTGGTTGCAGGACAAAAAAGTTATATTACTTACAGCAACCCCACAGAATAAATCAGTTTGGGACGTTTATTATCAAATTAAATTATTTCATCAAAGCGATGTTACCAACTTGAATATTGCACCGAATAATTTAAAAACCTATTTCAAGGAAAATGAGGACAATCCGGAGAAAATTGCTGAATTGTTGCAAAACTTTGTTATCCGCCGAACACGTAACGATATAATCAATTCTCCAAAATACAAGGATATTGACCTGAAATTTCCTAAACGTAAACTGGTGACTGTTGATTATGAAATCGATTCTACATATTCAAGCGATGAAAGAACGTCGATTTATGAGGATATTATTGAGCGACTTTTTAAATCTGAAAAAAGCGAACGTTATCAGTATTCTATTTATGATTTAACGGGTTTTCTAAAGTCAGAAAATAAAAAGAAAAAAACATATCAGGGATTAAGTTATTTTGGTGATTTGTGCCGTGGGTTATTAAAAACACTTCTTTTTAAAAGGCTGGAGAGTTCTGTGGTTTCATTTAATGAATCATTATCGAGAATGGTTCAACGGCATAATTTTATACTTTCAAACATCGAGCAACGCAATGTAGTGGTTACTGGCCGGGTTGAAAACATTGAATTATTTATAGATTTTGAAGGTTTTGAAAAATTGAATATCAACAAACTAAACGAATATCCTATTGAAGATTTTAAAAAGGAAGAATTGGTCGAGGCCATAAGTTCAGACATAAAAATAATAAACGAAGTAAAAGCATTAATTTCTCCTATTATCAAAAATCAGGAAAAAGATACAAAATATGCCGAATTTCTTGAGAAAGTTCTGAAACCAAATAAGTCTCAAAAGATTCTGGTATTCTCTGAGTTTTCCGAAACTGTTAGGTATCTCTGTCGTCGTACAAAAGAGGAATTTCCCCATTTGTCAATCTCACAAATTTCGTCATTAGTTAAGTCAGATGAAAAAGCTGATATTATTCGCCGTTTTGCACCCAAAGCCCAAACCAGTGCAGGTTTAAACGAGGGAGAAAGAGAAATACAGTTATTATTTACAACTGATGTTTTAAGTGAAGGGCAAAATTTACAGGATGCCCACATGATTGTAAATTATGATTTTCATTGGAATCCTGTACGTCTGATACAACGTATTGGACGTATCGACAGGATTGGTAGCGAGGCAGATGAGATTAAAATTTACAACTTCATGCCAGACATTAATATTGAACGTGAATTGGATTTACGTGGAAGGGTTCAAAGCCGTATCGACCAGATTCACCGTATTTTCGGTTCAGATAGTGAAATTCTATCCTACGATGAAGACCTAAACGAAAACAGCATGTTTGCTATCTATTCCGACCAGGACGATTCAATATTGGATACGGATAATAACATTTCAACTATATTTGATAAAGCAGAGAAAATATTGTTAGAGTTGCAACATAACAATTTGCCGGAATACGAACGAATAATAAATCTTGAAGACGGTATTCGTACAGCTGTCAAATCTGTTCATACTGGAACATTTGCTTTTTTAACATCGGGGAATTTGAATAGGCTTTACTTTTCAAATGGCTCAACTATTATTGAAAATTTGCCCGATATTTTAAAAAACATTGAAGCGACAAGAGATAACCCTAAATCAATAATCCTTGACACAAAGATACATATCGAAAACCTGAAAACTATTTATGCAAGGTTTAAAAACGAGCTTAAACGCCGTCAGCAGGAAATAACAAGTTCCCAGATTACCATCGAACAAAAACATTTCATCGACAGATTAAAGAATATTTACAACCTTTTTAACCAATCCGATTTTGAATTATCAGAACGAATTAACAAACTGGTATTATTATTAAGCAAGGAAATTCCCGATTATGCTGCAAACAGGTTAAGAAAATTGAAACGTGAAAAACTTTCAGATAACTTATTAATCCAAGCATTAGAAAACCTTGTTGAAATCTCGAGTATTGAAGAATTCCAAAGACGACTGGTACAATCAGAAAAAATGATGATAAAAACTATTTGTAGTGAATCTTTTATTTAATCTTAAAACACTGTCTATTATCTGCAAGGCATCTAGATAAAATACACTAAGATAATGCACAAATGAAATTTTCCAAAAAGTAGACCTGCCCTACGAAAAGGGTTAGGGTAGTGCAGCAAAAATGAAATAAAAATTGACAAGAAATAAAATTTTCAATAGGAACGTAGTGTATAACTCGTTTGGAAGGGAGTTCTAATTTCAAAAGCGGTAAACTTAGAAAGCCTTATGGTGGTTCAATAGAAAGTACTTCGAAAGCTTAGACATTTCATAATTGTAAAACGTTGAACATATTTTTCATTTCCCAAATCGTAAACACCTCTTCTTTAAATTTAAACCAGATTGCAAAAGGAAACGGAATAAATGGATTGTGGAGTGGGGCGGATAAATGGGCAAGTGTTTTTACCAGACATTTATGTGAACTTGCCTTTGGAGGCACGGAAAAGGCGTGTTCACATAAATAATATGATTGATAAAAAAACTCTTGAACATTTATACGAGGGGTTTATGCCGTAGTCTTTTGCAACCGCAGGCTTGTCTGGTTTAAATTTGAAATAACTTTGTTTAAGATTTGGGGAAAATTATCTTTATTTTTATATGCCAATTGAATAAATTAATATCAACAAACTTAACTATGATTAAACCTGAAATCAACAAAAAAATTTATGCCATTTGGGATAATTTTGTTAAAACAAATAAACTTGTTGTAGATGCAAAAGGTAAGGAAATTCCTAAAATTGAAGAATCCAGAATACAAGCAATATTTGAGTTAAAAAGGCTTATTAAGCAATTCATAGAGGACAATCTTGATCTTATGTCATTTAAAACTAATATTGATAGTTTTAATAAGAAAAATAACTTATGGGGATTTACTGCAACAAAGGGACAAATGTTTTTTAATCAACTTGTGAAATATAGTCCAGACGATGTTCATGGTAAACTTACTTCAATTTTACAAAAGGCAATTAAAGAACCGGATAACCTGAATAATGCATTAGAAAAATTGGATTGCTTGAGAATTATTGTAATGATATTTTCATTAAAGCTGTGGATAAAAGAAAAGCTCCAAATCCTAAGTCAACAGGTTATTTCCTATCTTATTTCTGGCAAATTCAAGATTATCTGAAATGGCCTGTTTTATACAGTTCTCAGATTAATGCTTTCAAAGAACTTGATTTGTGGGATGAAAAGGAAAGTCAAAAAGAAACGTATAAGTTTTTCTATGATTTGAATGAAGAAATAAAAAAATTACTCACTAGTTATACGAGTAAAAAAATTACTAATTGGGATTTAGAAAACGCCTTGTGGAGTTATAAAGGAAATCCAAATCAGGACAGTAAGAAAACTCAAAAACCTGAAATAGATTTTAAAAAGGTTGAACAAAAAATAACAATTAATCCAACTTTTAACATAAAAGAATCACTACTGAACGAGGAATAAAATAAAATTTGGGGTTACTCCCCGAAGGTTTGGCCCCATGTTGTAGATTTGTTTTGCACACTAAATCACAACATGAGCAAAAATACAGAAATAAATTTTGTCGGACAGCCGATTTTC
>JBGSRA010000006.1:0-56480 GCA_041737765.1 Draconibacterium sp. | reverse complement strand
TTGAAATCGTGAATAACTCTCCACAGGTTCCGAGTTATTTCCCGATTTCAACAGAAAAGCATCATCAACATTTAGATTTGATGAGTAAAAAAAAGAATAAAAAAATGTCTAATTCAGTCAACGTTATTTAGGCATGGACATTGCTTTAACCTGAAACTTGAAACTTGAAACTTTGAACTTTATACTATTCATGGTCTTCCTCCTCTCCAATTCTCAACGATTGAGTGTTTAATTGTTTTTGTTCTTTTCTCACTTCGCCTTCACGCCAAAAGCACTGTAAAATAGGTACCACAAACATGGTCATGGTTTGTATAATCATCCCTCCAAACGTTGGAATTGCCATTGGAATCATTATATCAGCGCCTTTGCCGGTTGATGAAAGAATAGGCAACAGGGCGATGATGGCAACTGCGGAGGTCATCATGGCAGGACGGACACGTTTACTCCCGGCAATTACAACCGCCTCACGAACTTCCTTTACCGTTTTCGGCTGTCGTTCTTCAAATACCTGGTGAATATATGTTCCCATCAACACACCATCATCAGTGGCAATGCCAAAAAGAGCAATAAAACCGACCCACACCGCAACACTTAAATTGATGGTATGTATCTGAAACAAACTACGCATCTCGACTCCTGAAACCGAAAAATTAAGGAACCAGGGCTGACTGTACAGCCAAAGCATGATAAAACCTCCGGCAAAGGCAACAAACACACCCGAAAAGTGAATCGATGAAGCGGTAAATGTTTTGAACTGAAAATAGAGTAAAAGAAATACAGCAATTAAACTGATGGGTATCACAATGGCCAGGCGTTTTGTAGCCCTGATCTGGTTCTCGTAATTTCCGGCAAAAGCATAGCTTACTCCGGCAGGCAAAACCAATTCTCCCGACTCGATTTTTTCTTTCAGAAATTTTTGTGCATCCTCTACTACATCCACTTCAGCGCGTCCTTCAACCTTATCAAAAATCACGTACCCGTTCAGAAATGTATTTTCGCTTCGTATCATTTGCGGGCCACGGGTGTATGTGATGTCGGCCAGTTCGCCAAGTGGCACCTGGACTCCTGTCATTGAAGGGACAAGAATATTTTTAATATCTTCAGGCGTTGAACGCAATTCGCGTGCGTAACGAACACGGATTGGGAACCGTTCGCGACCTTCAACCGATGTAGTTAAAGCCATTCCCCCAACGGCAACCTGCAAAATCTCCTGAACATCCTGAACCGTCATCCCGTAGCGGGCAATTGCTGGCCGGTTGAGTTTTATTTCGATATAAGGAGCGCCGACTGCACGGTCGTAAAAAACGGAAGGCGCTTTGATGGATGGAACTTCCTTTAACAGAGTCTCCAGTTCAATTCCTGATTTTTCGATGGTCTCCAAATCAGGACCAAAAACCTTGAGTCCCATCGGTGCCCTCATTCCGGTAGATAACATGACCAACCGTGTTTGAATGGGTTGTAATCGCGGTGCGGAAGTTAATCCGGGGATATTGGTAACTTTTACAATTTCATTCCAAATATCGTCAGGCCTTTTAATTTCCGACCGCCATTGTCTGAAGTAATCGCCATTTTTATCGGGTACAAGTTGCTCCCTACTCAGTTTCCGATACCCATCGCGTTCGCGATTGTAAGTCGAACCATCCTGAAGTATGAAATTATCATCGCGGTCAATTTTAAATGCCATGCGATGCCCATTTTCATCCAGAATATATTCAGGCAGATAGTTGATCGTATTTTCAAACATCTGCACCGGCGCCGGGTCCAGGGCTGAATTAATGCGCCCCCATTTTCCAACAGCAATCTCCACTTCGGGAATGGCCGACAATCGTTTATCCAGTATTTCAACGTATTCCTGATTCATTTCTATTCCGGCATGAGGCATACTGGTAGGCATCAGCAAAAACGAGCCTTCGTCCAATGAAGGCATAAATTCTTTGCCCAATCCGGGGAATGTTTTATCGAAACTTTGCCAGGCAGCCGTTTTCTGAATTCCTTCGGGCATAAACCCAAAAACACGATGTACGCCCTGCCATGCCAATATTCCGAATAGGATCGTAGCTATTGGCAAGGCCAGAAATGTCCATTTGTTTCGCAACGACCATTCCAGAATTGGTACATAAAAATACACAATCAATGAGAGACTTGCCAGTACAAGGGTAATGATGATCCCAACAAATAAATAATTTGTGAAATTGCTGATATGCGCACCAAGCGGCAACCATTCGATAGCAAGAAAATATACCGCAAATAAAAGGGTGATGGCAATATTGATAAGATTGGTAAAATGTTTGCGATTTTCCGGCCAACGGGGAGCCAACAGGTTATTAATGCCAATGGCAGTGAGTGCCAGCGCCGGCCAGGTTCCCCAAATAGCAATAATCACCACGCCTGAAATAATCAGCACCCAGTTGAAAATCCTGCGTGTTTTTTTTGTATCTAAACGGAAGTTGAAAAGGTAATAAGCCAATGTGGGCAGCACTATCATTCCCAACAGATAAGAAGCCAACAAAGCAAATGTTTTTGTAAATGCCAGAGGAGTGAAGAGCTTTCCTTCGGCGCCTTCCATAACAAAAACCGGAAGGAAACTCACCACCGTTGTAGCAAGCGCTACAGTAACTGCGGCCCTGACTTCAGAGGTGGCTTCATAAATCACTTTTACAAGGTTTTTCCCCCGGACATTTTTGTTTTCAGGCATTTCAAGATGGCGGATGATATTTTCAACATCCACAATCCCAATATCGACCATTACGCCAATCGCAATGGCAATTCCAGAAAGAGCAACAATATTGGCATCAACACCCATCCATTTCATGGCAATGAAGGTCATCAACACGCCAACAGGCAACAAAAACGAAACAATGACAGAAGCCCGAAGATTGAAAATCAACACAATAATGACAATGATTGAGATAAGGATTTCATGCGATAATGCGGATTCCAGAGTACCGATGGTTTCCTGAATCAAACCGGTGCGGTCGTAAAAAGGAACAACAGTAACCTTTGAAACGGTGCCATCGGCCAATGTTTTGGAAGGAAGCCCAGGTTCAATTTCAGCGATTTTCTTTTTGACATTATTGATTACTTCCAACGGATTTGAGCCATAACGGGCTACAACCACTGCTCCCGCAGCTTCTACGCCGTCTTTATCCAGACCACCACGACGGGGTGCAGGCCCAAAAGTAACTTTTGCAACATCGCGAATCCGGACTGGGACATTATCTCGAACAGTAACAACCGCTTCATTCAAATCGTCGAGATTTTTTACATAACCCAATCCGCGAATGACATATTCAACCTTATTTAATTCTATTGTTTCTGCGCCAATATCCAGATTACTTTTGCTCACCGCCTGCATCACGTCCATCACGGAAACGTTGAAAGCTTTAAGCGCATTTGGATCCACATCTACCTGATATTCCTTTACATATCCGCCGATGCTGGCTACTTCCGAAACTCCGTTGGCCGACGAAAGTGAATATTTTACATAAAAGTCCTGAATGGTGCGTAATTCTTGTGGATCCCAACCACCTGTGGGATTACCGGTTTTAGGATCGCGGCCTTCGAGCGTGTACCAGAAAACCTGTCCCAGCGCTGTTGCATCGGGACCCAGTGATGGTTGAACACCTTGCGGCAAGGTTCCGGATGGCAGTGAATTGAGTTTTTCGAGTATTCGCGAACGGCTCCAGTAAAACTCAACATCATCGTCAAAAATCAGGTAAATAAACGACATTCCAAACATGGAAGTACTACGTATGGTTTTTACTCCCGGAATTCCCAGCAACGAACTGCTCAGCGGATAAGTTATCTGGTCTTCAATGTCTTTTGGGGAACGGCCCATCCACTCGGTGGCTACAATCTGCTGGTTGTCGCCAATGTCGGGAATGGCATCCACAGGAACCGGGTCGCGCGGGAGCTGTCCGGTATGCCAATTGAAAGGAGCATAAACGGTACCCAGGAGAATAAAAATGAGTAGCAGCAACATCGAAATCATCCGGTGTTCCAGAAAATATTTGATTATTTTATTTAGCATATATCAAAAACTTTATGATTCAAAACATTATAAATAAAGGATTTGATGAAGTTTAAATTTCATCGCAAATCCCTGCTATCATAATGAAATCATAAAAGATATAGCTGCTTCAGGGCAAGTGTTTCTTGAATTGTAGGAGGAGGTGGCGAATCTGAAAATGCCGGAATTGTATTATTTGATTCGTGAGTTTCTGTCAAAAATTCATTCATCAATTCAAATCCAATGATATCAAATTCGGCAAGAACAGGAATATTTGAAATTTGAGGGACTGAAAAGTCGTCTTTTAAATTATAATATTGATTTTCATTATGACAGCAGTCTGCATCACCACAGCAGGAATCCGCTTCTTTATCAACAGCAATTGAAACCAGGGTGGTTCCACAATAATGTTTGGAAACAACCATGCCAATTGATGATATCAATAAGAGGGCAGATAAAATACTATGGCTGACTTTTTTCAACATTTTATACAATACGTAATCAAAAGAACAACTTAATTTTTAAAATGTTCAAGTATAAGAAGTTAATTTAGAATCATTAACTATTTATAACATTGTACCCCGGACGGGACTCGAACCCATGACCTACTGCTTAGAAGGCAGTTGCTCTATCCAACTGAGCTACCGGGGCATCCTTATTTTTTTTGCGGGGCAAAGATAGGATTCAAATACCAAAAAACAAATCTCAAATCTCAAATAAATCACAAATTCGAAATACGTTCTTCAAAATTTTGATTATTGTTTTGGATCAGCCCTGATTTGATTTCTTTAATTTTTAATTTATCATTTTACATTTGGCATTTTACAGCAAGTGTATTCCGTTTACCTTGCATTTATTTATCATTTCGTCGGGCCAGATACTCGACTGGATTTCCCCGATATGAGCTTTTCTAAGGAAATACATGCACAAACGCGACTGACCAATTCCACCACCCACAGTTAGTGGCAACTCGTTGTTCAATAACATCTTATGCCACATTAAATTCTTGCGTTCTTCAAGTCCTCTTATTTTTAGCTGGTCGATTAATGCCTGCTGATCTACCCTGATTCCCATAGAAGAAATTTCAAACGAACGTTTTAAAACGCTATTCCACAAAATAATGTCGCCGTTTAATCCTTTAAATCCGTTAACAGTAGGTGTACTCCAGTCGTCGTAATCTGGCGCCCGGCCATCGTGGATTTCGCCATTCGACATTTTTCCGCCGATCCCGATTACAAAGATTGCCCCGAACTTTTTAGATGCTTCATTTTCGCGTTCAAAGGGTGTTAAATCGGGATATTTTGCTGCCAGTTCCTCTGTATGAAAAAAGGTAATTTCTTCGGGTAACTCCGGAATGATATCGAGATAGTTTTCAGAAACATGAAACTCCGTACGAACCATGGCTGCATATATTTTACGCACAATGTATTTCAGGAAATCCAGATTGCGATCTTCGTTGGTAATCACCCTTTCCCAGTCCCACTGATCGACGTACAACGAGTGCATATTGGTAAGCGTTTCATCGGGTCTGATTGCATTCATATCGGTATAAATGCCAAAACCTTCCTTTATCTGAAGATCTGCCAAAGCCATTCGTTTCCACTTTGCCAGCGATTGCACAATTTCTGCTACATCATCACCCAAATCTTTCATTGGGAACGAAACCGGTCGTTCAATACCATTCAAATCATCGTTAACACCTGTCCCTCTTTTTACAAAAAGTGGCGCTGTAACACGTCTTAATCTCAGTTCAGAGGATAAATTAAGCTGGAAAAAATCTTTTATCTGTTTGATTGCCTGTTCGGTTTGATGTACATCCAAAACCGATTTGTAATTCTTTGGAATAAATAAGTTCATATAATATTGTTTAAAGTCCGAAAAAAACAAAAGTATAATTCTACTTTCAAATTAAAAGGAAACCTTTTAGTAAAGTTTTATACCGGCACAAATAAACACAAAATGCTGCAAAATAATAAATGCAGTCAGCATTTGATTTCAATTTTCAGTTATTCACTTAAAAATCTTCTCTATTAATTTCTTATTTATTTTACGTTTTGAAATTTTTGGTAAATCCGAAATATTAGAAACAAAGGAATTATCCTTATCTCAATATGTTATTTTTGCACACCTGCTATGAAAGAATTCGGAAAAAATATTCCACGGCTTTACATTATTAAAATCTCGAAATGGTTTAATATAGTGATGCCTGTTGTTGTTTTGTTTTATCAGAACAATGGCATGGGCATGCAGGAAATTTTTACACTTAAAGCCATTTACTCGATCGCAATTGTAACAATGGAAGTTCCGTCGGGATGGATGGCTGATGTTTGGGGCCGGAAAAGAACACTAATTATCGGAAGTTTACTGGGAACCACTGGTTTTTTAATATATAGTTTCTCTTTTGGATTCTGGGCTTTTGCTGTTGCTGAAATTGTTTTGGGTGTTGGTCATGCATTTGTTTCAGGGGCCGATTCAGCAATGCTTTATGATGGTTTGAAAGCATCAGATAAAACAGACCAATATCTAAAACATGAGGGCAGGATAACATCGGCAGGAAACTTTGCAGAGGCATTTGCGGGCATTGCAGGTGGATTTCTGGCAGCAATTAGTTTACGAACACCCTTTTATTTTCAAGCCATTGTTGCAGCAGCTGCTATTCCTGCAGCGTTAACTATGGTCGAACCACGTATTCATGTCACAGAACATATTCATTCTTTCAAAAAACTTTTTCGAAACATACAATCAGCATTGATAAATAATCAGCAGCTCAGGCAGTCGTTGTTATTTTCGGCATTTACAGGAGCAGCCACACTTACCTTTGCGTGGCTTGTTCAGCCTTATTTTCTGGCCATTGGAGTACCCGTTGAATTGTATGGGATTTTCTGGACTGCATTGAATTTAACCGTTGGCATTTCATCGGTTTTTGCGCACAGAATTGAACGATTATTGAATTCCCGCTTTATCATTACTGCTATTATTTTATCAATTACGGCCGGATATTTACTTACCGGTATTACCATTTCGTGGTGGGGGCTATCGTTTCTGTTTATATTTTATTTGGTTAGGGGATTTGCAACGCCACTATTAAAGAACCATTTGCATCATAATACTTCGAGTGAAGTAAGAGCTACAATTCTTTCAGTCAGGGATTTATCAATTCGAATTGTTTTTGCGGTTATTGGTCCGTTTTTAGGTTGGCTTACCGACAATGTTAGTTTGCAAAGCGCTTTTATAATTGCGGGAATTTTTTATTTGGTAGCTTCTTTTGCCGTGGTTTTAAAACTGAAGATCCCAAAATAATCCTGTTCAACCTTTTTCATTTTCATACTTTTCCTCTGTTACATTATCATTTAATCTCTGAAATATCACATTCATCATCCATTTTAACAGGTTCATCGCCTTTCAGTTTTATGTGGATAACCAACCGAATACTTTTGACAGATAAAACATTTTATAAACCATGTAAATTTTTAAACAATGAAAACAAAAGTAATTTTAAGTATCACATTTGTAATTCTGGCTGTAGCTACCGTACTGGCGCAGGAAAGCGAAAAACGTTTTGGGGTTGAAATCAACGGCGAAGTATCATTTGTAACCACGGATCTAAGCGGTGCCAGTTTGAATACCGGATTGGGTTTTGAAACCATTTTACAATATCGGTTTATGCCATTTACAAGTGTTTACGGAGGTTGGGGCTGGAATAATTTTAATGCTGATGAATCGTTTGCCGGATCGGATATCGATTTTGAAGAAACCGGCTACATTCTTGGTTTGCAATTCAAACACCCGTTTGGCAAATCACCGGTTTCGTATTTTGTAAGGGCTGGAGCTTTGTACTGCCACATTGAAACCGAAAATAATGACGGCGATATTGTTAGCGACACTGGTCATGGTTTTGGTTATCAGGTTGCTGGTGGTATCGAGGTTTCGTTTGGTAAAAACTGGAGTTTGGCTCCGGGATTAAAATTCAACTCCCTATCAGGGGAAACCGAATTTGAGGGTGCGAATTACCAACTGAACCATCGCTATGTTGCAGCCAGGTTGGGTATTATTAAAAGATTCTAATCTTTTAACTTTTAGCGGAAACCTGATTTAAATGATTTTGAAGCATTACATCTGGTTTCCGCTAAATCACTTTTTGAAACTTTAATTTAAAAGTCGGACTGAACGGATTGAAAAGAAAAGAGGTTTATATTTGAAATGAATATTCAACAAATGATGGTTTTCAAAAAAATGCAGGATCTTTTCCCATTTGTAAGTGTCGATCGTTCGGCTGGCTTTAAAAAATGCTTGAACAGCTAAAATAGTTTCAGGTATAAAGTTCAGATTTGGAAAAAGGAACAGTTATGGATATTGAATTGGTCGTTGTTGCATTTGTTATCATGTTATGTCATTTACAATTTATCATTTTAAATTTTTAATTTTAAATAGATGTTAAATCCCAATTTTCAATCCATCATATCCAACAAAAACATTTTCAGGCAGTTCCCTTTGAATGTCAGCATGTTTGCCAAACGAATGGCTTAAATGAGTTAAAAATGCTTTTTCGGGTCTTATTTTGTTTATAATTTCCAATGCCTCGTCCAGGTTAAAATGCGAAATGTGTTTTTCTTTTCGCAATGCATTTATTATCAAAATCCGGGTTCCTGCCAACTTTTGCATTTCTTCTTCCGGAATTCTGCTTGTGTCAGTAATATAGGTCAAATCGCCCACCCTGAAACCGTAAACCGGTAATTTATGGTGATAACAACGAATGGGAATAAATTCAATTTCATCTATAAAAAATGATGAATCACTGATAGTATGAAGATTCATTTTCGGAATTCCGGGATATTTAGAATCAGCAAAAACATAATGAAAAATGGTTTTTATGGCACTTTGCACACGCTCTTCGGCATAAATATCCGTTGCATGTTTTTGAACCCAATTATAAGAGCGAATATCATCGAGTCCAAAAATGTGATCGACGTGTTCGTGCGTCAACAGAATGGCCTGCAGCGAATTTACCTTTTCGCGTAGCATTTGTGCCCTGAAATCGGGTCCGGCATCAATTACGAAGTTTTTTCCGTTTATTTTTAACAACAACGACGATCGTAAACGCTTATCTTTTTCATCAGTCGAATAACATACTTCGCAATCGCAGGCAATTACCGGAACTCCCTGTGAAGTTCCTGTACCGAGCAATGTTGCTTCAATATCTAATTTTTTATTGGATTGCATTGTGCAAATTTAACAAATGCAATGCTTTAATCGCTAATATCTCTATTTTTGCCTAAAAATAACCGATGGCAAAACTCTATCTTGTACCCAATGTTTTAAGCGAAGGCGACTGGCAAAACGTTTTACCAGCCCAATTACTTCCCATATTAACCAATACAAGGCATTTTATAGTTGAGGATGTGCGCACTGCCCGCCGTTTTTTAAAACTGGTCAACCGCGAAATAAACATTGACGAATGTACTTTTTACGAGTTAAACAAACGAACCTCACACGCTGAAATTCCTGCTTTTCTAAAACCAATTGAACTGGGATTTGATGTAGCTGTAATTTCAGAAGCAGGCTGTCCGGGTGTAGCCGATCCAGGTGCAGATGTTGTAAAAATTGCACATCAGAAAGAATATAAAGTCGTACCGATAGTCGGACCTTCTTCTGTTTTGCTGGCTTTGATGGCTTCGGGAATGAATGGTCAGAATTTTGCGTTTAAAGGTTATTTACCCATAAAACCAACCGAGCGTGTTAAAGAAATAGAAGTACTCGAAAAAAGAGTAATTAATCAGCGGCAAACCCAGATATTTATCGAAACACCGTACCGCAACAATCATTTAATCAGCGATTTGTTAAAAACCTGTTCCCCTACTACCCTACTTTGTATAGCAGCCAATCTCACGGGCGAAAACGAATTTATTGCAACAAAATCCATTTTACATTGGAAAAAAAAGGTTCCTGATTTGCATAAACAACCCGTCATTTTCCTGATAGGTATTTAACAAATGTGAGAATGATTGATTGCAAGAATGCGAAATGGCGTGAATGAGTGGTTGATTTTAAATCAAATGATTTTCATCGCTTTCAATAATCCAAATTCATATTCGAAATTGGGAGTAAAAACCCCCTGCCCCAACTGATTTTCAATTTGATTTTTAGTCCAGAAACGAACTTCATCAACTTCATCGGAATGAACTTTAAAATTCTTAAAATCGAAAGAGATAAAAAGATAAACCAGTTCAGCTTCGACTTCGGTTTCCCACTTGTAAACTTTGTGCATTTTAGCTGAAAATTCAACAAGGCCGATTTCTTCGAATGCTTCCTTTTTTAAAGCCTGTTCGAGTGTTTCTGCTACCGAAATATGTCCCCCCACTGCAGTATCCCATTTTCCGGGTTGAATTTGTTTCGACATGGGCCGCTTTTGCAGTAAAATAGCCTTATTGCGGTTGATTATATGCAAATGTACAACAGGATGCAGCAGTTTACTTCCATTATGAACCTGGCTGCGCGGAGCACTCCCGTTAACGTTACCGGATTCGTCAACCAGAGGAACCCATTCTTCGTTGGCCATCTGTTTTTGTTTTCTTTTCTGCCGAACCAATTCGAAAACAAAATAAACTCCAAACAAAATGTAAAATAAACCTCCGCTGATAAAAGCCCACGCAGCTTTACTCATAAAAAACGTAGCATAAAAAACCAACGCAGTGTGAGTGGAAAAAATGTAAAACAAAAATTTAAGGCTTTTGCGCATTTGTGCCATTTGCGCTTCATTGAACTGCGTGTCTTTTAAATACCGCTGCCCCATCAATCCAATAATATTTACAGGCGAAAAAGCTGAAACAGCAAGCACAGCAACCAAAATCAATTCTATCAAACCGGGTTTTAGTTTGAAAAATATGTCGTTATCCAGCAAAATTGAAACCGCCCCTAAAACAACAAGCAAAAGTGTATCGAATAATACAAATTTATCGAAACGTTTTTCCCTGATGCCAACCCATAACATTTCAATAATACCCACACCAACAGCAACAAACAGCCCGGTTTTTGTTCCCCATATTTCGTCGGCTGCAATAAAAACGAAAAGCGGGATAAAACCGGGTAGTAACTTTTTCAGCAGCTCTGTTCTGCTCATATCAATTTTAAAATGTCCTACGGAATATTGTTAATCCGAAATCACTCAGGTTAGTTAGCCTTGTACACTTTATATACTTCAACCTGCATTAGTAAGGTTGTAAAACCAGGCACTGGCGGATTGCCCTGTGTATTTCCATTTTGGCCGTAAGCCAGTTCAGAATTAATTACAAGACTAGCAACCGTACCTTTTTGCATGTAAGTAAGAGCCTCTTCCAAACCGGCAATTGCAGTACCCGAACCAACATTAACTGTAAAAGGTTCAAATCTGTGCCCCAGCAAATAACCATTTGTTTCGTCAATTAAAATACTGTCTTTCAACAACCAGGTTGCATAATAAACCTGAACCTGATCACCAACATTAATGGTATCTCCTGTTCCTTTAACTTCTTCAATATAATATAAACCGGAAGGTTTTGGTTCCACATCCGGATAATTGGCAAGCAAATATTCATCAAGTATTGCCAACTCATTATTTCTCAATTCTATCAAACTGTTGTCATCACCACACGAGAAAATACCAATTGCGGCAACTGCTATAAATAATATCGTAAAAACCTGTTTCATTGTCCTGTTTAATTTTATCATTAAATCTTATTTTGATGGCTTAATTTCTTTCATTTTTATAACAAATACAAGGGTCTGATAGGGAGGAATAATACCCCCACCCAAACTTCCATAGGCTAAATCAGAGGGTAGAACCAACTGTACTTTTGCATTTTTATTTATAACTTTCATTCCATCATCCCAACCTTTTATCAGGGGTGGATTGCCAAGTACAAAGGTAAAAGTACTGTCAACCTGGTTATGCCATGCAGATGCATCAAACAAATAATTATTGATAAAATACCCTGCATAACCAACGGTTAAAGTATCGCCGTTTTTAGGAAATGCACCGGTGCCATTTTCCATAGTTAAATAATAAACGCCTAAACTGGTAGTATCAACATTATTTCCTGCAGAAATTAAATTTCCCAGGTATTTCTTTAAATCGTATTGCTCTGATTCCCATGTTTGTTCCTCGGTATCGTCCATTTTCAGGCACGATGAAAATATTCCGATAAAAAATATAACGAGCAAAAAATTAAATACTGTTCTTTTCATAATAAAATCCATCTTAAATTATTGTTTCCAATAATTGATGCTTGTATTGCGGAAGTAGTTGCGTGAATTTTTCCACAGCTTTGTCAATAGATAGTTTTGTATCGCCTCCCGATGCGTTTAAATGCCCGCCACCATTGAAATGATCGCGCGAAAAATGATTTACAGGAAAATTTCCTTTCGACCGAAATGAAGCTTTTACCAATCCTTCCTTTTCAATAAAAATAGCGCTGAAAACAATATCATTAATCGATAAAGGGAAATTGACAAATCCTTCAGTATCGCCGGTTTTGAAATTAAAATCTTCCAGTTCCTTTTTCGTAATCGAAATCATGGCTGTGCGTAATTCAGGATAAACCATCATTTTCTGGCTCAAACAATATCCAAGCAATTTCATCCGGCTTGCCGAAAAATTATGATATACTCCCGATTGTATTTTCTGTGTGTCAATTCCAAATTTCATCAATTCAGAAACTACCTTAAAAGTATTTGGGTCTGAAGTATTGTGATTAAACGAACCAGTGTCGGTTAAAATGCCTGTGTATAATGCTTCTGCTGCAAATTTAGTTATGTGCTTTTTTAGTCCGATTTTGCATACAACATCGTAAATTAACTCGGCAGTCGAACTGTAATGTGTTTCAGAAATAGTAAGATTGCAAAAGTTGGTTGGATACGGATGATGATCGATAAGAATTTTGGGATTTTGATATTCCAGAATTCTTTTCTCCAATTTTCCTGCCCTGCTTGCTTCGTTAAAATCTACACAAAATAATAAATCCGATTCATCCAAAATAGTTTTTGCCTTTTTTTCATTGCCTGAATAAACAACAATTTCGGTTTTTGACGAAAACCATTTTAAAAAATCGGGATAATCTGTAGGTGATATAATCTGAATATGATGACCATAATTTTTCAACACTTCGGCCAAACCGATAGCCGAACCAATAGCATCACCGTCAGGATGTTCGTGCGGAATAATCGCCACATTTAATTTTGCTTTGTTAAGTAATTCTTTCAGCGATGTAATAATCTGTATGTCAGTGTTTTTCAAAATAGTTAAAAATTTGAATGGGCAAATATACTAAAACTGTTAACGGCGCAACATCAAAATAATTCAATTTTTCATATTATTGCAGAATAATAACATTTATTAAAACATAAAAAATGTCAGGAAATATCACATTTACAATGATAAAGCCATCGGCTTTTAAAAGCAACTATACCGGTGGAATTTTGAAAATGATTAATGAAGCTGGATTTGTTATTAAAGCGATGAAAGTAACCCTTTTAAGTAAGGAACAAGCCGGGGCTTTTTATGAGATTCACAAAGGAAAACCGTTTTACGAGTCGCTGGTTAATTTCATGAGTTCGGGACCAATTGTTGCGGCCATGCTCGAAAAGGACAATGCTGTTGACGATTTTCGTACTTTAATTGGTGCCACAAATCCTGCAAATGCAGCCGAAGGAACCATTCGTAAAATCTATGCAGTTAGTTTGGAAGAAAATGCAGTACATGGCTCCGACAGCGATGAAAATGCAAATATTGAAGCTGATTTTTTCTTTTCGAAAATTGAAAGGTTTTAAAGAAAGTTCAGAGTTTCGGGTTCAAAGTTTAAAGTTTTGATTCTCTGGTGTTATGTAATTTGGAGGTTGATTAAGAAATAAGTTATTGAAAATAAATTGAAAGCTGTCTATAATTTAAGGCAGCTTTTTTTGCAGTAAGTCAAAAATAAAAATTATTCTTGTACGTATTCAATAATCATTTGATTCAAATAAATCATTTCACCCTCTTGCAAATAATCGATTAACTGTTGAAATTGTTCTGATGTATATTCTCCAAAAATAATCCCATTAGAAACAGATTGTTTTAGAACCAGTTTTACACCGGTGCATGGTACTTGAATTTTATTTTCATAATCATAGAAAAGAATTTTTTCAGGAACAGAACCGTTTTCGGAGATGCGTTTTAATATAATGTTATTCACTTCTTTTATATAATTCATTTGAATTACTGAATCCTCCCTTCCGTCTTCGAAAAATAGAACTAACTCATTATCAGAAATAAATTTTAGATTTTTCATCAAATAACAATTACCCTGAAACAATTGAAAAAAGTCTTCATTAAACTCAATTTCTGAACTTATTAATCCCTGTGAATTATAAGATTTAGTTTTACCAACGAAGCTATTTTTAGAGAATTCATAATTAGCTGGAACAAAAGGAATCTCTTCATTTTCTTTATTGCAACTTATGATAAAAATAAGTATTGGAATTAAAAGGATTATTCTTTTCATGTTTAGAATTTTTATTTAGTCAAAGATAAGATTTTCAATAGCAACTAAATTATTTAAAAATGATTTTTACAACCAACTCCTCTCCTGCTTTTTCATTCAGTTTTCTGCGAATTTCTTCGCGCATCATAAAAAGCTCATTTTTAACCACCGACGAGGTAATCTCGACATACAGAATATTACTTTTTAACGAAACATTTTTTGTGTAATGTGCAATGGTTTGCCCCAGCAATTCTTCCCACGACTGCACAACATCCACTTCTTTCAGCTTTTTTTCGATGCTTGTTCCTTTAACATAGTCACGTAAAACTTCGCTTAATGACTGCGTATTTGATCTTCTCATTGTAAAATTTCCACCTTTCCTGAATCGACTTTAAAAATACGAAAATCGGCATCCATTTTTTTGATTATCGAATCCAAATGCTCGCGATTGGTATCAGTCAAAAATATCTGACCAAATTGTTCGCCCGCCACTACCTTGACAATTTGCTCCACCCTGAACTGATCGAGCTTATCGAAAATATCGTCGAGCAAAAGTATCGGTTTTAGTCCCGAAATCTCTTTTACAAAGTCGAATTGAGCCAATTTTAAAGATACAAGGTATGTTTTCATTTGCCCCTGCGAACCAAGTTTCCTCATTGGATAATTGCCTAAATAAAAAACCAGGTCATCTTTGTGAATTCCCTGAGTGGTAAACTGAATTGCACGATCTTTATTAACCGATTCTTTTAAAAGTGCTTCGAAATCGTTGTTGTATAAAGCCGATTCATGAACCAGGCTCACCGTTTCGTTATCCTGCGAAATAAAAGAATAATAGCGTTGAAAAACAGGAATCAGCCTTTCAACAAACACCTTACGCTGTTCATGAATCCTTATGCCATATTCAATAAGTTGAGCATCCCAGAGTTCAAGTAAATCGGTGTCGAAATAATGGCCGGTTGCAAATTGCCGCAATAAATTGTTGCGTTGCAACAGCGCCCTGTTATACTTTAACAAATCGTCGAGATAATTCTGATTGTATTGCGAAATAACACCATCCATAAATTTGCGGCGTTCGTCGCTGCCACCAAGAATCAGGTTTACGTCCGACGGTGTAATCATTACCAATGGCAGTAATCCTATATGTTCAACCAGTTTTTTATAAATTTTTGAGTTTCGTTTAAATTGCTTGCTGGCTCCTTTTTTAAACCCAACCGAAATATTTTCAGTTGAATCAAGTCGCTGGTAATTGCCATTCATCATAAAAAAACTTTCTTCATGATTGATGTTCAGCAAATCGATTGTTGTGGAAAAACTTTTGCAAAACGACAGATAATAAACAGCATCAAGAATATTGGTTTTTCCTGCACCATTTTTCCCGATAAAGCAGTTTAATTTGGGTGAAAAATCAATTTGAACCTCTTTTAAATTCTTAAAATTTACGATTGAAATATTTTCAATTTGCATAATACCACTGTTGGTTTTAAACCTGTAAAACTAATGAAAAACCTGGTATGAAGCGGATTCAGCCAAAATTTCGGTAAATAACAGCACACTGTTCATTAATATTCAAAATTATAACATTATTAACCATTCGGTTTTGAAAAAAAAACTATTTTTGCGGCACAATTTTGAATTCGAAAAAAAATGACTAAAAAGAAAACCGCACAAGAAGATAATTTACAGGAACTTGAAAGCGCGCTAACAAGAACAGAGCAGTTTATTGAAGACAACCAGAGGAAAATAACTTATGCTGTAGGGGCAATTGTTGTGTTAGTTGGGGCGTATCTTGCTTTTAACAGGTTTTACCTGCAACCAAAGGAAGAAGAAGCTCTGAATCAAATGTTTATGGCCGAAAATTATTTTGAAAAAGATTCGTTTAACCTGGCAATCAATGGCGATGGCAATTACCTTGGATTTCTGGATATTATTGACGATTACGGAATGACAAAATCGGCTAACCGTGCTAAATATTATACCGGTATTTCATATTTGCATTTAGGTCAGTATGAAGATGCTATCGACTATTTGAAAAAATTTAAAACCGACGATTTGCTTTTGGCTCCTGTAAAAGCCGGTGCAATTGGTGATGCAATGCTTGAATTAGGCAAAACCGAAGATGCACTGAAACAATACGAAAAAGCCTATTCTGAAACCGAAAACGAATTAACAACACCGGTTTATAAAATGAAAGCAGCCAGTTTACTTGAGTCGATAAATAAATTGGATGAAGCTTTGAAATTATACGAGGAAATTAAAAAAGATTATCCGCAATCAACCGAGGGAACAACAATAGATCGTTATATTGCCCGGGTAAAAATTAAAAAAGGATAACCAAAAAAAATATAAATTTGGATTATACCCCTCCGCAAGAGGGGTATTTTATTTAATAAATATGGCAACAAAAGATCTTTCTCAATACGATGTAAATTCGGTTCCACAGGCAACAAACATGAGGTTTGGTATTGTGGTAGCAGAATGGAACAATGAAATAACCTTTTCACTTGCAAAGGGCGCTGTTGAAACGTTGAAGAAACATGGGGCAAAAGAAGATAACATTGTACTGAAATATGTACCCGGCAGTTTTGAACTACCGCTTGGAGCGCAGTTTTTAGCCGAATATGGAAACGTTGATGCTGTTATTATTCTTGGATGCGTTATTCAGGGTGAAACGCGCCATTTCGATTATATTTGCGAAGGAGTAACGCAGGGAACTATGAATTTAAATCTGAAATACAACAAACCTTTTATTTTTGGATTATTAACAACCAACAACCATCAGCAAGCCGTTGATCGGTCAGGTGGAATTCATGGCAATAAAGGCGATGAAGCAGCAGTTACTGCAATTAAAATGGTTCATCTGAAGAATTCTTTGTAAAAAACCCGGATTGAAATTCTAAAATACAATTGAAAAAAAAAGGCCTGCATAAATGCAAGCCTCAATTTCTATCTAACTAAACCATTTTATAAAAAACGAGTTATCTTGGTCCGCCACCTCCCTGCCTGGCAGCACGTCTTTCTTCAAGGTATTTTTCATATTTAACATACTGATCGGCAGTTAAAATCTTTTTCATTTCCTTGTTCTGCTCATCGCGGATTTTAGTCATTTTTGCACGCATTTCTTCACTTGGACCGCCACCGCCCTGCATTTCCTCGCGCATTTTAGCCATTTCTTTTCCTGATTTCAGGCTCAGGTCGTACACTTTTTTCTCCTGGTCCTTGTCCAAACCACATTTTTCCTTGATTTGATCGGTCTGGCGTTTTGCCATTTCTTCGGGTGTTGAATTCTGCCAGTTTTGTGCCATGCTAACCATGGTGCCTAAAAGAATTGCCACCATTAAAAATCCAATTTTTTTCATTTGTGTTAATTTTAAATTTAACGTTTCATTTTGTAGTTATGAAACGTTCGACAAGAATAAAACCCAAAGGTTTAATAAAGGGAAAATTATTGGATTTGGAATTATATAATGAAACTCAGGTTTAAACCAACAATATCGGTGGTTCGCCAATTTTCAACCAGTTCAAGTTTTTCCATGGCATAAAACATTTTTAGTTTGAAATGTTCTTTTTGAACAACCGACAACCCTCCGTAAAAACGCGCAAGATGCAAACCAGTGCTGTTTAGTTTAAAAAAACACTCTTCTGAAGTGTAAAACCTCATTCCCCAATCAGCCAGTGAAGGAAATTCAACCAAAAACTCCTGTCTGTATCGAAAATGGTCAATATCAAATTCAAACATTCTGTATTCAACCCGGTTTGAATATTTAAAACTGAATTGTTTGTATGATTTCAAAAAGTCAGCAAATAACATCGGGCGGTTTTCCTGCATCCAACCCGGATAAGTATTTAATTTTGTAATTCGGAAACCGGCTCCGTATTTAAACCAGTCAAGCGGTTTATGAGATAAAAACATTTCGGCATATTTAATATCTGCAGCGCCATGTTCGGGCGAATAATGAACTTTTTCGGCAACCTCAATTGAAATTTCTTTCCATGGTCGTATAACTATTTCATTTTTATTCCAGATTTGAAATCCACGTTCAACCTGAGAAAACGAGGTAACCACAAAAAGGAGAAATATAAAAAGAAGGACTATTTGTTTCATGAAAATAAAAAAGGATTGCATTTTCATACAATCCAGTTTATGTTGCTTTTTATTAACTTATTTTTTCTTTGGCGCCTGAATTCCACGTTGTTTCGCCATATCTTCCAACCGTTTCTGAAAATTCGATTTCTGTACCGGCTTCTTTTTATTGGCCTGTAATTGCAGCCTGATTTTATCTTCGTCAACAAAATACCTGATTAAATAGGTTTGACCGATGGTTATTACGTTCGCAAGGAAATAATAATAGCTTAATCCGGCTGAATAACTATTCAGGATAAATAAAAACATAACCGGCATTAAATACATCATTGTTTTCATTCCCGGCATGGACTGGCTATTCATGCTTGCCTGGTTCATGTGGGTTGAAATGATGGTTGTAATGGTCATTAAAAGACACCATAAACTTACATGAGCGCCATAAAACGGTATTTCAAAAGGAAGATCCAATATCGAATCATAAGTTGACAAGTCGGTTGCCCAAAGGAAACTTTCCTGACGCAATTCTATGGATGTAGGGAAGAAAAAGAACATGGCAATTAAAATAGGGAACTGCAAAAGCATTGGCAAACATCCTCCCATTGGATTTACTCCTGCTTTCTTGTAAAGCGCCATTGTTGCCTGTTGTTTTTCCATCATTTTATCGGGGCCGAATTTCGCACTCAGTTCGTCAATTTCAGGTTTTAACACCCTCATTTTTGCCTGCGACATGTATGATTTGTAAGTAAACGGGAATAGTATGGTTTTAATGAATATGGTCAGTAATAGAATAATAAGTCCAAAATTGTCGATATATTTCCTCAGAAAATTAAATATCGGAATAATCATGTATTTGTTTACCCAGTTTATAACTACATATCCCAGATAAACATTGCTTTCCAATTCAATATCATATTGTTTTAATGTTTGATAATGATTGGGACCAAAATAGAACTGCAATCCAACAATTTCATTTGATTTTCCTTCGTATGTAAGTGCAATATCTGCATAAAAATTGGCCAAATATTCAGGATTTTCTTCTAGTTTAATTTGCTTTATTTGAGCATTGGCAAATGATTCGCCGGCAATAATTGTTGAATTAAAAAACAACTGTTTGAAACTAATCCATTTCAAAGGGGTATTTAAATTTTCTTCCTCCGATTTGGCTTTGGAAAGGTTATTTACTTCGTCTTCAAAAAATTTATAAGTAATATTTGTGTAACTGTCTTCTCCAAATTTTGACTTTTTTTCCTGCCGGGGCACATCATACGACCAATTAAAATTCAGATACGACTGATTTGCAGCAATATATTGATTCATTCCCTGCAGGTTAACGTTAAAATCAACCAGGAAAGAGTTGTATTCCAGGGTGTAAGCATATTCCATATAACTGCCGGGTGCTACTTCAAGTCGAAATGAAACGGTTTCTTTTCCTCCCGGATTTTGTTTGTTGAATTTAATTCTTCCTTCGCTACCTTTTTTAACTTCAGGCCCTGTAACAACAGTTTCTTTGCGGTTTACAACAGGTACAAAATAAAGCTGATTGGTTTGAATACTTCTATTCTGTGCAAAAAAGTTAAGTCCGAATTGTGTTTTTGGCCCATCGAAAAGTATTAAAGGTAACGAATCGTGGGTTTGATAATTCTTTAATTCAACAGAATAAATACTTCCACCTTTATTTGAGAAAGTAATTTTCATCAAATTGTTTTCGAGTGTATAAAACTCCTCAGTACCTGTAGCTGCAGCTCCAAAAACACCAAACTGATTGGTATTTTCCTGAAGTAGTTTTTCGGTGCTTAATGAATCGATTGCAGCAATTGCAGTATTTTCAACAATTTGTTCAGCCTGTTGCTGAAGTACTATCTGTTTCTGTGCTTCTACCTGAGCAATTGAATCTCTTTTTTGTTTGGCAATTTCAATTTCTTCTTTCGATGGCTGGTTAATAATTGAAAACACAACCAGAATAGCAAAGATAAGGACAATTCCAATTATCGATTTTTTATCCATTTTAATTTATTGAACTAACGAGTTTTTAATAAAATCTACAAACAAAGGATGAGGATTTAATACTGTGCTGCGGTATTCGGGATGAAACTGAACTCCCACAAACCATTTGTGATTTGGAATTTCGATAATTTCAACCAAATCGGTTTCGGGATTTATACCAACCGGAATCATTCCGGCGGAAATGAATTTTTCGCGGTACGCATCATTAAACTCGTAACGGTGACGATGGCGTTCGTGAATGGTTAATTTATTATATGCCTTGCAAACATTAGAATCGCTTTCAATAATCCGACATTCGTACGAACCTAACCTCATGGTTCCACCGTAATCGGTAATACCTTTTTGCTGTTCCATTAAATCAATTACCGGGTGCGGTGTTTTGGGTGACATTTCGGTAGAATCCGCATCCTCAAGATTTAATACATTTCTCGCAAATTCGATTACAGCAACCTGCATACCCAAACAAATACCGAGATAAGGAACATTATTTTCGCGGGCATATTTTGCAGCAAGTATTTTACCCTTCATTCCCCTGTGTCCAAAACCGGGTGCTACTATTATTCCGTTTAACTGTGAAAGAATTTGAACGCAATTACTGTTGTTAATGCTTTCTGAATGAATCCAGTTGACATTTACTTTGCACCTGTTTTCTGCACCCGCATGTACTATTGCTTCCGCTATCGA
Organism: Draconibacterium sp.; assembly: GCA_041737765.1. Taxonomy (GTDB): domain Bacteria; phylum Bacteroidota; class Bacteroidia; order Bacteroidales; family Prolixibacteraceae; genus Draconibacterium. The sequence goes on along the minus strand of JBGSRA010000006.1, from coordinate 35,212 downwards.
TTTGTAGGCGTCATGTAACTCTACATATTTTCCAATAAGCCCTATTTCAATGGTTTGCGTTGGATTTTTTAGTCTGGTGAGGAAATCGTTCCAGGAAGAAAGATCGATTTTATCGTTAATCGGGAGGCCAAGTTTTTTTAAAACTGTTAAATCGAGTTTCTCATCGAGCATTTTTAAGGGTACATCATAAATTGTAGGAACATTTATTGACTGCACAACAGCTTCAATGGCTACGTTACAAAACAGGGCTACTTTTTCGCGAACCGACGTTTCAATGTTATATTCAGTACGTAAAACAAGAATATCGGGTTGAACTCCTTCTTCGAGCAACTGTTTTACTGAGTGTTGCGTTGGTTTGGTTTTGAGTTCGCCTGTTGCAGCAAGATAAGGTACCAGTGTTAAATGAATAACCAGGGCTTTGGATCCAAGTTCCCATTTTAACTGACGAACAGATTCAATGTAGGGTAACGACTCAATGTCGCCTACCGTACCACCAATTTCGGTGATAACAATATCGTAATTTCCTTTCGAACCCAGAATTTTTATCCTGCGTTTTATCTCGTCGGTGATGTGTGGAATAATCTGAACGGTTTTACCCAAATAATCTCCTTTTCTTTCTTTGCTGATTACTGATTGGTAAATTCTCCCGGTAGTTACATTGTTGGCCTGCGAAGTTGCTTCGTTTAAAAACCTTTCATAATGACCTAAATCAAGATCGGTTTCAGCGCCATCTTCAGTAACATAACATTCACCATGTTCATACGGATTTAAAGTACCGGGATCGACATTAATATATGGATCCAACTTTTGAATAGTTACACTAAAACCTCTGGATTGCAATAGTTTAGCTAAAGATGAAGCTAAAATACCTTTTCCCAGCGATGAAGTAACTCCACCGGTAACGAATATGTATCTGGTCTCCGACAATTTTCTCAATTTTTTGAATTTTAAGGCACAAAATTAATCAATAAAACTTATCTGAAAACTAAAGACAGCTTTAATTGGCTTTTATAATGAAGAAATAATAACCAATAGTTGTTAATATATCGTGACATAGATAAAACTCAAGGTTATTTTCTTTGCGATAATTATGAAGTGATTTATTTTTTTTCGAAATATGGAAATTTCAGGAGGATGTATTTTGAAACAAAAAAGCAGAACTTAACCGGGATAAATCACGTCATTTTGGCAGTTACATTTGTGTTCACTAAGATACAAATGTATATCATGCTTTTATTCTGTTACTTATGAATTATATTGATATTTCAAATCAATAAAAACCTGTTTTTTAACTTTTTATGAATGAGTAAATATTTCGAAATAAAAGCCCTAAATGTGGCTTCGTACGACAATTAAATCGTTAAATTTTAATTGATCTGAATGGTATATGAATAGGTTTTAATTGTTTCGGGTTTTTGAACGTCTTCTTTTTTACCAACAATTTGATAATTTACTGCATTTTCGGGAGGTAGTTGAAATTGAACTTTAAACCTCTTTTTTGTTTTCAACCTTACACTTTTATTTCTTACTGCTCCAAATTTTACATTTTTGATTAATCTGGCTGCTTCTTCATTACAACCACAGGGAAGACCTTTTAATATTTCAATTTGCGTTACTTCACCATTATCGTTTATTTCAGCAAGCAAGTGAACTATACCTTCAATTCTTTTCTTTCTGGCTTCTTCAGGATAAACCAGGTTGGTTTCAATGTATTTGTTTAATGTTTCTTTACCTCCAAGAATTTGAGGTACGATTAGAAATTTATTTTTAGAGTTTTTCACAAACCATTTTTGTTTCAAATTTAACAAATAGAATAAAAAACAAAAAGGTTGTCCGTGTTACGAACAACCTTTTTCCCTTGTTTAATCAGATATCAAATTATTTCATCTCTGTTTTGAGTTGTTCCACCCATTTGATTACTCTTTCACCGGTAAGTTTTCCCTGGTTTTCCTGGTCGAGAGGAAGCCCGACAAAAATATCGCCACGCATTGCTTTTGATGATTCAAAAGTGTATCCAACAGCAGGAATTTTACCAACGATTGTTGCTCCACAGCTTTCCAATACTTCCACTAAAATGCCAATTGCGTCGCAAAAATTTTCAGGATAACCTTTTTGATCGCCCAATCCGAAAACTGCAAAAGTTTTATTTTTCAAATCCATTTCCTCAAGTTCGGGAACAAATTCATCCCAGTAATTGGGCAATTCCCCGTCGAACCAGGTTGGTGCACTTAAAATAAAATTGTCATTTTCTTCCAAAATTTTTGTAGTAAGTTCTTCGGCATTTACAGCCTGAATATTTTCTTCACCAAAAGCTGCAATAACTTTCTCGGCTACTTTTTTCGATTTTTGTGTATGAAAACTATAGATTATTACTGTTTTACTCATTTCAGTTTAATTTTAAAATTCTGATAATTCTTTTGCGGCGTTATAAATCCGTTCAACATTTGGCAGAATTGCCCTTTCAAGAATACGGTTAAACCCAACTGGTGTAAAGGGTGAACCCACCCGTTTAACAGGTGCATCAAGTAAATTGAAAGCTTTTTCAGTAATTATTGCACTCAATTCTCCGCCAAATCCCCCGAAAACTTTGTCTTCATGAACAATCAAAACTCTATTTGTTTTTTCAATCGACTTTAAAATAGTTTCTTCATCAAGTGGAATAAGGCTGCGTAAATCGATTACTTCAACACTAATCCCCTCTTTTTCAAGATTATTCGCTGCTTCGATGCATAAATGAGTAGTATTTCCGTATGTAAGTAAAGTTAAATCGCTTCCCTCTTTTCTAATCCTCGCTTTACCAAAAGGTACTTCAAAATCATCAGGAATTACTGTGGCTGCTTTGGGATCCTGATAAAGGGCTTTTGGTTCCATAAACATGGTTAACCCACGTGAACGAATAGCAGTTCTCAACAATCCGGCTGCATCATCAGCAAAAGATGGATAAACAATGCGTACTCCAGGAATTGCTGCCAACGATCCTTCGATATTTTGGGAGTGATACATTCCACCTCCAATATAACCCCCGGAAGCCAGGCGAATGACTATGTTTGGAGAAAATTTTCCATTCGAGCGCCAGTAGTCGTGGCTCGTATCGACATATTGTTCCATTGCAGGCCAAAAATAGTCGGCAAACTCTGCTCCCTCTACAACTACCCTGATTTTATCGTTGTATCTCGACATTCCGTTTGCAGTTCCCATGATGAAATCTTCGGCAATTGGCGCATTAAAAACACGTTTTATGCCGAATTCCTGCTGTAATCCTTTCGATACGTTAAATATTCCTCCCTTATCTTTGTTTGCCATATCCTGTCCCCAGATAAAAGTATCGGGATTTTGCCGGAATTCAGCTTTTAAAGTTTCATTCAGACCGGTGATTAACTTCTTCTTCTCCCCTGTTTCGTTGTGTAATCCATCCGGATATTTTTCAGAAACATAAGGTTCTGGCAGCACAAAATCATAAATTGAATCTGGTGAAGGATCGGGTGCACTCAACGCAGCTTTGTGCGCTTCTTTCAATTCCGCTCTTGCACTTAATTCTATTTCCTGAATTTCCTCCTCTGTGAAGCGTTCATATCGTATAAGTAGCCGCTCGAATTTTGCCAGCGGATCATATTCCATTACATAATTCCTTTCCAACTCATTTCTGTAAAGAAGGTGGTCGTCGGAATTCGAATGAGAATGCATTCGCACGCAGTTAGCCTGCAAAATGACTGGCTTCGATTCTTCAAGAGCAAATCGCTTAGCTTCGGCCATTGCATTCATCGAATCAAATACATCTTTGCCATTGCAATGAATAATTCTCGTGTTTTTAAATCCGGTAAAATTATTTGCAACCTTTCGGTTTGCTGTTTGATCTTTTTTTGGCACCGAAATTCCGTAACCATTGTCCTGAATTACAAAAATTACTGGAAGTTGTTCTTTATCAGCTCCATTGAAAGCTTCATAAACATAACCCTCACTAACCGATGATTCGCCCTGTCCACTTATTGCAACCGCTTTTTCACCATAATATTTAATTGCCCTGGCAACACCAACTGCATGCAGGGTATGATTTCCGGTTGATGACGAAGTGCTGTGAATATTCCACTCTGGTTTGGCAAAATGGTTTGACATATGACGGCCGCCACTTGAGGGATCAGTTGCTTTTGAAATTCCGTTTAAAATAATTTCTTCTGCTGTCATTCCACATGACATGGCAGTAAGCATTTCGCGGTAATAAAGGAAAATGTGATCTTTTTGTTTTTCAAAATGCTGACCAACAGCCAATTGAATACCATCGTGTCCTGCATAAGGTGCGTGATACGACCAACCGATTGCCTGTTTTAAATAATTTGGAGCTTTATCGTCGATTGCACGACCTAAAATCATTAAATACAACCATTTTTTTAAAGTCTCCTTATCCGTTTTTTTAATGGAATAAATCTTTGGAATATCTATTTCATTCATTTGCTTTTCTCTTTTCTTAATTAACTATACAATGCGATTAATTTCAAACTGTTCCAGGTTATCAGCTATTTTCCTTAGAAATGCACCACCCAATGCACCATCCACAATGCGATGATCGTATGACAAAGAAAGATACATTTTATGACGAATAGCAATAACATCACCTGAAGGAGTTTCCAATACAGCTGGCTTTTTTTCAATACTACCGGTTGCCAGAATTGCAACCTGTGGCTGGTTGATAATTGGAGTTCCTATTAAATTACGGAAGGATCCAAAGTTTGTAATTGTAAACGTTCCACCCTGAATTTCCTCAATACCCAATTTATTATTTCGGGCTGCATTGGCAAGTCGGTTTAACTCTTTTGTTAATCCAACTAAATTTCTTTGTTCTGCATTTTTTATTACCGGAACAATCAGATTACCATCAGGTTTTGCAACTGCAATTCCTATATTAATGTCTTTTTTCAGAATAATTTTATCACCATCAACCGATGAATTTACCATTGGAAACTCAGCCAGAGCAGCAGCAACAGCTTCTGTAAAAATGGGCATAAACGTAATTTTCTCCCCATACTTTTTTTCAAATGCCTCTTTATTATTATTTCTCCAAATAACAAGTTCTGTTACATCAGCTTCAACAACCGAAGTTACATGTGGCGAAACTTGTTTCGACATTACCATATGGTCAGCAATGAGTTTGCGAACCCTGTCCATTTCTATTATCTGGTCGCCTGCACCAATTGTAACTGGCGGTGGTGTAAATGTTTTACGACTTGTTTGTGTTTCCTCTTTCTTTGGTGGTGTATTGGGTTTCCCGCTTTTCCTGGTTTTAATGAATTCAAGAATATCGTTCTTTTGCACCCTTCCATTTGCACCGGAACCAGTTATGGATTCCAGTTCATCAAATGAAATATTTTCCTGTTTTGCAATTGTTTTAACCAAAGGTGAATAAAATCTGTTGGAAGCTTCACGAACATTTACTTCAGATTTCTCTTCTTTAGATTCTGAATGAACACTTTCTTCTACTTCAACATCTTTTGCAGGAGCTGCCTCAACAGAATTAGGTTTTATGTTTTCATTAACCTCTCCACCAATAGAAATTACAGCAAGAATTTCTCCTACGGGAACCAGACTATTTTCCGCAAAAAATATTTTGGTTAATACTCCATCAACTGGTGATGGAATTTCTGAATCAACTTTATCGGTGGCAACTTCAAAAAGAATATCATCTTCCTGTATAGTATCACCCTCTTTTACAAACCATTTGGTTATTGTGCCTTCCTGAATACTTTCGCCCAGTTTTGGCATTACAATTTGAAAATCTGACATGATAACTTTAAAGTTTATTATATTGATTGTAATTTACGGTTTATATAACAAGTCAAAAATTGAAATGTTCACATAGCAATTTTATTTATTGAAGTAAGTTGCCAGTTATATCGCTAACTGAATTAAACTTGTGCCTTTCCATGTAATTTTTAATCCCGTCAATAATTTGTAATGGAATAAATGGATCTTTAAAAATCGCAGTTCCAACCTGAACCGCCGAAGCACCGGCCAACAAAAATTCAATAGCATCTTTAGAGTTCATAATTCCACCCATTCCAATAATAGGTATCTTAACTGCTTTATTTACCTGCCAAACCATTCGCAAAGCTATTGGTTTTATTGCAGGCCCCGATAATCCGCCAGTTATAGTCGAAAGTAGAGGAATTCTTTTTTCAGCATCAATGGCCATTCCCAAAAATGTATTTACCAGCGAAACGCTATCTGCCCCCTGCCCTTCCACAGCTTTGGCAATTTCCGTAATGTCGGTAACATTGGGCGAAAGTTTTACAATTAACGGTTTGCTGCAAACTTTTCTCACTTCACGGGTAACTGCCTCAGCACTTGGACAACTAATTCCAAAAGCCATTCCACCCTCTTTAACATTTGGGCAAGAAATGTTTAACTCAATGGCTGAAATGTGACTTAATTCATTAACCTTTTCTGTAACTTCAATATATTCTTCAACCGTTGAACCATTTACATTTGCAATTAAATGAGTATCGTAATCCTTTATACGGGGGTAAATATTGTTAATGAAATAATTGATTCCTTTGTTTTGCAGTCCTACAGCATTTAACATTCCCGAAGCAGTTTCGGCCATTCTTGGATAATTATTTCCATCGCGGTTCTTCAATGTAATTCCTTTTAACAGAATTGCTCCCAATTTTGAAACATCATAGAAATCATTTAGCTCTTCAGCAAAACCAGAAGTTCCGGAAGCTGTCATAACCGGATTTTTAAATTCAAGCTCCTTAATTCTAACTTTTAAATCTACCATTTCAAATCATTTATATTGAATACCGGTCCTTCTGTACAAACACATAAATTTCCTTTTACTGTTGGTTCAATACAACAAAGACAAACCCCAAATCCGCAAGCCATCAGATTTTCAAGTGAAACTTCACAAAACACATTTGCTTCTTTTGCAATTTTTGCAATAGCTTTCATCATTGCATCCGGGCCACAAGCATAAATTTTATCATACTTTTTAAGGGTATTTATAAAAACAGAATGCTGAGTTACAAAACCTTTTTCACCTAAAGAACCATCTTCAGTTGTAAAAAAGAGATTTCCAAATGCATTGTAATCACTTACATCAATATGATCTTCACCTGATTTGGCGCCGATTAAAATGTTTACTTTATCTCTTTCCAATCCTGATTCTTTTGCAAGAAATAACATTGGTGCAACACCACTTCCACCACCGATTAATAAAACATTATCGCTTTTATCAGGAAATGTAAATCCTTTACCCAATGGAAATATAACGCTTAATATTGCTTCAGTTTTTGTTTCAGTTAATTTTTTGGAGCCTCTTCCCAATATTTTCACAATTATTGAAATAGTATTCTGCAAATAATCAACATCAAAAACAGAAAAGGGTCGCCTAAGAAAAATTTCACTTGCATCATTAATTTCAATATTGACAAACTGTCCTGGTTTTAATAATGGCAGTGGTTCAGCAGAACGTAATTTTATTAGAAAATTAGTAGCATTTAATGCAGAGTTTTCTGTTACTACTAAATTTCTAACTTCTTTATAATTCATATATCTGTAATTTGAACGCAAAGATAAAAATTACAACACAAATTTTCGTTAGCCATAGTAAATAACAGGAAAAACTAATGTTACAATTAACAGTCGTACAATACTGTATTATTCGGCTAAAAGCATTAGGCGTTACAAAATAGTATCAATATTATTAGATACATCTGTAACTTTTCATTTTAATTTATGTAATACATATGTAATATTAAGCTATACTTTACGTTCAACGACTCAACTCCCAATTCTAAAAATAATACTTAATCTACATATTTAACTGATTTACATGCGATTAGAATATAATAATTCAAAATAGCAGATTCAATAATCTGTAAATACCATTGTAAATTACGTAAAATGAATATGAATCAGGTAATGCCATTTTTGCGATTGTTCACAGATATTTGATATGGTTATATAAAGGAAAAGGCCGCTATTCCTAACGACCTAGTAACTCTGTATTATCAGCGAATAACTTAATTGGGTTTGTAAATCTTTTCGCGTTTAAAATAAATGTCCAAAAATTCTAACGTTTTATCTGTTACAAATGTAATATTGTTTTTAATATTGACAATACCTTTTTGTAATATTTTTATTAAAAACACCAATACATATGTAATTTAAATTTATTACAAATAACCACAAATAGCATGCGTCTGATTATCTGATTATTATAATTTTATTGATGGTTACATAAAATATTACTAATAAGTATAAAATTGGGAAATACCTGAGAAATCAAGTTTAAATAGAATTAAAAGAACGTGATTTGAAGCGGCGATGTTGGAATTTCAAATTAATAGTACCAGCAATTTTCTTCTGCATTTACTATTCAAAACGACTTGACTGGTTTTTTATAAATGCTTCTTTAGTTCTTTTTTCGTTTGGTATTAACGTTATAATTTTCATTAAATTATAAGGAATATGTTTTGGAATGAATACAAGCAAAAAAAGGGCTACTGTATAATACAGCAACCCTAGTTTTATCACAACTCCTGAGAAAGAAAAAGGAGTTTATAAGTCATCAATCACCTATTCTCACTTTTTATTATAGTCGATAAAAGTACCATCAGAAAACAGTATAACTACTTTTTCAATGGGCTTTTCAATTTTGTTATTTAATTGTCTTACATCTTGAGTTACGAATGGTTCGTTTGTTTTAATAGGCTCTTTTGGGATGACACTTTCAACATACGAATTCATTTCTCCAATACCTGTTAATAACCATCTGGCATTTAAATCAGGAAAACTAACCAGGAACTTTTCAATAAAGGAAGCTCCTGGCATATTTCTACCGTTTAGTATATGGGATATATTCGACCGTTGAACATCCAGCAAGGTTGCCAGTTCTCCGGCGGAGATACCTTTAAATTCCATATAGTTTTTAATTCGATCCTTCATTAAACTTTTAAACCAATCAAAGTGGAATTTTAGTTTGTCTTAAAATCCAGATAATTGAGTGTACGAATGTAATATTTATTTTCATATATATTAATATTTGTAAAATATTTTTTAGTATGTATTTTAATAAAACTCATGTTATTAGCATAAAAACAACTTGATATAATATTAATAAATAACTGAATAACAGTATTATAACTAATCATTTTAATTCATTTATAAGCAATATTTAATAATGTTTAATCTATTTTTGATAATAGCATTCAATTAATAGCTGTAATATATTGATAATATGATATATATGTGATTATTTTAATGCATAATTATGATGTATTTTATCATTATTATTTATGTGAATAATTAAAGTTTGGTTTTTAATTTATGTAATTATTTTTTAAAATTAATAATACAAAATATTACCTGCTGATAATTTTGATTTAGTATTGTCGTTTTTAATTATTGATTAGTGTACAAAAGAAATCACAATTCAATTTTATATTTAGGTCATATTGGTTTAATTATGTTGTATCTGAATTTACAAATATTAATTTCATTTGAATAGTATTATCACATATGTAATTCGTACGATATATTTTAACTCATAAACAATTGACATTTGTTGAAGTTGTTTTTTACACCTTTAAATCACCTGAAAACAAAAAATTTGAGGCCACGTATATTTGTTTTAGAAACTATTGAAATCTCATGAAGTTAATTACGGGGTTTTTGTTCTGTAACATGTTGATATTTAATTTATTTTATCATCAAAGTAAATTATTAGTTTTGCATCAAATAATTGAGATCGTAACGAATTTGTATCTATGAGAACATTTCAACTTTTTTCTATTGCATTATTCCTTGTTTTTTATTCAGTCATTTCTTTTGGTGCAATAAAAAGCATTTTAAGAATAATCTCTCCCATTTATAAGAGAAGGATGTTCCTTATTCTTGTTGCAATTTCCATTTCAATGATTTTAGGATTTATACTACTTTATGTTTGGCCATTAACTACAAGAAATATTAAAGGATATACAATTCATTTAATTTATAATGCAATTCTTTCCATAGACTTTGTTTTCAAAATTTCACTCACCTTTTCTTTGCTGATCGCCCTTTTTTTTAAGGGTGATTGGAAAATGGTTATTTATTACATAGGATTTATTTTATCGGTTGGAATCAGTGGTAGCGTTATTTATGGAACTTTATTTGGTAGAAAGAATTTAACGGTTAACAAAGTTGAATTACAATTTAATAATTTGCCTCACGATTTTAATGGATTTAAAATATTACAGTTCTCCGATACACATTTGGGTGGATTTATGGGTTCGAAACAATTGATGAATAATGTAAGTAAAGAAATTGACAAAATTAATCCTGATATTATTCTGTTTACAGGAGATTTGGTGAATAATTTTTCGACTGAACTTGAAGGATGGGAGAATGTTTTTAAAGAAATTACAAAAAACAGGGACAGTTATTCAATTCTTGGAAATCATGATTATGGAAATTATTCGAATTGGAAAAACGACATTACCAAAACTATAAATTTTAATGAAATAGTTGAAGCACACAAAACCTTTGGATTTGAATTATTAAATAACAAACATGTTACACTGCATTCAGGAACCGATTCAATATTTATAGTTGGAGTTGAAAACTGGGGACATCCTCCATTTCCACAATATGCAAATCTTGATTCTGCCATACACGGGATTCCTGAAAATGCATTTGAAATCCTGTTATCGCACGATCCGGCTCACTGGGATGAAGTGATTAAAAAGAGAGGTGATATTGATTTAACTATATCAGGCCACACACACGGCTTTCAGTGGGGAATAAAGAAAGCAGGAATAACATTTAGTTTAAGTTATTTTGTGCGAAACAACTGGGGAGGATTATATAAAGAAAATAACTCGTTTTTATTTGTAAATACTGGACTTGGAACAGTTGGAATTCCATGGAGAATAAATATGCCAGGCGAAATAACCGTATTTACTTTAAAGCGAATTGAAATCGATTGAAAAAAGAAAATCAAAATATACATTTTGCATTTCAGGTAAATAAGAAGCTCGAAATCCTATTTCAACAGGAGCATAAAATCTGAAAAAGTTCGCATCTCCAGTAACTTCTATTCCATACGATGAAATACTTGAATTAAAAGTTCCGGAAACATTTCCATTTTTATAAATGTTTCCGGTTAAATTTCCGAAATCGGCAAAAATTGAAGCATTTACTCGTTGAAGATATACAAGACTACTAATACTCCATTCGGGGTAAAAAACAGGGAACTTGTAATCTGAAGCAAAGCTAACCATCTGGTTTGTATTAATTTTTCCCCAACCGCGTGGATAACGAATTAAGTCGGAAAAACCAACAGATCCTTCACTCATTTTATCCTGAGCACCAGCGTACAAACGAATTCCGTGATTACGCATTAAACCGGGAAAATACAAATAGGTTTGTCCAAGTATTAAACTACCTAAATTTGTTTCTCCTAATGGGGAATGCCTGTAAAGTCCGTCTGCAATAAATCCGAAATTTGGGTAAACATCCTGCGCACTTTTTCGAAGTAGTTGCTGATAGTAAAGTCGGTAAGTGATTGACTGGAAACTCCCGGCATAAAATTTTTCAGGAGTTGATGAATCATGCTTATACTGAGTTAAATCGTATTTAATTTCGGGTTGAAAAAACCTACTGAATTTTCCTCTTGAAAAATCCAAAGGAATTCTGACATCAACTCCAAAACTGGTTTCGTTCCAGGTAAACCGTTTTAACACAGTGTCTTGTTTAATAACCTGACCATCAGTATTTTTTGTTTGTTCTATCCCTGCATATTCCGATGCACTTTTACCCGAATTCAATTCTAAATCAAAAACAGGGTACCAACCTTTAAATGTGTATTTTCCATAAAAGTTCCCTGTTTTTTCAGTAATACTCCATTCATATCCAAAGTTTAAAAAAGCTGTTCCAAGTTTGTTTTGTGACATTATACTTACGCCAGGTGTAATTTCATAAGAGTCGGCATCCACTGCAGCAGGTGCCCAACTATGCACATTAAAGAGATGTGAGATTTTACCATACTTTTTCGATTCGAATTTTAAAGTATCTGTCTTTGAAAAATCAAATATTCCGGGTTCCTGTTTACTCAGGGTTTCAGCTAATTCATACACTTTCGTTTTAACTTCCAATAGATTAATCTGTTTGATACTCTCTGCACCGATTTTTATTAATCTGAATCCTTCGGATGTGTAATCGCTTAAAATCAATGTTCCATTTGTCGAAAAAGCCGGCGATTCAATTCCAAAACGTGATTCGAAAACCTGGTAAACCGTTTTATCACTTAAATTGAATTTGTACAGATTATTTTTACCTGAAAAACTGCCAATAAAATAGATATCACTTTTTACAACTTCAAGGTTTTTCAATTCACCTAAATCTTTTTCCAGAATTATTTCGAATTGATTATTTTCCAAATCAATTTTAGCCAAACGTTTCCCTTCAGGTAAAAGAACAATTGCAACAACTTCTTTTTCATTTAACCATTCGGGTGAAAAAAAGTAGTTATTATTTTTGGTTTGAAAACGATGTAAAAGTTTACCATTTGAAATTTGATATACCGACAAAAAATATTCGCTAGAGAAGTTAGCTTCAACCACAATAATCCTGTTTTTATCGACCGAAATGGAAGGTGCAAAAGCCGTAAATTCTGTAAAAATTGTTCTGGTTTCCTTATTTTCAATATTGAACAGTTCTATTAATGATTGTCCGCTGTGCTGCCAGCGAGGATTAGGTATTTGTTCTGACCAAACAATCCATTCGTCACGATAATTCACCGATTCGTTAAAAATTATACCGGGGGAAACTATTTTTTTCTCGGACCCGGTTGAACTAATTTTCACAAATGAAGGAATCTGGTTTAAAGCCGTTTTAAACGAAATAATGGTTGAATCGTTTAGCCAGTGATTGTATTTGTAATCGGAATACATTTCATTTTTTGGTGAAACAAACTTAAAATCTGTGTTTCGATAAATTTTGTCGTCAGCAATCCATTCATTTTTTAAGCTATCGAAAACAGAATTATACAACTGGACTTTATTCAAACCTGTTTTTTCTTTTAGTGCTTTGTTGAAGGGTGTTAATGAAAATGGCTTCGTTCCTACCCGATTTAAAACCGAATTCCACAAATCTGCACCATATTTATCGCGTGATTTTCCAACCAGATAATAACCCAGTTGATAATGATCTGGCACATAATTTTTGTAAGAACCATTGTATGCTTTGTCGTATTTGTAATTCCCTTTTTCAACAGCCAAAGCCTTGTGTTCCATTAAAAAAGAAGGAAATCGGCCACGTCCTGAGTTGCTAAAAGCCGTTTCCGCCACAACTGCATCACCTTCGATAAACCACCAAGGCAGGAAAGCGCCAAAAACCAGAGCTGTCCCCTGCTCACCGAGTAAAATTTTTATAATTTTTGGTAACTCACTATTCACTTTGTCAATTTGTACAACATGTCTGAATTCGTGAATCGCCAGTTGTTCAATCCAGTTTTGAGCATAAATTCCCTGGTGAGGAATGGTATAAAATTCAGCTCGTTTGGGAGCCCAGGCAACCAATCCGTTCGACTTTACAGTTTGGGTATGCAGAATGATTGATATTTTTTTTGGCTGATATTTTAAAGTTTGTCCTCCTTTTTCATAAACTATTTCCATAATTGAAGCCAGTTTCTGAGCATTTAATTCGTAATAATCGGGATAAATAATCTGGAAATTATCGGTATTTATTTGCCGCCATTTCAGGGAAGCCGGATCTTGTCCGGTTTGAAAATACTGTGCATTAGAAAAATTGAGTAACCCAATATAAATAAAGAGTAGAAATAGTTTCTTCATCCCAAAAATTTAAGTTTTCCAAAATACACAAAGATGAGTACATAAAAACAAAAAGCCCGGAAAAATTTCCGGACCTTAAAATATTTCAATGTTGATTATCTTGCTTCGTTTACTCCTAAAATCGGAATTGGATTGTTATCGTCAGTTTCATTCAAAACTGCCTGATACAGTGACGCAAATGCCGAATGTACCCACATTATTGAAATTAAAATTCCAAATATGAACACAATAAGTCCGGCAATAAACAGGAAGAAGGAAATAATAGCCATAAAAAATACTTTCCAACCGTGACCTTTTGACATTTGCCAACTCTTTTCAACGGCTTTCATAGGTTCCATGTTTTTATCCATCACCAAAAAAGGCACAAAAACAAGCCGGCAGGCAATTATAATTCCGGGAATAATTAACATTATCAATCCAATGATAACAAGGGCAACAACGATTAACCTTGCCAATATTATATTCAAATATTGATTTTTAAATCCATCGAAGAGGGTAATTATATTTGTTTCTTCGTCGCGCATAGCTTTTAGGAAAAGATAATTTTCACCATACTCGATAACTGGTAAAAATAAAAATGCATAAGCCAGACCCAATAGTATGACCGGAAGAAACAATAAAAAATCGAGACCAAAATTGCCATCTGATTTCCATGTTGCACTTGCCGGTCCATTTAATAGACCCACAATTATTACCGCAAGCAAAAGTGGTAAAAATGATTTTTCAAACATCTTTTTCCAACCGTAACTAAAACTTCCTCCAATGCTGGGTACTAACTCAAAATACTTCGTCGTTTCCATTTTTTTGTTTTTTAATTGTTTAACTGAACTTTTTTGATTCGAAAGTAGAACTTCCCGAAAAAATATCCTTCCTACTTTGGTAGGATTTTTAATATTTACTACTTTGGTAGGTATCTCAAATTCAGCACTATTTGTATTATTGCACATCACTACTAAAGTTGAAAACCTAATGTTGTTTGATTACGCCTTATTTATAATAACCTTTATTATTTCAGCTGCACTTGCAGTTATCGGGATCATGGTTTCATATCAACTGTATCAAACACATCAAAAACCGGTTTTACAGCTTTTACTTTATCAGCAAATCTTTCTGATTTCTTTCTTTATTTACGGCATTTGGGGAAATATTGCATTGCACGAAGTACTTGATGACTTGAGTATTAGCAATGAATTAAGCAACAAATTGACCGTATTTATCCCGGTATTGGGAATTCCGTTTTTAATTGTGAGCTGGTTTATGTTACTTCGGTTTGCTTTTCGTCTAAATGGAATCAAAGAATCAAAATTATTTCCAATGATTTATTTCCCGGTTCTATTTCTAATTGTTTTAGGATTTTCTATTCTGGTTGATAAACATATAATTAATATATCTTCAGAACCTGATTTAATTATAATCAGGTCAATTGTTGCTATCAATTTTGTAGTTCATATCATTTTTACAGTTCCTTTTTTAAATGATAAAAAAAACCGACCCTTAACAAAGGAAATCAGGTTTCTGAAATATCATACTTTACTTTTTTTTGCCGGAGTATTTCTGTATTCGGTAGTTTTAAGTTTTTACAATTACTTTGGGTCAATATCAATTTGCATTTCAATACTGCTTTTGTTTGCAGTAAGTATTTCAATTCCAATAATTATAAAACTGAACGAAAAAACGCAGATTTTGCCTCAACACCCGAATAATATTGACTTTTCTGATTTCTGCAATATGTATGAAATATCGAAACGTGAAGCTGAAATTGTAATGGAAATTTGTACCGGAAAATCAAACAAGGACATTTCAGAGAAGCTTTTTATTTCACTTCAAACCGTGAAAGATCATAATTACAGAATTTACTCGAAACTTGGAGTTAAAACCCGTGGGCAATTGACCAATCTGGTACGGGAAAAAACAGGAATTTGAAACTTTTTACCAGCAGTATAGAAATGAAGAGCGCAAAATGTGCTATTCTTCAAAAAACAGATCCTCTTTAAGCCTGGTCATCCGGTCGAGCGCATAATTTACATTCCTTCCACTTTCACCAGCTTCTTTTAAATATAGACGGTAATAATTGAGTGCCAGCGTTTTATTCGAATTATACTCCTCGTATGTTGTGGCAATTTCAAATAATGCTTCAACATTGGTAGGATCGAGTTCATTGGATTTTTGAAGAGCAGTAATCGACTCTTTAAACTTGCGTTGCTGTCCGCATATTTGACCGAGATGGTGGTACATTTCGGATACATAACCGGGGGTTGACATATCAATAGCCCATTGCATGTATTTTTCAGCATTTTCGTAATCACTCATTTTCTTATAACACAAACTCATATAGTACATTACGAATAAATCGTTGGGATTTGCGCGATATAAATTGCCCAGAATTTTCATAGCTTTTGTTTCATCCTTCGAGAAATATGTGCTGATTGCATAATTCATCACTATTTCATAAATCGAATCACCGTCTGCAGTAAAGTAATTCTCAAATTCGTGCATTGCAGGTTCATAATTTCTGGTTCTGAAATAAAAATTAGCCTTTTCAAGAATTAACTCTGCATCACCGGGGAATTCCAATAGTCCTTTCTCAATAGTTGTCAGTATTTCATCCGATTCCTTATCGCGGCTGTAGGTATGAATCAGGTTTGCATATGTACCGTAATCGCGGGGATTCGCCTCTAAAACTTTTTCGTATAAATGAACTGCCTGTAACCTTTTTCCGGTTTGAAATGAGCAAAAAGCTAATTGCTTATTCCAATAAACATTGGTTGAATCAGTTGCATAAATTTCAGAAAACAATTCGTAAGCTTTTTTCATCTCTTTTTTGCTGATGTAAACCCGACCCAATTTTGCTTTTAGCGCAAGATTATGTGGTTCTATATTTATCGCTTTTTTATAATATACAATTGCATCCTGCTGATTTCCCAGTATTGATAAATCCTCTGCCAACTCCGATAAAATTTCTATGTTGTTGGGCTGAAATTTCAATGCTTCAGAAAATGCCTGAACCGCCTCCTGGTATTTTTGAAGATTACTAAAAACCACTCCTTTTTTAAAATAGATTTGAGACGTTGGATTTTGTGAGATTTGCTGTTCAATTTTTGCAAGTGCCTCGTCATATTTTTTATTCAGAATCAATAAATCCAACTCTTCCTGTGAGTAAGAAATCTTTGCAATACCAATAATTAAACTGAATAGAAATAAAAATTTTGCGGTTTTCATAATTGAAATTTTTGATTTTAGCATTTTTAGATTTATTGGGCGAAGAAAATTAATTACTAAACAAAAAACGTTTCGATCGCCCAATAAATATGGTTCTTTTGTAATAATTATGAATTAATTCAAAATTTCAGTTTATTGAAGAACAAAGTTAATAGGAACAGTGTAACTTACATTTACCGCCTTTCCTTTTTGTACTCCTGGTTTCCATTTTGGTAAAGTGTTAACTACACGTAATGCCTCTTTATCCAGCGATGGATCTACACCACGTGCAATACTGCAATTGACAATCGAACCATCTTTGCCAACGACAAAAGTTACATAAACTTTCCCCTGAATTCCTTTTTCCTGGGCAATTTCAGGATATTTAATGGCACTGGCAATGAAAGTACGTAAAGCCATTTCTCCCCCCGGAAATTCAGGCATTTCTTCAACAATAAAGAATATTTCCTCTTCTGCATTTATCGATTTGGTTTTAATTCCCTCATTTTTCACTAGTAATGTATTTCCCAAGCTATCGGTAACTACTTCAAATCCTGAACCTTGAGAAAACATACTTTTCAGTTTCTCAACATCGGCTGAAGTACCATCTATTTTTAATTTATCACCCTGAAATGTAACTTTAACTACTTGCTCTTCAGCTTGTAAGGTTTCCATCGACTCTTTTTGCTCACACGCAAAAGCCACAACAAGTGCAGCCGCAACCAATATTCCAAAAGTTATTTTGGTGATAGCTATTTTTGAAGATTTTATTTTTGACATCATTTTAATTCTGTTTTTTATTAATGAATAATTGAAATTATTGGCGATAACCAATTGACCACCAACAAATTGATTTAACAATAAACTTTTGTATTCTCCCTTGCTTACTCCGTGTGAAAGAACAGCCTGGTCAGCCAGGAATTCATGATTTTCGCGAATTGCCCGGTTCAACATCCACATAAACGGGTTAAACCACTGAAAAACAGTTAACAATTCGAGAATGATTACATCAACCGAATGTCCCTGTTTTACATGTTCCATTTCGTGTTTTACCATTTTATCATATCCTTTTGTTTGCATTAGCGACTGACTAACAAAAACATAATTCAAAAATGAATATGGACTTGTTTCATTTTTGAGTATTACCAGTTTAAACCCATCATTTTTTTGAACTTCACTTCGACGAATAATCAGAAAAAGTTGTATCATGCGAAACAGGAATCTTGCGAAGAACAAAAACACACCGGTCAGATAAATGTAAATCAGCGCAGTAGTTGAAAGAACAGTCTGTTCAACCGTCCCCGAAAATCCACGACTGTAAACGGTTATTGCTTCCAATAAATTTCCATAAGGAGTAACGGTTATTTCATTCAGCATAAACGGTTGTGGACTTAAAATCCTGAGTTTTAAAATCGGTAACACCACCGAAAAAAGTACCGACCCCAACAAAAACCACCGATTGATTTTAAAAAAGGTTTCCTTTCGTAAGAATAATACATAAATCAACGAAAGCAGCGCCAGGCTGACACCCGATTCAATGATAAAATTTACCCAGCTAATCATTTTGGTCTGGATTTTCGTTTTGCATATCACGTTTTACATCTTCAACCAATTCATCCAAATCGGCCAGACTCATGTTATCTTCTTTGGCGAAAAACGAAACCATTTCCTGGAAAGAACCGCTGAAATAGTTCCTCATAAAATTTTTCATATAAGTTCGGGTATAATCTTTTCTCGCAATTAAAGGAAAATATTCGTGAGTCTTTCCGTATGCATTGTGCCCGATAAATCCTTTTTTCTCTAAAATTCTTATAATTGTAGAAACCGTATTATACGCGGGTTTCGGAGGCGGCATCTGTTCCACAATATCTTTTACAAATGCTTTTTCCTGTTCCCAAAGTAACTGCATAATCTGCTCCTCGGCACGTGTTAATTCTTTCATTTTTCTAGATAAAAAGATTAATAGATTCAAGTATCAAGACAGCAAGAATTATACCTAAGTAATTAGTTTTACAACTATTTTCTTAGGTATAATCTAAAAATTTTATTCCTTTTTATCCAGTTTTCCATGAAGGGCGTAATTGATGGGAATTGTATAAGCAACCTTTACTATTTTTCCCTTTTCCTTGCCCGGTTTCCAGGTTTTCAATTCGCCAACAACACGCAACGATTCTTTGTCGAGCGAAGGTTCTACACCTCTTTCAATTTTTGCATTGGTAACTTTACCTTGTTCGTCAACTACAAATGAAACATAAACCTTACCCTGAATTCCTTTTTTACGAGCTTCTTCTGGGTAATTTATACTTCCAATGAGGTCGTTTTTCAAAGCTTCATCGCCACCCGGGTATTCGGGCATTTCATCAACTTCCTGATACACCCCATCTTTCACTTTATGTTCCTTGTTTTGCGCCTGACACAAAACGGTACTAAGCAAAAACACAATAGCAAAAAACATTTTAATTGTTTTCATGATTTTAGATTTTTTAATTTTTAATTTTTAATTCTCCTCTGGATATCCACTTCAAATATATAACTAAGTTTTTAGTTTACAAACTAAAAACTTAGTTATTATTAAAAATATTTTACAAACAACTGTATATCTTCATATTATACAACTAATTATTTAGTTTGAATTATTATATAATTCCTGTTTAAATGTTGATTCCGCAATTCTGAGGTGAAATATAAAGGCAAATTGAAATATTATATTTCTTAATGAAATTAACGGGAGACCTTAACTTACAGCATCTCTCCGATTCATAAATTTTAATGGGCATTAAAAAATAAAATAATGTTTGTAACTTGAAGGAAATTGTCATCTAATAAAATATAAAGTATCGTGGGGAAAAACATCATAATCCTGTCAGACGGAACAGGTCAAAAAGGAGGTATTGGCAGTAACACCAATGTGTATAAGCTGTTTAACATGCTTGAAGACAGAACGGGTAAACAAATTGCATATTATGACCCGGGAATTGGAACAGATTGGAAAAAAGTAACGGGCTCGATAGCCGGAAGAGGAATTTCGAAGAATATTATGGAGTGTTACCAGTTTATTTTTGAAAATTATGAAGCAAACGATGAGATTTTTTTGTTTGGATTTAGCAGAGGTGCTGCAACAGTTAGAAGTTTATCAGCATTTATTCACCTTTTTGGGATTTTGCCACAGTCAAGATCCGATTTGATACAGGAAGCATTCAGAATTTACAGGATTAGAAATCCGAAAATCAGGTTGGAAAAAGCTGAAAGTTTTATTCAAAAGCATCATACTATGTGGTGCAAAATAAAGTTTTTAGGTGTTTGGGATACTGTTGCAGCTTTGGGGTTACCTGTTAAATGGATTAGTGCTGTAATAGATTCGCTCTTTCCTCATAAATTTCATTCATTTGAATTAAGCGATAGTGTGGAATTTGCCAGACAAGCCCTTGCAATAGATGAAGAACGAAAAACTTTTAGTCCGGTAATCTGGAATCAACTGAAAGATGATCAGGAAACCAAAAGAATGAAACAAGTATGGTTTTGTGGCGTTCATACTGACGTTGGCGGAGGCTATGCAGAAGAAGAACTTTCAAATATTTCGCTGAAATGGATGATGCAGGAGGCTTTTTCAAAAGGATTGATTTTTTATGATAAATCACCTGCATATAAAAAGCTTATTGCATCGGAACCCAATGTAAATGGCACAATGCATAACGAACAAAAAAGATTTCCGGGTAAATTTTTTAAGCGGATGAAAAGGGACTGGAACCTGTCAACCCACAATGAACCTTGTATTCACGAAAGTGTTTTTCATCGAACTAAAAACAGTGAAAACAGTAATTCACCAGCATATTCACCGTGGATATTGAATTATATTAATAAAGAAAATCCATGTGTAGAACCGTGGTAAAATTTGCTTTTTGAGAATCTGATAATGAATTTGCCGGAAATTCTGGTAAGTATTCATATCAATCCTTGTATCGTTAAAATATCTTAAATAATTCGTTTTTGATATTCGTATTAAAATTAATAGGAAACAATTACAAATAATTGCCGTTATAGTTGTAACGAAAAGAGTAGAATATCTTCTGTATAAGATTGGTTTTATATTTAGGGGTTTGTAAATTATCAATCATCATTTTTTTAAGCGTCCACAGAATTCTACTCTTTTTTCTTTTTAGCAAATTCAACTTTTGATTCAGGTAAAAGTCTGTTGCAGTTGTTCACAAATGCCTTTCGTTTAAAATTATGCATACTTCCAGTTGCCTTTTGAAATAAAAGCAAAACTTCACTTTTATTTTCTATGCATATAGTATATGCAAAGAATTACTGCTTTTGGATTTTAAATGAAAACCCGTTTATAAATAACAAATACCGTCCAGCTATTTGACCGCTGATATCAATCATTTCCAGCATTTTATCACTTTTTTTCTGACTGATTAATTTACCATCTATTGAATAAATTTCAATATTATTTTGTCGGTTTGACTCCAATCCTTCAATTCTGAAAATGCCATTTGATGGATTTGGGTACACTTTTATCCCGTTATTACCAAATATTTCTGATGATGTTTTAATGACATCTACAATATTTACCTTAACAATCGATTGCTCTGAATTGGAAATTCCATCGCTGACAACAAGTGAAAAAATTAATACTGTATCTTGATTTATTTCAGGAACAGTAAAGGTTGGTTTTTCAACTGTGTTCGAGCTTAGATTTATCCCAACTGGCGCTGTCCATAAATAAGTTAGAGAATTACCGTCCGGATCATTAGAACCTGATCCATCTAAAATACAAAGTGTGTTTTCGTCGAGTATTTGATCCATTCCTGCATTTGCTACTGGAGCTCTATTTACCTGTTTAACAGTAACTAATACTGTATCGGCAGTTGAATTTAGATTACCATCGTTTACAACCAGTAAAAAAGTGTATGATATGAGTACATTTCCATTTGGAACAGTTAATGTTGGTTTGGCTGAAGTTGTTGAACTAAGTGTAATTCCGGGATGAGAAGTCCAAGAATAGGTAACTGAATCATCATCAGGATCAGAAGAGGCCGTCCCATCCAGGGTAACAACTTCATCATTTGTTACTTCCTGATCAGTTCCGGCATTGGCAACCGGTGCCTTGTTTACCTGTTTTACTTTAATAACAACTTCATCGGCAGTTGAATTTAACGTACCATCGTTTACAATCAAAAAAAAAGAGAAATCTGTATCCGTTTTTACTTCAGGAGCGGTAAAAGTAGGATTGGATGTGGTTGCAGAACTCAGCGTAATTCCTGCAGGTGCGCTCCATAAAAAATTAATCGCATCACCATCTGCATCAGATGAACCCGAGCCATTCAAATTAACCTTTTCACCTTCAATTACTGACTGGTCATCGCCGGCTTTTGATTCTGGAGTTTTATTACCTGCTGCAACAACAACCGACAATTTAACAAATGCCGTTGCCCCTGGTGTGTAGGTGGGTGCAGTAATTGCTTGTCCATCAGCCGGATTTATAAATTCTGCTGTTATACCCGATAATTCCTGGTTTTTGTCCGAATCCCATAGCACAAATTTTATTGTATTACCAATGTTATAACCGTTATTTTCTCCATCATCTTTTCTGGAGGGAGTTAGTTTAGCAAATGAATTTTTATCGGATATAACTATAGCTTGTTTCAATATTGTTTTGCCACAACAAATACTACCATCGAATACCGCAATTTCATCGTCACTTTTCAGTGCTTCACCATTAATACTTGCAGATACCACGAATATATTCATATGATCCTGTCCGTTATCAGTATAAGCAACTACAAAATGTCCCTGTGCAAAACCATTTAAGTTTGCAAAAAGAATCATTAATAATAGTGGTAATGTTTTCATAATATTGATATTTTAGGAATACAATACTAAAATATATTAATTTGTTTATTAAAGTATAATACCGAACTACAATTTACGGGAGCAAGTTAAAAAAAAGCAGATTATTAGCATAACTTGGGAAAGTAATAATTATGTGTCAAAGTTTTTACTCATTACACTTGATTTAACTTAAAAGTAAAAATCAAAAAACCCCTGCAGGAAAGCCTACAGGGATATTATGAAAAAAAATGTTATCGTAAGATTATTTTCTCCGTTCGGGAAGCTTTTTCGTTGACAACTTTAATGTAATAAAGTCCGTTAGGATTAGGTAAGAGATCCAACTGATTGATTTGAGAATCGGCTTTTCTAATCATAACAGATTGACCGAGTTGGTTAAAAACCTGGATAGTGGTTCCCTTATCGGGGAAACTGTTAAATTCAACATTTACTTTACCACTGGTCGGATTAGGATAAAATTTTACAGCACTGAGTGTTAAATCTTCAATTCCGGTTTTTACGGTTATTGTCAATTCAATAGTCTCATCGATGGTAATTGTTCCATCGGAAGCTTTTATTGTTAAAGTGTAAGTTCCAAGTACACTTTCCAATCTTGGAATTGAATCAGTAGATAACATGGCGGTTCCGTTTCCAATATCGATGAGTATCAACCACGAAGGTAAATTATCTGAGGTAATGGTTATTTTATCGAGTAAGTCAGCATCTATCACTTTAATTTCAGACAAGTATTCATATCCTACAAAAGCAATATCGGCTGGTACTTCAACCCAAACAGGCGTTTTATTTACCTGCTTAATTGTAACCCAAACCGTATCGGGTATTGAATTTGCCTTTCCATCGTTAACAACCAGTAGAACAGGTGCTTTCATGTCTTTTTGTACTTCGGGGGCTTTGGCAGATGCAACGACCAGGTTTCCTCCTGTAATCGACAAACCAACAGCACTCCATGTATAACTAATGGAATCTCCGTCCGGATCAGAAGAAGCAGAACCATCAAGTATAATTTTATCTCCTTCATTAACAACTATATCTGCACCAGCAAATGCAGCAGGTAATTTGTTAACCTGTTTTATGGTAACCATCACTGTGTCTGGTGCCGAATTCCATTTTCCATCGTTCACAACCAATGTCACCATAACAGTTGTATCAGCAACAACTTCAGGTGCAGTAAATGAAGGTTTTGCGGCAGTTACATTATCAAAAATCAGATATGCTGATGCCCATAAATAAGTAATTGGTTTACCTTCGACATCGCTTGATGCAGAACCATCCAAAATTCCCAATTCACTTTCGTTTGCATCAATATCGGCACCTGCATCGGCTACCGGTACAGTATTTATTATGTCTTTCACATAAACTTTTACGGTTTGATATGAATCCTCGGTTTCATCTGTAACCCTAATTATAATTGGCATATAGGTAAGTGCTTCAACCTCAGGTGCTATAAAGGAAACCACAGCTTTTGTTTTATTTGTCAGTGGTACTGCATTTATAAAGTCTGCATTACCGTGAAACCAGTCAAAAATCATAACATCTCCGTCAGGGTCTGTTGAGCCAGATGCATCCAATGAAACATTCTCACCCTCGAAAACATAAACTATTGGTTCGGTTGATATTACTGGTGGCAGATTGCTGATAACTTCAATTGTCACCTCTTTACTATCTTTTAATCCCAAATCATCTGAAACTTCAAGGGTAAAAATGTAACTTTTATCAATATCACTGTCTGGAGCTGTAAACGTTGGTTTGGCAGTTGTTGGATTTGTTAAAACAATTCCTGCAGGTGCTTTCCATGAATAAGTTAAAACATCACCATCAGTATCTGAAGAACCTTCACCATGCAATGTAACCAAATTGTTTATTCTGACTTTCTGGTTTACACCTGCATTGGCAACCGGGGCCTTGTTGGCTGTAACTGTAACAATAACAATGTCGTTGTTACTTGATGGAATATTCACAGACTTGATATTGGCTTTCAGTTTATCGGTAATTGTCAGTTCAAAAGTATATTCTGTGTCTTCACTTACGTCAGGCGCCAGGAATAATGGTTTTGCTGAAGTAGGATCATCAAGAACAATTCCTGCAGGAGCTACCCAGCTAAATGAAATAGTATCCAACGCATCAGGATCGAAAGATGCTGATCCATCGAGCATAACCAGCTTTTGTTCACGAATGGTGATATCTGAACCAGCATCGGCAATAGGCAACTTATTAACCTGATTTACAGTTACAATAACTTTATCAGTATGCGTATTGTTTGTAGTTTTTCCGTCGTTTACAGTTAATTCAATTTCGTAAGTGGTGTTTTTATCAACCAAAGGAGAAGTAAATGTTGGTGAAATAGCAGTAGGATTATCGATAACAAAACCTGCAGGAGCTTTCCATGAGTATGTCAATACTGCACTTTCAGGGTCAGTTGAACCAGTTCCAATCAATTGTCCGGGAGTATTTTCGTCTATTAAAATATCAGTACCGGCATTAGCAGTTGGTTGTAAGTTGGCATGTTTGACTGTAACTGAAACCATGTCGGCTATTGAGTTTAAAATGCCATCGTTAATTACAAGGCTGAAATCAAAAATACTGTCTTTCATCAGCCATGGAGTTGTGAAAGTTGGAGTTGCTGAAGTATTGTCACTTAAAACTGCTTTATCGAGCGAAGTCCATAACCAGGTAACAACATCATACTTATCCAAATCTATAGAGGCCGAACCATCAAGTTGAACCAAAACATTTTCATTAACTGTTTGGTCGGTTCCTGCATTGGCAACCGGTACTTTATTGATGTGTTTAACCGAAATCTTAACAGTATCCGGCATTGAGTTTCTTACACCATCGTTAACAGTTAAGACTACAGTAAAAACTGTATCCCTATGAACTTCAGGCGCATCAAATGAAGGCCGTGCAATGGCCGGATTACTGATAACAAATCCCGCAGGTGCCGACCAGCTATATATCAAAGGTTTTCCTTCAAAATCAGTCGATTTAATACCATTCAGATTTCCATTCACATTTTCATCAATACTGATGTCCGCTCCTGCATCGGCAACCGGAGCAATATTTAAGTGAATGACTTTTACTATAACCCTGTCTGTGTCTGAATCAAGTTTTCCATCGTTTATAATAAGTTTGAATAAATAATCCTTTGTTTCTTCAACGATAACCGGCGATGTAAACTTCGGTTTTACTGCTGTTGCATCATCAAGAACAATACCTGCAGGTGCAATCCATTTGTATGTAATATTATCATTTAAATCGGGGTCGGTTGATTTTGATCCATCAAGGGTAATAATAATACTTTCATCAACTTCCTGATCAGCCCCGGCATTTACGACTGGTTTTTTATTGATATGTTTTACAGTAACATCAACAGCATCAATGGCTGTTTCGAGTTTATCATCGGTAACTGTTAAAGTGAATGTAATGATGCTGTCTGCCTGAACTTCGGGAGCAGTAAAAGTGGGATTAACCAAAGTTGCACCCGTTATTGAGATTCCCGCGGCGGTCCATTGATATGTTATTATTCCATCCATATCGCTCGAACCAGCTCCGTTTAATTGTCCCAACGTATTTTCATTTACACTAAAATTATTACCGACATTGGCTGTTGGTTTCAGATTTTTATGTTTTACCTTTATTAAAACAGTATCCGGTTTTGAATCGGCACCACCATCGTTTACCACCAAAACCATGCGAATTGTTGAATCTTTCAAATAGAGAGGTGTTGTAAAATCGGGTAATACTGTGGTGCTGTTATTTATGGTTAATCCTTCAACAGACGTCCATTTATAGGTTAACACAACATTTGGTAATTTATCGGCATCTGCTGAAGCTGAACCATTTAATGTAACTTTTACCCCTTCATCAACTTCCTGATCTGCTCCTGCATTCGCAACCGGTGCCAGATTTTCATGACTAACATTAATCAAAACTGTATCTTCCTTCGAATCAACTGCGCCATCGTTTACCACCAAAACCATGCGAAGTGTTGAATCTTTCAAATAGAAAGGTGTTGTAAAATCGGGTGATACTGTGGTGCTGTTATTTATGGTTAATCCTTCAACAGACGTCCATTTATAGGTTAACACAACATTTGGTAATTTATCAGGATCGCTTGAAGCTACACCATTCAAAGTTACTTTCACTCCTTCATCAACATTTTGATCTGCTCCCGCATTGGCTGTTGGCGAAAGATTTTTATGTTTTACCTTTATTAAAACAGTATCCGGTTTTGAATCGGCACCACCATCGTTTACCACCAAAACCATGCGAAGTGTTGAATCTTTCAAATAGAAAGGTGTTGTAAAATCGGGTGATACTGTGATGCTGTTATTTATGGTTAATCCTTCAACAGACGTCCATTTATAGGTTAACGTAGCATTAGGCGCTGTATCGGGGTCGCTTGAACCAGATCCATCCAATATAACATTTACGCCTTCATCAACTGAAGCCACATCAGTTCCGGCATTGGCAACAGGTTTTAAATTGAAATTTACTACTCTTATTATAACTGTATCCTTATCACTTAACAAAAGATCATTAGTAACAGTTAATATAGCCAGATACTCTTTGTCATTTGTTACCAAAGGTGCAGTAAAATTAGGTTTTGACCCGTTTACATCATCCAGAACAATTTCTGCCGGTTCTATAACCCACGAAAAAGAATACCCCAATCCATCGGGATCAGAGGAAGAACTGGCATCCAGTTGACCTGCATCTCCTTCCGGAATTTCAAAATCAACACCGGCATTTGCAACCGGTGGATAATTAATCTGTTTTACCGTTACAATCACTGTATCAGGTTTCGAATCTTTTTCCCCATCATTAACTTTTAATTCCAAACGGTAATTTTTATCAGCATTTACCAAAGGAGTGATAAAAGTTGGCTTATCAACATCTGTAGCACTAATTCCAAGGTTATCGATATCTTTCCAATTGTAAGTCAATGTTGATCCTTCCAAATCCGAAGACAAGGAGCCATCCAATGAACCCGGTGCTCCTTCAAGTAATTCATTATCAGCGCCGGCTTTGGCTTTAGGTGTGTAATTGTGGGTAGCAATTAGTGAAACTCCTACTGATTCCAATTCCAACAAAAACGTCGGATGTGGTGTAATTTCTAAACCTGTTTTAACATTATAATAAGAGATAACAATACTATCAATTTCTTCGCCTTCTGAAGCATCCCAAATTCTAAAAGAAATTGAATTTCCTTCCCGGAAACCATCAAATGGTGGAGTTGTTTTTTCACTTTTACCAGCTACAATTACTGCAAATTTTTTATCCCACGT
This sequence comes from Draconibacterium sp., assembly GCA_041737765.1. GTDB lineage: Bacteria > Bacteroidota > Bacteroidia > Bacteroidales > Prolixibacteraceae > Draconibacterium. Next base: position 7,050 of record JBGSRA010000006.1, on the reverse strand, counting down.
TACGCCAAGATCCACTGTCAAAACTATAGCACCTACGCACAAACTACCATCGAAAATTCCAATTTCATTCCCAGCCCCTAAATTAACACCGTTAACCTTTACTTCCATCACAGCAATATTCATTGCCTGGGTAAAATCTCCGACAGGCTTAAAATGTGTTTGAGCCTGAGCCATACCAATGGCCAAAATGGAAATTAGAAAGGTTTGCCTGAGTTTCATATTGTAAGTTTTTAAAATTGGACAAATGAGTTTATTGATTAAATCCATAACATTTTAAGTAAATTATTTTGTAAATTTTTCACTGTCAGATACTTTTAATTTCTTCTAATCAGTTTTCCAACAAATAAAAAAATAAATCACAAGGCAGACCTAACATGTGCTGCCTTATGATTTTTCTATCTCGATAAAACTATTTTATGGCGACTTATTGTATTATCAATCTCAATCCGCAAATAGTAAACTCCCGGGGAAACCCAAGTATTACTGGCATTTCTGCCATTCCAGGTTAATCGATGTAATCCTGGGTTAAATTGTTTTTTTGTTGTAATCATTTTCACCTGTTGTCCCAACTGGTTCTTCACTTCAACTTCAACCTCAGCATCTTTTTCCATGTTGATTTCTATGGTTACATCATTTCTAAATGGATTCGGAAAAACCTTGATTTCCGGAACATTTGTACCCTGGATTCCTGCCAAACCAGTTGTTGCATATTTCTCCAGACTAGCAACCGTGGTTTCATGTTTGGTAAAGATGGATGTTCCTTTTACAAGTTCAAGTTCAAGTTCAAATTCCTGGTTCTTTTCCAAAATCCAGAGTTTTAGCGTTATCGGATTGCCGTCATTAAATCCTACCATTCCCAGGTTATCGGTTGCAGAAGCTGCAATGGAAACTGTTTGGCTTGTCAAATGGTGTGGCATTAAATTTACTGCTCCTACACACACTTCCCCGTCAAATACAGCAAGTTCATCCCCTGGATTCAACAATCCATCGGGCAATCCAACCAGATTGATATTCATGTGATCAACCCCGTTTCCTTCAAATGCGGGTAAAAAGTGGGTAGTTGGTCTCATTTCATATTGTGTTGTTAATGCACCTTTACCGTACGATTCGTAGATAGTAAGTGTATCTTTTGCTCTTACCTTGATCTTGTATCCTTCGCCTGTGATAAAGTTTCCGATATTGTTTGTCCAACCCCCTAAAATGCCCCAGTCCTCCAATGAATTTCCTTTTTCATCCTGAACTTTAATAAGTGTTCCTCTGTCTATTAACTGCTGCACAACCAACAGGGCATCAGCTTCTGATGACTTAGGATAGCCTATTATATTCCAGCCAATTTCCAAAGGTATTTTGAACGGGAAGGTGGATGGAGTGCCAAGGACATCGAGTTGTCTTCCATTTCTAACTTTCACCTTATAACCTTTACCGGGTATCAAATTACCGATATTATTTGTCCATCCTCCTAATATACCCCAGTCTTCGAAAGAGTTACCTTTTTCATCCTGCACTTTTACAAGAGACCCATCATCAATCAGCGATTGGAACAAGGCGGCAAAATCCATTTCAAAAGGAATTAATTTAGTTGAAAAAATATTCCATCCTGTTGTGAAATTAATTGAATGTGTATCCAGATCACTAGTATTTTTAACAGTGACTGTTAGGCTTGTATTATCTGTTGCCCCTTGATTGTCAGTAACAGTCAGTTTAAATACATAACCTCCAGCTGCGGAGAATGATACCAGAGTAGTTTCGCTACCAGGATTTTGAATAGTTACCCCATTTGATGGTCCGGATACTAAAAACCAACTGAATGAAGCGATTGTGCCATCCTGATCAACAGAGCCACTGCCATCTAACTGTGCGGTTTTTGTCTGTCCTGAATCTAGAACTAAATTTGATGGTGTTGCAACCGCTTTGGCAACCGGCGGAATGTTTGCTTCTGATGAAGTAACTGTAACCGTTATACTTGTATTATCTGATGCTCCTTTATTATCGGTAACAGTCAGTTTAAAGGTATAACTTCCAATTGCGGAAAATGTTGCCAGAGTAGTTTCGCTACCAGGGTTTTGAATAGTTACCCCATTTGATGGTCCGGATACTAAAGACCAATTGAATGAAGCGATTGTGCCATCCTGATCAACAGAACCACTGCCATCTAACTGAGCGGTTTTTGTCTGTCCTGAATTTAGAACCAAATTTGATGGTGTTGCAACTGCATTGGCAATAGGTGCCTTGTTTATTGACTGCAGTGTCCATTGCGCCTGAGTTGCTGATACTCCTTGTTTTCCACTTAAATATTTTTTCAAATTCTTAAGATCAAGTGTCAATTTATAAATACCACTTGTATTTCCTGCGAGGTTTATACCCGATACTTCATAAAGTTTATCTGTTGACTTGGTAATACTCAAATTTTGAGTTCCAAGAGGTTGACCATCACGTTCAAGTTTCAGGTAATCCAATAGAAGTGTATCGAGAAGTAATTTATCTGAAAATTCAATCTGTAATGAATTAAGTTGTGATGCTATTGCTGAGGCGGGTACATTTTTCCAGGTACCCGTAAGAGCAGTTTCGTCAATAAAAACAGGCAATTCAGTAACTGTACTATTGGTGAAACTATCAATACAATGTGCTTCAATTGTTACATTTCCGGTATAACTTAAACTAACAGGCAATGATAAAGGACCAGCATTTACATTTGCAGTATCAGCAAGTAAAACAGGATTTACCTGGTCTGTCTGATATATCTGAATACGCGAATTTGCCTGGTTTACTGTCATTTGGGCAACCAGGTTTTTGGTTGCTGTAATGGCATCGGTATCAGAGAAACCCTGATCGGGTGAAATATGCAGATTTGTAACCGCTTTTGGTGCAGATCTTAATACGACCCATTCAAATTTGATTGTATCTGTACCTGAATTTCCGGCTTCGTCAGTTATATCTTTCATCTTCACTTTTAACTGGTACGATCCATCGTAATAAGTCAAAAGCCTGAATTGTGTAAACCGATACCCCGAATTGCTGAATTGTTGCAAATTTAGCTGGGAAATGGGTTGTCTCTGTCCATCTTTCCATAGTTCGAGCGAGTTGACGACCAATCCGTTTACTGGCTCATTAAAGATAACTGAAAAACCAGTTTTGTGTTGTGAATCGTATCCTCCAACGGTTGAAGGAATAATCTCTCTAACTGTAGGTGGTGTCTGATCAATTTTCCAATCAACACTTTGCGCCAAAATACCATTGTTTCCATCCAGCGATTTTATATTTGGTAAATCTACAGTTAGCGAATACATTCCATCAGCCGTCATAAACGACTGCAATCCTGAAATCTGGAACAATTTTCCATCTGTATCCATTTCAGTAATTGTAACAGAACCAGTTATTGTTGTTCCATCCTTTTTCCATGACAACCGGGCTGGTGTAAACGTAATCTTGTCGATAGGTACATTAAAGCGAACCAGCATTAAATCGATTGGTTTCCCATCGTCAGGCAATCCGATAAACTCGCTGATTGCCGGGATACCAATAAATTGAGTCCAGTTTGCCTGTTTCCCTTCAACTCCGTTTGTTCCCAAAAGATCCTTGATTCCTGCAGTCTGAACATTCAATGCGTAGTATCCATCCAACGTTGACTTCGAGGTCAGGTCAATCTTATAAGTTGTCTGATTGATTTCGGTAACCAAAACAGTTGCATCCATTATATCGGCTCCAGCCTGCACTCTCAATGTCATGTCTTCGTAATTAAATGTTGATGCATCAATTGGTTTATTGAAAACAACATTGATTGAAGTAACCGGACTGGTTACCATCGAAGTTGGTACATTTTCGAACTTCACAATTTCAGGTGGGCTTTGTGCCGGACTGCTAAACAGAATGGTGTATTTCTGTGTGGTTGTTGTGGCAAATACATCAAGGAAATGAATCATGTCTTCATAGATGGGTTCTTCACCATCGGGTAATGTTACATGCGTTTGCCAAACATTATCGAGCGGAATAACCTGACCATCACTGCGTGTAACACTCACAATTTTATGATCTCCGCTACCCGGATCTGCGAACTTGATATAATTCCAACCAATCTGATGAGGTAAGACCAGCAAGTCAATTCCTGCCGAAACCGATCCTGAAGTACTTTGCGAAACTGCCGGATAAACGTCGAGTGTTCCCCCGTTCGAAAGATAAATGATATCAGGGGTTTCTTCAGTATCCTGTACTTCGTTAACCAGAAAATCGTTAATTCCATCTTCACTTGAATATACCCTTACGCTTTTAATCAATTCGTGAAGTGAAACACCTGAAATCAGGCTAAGATCAGGATTTCCCCTGCTATCCAGATGGGTTAGTTTTGTCTCATACGCAACAAAATGTCCTAACAAATCACTGGTAAACCACCACTGTCCGATGGTAGCCGTTTTTGGTGCAATATTTCCGAAGTTAATATTTGTAAGTCCTAATTCTGTTGATTGTCCATTCAGATTCGAGCCAATCAATGCAAAATTTACTGCAAGTCCCTTATCGTTTTCAACAATTTTGGGTTGGGCACTTTCAATACGAACATTTTTGGCTGTTCCAAAACCGTTGTTTTGCACCATTACAGCCAATTCTGCAGGTACAATTGGTTCAACAACATTAGGTGTTAAAGCGTCATCGCCTAATATATCGCGCTGCATAAAGTAATGCAGGTATAAATCGGGACTTGGATTTACCTCGATTGTAACCGGGAACAATGGTTTGGTTACAGTTACGCCGGTAAACGGGTCGAGATATGAGAAGGAACCACCAAAAGAGTAGCTTTTAGTTGTAGTTGGTGCGGCACCTTTTTCAGGAATAAATAAAACTGTTGCACTGCCTTTTAGATCGGCGCCAAGTGTTCCTGTACCGTCAATTCCGGTAAGTATCGACAATGCTTTGGTATCAATCTGGAAAAGGTCGTTGCTTAAAACCCCATTTTCGTCTTTAATTTCGAGGTTCAGCTTTATTTCCTTCATTGCTGTGGTTTTGTTGCCGTTGTAAATAGTCAATGTTCCTTCGAAAGCTTCGCGGGTCATAACCACTTTTTGGGTGATATTTATTGTAACAGAAGAACAAACAGAGCTTCTTCCCGATTCTACCTGATCTTCAATTCCTTCCATTGATTTGGTGTACATGTCAGCAACATCTATAAATCCTCTTGAGAATGCATAACTCTTAACTGAGTCAATTCTCTGAAGGTATTTGTCGATAATATTGAAATTTACAATATTAGGATATTCAACAGTTGGCGATGTAATGTTTTTTGCCTGTGCTTCCAAAGAACTGTTCCAACGGAAAGCAAAAGCACTGATTTCATCACCTGTAATATCAGTTCCATCCATTTCCTGCTGAATCATCAAAATATCGGCAGGCAGAATTGGTTTCAATTCAGAAGTGAAAGGTTGGATTAGGGCAACAAAATCATTAAAACCCTCTTTCGAATCCCAATCACCACTTCCCATAAATTCGCTGATTATTGAATTAGCAGCATTGCTTCCATACAGAAAAGCTTCCAGATCATGAACCGATTGCTGGAGTATTGGAGGCATTTTACTGATTTCAATCGATTTTAAATCACCACTTTTCAGGAAGAATGGTGGATCTTCGTAACAGGTTTTTGCGGCATTGGCAATACCAAGTGCGCATTTATAAGCATCTCTCGCATATTTTGCAGGAGTAAAACCTATTAAACAATTAAATACATCCATAAAAGTTATTTCGCCATCCATCGCAGAATAGGCACAACCGGCAACACCTACAGCTGCTGCCACATAAGGATGTAATTTCACACAACCTAAAATAGCCTGGGCAACATCTATTAAACATTTATCACATTCAACAGTAGGTGCAGAAATTGTTGGAGTATTGTTGTTCGGACTGTAATAAGTTGTTCCACCGCCACCTCTGTAAGGACCACCGCCGCCGTAATAGCCGCCGCCCCAGCCGCCCCAGCCGCCACTGCCGCCGCCGCCCGGGCAAATACGTCCGGTAAAAGTAATACCATGCGAAGTTTGAGTCCATTTATTGTCTTTACCACATTCCCAACCATAAATTGTAAAGGCATAATCGGTACACGGCCCTGTTGTTTCAGTTGCTTCCGCCGATTTCAAAGCATCTCTTCGTTTCATTACTACCGGGACCTGAATTGCCTGTTGTGCCAAAAGATCCATTTTTGAAAAATTGGTAATAAATACATATTCAGGGTCATTTTGTGGTAAATTCAGTTCAACATCTATCGCTGTAATTAGCCCCTTATTTGTAAGAGTTACCACAAACGGATAGGTTTCGTCGTTAAACAATTGCGGCATATCAGTAGGCATCTCCATTACAACTACAGGTACTGGTACATTCGTTTCAAACCTCATAACCAGTTGTACTTCATAGTTATCTTCAATTTCGGTAGGTACCACTTCCCATGTATAACTAATTGCCTGAAAACTCAGAAATACTGTCTGTTCATATACGCGTCCCGGATCAATACTAATAGTTGTTTGAAATCCTTCGTGTTTGTCAGCTTCAACATTCATTCGGTATGAACCTTCCGGTAAATTATCAACTGCAAAAATGCCGTCATCTCCGGTAAATCCATCGGCAACAATTGCTCCAGAGAATGGATGCCGAACTACAACATGAGCATTTTTTACATGCGGTTTGGCTTCAGTATAATAGGTGTATTCGTCAATGACATCTATTTTTATACCACCTGTTTCTTCAGATACGGCTTCAATACGGTATGGTAGCGAAAGACCAGTTCCATTTACACAATTCATGGCTATACTACCTGAAATTGGTGTATTCAAAGGTGTATCGGCAGTTGGTGTAAAGCTTATTATAACCGTAGTAGTATCCTGTGCCGACAGATTTGAAATTTCAGAGGGACTTACCAATGTCATCCAGTCGACATTTGGAAGGGTGATCGTTATTTTACCTGATTCGCCTGCTCCATTGTTAAAAAGAGAAAGTTCGTAAATTCTCGATTTTCCTTTTGTCATTGTGGTATTTATACTTGCAGGATTGGTTTTAAGCTGTGCCTGTAAAGCCTGA
>JBGSRA010000001.1:0-10161 GCA_041737765.1 Draconibacterium sp. | reverse complement strand
GGCTTTTTGGGATGCAGAAAGTTGTGCCATCAATGTGCCGATTTCGGTTATTCGTTGCTGCGGATAGGTTTCGGTGGGTTTTGCAGTTTGCGCAGCGCGGTACTCGGTTCTTGCACTTTCGTAGTTCTTTTCGTTGAAAAGATTGTCTGCTTTTGTAATAGCTTCAATGTAATTTTTGTCTTTTTCAGCCTGAATGGCAGCCAAACGTGCTGCTTCGGCATCGGCTTTTTCCTTTTCTATCCTGATTCTTTCAGCTTCGGCATCAGCGGCTAATTTTGCCCTTGTTTCAACCGTTGAATCAATTTTGGCGATTTGCTCTGTCGGGTAACTTTCGTCGGGTTTGGCTGTTTTGGCTTCGTTGTAAGCCAGTTTTGCTGCATCAAATTTCTCTGCTTTGAATTCTTTGTCGGCTTTGGCAATGGCTGTTTCATAAGACTTTTGAGCCGCAGAAAGTTGTGCCATCAGAGTACCGATTTCGGTTATTTTTTGCTGCGGATAGGTTTCGGTGGGTTTTGTAGTTTGAGCAACTCTGTATTCAGTTCTCGCAGCTTCGTAATTCTTTTCGTTGAAAAGATTGTCGGCTTTGGTAATTGCTTCGTTGTAATTTTTGTCTTTTTCAGCCTGAATTGCAGCCAAACGTGCGGCTTCTGCATCGGCTTTTTCCTTTTCCAGACGGATTCTTTCGGCTTCGGCATCAGCGGCTAATTTTGCTCTTGTTTCAACCGTTGAATCGATTTTAGCAATCTGTTCAGTCGGGTAAGTTTCGTCGGGTTTGGCTGTTTTGGCTTCGTTATAAGCCAGTTTTGCAGCGTCAAATTTCTCTGCCTTAAATTCCTTGTCGGCTTTGGCAATGGCGGTTTCGTATGCTTTTTGAGCTGCAGAAAGTTGTGCCAGCAATGTGCCAATTTCGGTTATTCGTTGCTGCGGATAGGTTTCCGTGGGTTTTGTAGTTTGTGCTACTCTATATTCAATTCTCGCAGCTTCGTAATTCTTTTCGTTGAAAAGATTGTCGGCTTTGGAAATGGCTTCGTTGTAGTTTTTGTCTTTTTCAGCCTGAATGGCAGCCAGTTTTACAGCTTCGGCAGCGGCAGCAGCTTCGGCTAAACGAACTTTTTCTGCTTCGGCTTCAGCGGCCAGATTGGTTTGTTCTGCAATTAAAACATCAATTTTCCCAATCATTTCAGCGGGATATTTTTCTTCCGGTTTAATTTTGCCTGCCTCTGCAAAAGCTTCCTTTGCCTTTGCATACGATTTTTGATTATACAAGCCATCGGCTTTGGTAACAGTTTGTTCGTAGCTTTGATTGGTTTTTGCTATCTGACCTAAAATGGTTCCTATTTCAGCAACCTTATCTTTCGGATATTTTTCCTTTGGTTTGATTCCTGCCGCCTCGTTGTATTTTCCACGGGCGTTTTCGTATTCGTTTGCCTTAAAAAGCTGATCTGCCTGTGTTATTGCAGCATTGTACTTTTCATCGACTCCCTGTGCTGCAAGTATAATGTCAATTTCTTTTACTCGATCTGTTGCATATTTATCGCCGGCACGGACTCCAAGCGCTTCGGTATAAAGTGATTTCGATTCGCTGTAATTTTTTGCTGTAAACTGATTATCTGCTTTGGTAACTAAATCGGTAAAATTTCCTTCCAGTTTAAGTTTCTGATTTATTTCTTCAATCTTGCGTGTGGCATACTTATCATCAGGTATAATTGCCGCGGCTGCAACATAATCAGTGAGTGCTTCCGGGTAAAGTTCCTTTTTAAACGACTTGTCGGCAGAAAGTATTAATTTATCGTACATCAGTTTATCCGCCAAACCTTTCATAATCACTTTAACTTCCTCTATTTTTCTGGTTGCCAGCTGATCTCCCGGTTTCAAACTGAGTGCATTTTCATATGAGGCAAGCGACTTTTCGTAAAACTGTTTCTGAAACATAATTTCACCCTGCTGCATCGCCTGTTTGTAACTTTCCTGCTTTTCGGCGTTTTTTGATTCTTCTGCCAGAATTCCGTTAATCTCCTGAAGTTTGGTTTTCGGATAGGATTCAATTGGTTTTATTTCCAACGCTTCCTGGTAAGCTTTTGCTGCCTCGTTGTACAAAAGTTGTTTAAACGAGTTATCTGCTTTTGCAATTAATCCGTCGTATTGTTCTTCTGACTGCTGTTTTTTAAGCAGATCGTTTATCACTTTAATCTGCTGATTGGCGTAACTGTCGGCTGGTTTTATGGAAAGAGCCCTGTTGTATGAATTGCGGGCATCGGAATAATTTTTCTGATTAAAAAGGAGGTCCGCTTCCTTAATTAACACTGCAAATCTTTCGGCCAGTGCCTTATCCAGTTCCGCTGCAACCATCATCAACCCAAGCAAATCGTTTATTTCGGCAATCCGGTCTTTTGGAAATTGTTCGTTTGGAAAAATCCTGCTTGCGGCTTTAAAACCATCGAGCGCCGCCAGAAACTCCTCTTTGCTGTATTCCTTGCCGGCCTGTTCAAGCAAACCGTTGTATTCCTTTTTCATTTCTGCCAATTCGGCCTTTGAAAGTTTCGAAAGGTAGTCAGATTCTTTTCCTACCATTTTCGACTGTAAAACAGCCTGTTCTATCAGTTTTGCTATTTGTGCATCGTTGTAATACAACTCAGAAATAAAATTGTCAACCGACTGACTGTAAAAAATCTTCAGGATGGTATTATTTACAAACGACTTGTCGATTCCGGGGATTTCGGTAAACAGATTTATATTTAACGGGAAAGGTGGAAACCGGGGATCGGTTTGCAACACATCTTTTGGGACAGTGGATTCAACCACAATTTTCTGCGAAAAGTTTTTTTCGAGGGTAAAAATCAACTCGTATTTATGGTTGTAATTCAACTCCACCTTGTATCGACCGTCGGCATCAACACCATAATTTTCCATGCGGCGACCATCCATAAACATTTGAATATAAGCACCTTCAACCAATCCCTGCTGAACACTGATTTTTCCTTCAACAGCCAAACCGTTGCTGCGTTGTGCAACCACCAAAACAGAAATCAAACTGAATAAAAAACCGATAACAATAAACCTCAGATAAAAAAACTTCATAAAAAATAAATTCAATTTTAGAAGAAACGAAGATATAAACAATTAATTATCGCACGAGCCGTAAAATTTAAATGACTTTTTTTAACAAAAAATTTCAGATCGATATCAAATTCAATTTAAAAATGTTAGTTTGCTTTCAATTTTACTGAAACTGAATATTTATTCGAATGAAACGAGAAGCAGGCCTGTTTGAAGCACTGATACCAATTCTGATTTTAATTGTTTTACTCACACTGAATGTTATCCTTTTTGATGATCCTTTGTCGGGCTCAAACCAGATTGCACTGATACTTTCGGCTTCGGTTGCGGGAATAATTGCTATACGACTGGGATATAGGTGGGAATCGGTGAGAGCAAAAGTGGTTTCTACTATTGGTTCAGCAATGCCTTCTATTTTGATTTTGCTGCTAATCGGTTCACTTGCCGGTACCTGGATGATAAGCGGGGTTGTTCCTGCAATGATATATTATGGGCTAAATATCATCAATCCGAAATTATTCCTGGTTACTGCTTTGCTTGTTGGTTCGATTGTGAGCGTTGCAACCGGCAGCTCCTGGTCAACTGTTGCAACCATCGGGGTTGCATTGCTCGGAATCGGAAAAGCCCTGGGAATGAATGAAGCTGTTGTTGCCGGCGCCATTATCAGCGGCGCATATTTTGGCGATAAAATGAGCCCGCTGAGCGATACCACCAATCTTGCACCAGCCATGGCCGGTACCGATTTATTTACACACATCAGGTATATGACAATTACAACTATCCCCACCTATACTATTACATTGTTAATTTCACTTGTAATTGGTCTCAGATACGATTTCTCGGGAGCAGTAATCAATGTTGAAGCTGTGCAAAGTGCAATTGACGGAACTTTTAATACCAGCCCGCTGCTTTTTTTGGTTCCTTTGATTTTGTTTGCCATAATACTGTTAAAGGTACCACCAATTCCGGCTTTATTGGCAGGAACACTGCTTGGGGCTATTTTCGGAATCATTTTTCAACCCGAAATTATAAAGACAATTGCAGGAGTTAATGATAATTATATTAAAGCAGCCTACATTTCGGTAATGCAGTCGATGTTTGGCGATATTTCGCTTACCACTACCGACCCAAAAATTACTGAATTATTGAGTACTTCGGGGATGCGTGGAATGCTGGATACCATCTGGCTGATACTTTCGGCAATGGTTTTTGGGGGTATTATGGAGTCGGCAGGATTACTACGGAGAATTACCCAACCTATTATAAAATATGCAAAAAGTACCGGAAGTCTGGTTTCATCAACCGTTGTAACCTGCCTGTTTTTCAATACAACAGCTTCCGATCAATATCTTGCAATTGTTGTCCCCGGCAGAATGTTTCGAAAAACCTATGAGGATAAGGGGCTTGCACCGGAACTTTTAAGCCGAACACTTGAAGACAGTGGAACTGTAACTTCGGTTCTGATTCCGTGGAATACATGCGGAGCAACGCAATCAAGGGTTTTAGGTGTTGAAACATGGGCTTACGCACCGTATGCTTTCTTTAATATTATTAGTCCGTTAATGACTATTTTATTTGCTTACCTGAATATAAAAATCAGACGGATTCCAATTCCTGAGAAAAGGAATGATAGTTTTGACAGTGAATAGCTAATAATAGAAGCCTGTTATTTTATATAAAGTCAATTAAACCAAAATTTTATATTCTGGTCTAACTTTTTCAAACTTAAATTTAAAACTATGAAGACCGGTAAAATCATTTCAATTATTATTTCAATTTTTCTATTCTCGAATTCTTTTTGTCAAAACACCGACAATTGGCCACAATGGCGCGGTGTACTTGGAACTGGGGCTTCACTGAAAGGAAATCCACCTGTCGAGTTCAGCGAAACAAAAAACCTGAACTGGAAAACCGAAATTCCGGGGAAAGGTCATGCCACACCTGTGGTTTGGGGAAATAATATCATCATTCAAACAGCAGTTCCTACTAGCGAAAAAGGTGATACTGCCCAGATTGCCAAAGCGTCGAGAATGCCCGGCACTATTACCGAAGTAATACATGAATTTAAAGTGATTCTGATAAACCGGGAAACCGGAAAAATAACCTGGGAGAAAACAGTTACGAGGGAAATGCCACTTGAAGGAACTCACAATCTTGGAAGCTGGGCTTCAAATTCGCCCTGTACAGATGGGGAATTTATTTATGCTTATTTTGGATCACGCGGTTTATTTTGTCTCGATTTTCAGGGGAATATTATCTGGGAACGCGATTTTGGACAGTTGCAAAAGAAAATGAGTTTTGGCGAAGGAGAATCACCATATCTGTATAATGATCAATTATTTATTCAATGGGATAGTGAAGATAAATCGTTTATGGCAGCACTGAATAAAAAAACAGGAGATGAAGTCTGGAAAGTTGAACGTAACGAAAAAACTTCATGGGCTTCTCCCTTGGTTTTGGAAGTTAACGGAAAAATACAGGTAATTGCAAGCGCCACCAATCAGGTGAGAAGTTATGATTACAACACAGGAGAAATTATCTGGACATGTACAGGAATGACCCAGAATGTAATTCCAAATCCGGTTTATGCCGATGGGATTTTACATGTAATGAGTGGTTTCAGGGGAAATGCACTGCTGGCAATTGATATTACCAGAGCAAAAGGCGACATTACCGGTACCGATGTTATTCTTTGGACCTACAACCAGGATACACCATACACGCCTAACCCGCTTTTAATGGGAGGAAAACTTTACTTTCTCAGGGCAAACAATGGCGAATTAACCTGTCTGGATGCAAAAACCGGTAAAGTATTTTATTCAAAGGAAAAACTTGAAGGAATCAGCACACTTTATTCTTCTCCATCGGGAGTGGGCGAACTGATTTATGTTGCAGCCGAAAACATTTGCATTGTTGCAAAAGCAGGTGAAACTTTTGAAATTCTGTCATCGAATATACTGGAAGACAATTTTCATGCATCACCCGTGATTGTTGGCAACGAACTGTTTTTAAGGGGATTTAAATCGTTGTATTGTTTTACTGAGAAATAAATTATCATTTTCTTTAGTTTCTTTTTTCATTTTTAAATATGGAATCAAAATTACGGTTTTCTGATTCTGAAGAGTTGGCCAACTCCATTTCGCATGGCATAGGTTTTATTTTATCCATTTTAGCCGCTACGCTACTTATTTATTTTGCTTTACTAAGCAATGATATCTGGAAAATAGCAAGTACATCTGTTTTTAGCGCAACACTCATTTTACTTTACTTTTCATCGGTAATGAACCATTCACTGCCTCGTGGAAAAGCTAAAGATTTCTTTCACAATTTCGACCAGATTGCCATTTACCTGCTAATTGCGGGAACTTATACACCACTTGCATTGGCGGGTATCAGGCATGATTGGGGTTGGGTAATGTTTGGAATTGAATGGGTTCTGGCTGTCACTGGTATTTTGGTAAAAGTTTTTATTCCAAACAAATTCGAGAAAGGAGTCAATATATTTATTATTACTTCTTATGTAATTATGGGATGGTTGCTTCTGCTTTTCATTGGTCCTCTTGCCAAAAACTTAACAAATTCAAGTTTTGCATTAGTTCTGGCCGGAGGATTTTTCTATACTTCTGGAATTCTTTTTTTCGGGATGAAAACACTCAGATTTTCCCATCTTATCTGGCATGTGATGGTGATTGGCGGAAGTTTTTGCCACTGGCTGGCTATTTTTCTTTTAATTTCGGATAGATGAGAAATCAATAAAAAAAGGAAATATGGGATTTCACCTCATTTATTTTTCACGAAATCAATAAACCACTTACCTGACAAAAAAAAGGATTCTGTTTTCACAGAATCCTTTTTTTATTTATCTCTTTGTTAAACTACTTCAACATTAATTGCCACCGGACCTTTATCGTTTTCCTTTATTTCAAATTCAACTGATTGTCCTGCTTCCAACGAAAAGACATTGTCTTTTACTCCGGAACGATGCACAAATAAATCTTTGTTGTCTTCAGACTGGATAAAACCAAATCCTTTAACTGCATCGTACCATTTTACGGTACCCTTCATTAGTAACGTTCTCTGCGCTGATAGCCACCGCCACCACCGCCGCGACGTTCACCACCGCCACCTCCACGACTTTCAGCCGGTTTCGGTTTTGATTCGTTCACTTTGATGTTTCTGCCGCTAACTTCAGCATTGTTTAGTTCTTTGATGGCGTTGTTTGCTTCTGCATCGTTTGTCATTTCAACGAATCCGAAACCTTTGCTTCTTCCTGAAAATTTATCAGAAATAATTTTGGTTTCACCTACTTCACCATACTCTTCAAAAATCTCTTTTAAATCTTCCTCGCCTAAGTTGAACGGAAGATTTCCAACATAAATGTTCATTTGTTCCTTTTTAAAAATTAATAAATCCAATTTTTTAAATTACTAAACTGTACCACCAAATCTGTGTTACACTTCCAGGATTTACGCATATTCCAAAATTAGGAAACCCTGATTTACAAATAAATACCGTGGAAAAAAACAAGAAAGGAGAACCGTCCGACTGTCTTAAAAAATTCATTAAAAAAAAGACCATCTATTAAATTCAGACAGAATAAAGACTTAAAGCTATTTACCGTCATTATTTTAACGCGGCAAAGGTAATTTAATATTCTAATATACAATCATTAAAGCGCTAATTTTTATAAAATCATGGTTTTCAAACCCTTTGATCACGTTCATATTCCCTGTTTATGAAACCAAATCGCGAATAACAACGCTGCTGATAAAACATCCGAAAATAGGCGGCATATACGAAACTGTACCTACTGTAGATCTTTTATTTTTTGCATCTTCCAACCGAACCGCATTTTTATCTTTTTCTTCGGATGAGAATACCACTTTTACCCCTTTTTTTATTCCCATTCGGGCAAGTCGTTTTCGAATGATTCTTGCCAGCTGACAATTGTGCGATTTTGAAATGTCGGTAATCTGAACTTTATGTGGGTCTATTTTCCCGCCCGCCCCCATTGAACTTACCACAGGCAATCCAAGCTGAACGGAGTGAAATATCAAAAAAACCTTTGGCGACAATGTATCGATGGCATCAACCACATAACTAAAAGGCTGACTTTTTAGTAATTCAACAATCTTTTCGTCGGAAACATAATCGTTGATAACAGTAAGTTCAATTTCAGGATTTATATCACGAAAACGATTGGCAAGAACTTCGGCTTTTGGTTTGCCTGTATTGCTGATGAGCGCCGGTAACTGGCGGTTTCTGTTTGTCATTTCAACTACATCTCCATCAACAATGGTCATTCTCCCGATTCCGGCGCGGCAAAGTTGTTCGGCAGCATAAGCTCCTACTCCACCTAATCCTACAACCAAAACATGGGCTTGTTTCAACTTGTTTAGTTTTTCCTTTCCAAAAAGCAATTCAGTTCTGTCTAACCAATCCATATCTCAGTTTAAAGTTAAGAGTTCCGGGTTTAAAGTTTAAAGTTCAAAATTCAGTGTTCAGTGTTCAGTGTTTCAGGTTCGAATTTAAAATTTTTAATTTCCAATTTTTAATTGAAAAGACTAAAACCTGCTGATTAGCGAGTTTTCAATTCTGTTGAAATTATTCCAGACTTCAATTTTTAATATGTCGGGCGATACATTTTTTATTGTTGCAGCTCTTTCGTAAATCTGTTCAACTGTTCCTTCCATTTCGTCTGTTTCGAAAAAAATCTTTTCCATGGGCAAATATTTCAACGATTCAATCGATTTTGATTTTTCGTCGAATAAACTTTTACCAAACGAAAACAATACTCCATGTTGCGCCAATTGCTTTGTAACTTGCACATTTCCATTGTATCCATGCATAATCCAGGGCATTTCGGGGTGTAATTTCCTGCGAATTTCAAAAATTTCGTTGTATGCTTTTACACAATGAATAATAAGCGGCCGTTTAAACTCTTCTGAAATAACTGATTGTGCTTTGAAAACACGAATCTGTTCTTCAAAATCGACTTCAACTTTTTTATCGAGTCCGCATTCACCAACAAAACAAACATGGTCGAATTCAAGAGCATCTGCCACCATTTGCATCATTTCGTTATTTTCATCCGGCGTTTTTAAATGCCAGGGATGTAGCCCGACAGAATAAAAATTACGTCCTGTAAAAGCTGCAAAACCTTCGCCCGGAAAAATATTCTGAACGATAATGGTTTCCGGTTCAAACCGATCGGGATGAGTATGAATATCGATAAAAGGTATTGGATTCATTTTTCCACTGATAAGCATCAAATTATGCCAGTTCCAGAATTTTCCGAACAACATTATCTGCCCCATCAGCAATTTGGTCAATTGTTGCATCGAGCATGTAACAGGGTGTTGTAACCAGTTTGTATTTCGGATCAAAAACAATTTCGCCGTGAGTGGTTTCAACGTGGGTTGCGCCAAATGATTCAATTGCATTGGCTGTTTCTTTTTCGTTTCCAATTGTCACCTCAACATCAACTAAAACTTTTGCAAGTAAAACAGGAGAAATACACAATGCACCAATTGGTTTTTCAGCCACAACCGTTGTTCTGATTGCCTTTTCGACATCGGCATTTACTTTGCAGTTTATACCGTCGAAAGCAAACGTGCATAGATTTTTGGCTACCCCAAATCCTCCCGGGAAAATAATCGCATCGAAATCGGTCGCCCTGTATTCTGAAAGTGGTTTTATTTTACCCCGGGCAATACGGGCTGCTTCAACTAAAACATTGCGGGTTTCCTTCGTTTCCTTTCCTGTTAAATGATTAACCACATGCGCCTGATTGATATCGGGGGCAAAACACTGGTATTGAGCTCCATGCCGAACAATGGACAATAAGGTTAAAGTAGCCTCGTGAATTTCCGCCCCATCGTAAACTCCGTTTCCTGCAAGTACAACAGCGATTTTTTTCATTTTTGATCGATATTTGAATTCCCTTCAAAATTAAGGTTAAACGATGAAACGAAAAAACAACAGCAAAAAATTTTGAGTTCTTGTTTATCAAATTTTGTTACTTTTCCTATTACTGGTAGCTTGTCACTGATAATTGGTAGGATTAAGTTTTTAGTTATTTAATACTCGAAACCTGAAAACTTT
>JBGSRA010000166.1:0-27742 GCA_041737765.1 Draconibacterium sp. | reverse complement strand
AGATATAATAGGAGGACATCAAAGAGTAGAGGACTCCTCTTTTTACGATTAGTTGAACAGGCAGTAATAATGGCTCCAATATCATATGAAAAAATTATTAATGAAAATCACGGGTAATGATCGGATACCCCATTTTAATTTATTTTATTGTTTGTGAAACTATATCTGAAATACTTAGCGTAAAAACAACATTTTCCGTCTTTGAGCATAAGAATCAACTTTTAGCTCATAGGTATAAATACCGCTATCCAAACCTGATCCATCAAATAATACTGAATATGCACCTCCTGTCTGTTTTTTGTTGACTAATGTTTTTATTTCACGACCAGTAATGTCAAAAACGGAAAGTTTAACTTTACCCTTAGTTTGAAGTGAATAATTAATAGTTGTAATAGTATGAAATGGATTAGGAAAATTCTGTTCTAAATTAAAATTCCTAATATCAGAAAGAGATATATCCTCAATGCCAACTTGCTGATCTTTTCCAACAATACAAAATCCGTATCCACCATATGCAATATAAGCGTGATTCTCATCACTTAATACATCATTGGCATAAAAATTATGCCAATCTCCATCAATGTCTAAGAATCCAATTTTAGTTGGATCACTCGGCTTAGTAATATCAATTACCAGTAAACCACAGGAACCATCTGCAACATAGGCTAATCCTCCACTAACGGATACTCCAAATGCCAGATTATCCGTATCATAAAATCCTACTTCAATTGGATTCGAAGGATCAGAAATATTAATAATCCTTAATCCATCCAGCCTATTTGCCACATATGCATAATCTCCAACTACTGTAATATCATTTGTTTGACCCTTCATGTCCAATTTACTTTTTACTACAGGATTCGAAGGATTTGAAACATCAATAATATGCAACCATGCGGTTGCACTATTAAGTGTATAAACATAATCCCCTTTGCCGTCAATATTATCAAGATCGTATGTAGTAGAGAATCCAGTTTGTACTGGATTTGTTGGATCAGAAATATCTAATATTTTCAATCCTGTATTTGCTTCGCTAACTATAGAATAGACCACATATGCAAATGTTCCATTTATATATAAATCATTTGCTAGATCATTATGTTTAAAACTGCTCACCAATGTTGGTTTAGAAGGATCAGAAATATCAAAAATATAAAAGTTATAAGCCAAAACATATGCAAAATTTCCAGCAACTACTACTTTATCAGCACCACGCATATTATAGAATCCCGTTTGGATAACTTTGGCAGGATTTGTAAAATTGAAAATCCTCAATCCATATCCATCAGCAATATAAGCGTAGTCTCCATTAATAGCTACATTATCAAAATTAACACTTGTTGGAAACAATCCAAAAATAGTTGGATTTGAAGGGTCCGAAATATCTACTATTTTCAATCCACCAAACCTAGTATTCCCACTAAGTCCTATATCAGAAAGTGCAACATAAGCATATCCTCCGATTACAGCAACATCATTATAATAACTTGAACTCCTATCATATGAACTGATTTCTTTTGGTTTGGTGGGATTGGAAATATCGACAATATATAAACCCGAATAATCATGTGCTAAATATGCATAATTTCCACTCACTGATACATTTTTAACATTTCCATAATCATAAGTTCTATAGTATGCGATTTCCTTTGGATTTGCCGGATTGGTAATATCCAATATATACATACCAGCGCCAGCTGGCATATAAGCGTAATTTCCTTTGATTTGGATCATATAACCACTTCTGTTAGAAGAGCCTATTTCTTTTGGATTATTTGGATCTGATACGTTTAAAACAATCATTCCGGATTTAAGTACAACAAAAACATGATTGTCACTTATATCAACTCCTCTAGCAGATACATCTGTTGCAAAGATTGCAGTTTCTATAGGATTTGAGGGGTCAGATATATTAATTATCCGTAATCCGGCAGAGCCATCTGCGACATAAGCA
Organism: Draconibacterium sp.; assembly: GCA_041737765.1. Taxonomy (GTDB): domain Bacteria; phylum Bacteroidota; class Bacteroidia; order Bacteroidales; family Prolixibacteraceae; genus Draconibacterium. The sequence goes on along the minus strand of JBGSRA010000166.1, from coordinate 25,788 downwards.
TAATCTCCGCTTACTGCGACCCCGGATGCAGAACCATCTGTATCAAAGAATCCAATTTCATAGGGATTTTTAGGATCTGCTACATTTATAATCCGTAATCCGGCAGAATCAACAGCCAAATAAGCGAAACCCTCCTTCACTACTATGTCTTTGATAATAGTTGCTGTATTAATAGCAATATTTCCTAATTCAGTAGGATTTGCTGGATCTGAAATATCAACAATTTCCAGATAGTGAGGACTTTCCTCTAAATATCCTTCTTTAGTGAAATAGGCAATATTATTTGCTACATAAACTGAATATGATACCCCTAACGTCCATTCTCCAATTAAAGAGACAGTGCTATCTTTGATACTTTTTAGAAAAGAGGTTTTATTTGCGTTAATATGCTCTTTATTATTGACGGTATTAATTTGAAGTTGAGTAGCAGCTTCAATTAAAATTGGATTAATAAATAATGAAAATACAATGAATTGTAAGATGAATAATTGCTTTTGGTTTTCCATTTTTTTGAATATTAGATTTTACTATTTAAATTAAATCATATTGCAGTCATATAATGGTCTTTATTAGAAATATCATCAATTTACGAGTTTTCAAATCTTCAAACAAATAATATCTATAATCATTTTGTTTTCTATTAAGGGAGTTAGCTAGAATTGCACTCTTTTGCAAATTTTGGTAAGTGTATTGGGATATGCAATTTGCAAATGTGTGCAATGTGCGTAGGCTTTCCCAACTGTCCCGAAGGGCAGAAGCGGACGGGCAAAAACAAAATCTTTTTCGGAGCACCCAAGTTAATTTTTATATACATTGTTTTTTCAATCAATTTCGGTTTGTTTTTTCTTCCTTCGCTTTGCAGGTAACTTTTTTGTCCATTCACATTTTTCGAATCTACCGAACAATATGTGGTGTAGATACATGTTTTCTGATTTTTTTTTAATTTTAAAATGCAAACTGATTCTTGCCTTTAAAAGTAAAAATGATTTTGCTGGTAAACAACATTCGGATGGGAATTTTATAAAACAAATCGCCTTTTCACTTCGGTTTTTAAGAAAGGAATAAGTTCTTTTATCCGGAAGAACATAACTTTTTGTTAAAATTACATCATTCACACATTTGACCAGTTTGATGCATTTGAAAATTTATTCAATTGGACCAATCATTTTTTCAGGGTCAACCCATTCATCAAATTGTTGTTCGGTTAAAAGACCCAGTTCCAAAGCTGCTTTCTTCAAAGTTATATTTTCGGCATAAGCTTTTTTAGCAATTTTTGCTGCATTTTCATACCCGATATGCGGGTTTAATGCAGTTACCAGCATCAATGAATTATTTAGATTTTCTTTAATCCGCTCTAAATTGGGTTCTATTCCTGAAACACAATGATCGTTGAATGATTTGCAGGCATCAGCAATAAGTGTGGCCGATTGCAAAAGTGAACTTATCATGACTGGTTTAAAAACATTAAGTTCAAAATGCCCATTTGAGCCGGCTAAGGAAATGGTGGTGTCATTACCCAAAATTTGCGCACAAACCATTGTCAATGCTTCAATTTGAGTAGGGTTAACTTTACCGGGCATTATAGATGAACCGGGCTCGTTTGCCGGGATGATTATCTCTCCGATTCCTGAACGGGGTCCTGATGCAAGCATTCTGATATCGTTTGAAATTTTCATTAAGCTAACTGCCAATTGTTTAATTGCGCCATGTGTTTCCACAATTGCATCATTTGCCGCCAACGATTCGAACTTGTTTTCAGCAGTTATAAAGGGCAGTTTTGTTAATTTGCCAATGGTAGCTGCAACTTCACTGTCAAAACCGTTGGGAGTATTCAACCCTGTTCCTACTGCGCTTCCACCCATGGCTAATTCAGAAAGATGAGGCAAGGTATTTTTCAAGGCCTGAATTCCATGTTTCAATTGAGACGTATAACCCGAAAATTCCTGACCAAGAGAAATCGGGGTTGCATCCATAAAATGTGTACGTCCGATTTTAACAATTTTGGCCATAGCAACCGATTTTTCATTCAAAGTATTTATGAGTGATTCAATTTGCGGGATGGTTTGTACGTTAATTTTTTGATAAGCTGAAATGTGCATTGCTGTTGGGAAAGTATCGTTTGAAGATTGTGACATGTTTACATCATCGTTTGGATGAAGATGTGTTTTCCCTTCGCCTAATTTGTTGCCCGACAAAACATGCGCCCGGTTGGCAATAACCTCATTGCAATTCATATTGGTGTGGGTTCCTGAGCCAGTTTGCCATATAACCAACGGAAATTGGTCGTCGAGTTTGCCTGTAATAATTTCATCGCATACCTGAATAATCAAATTCATTTTATCGTTGGCTAACAATCCAAATTTATGGTTGGTTATGGCTGCTGCCTTCTTTACATATCCAAAGGCATGAATAATTTCAATGGGCATTGATGCAGCCGGACCAATACGAAAATTGTTTATTGACCGCTGAGTTTGTGCCCCCCAGTATTTGTTGGCAGGAACCTTTACTTTACCAATTGTGTCAGTTTCAATTCGATATTGCATAACTTCATTTTTAAAACATAAATTAAAAGTCAACTCCGTCAAAATCTTTGACCCCCTATCCCTCCCTGTTCGGCAGACAGGCCCCAAAGGGGGGACTTCCTAATTCAATGATTTTCAGATGTTCCCCTTTGGGGTTAGGGGTCAAACAGATGAAAATCATTGAATTTTCTACTTTTCAGAATGGGCTCAATTAAAGTATCGATTCAATTCTGGCCAGTTAATTTCTCCAGTAGTGATTCCTCATTTTGTTTTTGTACGTTTACCTGTTCTTTATTTTGAAGATAATTTTTAGCTTCGGCGGGTGTGCCTAAAAGAATAGCCAGCCATCGGGTTTTCTCGTTTTGTTCCATAATTATTTTAATGGTCAGTGTGAAAGGAGTTGCCAGGAACATTCCCACAGGCCCCAGAATAAAACCCCAGAAAATAAGAGAAAGTATTACAACCAGCGCCGACAAGTCTAACCCTTTTCCCATTAGTTTAGGTTCAATAAAATTACCAAGAACATTATGGATAACCAGAAACGTACCAAAAGTCCAGAGTGCGCCGCTTAATCCGAGTTGTACCAATGCAAAGAAAAATGTCGGAATTGTTGCGATAACTGAGCCAACATTCGGAATGTAATTCATCAGACCGGCTAGTAACGCCCACAAAAGCGGATAGTCAACACCTATGATTAACAGCGAAATATAGATGCAAATTCCGGTTGCAAGACAGATTAAAGTTTTAATAGCAAGGTAGTGACGGATATTTCTTAGAATGGTGGAGAAATATAAAATTGAATGATAGGAACCATTTGTAATTGCTTTTGCTTTGATAAAGAAACTGCCGAATTCCATTAAAATAAATAAAATGATTAGTGCGATAAGGAAAGAGTTCCCCAGGATGTTTACAAGTACCTTTACTCCATGTGATGTAAATTCCTGAATCTTTTCGGGTTGAATAAGTTTTGTGATTTGATCTTCGGGGATATTGAATCCATTTTCATTTAAAAACTGAATGGTTGAATTGCTGATGGCTGTAATTGTAGTTTCATACTTAGACACATTGCTCAGAAAGAATGATAAAGTTCCACCGATAAGTGATGTGAAACCGAAAAAAATCAGAATCAACCCCAGTATTACAATGATGATTGCTACCCATTTGGGTATTTTTTTCCTCTCAAGCCAGGTGATGGGTTGAATACAAATGATGCTAATAAAAAGAGCAAGCAGAACAGGAGCAATGATTACTTTTGCATAAATCACTCCCGCAAAAATAATCACTAAAGCTGCTAGCTTTAAAAGGGGAGAACCTTCTATTGAACGTATGCTGTGCATAATTAAGTAAAGTGCTCTTACAGCACCCTCATTTTTGCGAATCGCTGATTGGATGGTATGCTGGTGGGACAATCAGCATTCAAAAAAGTCATCACTTTCTTTTCCGACAAAGCATATCCTTTTACCTGTCCACCGAGACACCTGACATATAAATCTTCATCCTCAACTTCGGGACAAGGCTCTGATGGTTCAGTAATTAAAGATGCACATACGCCTGATATTTTATTCACTTCGGCACATGCTTCAATACCACTAACCCAATCAGCATGGTTTTGGTTGTTGTTTCCGTCAGAAACCGCTTTTGCCAGTGGAACAACAAAATCAGGATAATTTTCACCCGTAACCAATTCGTAAGCGCCAATGTCAGATAACTCATAACCAACTGTGTTAAGCGCCTCAATCAATTTTCGTTTCAATTCAAACAAACCAAAATCAGTGGCAATTCCAATGCGCATCATTACTTTTATTCCATGATCGTTTAATTTTTTAATGTTTTTTAGTGTTTCCATTTTGTATTTCTTATTTATGATTTAGATTCCACATGTGCAATTTTTATAATTTCCTTGGCAATCCGCTCAGGTGAAAGAACAAAATCGATATATCCGCTATCAATTGCACTTTCAGGCATATCAGGTTGCCCGGCTGTTTCGGGCTTTTGAGCAATGGTAATTCCTCCGGCATCTTTTATGTCGCTCAGCGCTGCAGCTCCATCACCATCATAACCGGATACAATTACAGCGACCAGTTTGCCATCCCAGTTTTTTGACATTGAACGCATAAAAACGGTAATCACATCAGGCCATCCCCAGGGTTTTGATATCGGTTTTAGCCTGAACTCTCCATCTTTAATGTGCAAATCACGTTTTTCGGGAATAACGAAAACGTGGTTGGGTTTAATGTCTAACTTTTCCTTTATCAATTCAACCGGCATTTCTGTGTATTTTGGAAGAATCTCGTGGAGTAAAGTAGCCACCTGTCTCAGGTGGTTAACGATGACGATTGCAACTCCCATATCAGCCGGTAAATTTTTTAGCAACCTGATATAAGCGTCAAGGCCACCGGCTGATCCGCCCACACAAACCACTGGGAAGTTTTTAGCAGCAATCTTTGTTTTCATTTATTTTAAGTGTTATTTTCTTCCATATCTTCATCCAGCTCAATATGGTCGTCTCCTCCTATACTATAATAATTGTTCTCTTCATCTTCACTACCGATTTCTTCCTGTTGGTCATCTAACTCAGAGCCGGGAATATCGAGGTCTGTATCACTTTGCTCATCATCTAAATCATTCTTCCTTATTATATTGGTACTGTTTGGATCTTTCGTTTTAGAAGTATCTTCAGGATTTATCTCTTCTTCTTCCAGAAATTGTTTGTAAATGTCTTCGCTATCAGGATAGATTGGATATCCCGGAAGAATGTTTTCCTCTTTGTTGTCCGTCTGATTATCAGACAGATTTAACTTGTCATCTTGCTTTTTCATTTTATACATGAATTTTGAGATAACTAAGTTAATCCACGGAGAACAGTAAAGTGTTACAGAATTTTTGAAAGATATTACATTATTCACACATTTGAACTTTACCGTTGTGCTATGATTTATTCAGGAAAAATAAATTTAAAGCTTGATAGTCTTTATAAGCTTTTTTAGGGTTTTGGCCGAGTGTTTAAATAATTCCTGCTCCTGACCTGACAAATTGAGTTTCATGTATTGTGCAACACCTGTATTATTAACGAGTGCAGGAATACTAAGGCAGACATCACTTACTCCGTAGAAGTCGGTAATTAACGTGGAAACCGGCAGAATGGAATTTTCGTTTCTCAGGATAGCCCGGGTAATTTTAACCAAAGCCAGTGCAATTGAATAGTTAGTTGAACCTTTTGCCTCAATTATCTCATACGCCGCATTCTTAACTTTATCAAATATTTTGGCCAGTTCTGTTTTGGCATTCTTCTTTCGGGCATATTCTGAACAATATGTTTCGATATCCATGGCTCCAATTGTAGAATTACTCCAGACAGGAAGTTCTGTATCACCATGTTCTCCGATAATGTAAGCATGAATATTTTTGGCATCTACTTTATAATATTCGCTTATCATATATTTTAGCCGTGCTGTATCCAACACTGTTCCTGAACCCATAACCCGGTTCGAAGGAAATCCCGATAATTTAAGGGTCACATACGTAAGTATATCAACCGGATTGGTAACAACTAAAAGAATAGCAGTGGATGTATGTTTTGTAATTTCAGGTATTAAATCTTTAAATATGGCTACATTGGCATTTACCAAATCTGTTCTGCTTTGTCCCGCCTTTTGATTCGTTCCTGCCGTGATGACCACAATATCGGCATCCTTACAACCTTCGAATCCGGCAGCGTAAATTTTTGTTGGATGGGCGAAACTTATTCCATGATTTAGATCCATGCATTCACCTTTGGCAAGTGCCTCATTCCTGTCAATTAAAACAATTTCACGCGCCAGACCGCTAATCATCAGCGAAAAAGCGAATGTGCTTCCCACATTGCCCGCACCTACAATTACAACCTTTGGTTTTAAGGATTTCATTGTTGCATCATTTTTTATTTGAAAGTTTATTATTGGATGAACTGTTTTTTTGCTCCTGAAGCAAACTAATGATTTTGTCTAATTTATCCAGTTCAATTGACTTCAGCATGATTGCCAGTGCTTCAATTTCCTTTTTTGCATCTTTATTTGTCTTGTAATCCTGCTCGGCGTGTGTCCTGTCACGTTCGTTCTGCCTGTTTTGCGACATCATAATTATTGGCGCAGCATAAGCAGCCTGTGTCGAGAAAAGAAGATTGAGCAGAATGAAAGGATAGACATCCCAATGAAACATAAATCCCACAAGATTTAATCCCATCCAAAAAACAACCAAAACAGTTTGCAGGATGATGAACCTCCATGAACCCATCCCTTTTGCTACAGTGTCAGCTATGCGACCACCAAAGTTCAATGTTGCATGATGTTTTTCATGCCAGGTTTTTTGAGTTCCCATTTTTATTTATTTTCAAAATAATTCATTCATTTTTAACCAAATTCCTTCGTAAAGCGAATCAAGGATAGAATCGGTATTTTCATCTCATTATAATTGTTAATTTTTAAAGGTATTCGATGTAACTCGCTTATAATGATTCATCTGTGTGACAAAATTTTGTAATGCTCGTTTCATTCTTTAACTTGTCCTGCCTTACAGGCAGTTGATTTTTTTTGATGCTTTTTCCGCAGGTCGATGACCATGCGGTTATGAATCCCGATATACATCGGGAGACTTTTCAAGTCTGTTCTGCAACTTGTCCTGAAAGGACTTATTTTCATAGCCACAGGTTGCGACCTGTGGTTATAGCATAATAGAACCAAACTGCCTGTAAGGCAGGATTTTTCGACAGAATTGCAGAGAAGAAGACCGTTCATTGCAGGTTATTAACTCTTGATTCGCATTCTTAATTGAAAAGTTATCCTTAGTTTAAATCTTCTTTTTCCAGCGCTGCCACTTTGTTCAAACGGCGGATGTATTTTTCTTCTGCTTTGAAATCGGCTTTCAGAAAAGCCTGCACCAATTCCCATGCAAGGGATAAGCCGGTAACACCGCCTCCCAGACACATCACGTTCATGTTATCATCTTCAACTCCCTGGTGTGCAGAGAAAGAATCGGTTATTAATCCAGCCCTCACTCCGTGAACTTTGTTGGCGGCAATACATGCGCCAACACCACTGCCACAAATGGCCAGACCGTGGGTAACTTCGCCAATTGAAACAGCCTTGGCCAGCGGCACCACAAAATCGGGATAATCATCTCCATCTTTCAATTCGAATGCACCGAAGTCGGTAACCATATAACCGGCAACAGTAAGTGCCGCAACGAGTTGAACTTTTAATTCAAACCCGCCATGATCGGCAGCTATACCAATGCGCATGGTTTCTCTCCTGTTCTCTGTATTTTCTTTTTCTATGTAGTTTTCTGATTCCATTTCCAGTTAAGAATTTCAGGCATGTCCTGCCCGTGTTTTTCGATGTACTTTTTATGACTGACCAGTTTATTCCTCATCATTGTCTTTAGTTTTGTACCTTTAGCTCCCGTTTGCGGCAAACGCTTTATTACATCCTGAACCAGGTGAAATCTGTCGAGATCGTTTAAAACCGTCATGTCGAAGTAGGTTGTAATGGTTCCTTCTTCCTTATATCCACGAACATGTATATTTTCGTGGTTGGTGCGCTTGTAAGTCATGCGGTGTACCAGCCAGGGATAGCCGTGGAATGCGAATACAACAGGTTTGTCGGTGGTGAATAAAGTATCAAAATCACGATCGGTCAATCCGTGCGGATGTTCTGTATCCGGTTGAAGTTTCATTAAATCAACCACATTAACAACACGTATTTTCAAATCCGGCAAATGTTCGCGAAGCATTGAAACAGCGGCAAGGGTTTCGAGTGTTGGTACATCGCCGCAACAGGCCATTACCACATCGGGTTCGGCTCCCTGGTCGTTGCTGGCCCATTCCCAAACGCCTATTCCACGCGTGCAATGTTCAATTGCTTCATCCATGGTCAACCATTGTGGAGCCTGGTATTTCCCGGCAATCACTACATTCACGTAATTTCTGCTTCTCAGGCAGTGATCCCAAACCGACAGTAAACAGTTGGCATCGGGTGGGAGATACACACGAACAATTGACGCCTTTTTGTTCATCACAAGATCAATAAATCCGGGATCCTGATGGGTAAAACCATTATGCGCCTGCTGCCAGACATGCGAAGCAAGCAGGTAATTCAACGAAGCAATATCTTTTCTCCAGGGTAATTCGGCGCTAACTTTCAGCCACTTGGCATGTTGGTTAAACATCGAATCGATAATATGAATGAAGGCTTCGTAACAGTTAAACAACCCGTGCCTTCCGGTAAGCAAATAACCCTCGAGCCATCCTTCGCACTGATGTTCGCTCAATACTTCCATCACCCGTCCATCCGTAGCCAGAAACTCATCGTTCTTTTTTATTTTGGTATTCCATTGCCTGTTTGTAACTTCAAAAACAGCGTTTAACCGGTTCGATAGTGTTTCGTCTGGACCAAAAATCCTGAAATTTCGCTGCTTTTCATTCAGTATAATTACTTCGCGGAGAAATACTCCAAGCTCATGTGTGTCGGATGCTTGCACTGATCCGGGTGAAGGTACTTTAACTTCGAATTTTCGAAAATCAGGCATATTCAAATCAAGCAGCAATAAACCTCCGTTTGCATGCTTATTTGAACCCATTCGTCTGTTGCCTTCGGGGGCGAGTTCCGCCAGTTCGGGCAGGAGAGCGCCTTTTTCATCAAATAGTTCCTCAGGCTTATAGCTTTTCATCCATGCCTCAAGGAGCTGAATATGGTCAGGATGTTCAGCATCTATTTGTACCGGAATTTGATGCGACCGGAAAGTACCTTCATTTTTTACACCGTCCACTTCTTTTGGTCCGGTCCAGCCTTTGGGCGACTGAAGCACTATCATTGGCCAGCGCGGACGTTCAGTATCATTTTTTTTACGGGCATGATTTTGTATTTGCCTGATTTCGATTATGGCTTTTTCCATCACATTTGCCATTCGTTGATGCATTTTAAAGGGGTCATCACCTTTTACAAAATGAGGTTCCCATCCATAACCATAAAACAGTTGCCTCAGTTCCTTTTTAGAGATGCGGGCAAGTAAAGCCGGATTGGCAATTTTAAATCCGTTGAGGTGCAGAATTGGCAAAACGGCGCCATCGGTTAACGGATTCAAAAATTTATTCGAATGCCATGAAGTTGCCAGCGGACCTGTTTCTGCCTCGCCATCGCCAACTATGCATGCAACAATCAGTTCGGGATTATCGAAAGCAGCGCCAAAAGCATGACTTAGCGAGTATCCCAACTCGCCACCTTCATGAATCGATCCAGGACATTCAGGAGAAACATGGCTTGGAATTCCTCCGGGGAAGGAAAATTGTGTAAAGAGTTTTTTCAATCCATCTTCATCCTGAGTGATTTCGGGATAAACCTCGCTGTATGTTCCTTCAAGGTAGGTATTTCCAACAAGGGCAGGTCCACCATGACCGGGACCTGAAATGTAAATCATATCCAAATCGTATTTCTTTATAACACGATTTAGGTGCGCATAAATAAAGTTCTGCCCCGGGGTTGTGCCCCAATGCCCGAGCAGCATCGTTTTAATATGCGACAACTCAAGCGGAACACGAAGCAAAGGATTGTCGCGGAGATACATTTGCCCAACCGAAAGATAGTTTGCGGCTCGCCAGTACGCATTTATCTTTCCAAGAATTTTCTTTGAAAGCGGTTTATCTCTGATTCTTTTCTTTTTTATTTTGACAATCGTTTTTGTCTCAGTCTCTTTTTTTGTTTTCATCTGTTTATAATTTGTTTTCAACCACAGTTTGTCTTTCTGCCGGATCCTGTTTCCAATAAACATTGCGATTATAGTGTCGGTGCAACTGGGTTTCATAATCTCTGGTCAGCAGATTTTCTTCTGAGTATTCTGGTGATTGCTTTATATCTTCGCGCGAAAGATTTATCACTACTTTCAAATCCTCCCAGCTTACACGGTCGATCCATTGTGGTGAAACCAGTACCTTTTTTCCAGCCCACCAACTTGCGGTATCGATTACTAAATAACGAATCGCCCATGTTTCGTCGTCGATAATAAAATCGTCAACATGGCCTAATTCGCCGTCAGTGGCCTGTATTCCTTGTCCGGTTACAAAATTGGAACTGCGCAGATTTGGATCCCACTTCTTTTTGTTTTCATTTGATGCTTTCCATTCTTTGCTGTCGTGAATGATATAGGGATAATCTCCCCACATATCTGTACCACTCCAATAGGTCGGCCATCCGTAATAACCATGTAAATCTTCCTCAAACTGTTTTGATACAGGTTTGTGGCTTTCCAGCGACGGACTGTTCTCAATCTGTTTTTTGGTCAGATTAACCCGGATATTTTCATCTTCCTTATTTACAGCATCCAGAACATAAGGTGAAAGTAACACCGTGTTGCCTGTGAGCCAGTTACCTGTATCGGCTACCAGATAGCGAATGGTCCAGTGTTTATCATCGAAATAGAATTCTTTCACTTTGCCGACTTCTCCATCTTTACTGTCTAATTTGTACCCTTTTAGGGTTTTTGCTTTAATTAACATAACTGTTTTCCTTTCATTAATTAATAATTATTGTTTTTATGACTTTTTTGACAATGCTTCCATCAGTTTATCAAAAGGTTCGTTAAATTTTCCGATGCCTTCATTTTCAAGTTGTTGTGTTATAATATCTATGTCGATACCGAGTTCCGGAAGGTTTTCCAAAACCTGGGTTGCCTTTTTGATATCCAGTTCGATTCGGGATTTCGGGTTGCCGTGATCCCTGTAAGCATCAATAGTTTGCGGAGGAACTGTATTTACTGTGTTTGCCCCGATTAGCGCCTCAATGTATTTTATATCGCTATATTTTGGATTCTTGTTACTGGTACTAGCCCAAAGTAAACGCTGCACACACGCATCTTTGTTTTCCAATTTTTTAAACCGTTTGCTTTCAAAAATTTCCGTAAAAATCTGGTAAGCTAACCTTGCACTCGAAATTGCAACTTCTCCAAGTGCTATTTTAGCCATTTCTTTCTTTTCGATATCAGTTGCTAAGATTTTTTCAAGCAGGGGATCGATTACTGTATCAATCCGGCTTAAAAAGAAACTGGCTACCGAAGCTATTTTGTTTATTGGTTTCCCCTGGGCAAACCGTGTTTCAAGTCCATTAATGTATGCTTCCGCAACTTCACGATAGCGGGGTAAACCAAACAACAGCGTAACATTTACATTGATTCCTTCGCTGATGAGTTGGCTGATGGCTGGCAATCCGTCAACAGTTGCCGGAACTTTGATTAAAACATTTGGTCGGTTTAAGGCCGTCCACAAACGACGTCCTTCCTCAATGGTTCCTTTGGTATCGTTGGCCAGATGAGGGTTTACTTCCAAACTTACATATCCGTCTTCACCATTGGTTTTTTCATACAAAGGGCGAAATACATCGGCAGCATTCTGCACATCCTGCTGACTGATTGCTTCATAAATGGTATTGACATCTTTTCTTTCAGAAGCCATTTTACGAATATCATCATCGTAAATATTGCTTTCAGCTATGGCTTTCTCAAAGATGGCGGGGTTCGAGGTCATACCACTCAATCCATCCCTATCAATTAACTGATGTAGTTCTCCGTTTGAAATTAAATCGCGTCGGATGTAATCGAGCCAGATGGACTGACCTAATGTTTCCAGTTTCTTTAAAGAATTGATTTTCATATATTTGATATTTTATGTTGCTATCTTACTAGTTTCGACTCACCGAAATTCCACACAGGTTTGATTTAATCACTTTTGGAATTTTTGTGACTTAATAAAGTTACGTTGACAGAGAAAGGGATGTATTATATAATTCAATTTAATATTTACATTATTCCCACATTCATTCTGAAAACTTTCTTTTGAAAGGGATACAGATTTGCGTTATATTGCCTAAGGAAGCAATAATAGGTACCAAAAGCAGAAATAGTAATTCATTTAGAGATTTTCGGGAATTTGCCAATCAACGACAAAAGATTGTTTTGATTCTTTTTTGATTCTTTTAAAATTTTCAGACAATTTTTTTATGCATTCTTCATCATCAGGATTTAATTTATTGCCCTCGAATAAACTATTATCGTTAAGAATTTGTTGCTTTAGATTATTGGAAAAATCCGCTCTTGTTTTCATATCTTCTTAACTTTTTTAAGTGTATTTGTACCTCAACTAAAATAGTTGAAACACGTGAAAAGTGACTTACATAATTTTTCAAAAAACTTACACAATTCACACATTTGTTGATTGCCGTTTGGTGATTTTCAAATAAAGCAACAAGCCGGTTCCGGGCTCGTTCCCCTTTGAATACCTTTATTTTAGGAATGCGATTTCTGATTTCAAAGAGCCTGTTCCGATGAACATCGGAAGGGATTCAGGGGGATTTGGAAGTACGCATATTGTTAGATTACGTAACTTTCTGTTTTCTGATTTCTGATTTATATTTCGTTTGAAATTCCTGAAAAAAACAGAATTCGCAATCCCTCTTTATTTCCCTCCCGACAAATCAACATTAATAAGGTAATAAGGTTACCTTTCTCTTGTTTGCCATTTTTACTAAGAGGTTAGAAGAAATAGAATAAGGTTTATTTAAAAACATAAAAACCTTATGTCCAATATGTTAACCTTAGTAGAAAATTAATGTATGTGGATTTAACCTTATTACCTTATTTGTAACCAGTAAACAACTTAATAAAAAAAAATCACTGGATTTCGCCTTTTCTGAAAGGGGCTGACAACGTCAAGAAAAATTCAAAATTGTTATTCTTTTCGCATCTCATCGAAAAAAGGAGTATTTTTTAATTCAACACATTTTGCGGCATACAGGTACATTGATGCACTCCAGGTTTGCCAGTCCTGTCCCATTGGTTTTCCATCCTGTGCTTTAATCCACTCATTAAATCCAAATTCCAGATTTTCAGTACGTGTTAGTTTTACACACTGAGTAAGCGCAACCAGTTTTTCTTCGGCTAGTTTAAAGCGTTTTGCGGCAACCAGCGCTGCAACATAAAAACCCCCAATAAATGGCCAGATACCGCCGTTGTGATATTCTCCCGGATTGTTATAAAGTTCATATCTTTCGAGCCAATCGGGATCAGTGGGTTTTATAAATGGGAAAAAGTTAGGAGGAACATCAACGTTTATTTCTCCTCTTGCTCTCATTCCTTCAAATTCTTCTTCAATCCACGAAACCATATCGTCGGCTCTTGAAGGCGATGCAATTCCGGATAAAATGGCCAGACTATTCCCAAGAAGGTCGAATCGTTCACTACTGTAAATCTTGTATGACCAGAATGCATAATAAGGTTTATGTTTTACCACAAGTCCTTCGTGAACATGATGGTGCATTGTACCTTTTGTTATCGTAAAACGTCCCATTTCATCGCGTAATTTGTCTGCCTTTTCATGTTTGTCAAGAAGCCGGAGATAACTGTAAACCAGCGTATTTACATAAAGTCCTTTCCCGATTACCCATTGTTCATCGCGCCAGTCGCTTGTGGGTAACTGTGCCACTAAACTGCGGTCCGAAGGACTTTGGAAATCCATCCAAAGCATTGCTTTTTCAACAGCCTCTTCCAGAAAATCAGGTTCGCCTGACACTTTTCTGAAAATTCCTGCAGCCAATAAAAAGAGTGGGGTAGTGTCACTTGCTCCGCGATCATCGGCGTCGTGAACCAGCGATGGAATATGGCCATGTTCTGTCTGATTTTTTGCGAGTGTTTCCAACACCTTCCGGATACTTTCCAGAAGTTTTTCATTACCTGAAACTGCAATCCCCAAAATTGAAATCATTAAATCACGTGTGTACGGTTCAGGATATCCCCAGCCGGCAGTTCGCGGAAGCCCGTGGTACGGCCCATGCGAGTTGTGAAGCAGTACCTCGAGTGCGGCTTTTTTAGCAGCTTCTATTTCGATTAAATTTTCTGTATTCATGAGTTTGTTTTTTAATAGTCGGAAGACCGGAGACGGGTGACCGAAGTTTGATTCTTTTTCTTGCCTCTTTGTTCAATTTCCTTTTTGCGGTGCATGGTTTTGTGATTCTTTGTTCAAATATTCTGGATGCACCTGTTTCCAATCATTTCACTGATCCCCAGGTTAATCCCGATAGTTATCGGGACTGGGGCTGGTTTTACCCTTTTCATTTCTTCAGTCATGTATTCTTATTTCTTTACTTCCGTCTTCGGATTCCGGTCTTCTGACTTCGGTTCTGTCTTTATTTTATTCCCAGCTTATCCTGTATAATTTGTACAAACTTTTTTGCAACAACACGGTAGTCGAAATTTTCAACAACACGTTCGCGGCCGGCTTTGCCCATTTTGTCGCGAAGTTCAGCGTCATTCATTAGCGTTAACATGTACTTTGCAATATCCTGTACATTTGCCCGGTAATCAACGGTGCGTGGCACTTTGAATTTTACTTTGTGTTTTTCTTCAAAACCCGATTCTTCACCCAGCATCACTTCATTTATCACAATTTTCTCTGCAACTCCAGCCATAAATGCTGTTTCATCCTGAACAAGCGTATCGAGCATACCCATGGCTTTTATACTGATAACCGGTTTTCCGCAGGCGCCGGCTTCCACCTGTGGCATTCCAAAACCCTCCAAACGCGAAGGTGCAGCATAAATATCGCAGGCGCTAAACAGGTATGGCATAAAAGCGCGGGAGATTTTATTGGTGGTATAAATCACGTTTTTTTCGATACCCAAATGCGTCGCCATTTCGAGGTCGAGCAAATTTTGAGCTTTGGTTCGGGGTTGTGGCCATACTTTGCACACATATTTCCATTTTGGGGCTTTTTTATCGATTATGGCAAGTCCCTGCATTACTTCCTGTGCACCTTTCGAAGCAGCATCGCCACCAACAGTTAAAATCATTAACTGGTCGGGTGTAATCCCCAGCGCTTCGCGAACCGCTAATATTTTAGGATCGTCTTTTGAATATGGAATAAATGAATCTGTATCGCATCCAACGGGTAAAACTTCAATATTTTCTGCGTTAATTCCATCGCGAACATACATTTCCTTTACCCAGTTCGAGGTTACCAAAATCAGCGGAAGTTCGTTTAAAATTTCCTGGTAGTTGGCAATATAACCATCGGCAACCAGCCATGGAACAGGCTGCACACCGTAATGTTGCGGGTGGAGAATCAATTGAGGCGTGTGACCCCAGTAACCTACACCCACAACAACATCGGGCTCAAACCAGCGATAATACCACTCTTTTTCCTGTGCCGATTCGTAATGAACCGCGTGTGCATCAACACCCAATTCAAGAAGTCCCCTGTACAAAAGATCTCCCTGTGTTGCAAGTCCTCCGGGAGAAGGGGGATAGTCGTATAATACCAGTACTTTCATCTCATTATTATTGTTAATTTTTAAAGGTATTCGATGTAACTCCCATGAAAATTGTAATATTGCTTTTAAGTGAATAAAGTTTATTCATGGTCGTTTCATATTTAATTATTGATTTTCGTTTTTTAACTGATTCAGCCATTTTTTTGCAATAAACGGATGTGTAAAATGCCAGAATGCTTCAGCCGCTGGAGTGGTTTTTGCTTCCCAGCTTTCATTGTCAAATCCGTATGTTTTTGTAATGATGCTGAATTTCCTATCCCATATACGTTTTGACAATGGTTGGTAAATGGCTGTATTTTGCATAGCCTTTGGATAATATGTTTTATTACCGTCTTCGTATGCAAACAACCTGATTTCGCTGGTTAATATTTTGTCCGAATTCCATAGGTTAATCACTGCCTCACCAACCTCTTCGTGCCTGATGTGCCGGGTATATTCGCCCGATGGATTATGTGATATTATTAAGTCGAAATGTTTCGGTGGTAACAAGCTGAGAATAGCTTCCTCAACTTCTTTTATATTCAACGGAACCTGGTCTGGTCCATCGTCCAGATCACCCATAATTCCTTCTGATTTAAGTATCGTTAAAGCTTTGTAAAATCTGGGTGCCCGATCAGGGTCGTTTTTTCTGCAGAGCGCAACTATAAAACAACTCCATGTCGGATGGCTCAGAATTGTCCCCCCAGCCCAAAGCGTTTCATCATCAGGATGGGCAACAATTATTGCAACGGTTTTAGACTTAATTCCAGCCATTTAAATGGGTTTATCAGATTTCAAAATGCCTTTTGACAAAAGCCTCCTGCTCATTATCGGTCATTATTTCGCCGGGTTGAACATCAATTTTTATTTGATCGAATTGAATATCTTCTTTTAACTTGTTAAACAACTCTGTTTTTGCACTGGATGGACCAAACAGGAGCACTTCGTTATACTCTTTGATTACTTTACTTAAATTCAGGAAGTAATCGGTAAGTTGATTTTGCTCCTTATTGTTCATCAGGCTTTCGTCTAATTCTTCTTTCTGTTCAGGAACAGCAGGAGATAATTCAATTGTATTTGTTACAACTCCATTGTCTGACAATTCAAATAAATGCGCGGTTGAATGATCCATCCAAATACCTAACTGTTTTATTGATTCCATTTTAAATTGTTTTACTGTTTGATGATTTATTGATAATGTTCGTGTATAACGCTGGTTATGATTTTATTACATAAGTTCCTGATATCAAATCGTGCCAGCTTCGTTTTTTTGGATCGGTTGTCATATACCATATTCCAAGTCCGATTGGTACAATTGAAATGATTACAACCAGACTTCTGAATATTGCCTTAAAAAAACTTATTCTATTTCCATTTAAGTCAATGATTTTTAGTTTTAGTAACTTTTTCCCAAAAGTTGCCTGCATGTTTGAACTATCGAAAGCTGCATGATAAAAAATCCAGAAAGTTGTTCCAACTAAAAACCGGAAACTGTTGTATTCCATATCGCTGAAGTTGAAGGAAAAGAATAATATCTCAGGAATCAGCATCAGGCTGAATATGATAATTATATCGAAGAATGTTGCCAAAGTCCTGATGCCAAGTCCGGCATACGCAACATTTAAATTCGGCACAAGCATATCTGTTACAATGTATTTAAACCCTGTCATTGATATTTTCTTCGATTTTATCAAACCAAATACGTCGCGTTCATTCACGTAATCGGGCATTGATTCTGATTTTGAAAAATTATATGCTTTCATCTTTTTAAAACTTTAAAATCCACTGAGTAAAAAATAATCCAATTGCATAAAATGAACACAGACCTGTATGATGCTAAAAAGTAGTAATGCTTTCTTTATTTATTGGTATAATTAAAACAGGTACGCTTGAATTTAGTGATACATTTTCTGCAATACTTTCTACAGTTTTGTTATATACCCATTTGCGACTATGTAAAGCCATTACAATAACAATAACATCAGCTTCTATTTTTTTTGCCAGTTCTATAACAGCTTCATTAGAATCACCATCTTTTAATAAGGTATGAACGTCAGCATCGCCAAGATGAAACTTCGATTTATTAAGAAACTGCACCGACAACTCTTTTAGTTCACCTCCCATCTTTTGTATTTCATCACTACTGTTTCTTTGGCTGCAGATGCCCATAATCGTGACAATATCAAGCAGCTTAAAATAGATTTCATCTGTGGCAACATATTGTAATGTAATGCCAAAGCCCAAGGTTTTGGCAATTGAAAAACCTGTTTCCGCCACTTTATGTGGACTGGGATCGTAATCGAGTGTTATTAGCACTTTCTTCATTTTGTTGTTTTGTTGTTTTTATTGAAAAAATTAAAGCGATTCAACAATTTCTGTAAATGCTTTCTTCGATATGGCAAGTTTGGTAGCAATCAGCGTAAACAAGTTTTCTTTTGATTCATGTCGCCAAATCAAGTCAGCTTCAGTTAATTGTGGATAAAGGTTTTTAAGTTTTCCTTTCACATTCTCCCAATGGTATAAATCAAATTTCGGTTCCATTATTTTAAATTTTTATGGTTAGTCCAATCTTTCCCTGCGAAAATTCATTTCCTCCGCCAAATTCCAGGTTAATTCCAATCTTGTCGTTGAAATAGTACCGGCCGCCAATCTGTGCGCCAAGTCCAAGCCCCGAATTATGATTTCCATGGTAATCATCGGGGGAGTTCCAATTATAGAACCCAACATTTATTCCGGCGTATAAATCCCAGTTGGAAGGAATATTCAGTACGGTGTTAAAATGATAATTTACATTTCCTGAAATACCCAAAACCGAATGGTGGTAATCATGCTTATCGTAATACTCGTCGTACCCGCGCCATGATAACTCGGCACCCAGTGTTACATCTTTGTGTATTGCATAATCAAATCCCAGGTAAACTGGAATACTCCCTGAAGAAAATCCAACACCAAAGTTAATTTGTGTCTGGCCTTTTGCCAGCGGGGCTTCTGCGAAAATTACACTGGTCGCAAGTACCAGAATAATAGTTAAAATCTGTTTTTTCATTACGGTATTTTTAGTTTTTAATTTGTTGTTTATCTGTTTTTTTATTAAAAAGAATTCGGAGGAATACAATAAATCCGGCCAAGGGAAGCAGTATTTGTGCAAATGGTGGAGAGTTAAATGAAAACGTTATCATTCCCCAAAGGAGTATTAATAGTCCGGCAATAATAAAATGTGAATGATTCATGTTTGTTAAATTCGTTTTCAACTATTTACAATCAAAATATTTCAACGAAATGTACCCCGGTTGATGATTGAAAGTGTTACACAATTTAGTTTAAGATTTACATCATTCACACATTGGGAGAAAAAATTAGAAATTAAAAATTAAAAATTAGAAATTTAAGAACTTACCACCTGTTAAATTATGTTGAAATGCATGGCATTCTTTTCTTAAAATGCGGATAGCATCGCTCAAAGCGATGCTATCCGTTTTTATTCAATTCTCCTATTTGTAAAATGTATCTGTTGTTAAGATTGTTTCCTGATCAGGGTATCGCGCATTTTTTTCATTTTCGGCAGTAATAAAAAACCTGATAGGTTTAAATGAAGAAACAGTTTCCAAAGATGCTGTTCTCTGTTTCGACAGGAAACCGGTAGATGTTTGCATCTGCCCAAGATTTTCAAAGTTTCCTCTTTCAGTTTCCATCCAAACCACATACATTTGTTTTGATGATTGCAGCCTTTCAACAGCCGCAAGATCAGCTACCTTCAGATCAATAACATAATTCTGGTTTTTGTCTCTTTTAACTTTTACTTTGCCTGAAGCTCCCGGAACAACTGATGAATTCAAAAAAGATTCGCTTGTGGCGCAGGAAGCCATAAAAAGTATCACAATTATCATTAAAACTCCGATAAAGTAGTTCTTTGAAAGTTCATTTGTTTGTAATGTTTTCATAATAGCTAATTTAAAATGTTGAGTAATTTTTCACCAGGTAAATGTAATTGCTGAATAACCTGAAAATGTTACACAATTACTGATAAGAATTACATTATTCACACATTTGTGGGGAAGAAAATAGGGAATTAGAAATTAGAAATTAAAAATTAATGTCGTTAGATAGTAGATTTAGTAATTTAACCTGTCAACGTTTTTAGACTTGACAGCGTTAACTCACGACATTGAATTTAAAATTGGAAATTACCACATCAGGTTCTTATTATTCCTTACTCTGAAGTCTGAATTTTGAAATATCGATAACTGATAAAAGACATTTCTTATCATCTTCGGCAACAACGCCTTCCATATAAACAAGACAAATTGGTTCATTATCATGACCGAGCAGTATTTCACAGGTTTCTTTGGCATTGCCTTTAAATACCTTTCTGAAAAAGTTATTAAACACGGGCCTTGATGCTTCTGAAACAAACAGTTTGAAATTACTATTAATTAAACTAAAACGTCTTTCGCGCAGAATATCGGCGCCAGTGAAATTCAGTTCGGTAATCGAACCATCGTGGTCGAGTGAGAAATAACCAACAGGAGCCAAATCGAAAAGCATGGTATATTTTTTAAGGGCTGTCTCTGTTGTAACATAAGCCTGACGCAGTTCTTCGTTCTGCATTTCAAGTTCAATCTGGTGTACCTGCAATTCGTGCAGTAGTTTTTTCAAATCGGGTTCTTTCTCCTCACCTGCAGCATCTGTTTGTTTTTGTTTAAGCTGTTCTTCTGCTTTGAGCCGAAGCATTTTTGCATCGGTAAAATCCATTTCTTCGTTAATCATTGTAGTTATATTTTTGTTGTTATTATCAGTCCTGAAGGTTTTTGCAGGTTATTGAAAAGTATATTAACCGACCATTCCATCTCCGTACCTTTATCATTGGCTGAAATTACCTTCATTTTAATTTTGTCGTTTTTTGTTAGTTCCAAAATATTTTTCAACCCTTTTTCTGTCTTTTTCCGCAGGGTTTCAGGAATAAATAGTTCAAAATAATTTTGATTTACCACATCTTCCCGTTTTTTTCCAAAATATTTTTCAGCTATTGAATTAAATTCGAGTATTTTCCAATTGGCTGACAATTTGACGATTACATCTGTTGATGAATTTAAAAACAGGCTAAATCCCTGTAAAGTTTCGTTTAACTTTTCTTCTGCCTGCTTCGAATCTGAGATATCGATAAAAGTGATTACCAGTCCGTCAATCCGGTCATCGAAAGTACGGTAGGGCATAATTTTAATTGAAAACCAGCGCCCGTCTTTAGCCGGAATCTTTTTTTCAATAAATATCAGTGTTCTCAATACTTCTAGCGCGTCGTCAGCCAGTTCAGGGTAAATCAGGTTCGAAACCTGGTCGGTGAAAGGCCGCCCGATATCGCTTTTTATGAGTTTAAAAATTTTTGTTGCCTGGTTGGTAAAACGGCGGATATTCAACTCTTTATCGAGAAACAAAGTGGCAATATCAGTGCTGTTGAGCAGGTTTTTCATGTCGTTGTTTACCCTCGAAAATTCATCTACTTTCGATTGCAATTCAGCATTTACGGTCTGAAGTTCTTCATTCAGACTTTGCATTTCTTCTTTCGATGTGGTAAGCTCTTCATTTGTTGATTGCAGTTCTTCGTTGGTTGACTGCAACTCTTCGTTGGTCGATTTCAGTTCTTCCTGCGAGGTCTGCATTTCTTCCAAAATATTCTGCATCTCTTCGCGGGCATGTTGCAACTCTACTTCAAGTTCCTGTTCTCTCTCGCTTACCGGATTTTTCCCCTTTTTCTTTACAGCTGTATCCGGGCTTGCCGGTGGTGAATCGGTAAAAATTATCATTAAATTACCGTATAGAGTTTCGGGCTTGTTAATCCAGTGAATGTTAACATTTATCAATAAAGAACCACCATTCGTGCCTATTTTAACGTGATGTAATACCACAGATTCTTTTTTCACTACAGCTTTGCGAAAAGCCATTGCAAAATCGTTCTGAAAACCGGGTCGCAACATAGCAAAAATATTCAGGTTTGCTTTGCCCACGGCGGGTTCAAGGTATTTTCCGGTGCGTCCGCTGATGTATAGAATGTCACCGTTTTCGTTTACCAGCACACCAGCAGGAGAATATTGCTGTAACAGCAGTTGATCGGCAAGAGTTTGAATATTCATAATTGTTTTATCAGGTATTCTGTTTTCAATATTGACCATTTTTGGTCGCGAAAATGATGATGAAAAATCGAACTGATCGGGGATATTACCTGAAACAGATCGTTTGTAAATTTTCATTCCTGAATTTACCTGTTCAAAAAGATGACTTTGTATCCCGAGTGTTTCTGAAGTTCCCAGGAGCAAAATACCATCAGGATTCAGACTGTAATAAAATAATCCAAGTAATTTTCTTTGTAACTCGGTATCCATGTAAATGAGCAGGTTACGGCACGAAATAATATCGATGTTGGTAAAGGGCGGGTGCATAATTATATTGTGCTGGGCAAACACAATTGTTTCCCTGATTTCAGTATTAATTCGATAACCATCCTCTGTTTTTGTGAAGAACCGGCTCAATCGTTTTGGCGATACATCGGTTGCAATATTAGCCGAAAACAATCCTTTCCGGGCGGTATCTATGGCATCGCTATCAAGATCGGATGCAAATATCTGTAACGAATAACCTTCGTTGGGTTTCACTTTTTCGAGTACTTCTTTAAAAATTATAGCCAGCGAATATGCCTCTTCTCCGGTAGAACACCCCGGCACCCAGGCTCTTAAAGTAGAGCTGGTTTTTAGTTTATCAATGAGAGATGGAATCACCTTTTCCTTCAGTTTTTCCCAAACCGGCGAATCGCGAAAAAAACTGGTTACGCCAATCAATAACTCCTTGAAAAGGATGTGCACTTCCTTGGGATTGTCCTGTAAAAAGTGAACGTATGAATAGATGTCGTCAATTTTGTGAATCCCCATTCGTCTTTCGATGCGGCGATAAACAGTATTCTTTTTATACAGCGAAAAATCGTTTCCTGTATTCGTTCGAAGTAAAATAATTATTTTTTCGAAAGCGCTTTTGTCTTTAACTTCAATATCGAGTTTTGATTTAACAACCGGAATATGCTTCAGAAATGTAATTAGTTTTAAATACAGATTGTCGGCTGGAGCAACTATATCAACCAGACCTGAATCGATTGCATTTCGCGGCATACTGTCGTATTTGGCAGTTTCAGGTTCCTGCACCAGTACAATTCCGTTATGTTCCTTAACGGCCTTAATCCCGCTGCTGCCGTCGGAGCCCATTCCCGAAAGAATAATTCCGATGGCAAACTCATTTTGATCGTCGGCCAGAGACCTCAAAAAATAATCAATCGGCAGTCGCATCCCTCGGACTTCAACGGGATCGAACAGGTGAAGCACCCCTTTAAAAACCGACATACTGGTGTTTGGTGGAATTACATAAACACAGTCGGGCTTCACCTTCATACGGTCTTTCACCTGAAAAACCTTTATTTTTGTAATTCGCTGAAGAAGTTCAGGAAGCATACCTTTTTGGGTAGGATCCAAATGTTGAATAACCACATACGCCATTCCACTATTTTCGGGCACATTCCCAAGAAACTGTTCCAACGCCTCCAGTCCACCTGCAGAAGCGCCGATACCTACTATCGGAAACTTACTTTGGTCCGCGTTTGTAGTTTCTTTTATTTCTTTTACTGAAATTACCGGTTCTGTTTTTTTTGTCTTCAACTGTTTTTATTTGATGTAAATATAAGCAATCCTATTCAAGTGAAAACCCAATTTTATATACTGTTTATTGCACAAAGAGTTTTTGATGTATTAACTTTTTTTAGTAAATGCGAAATGTAATGTGTACAACACACTTTTGTGTTACATAATTTTTTGAAAATATTGCAAAATTCACACTTTTCGGGGGGAGGGCAAGGAGCAAAGGGCAAAGGGCAAAGGGCAGGGAGCAAAGGGCAAAGGGCGAAGAACAAAGGGCAAGGGGCAAAGGTGGGATGAGCTATAATCCGTGAATGCTTGAATGCATGATTGCATGAATGCGAGAATGAGGTTTTTGCAGATATAAATTTGTTTAAATACTAATAGCGGAACCAAAAACCATTTTACCGGAGCAAGAAACCTTTTTCCCGGAGCAAGAATGTATTTTGCCGGAGCAAGAAATACTTTTCCCGGAATACTGACATTTATACTCAGACGGGTTGGTTCTTATGGGAAAGTAGGATTCCATCTTTCAAAAAGATGGAATCCTTGGCTCAACGCTGACCGATGGCCTCTGGTTTCAAACAAAACACTGAAAGTACCCCGATAAAAGTGTGAATTATATAAAACTTCTTAAAAGTTTTATAACAATCAATAGTTTAAATAGGCGTAATTTTACTACGAATTAAAAAAATGTTTTAAAAACATAATACGAAGTTCGGTGTTTCAAATTCAAAATAGTTTAGTTTATGTTAAAAAACCGAGAATATACACTGGGAAAGATTAGTTTAATCATTCAGGTTGCGCTTAGTCTGGTGTGTTTTATTGCAGTTTGGTGGATTCAGACAAATCCTAATGAAATCCAAATAGAATCAAAAAATGAGCTCATATTCCCATTGATTATGATTGCGATCACGTGGTTTTTGTTGCTCCGTCAATTTGGATTGGGGAAAATAATTCTTACAAGTAGTAAAAAACAGTTTATCTCCTATTTGATAATAATTGTAATAGGGATTTGGATTCTTTTTGTCCTCAATTTAATCTCTCCTGTTTCAACTTTGGGAAAAGAGAACTTATTCTTATTTGGTGTATCAAATTTATTTGTACTTGTTGTTTATAAAAAATCATTTTACCCTGTTATGCGCTTTGTTGGAGGACGTGGAAATGGTATCAGACAGATATTGGTAATAGCAGATGAAGGTTCAACAGCGTGCATCGAAAAATTTATTAACACTAAAGATTGGCGTTACAACATAAAGGGAATTATGACCAATTGCAGGAATACAGAGTCAAAATATAAAGAACAGTTTAAAATTATAGCCGAAAACAAAAGGCTGGAAGAAGTATTAAATGAGGAAACTATTGATGAAGTGATTTATTGTAAGACAGATAACAACCAGAATGAAATTTCACGTTTTATTTCAGATTGTGCTGAAGTCGGTATTACTTTTCACCATTATGACGGAAATGTTTCCAAAGAACATGAAACAAGTTCGGGAGTACCTGGTTTTTCCCTTTTTGAGCAAATACCATTTATTACCTATAAAAATACCCCGGATGATTATATGGGGTTGAAAATGAAAAGCGCTTTTGACTTCTTTTTCAGTTTTACTGTAATCATGTTGATTTCTCCTGTACTTCTGATTATTGCGGTAGCTATAAAACTTGAAGACGGAGGTTCTGTTTTTTTTAAGCAGGAAAGGGTTGGATTAAATGGCAGGAGTTTTCCTATATTCAAATTTCGTACAATGGTAGCCAATGCAGAAAGGCTTCAAGCTTCGCTGCTGGGTTTAAATGAGATGAATGGACCTGTATTCAAAATCACATCAGATCCACGTGTAACCCGGGTAGGTTGGTTTCTGAGAAAAACTTCGCTTGATGAACTTCCACAGTTCTTTAATGTGTTGCGGGGCGAGATGTCGGTAGTAGGTCCACGACCACCAATTCCTTCTGAGGTAGAAAAGTATCAACGGTGGCAAAAACGAAGATTGAGCATGAAACCGGGTATTACCTGTACCTGGCAGGTTTCGGGAAGAAATAATATTCCATTTGAGGAATGGATGAAGTTGGATATGGAATACATTGATAAATGGTCTTTATCTCAGGATATGATATTAGTATTAAAAACCATTAAAGTAATGCTGACCGGTACCGGGAAATAATTTAGTTACATCCACTACTGTCCGGTAAACTTTGATGAGATTCCTCGCTTTGCTCGGAATGACAAGGCTTTTGTGGTGTTTGCAGTTGGCAGGGGCTGGGTTCGCGGCAGAG
>JBGSRA010000165.1:0-2044 GCA_041737765.1 Draconibacterium sp. | reverse complement strand
AGATATAATAGGAGGACATCAAAGAGTAGAGGACTCCTCTTTTTACGATTAGTTGAACAGGCAGTAATAATGGCTCCAATATCATATGAAAAAATTATTAATGAAAATCACGGGTAATGATCGGATACCCCATTTTAATTTTTTCATTGTGACCTCCTTTCCCTTCGGGATTTCCTCCAAAGGAGGAAAGTTTAAAAAGTTAGTATCTAAATTCAATATAACATTTTCTTTTACCTTACACTTCGGGGGAGGTCTTGAAGAGGCTCAGTTCTCCAACAATCCGTCGCCCATGAAATTCCATTGCACCTGTCAATTTCTGAATTTCTTCCACATTCGAATCTAAAACCTTTCCTGCTACTAAAATAATGAGCTGTTCTCCGGCAACTTCAATCATTTTACGAATTATTTCCTGGCCTTCCATCGCAGTTGGTTTTCCTCCTGATGTCAGAATGCGTTTTATCCCATTAATTTCTTTTAAAACCGAAACACCTTCTACAGGATTTTCAAGTTCATCAATTGCCTTATGAAAAGTAACTGGTAGTGGGTGTGCATATTCTGCCAGAATTCTTGTGTTTTTTTTATCAATATTATTTTCAGAAGTGAGCAATCCAAAAACAACTCCGAAAGCACCGGCATTTTTTGCAAGGTCGATTTCATGTTTCATTTGGACGATTTCATTTTCAGAATAAACAAAGTTCCCGGCTCGTGGACGAATCATCACCATTACAGGAATTTTGAGAGATGAACATGTTTTTTGCATTAGTTCAACGGAAGGAGTTAAACCATCGTTTGCCAAATCAGAGCAAAGTTCAATGCGGTTAGCGCCAAGCTTTTCAGCCCAAAAGGCTTCTTCCAAAGTTTCAACACAAGCTTCTTTTATCATCTTTCAATTTAAAAGGGAAAATTAAAAATTAAAAATGAAACAGGACAATGTGAAAGCAGAAAGTAGAATTATTGTTTAATTTGAATTCGGAAAATTTAAAATGAAATACAATCTTATTACCATACTTGGCCCAACAGCAACCGGAAAGACGGGTTTGGCCGCTTATTTAGCCTCAAGGTTAAACGGAGAAGTTATTTCAGCCGACTCGCGCCAGATTTACCGTGGAATGGATTTGGGAACAGGGAAAGATTATGCCGATTATTTTGTTGATGGCGTTGAAATTCCATCTCATTTGGTTGACATTGAAAATGCAGGAGTTCATTACAATGTGTTTCGGTTTCAAACCGATTTTATTCAGGTTTTTGAAGAAATCAGGTCACGAAATAAGTTCCCGGTTTTGTGTGGTGGAAGTGGTTTGTACATTGAAGCTGTTTTAAAAAATTATCGGTTAATCGAGGTTCCGCCAAACAAAGAGTTGCGAAAAGAACTTGAAGGTAAAACGCTGGTAGAGTTAACCGAAATTCTGAAAAACCTGAAACCAAAACTCCACAACCACACCGATGTTGAAACCGACCGTCGCGCAATTCGTGCCATCGAAATCGAAAAATATTATGCTGAAAACCCACAGTTCGATTCCTCGTTTCCCGAAATAAACAGTTTGAATATAGGTATTGATTTCGACCGTGATTTGCGCCGGCAAAGAATTACTGCCCGACTGAAACAGCGGCTGGAGGAAGGAATGCTCGATGAGGTACAAAAATTACTCGATTCAGGATTAACACCTGAACAACTGATATATTACGGGCTTGAATATAAATACCTGACTTTACATCTGACAGGTGAACTTTCTTACGACGAAATGTTCCGTCAGTTGGAAATTGCCATCCACCAGTTTGCCAAACGACAAATGACCTGGTTTCGGGGAATGGAAAAACGAGGAACAAAAATTCACTGGATAAACGGGCATTTACCGATGGAAGAGAAAGTGGAGGAAATTCTTCGGTTATTCATCGTATGACTCAAACCTAAATTGAGCGATAGGATAAAAAAAACAAGAGATGATTTTAGTATTTGATTAGTTATCAGTATCTTAATGGTGCTAAATAAAAAATCAACTTTCACTAATCAAGTGAATATAAAAGCATCTCTTATGGATACTAA
>JBGSRA010000154.1:0-49017 GCA_041737765.1 Draconibacterium sp. | reverse complement strand
TTTAGTATCCATAAGAGATGCTTTTATATTCACTTGATTAGTGAAAGTTGATTTTTTATTTAGCACCATTAAGATACTGATAACTAATCAAATACTAAAATCATCTCTTGTTTTTTTTATCCTATCGCTCAATTTAGGTTCGAGTCATAGCATGACTAAAAACTCCTAACAGAATTATTTGCAAATATTTAAAACTTCACCATCTGTACCGGGAACTCCTTTAAACTCCAGGCTTCAAATTTATTGGTAGAAAGTATTTTCAACTTTCTGTTTTCAGCTTTATCAAACCAGATTATTGTTGCATCGGCCGGATTACTGTTGGCTTTTACACCGCCCACTGCCGAAACTTCAACAGCTGTTCCATTGGAAACTTCGTAATAAATTGATTTTAAAGGGGAATTGGCATTTACCGTGAGCTGGTTAACTGGTAAAAATACCCACGGGGCAGTTTCTTCGTAAAAGAATTTAGTTGTGTGATGAATTAATGTATCGATGTAATTATTTAGTTTGTTCCAGGTTTCAAGCTGGGGTTCGTGCCCAAGGCCGGGAAGTACAACCAGTTTGTTGCGGATTCCCAGACTATTCAGCCTGTCATGCACAGGTTTTGAACCATACATTTTATCCATAATCATTCGGTTCACCATCAATGAATTCCTGAATGGAAAATCGTGTTCAAACGGAACAATATCGTCGTTGGTGCCGTGAATGGATAAAACCGGGATTTTTTCATCAGGGTCAATAATATTCAAATCAGAAACAGCGCCCCACATATTGGCAACAGCTTTTATGGTAAAGGTTTCAGTAAAACGGTTTCCCGATTCTTCAATTTTTGAAACCAATCCTTTTTTTTCATAATCAAGAATTCTTTCAGGACGTTCATCATTTTTCATAAAGGCAACATTCAACGAAGCAACCGCACCGGCGCTGGTTCCGCCAACATAAACCTGGTTTGGGTCGATACCAATTCCTTTTGAGTGGAACGACAAATACCGCAATGCTGCATGAGCATCCTGAATGGCACGGTAAGCACTCATTTCAATATCCGATGGAGTGGGTTTAAAACCCATCCGGTAATCGATTGAAGCAACAAAATAACCTCTTTTTGCCAATGCCATTGCCAGAGCCTGCTCACAAACCGATTCCTTGTTACCGATATAAAAAGCTCCACCATGTATCAACATTACAACAGGACGCGTTTTCAACAAATCGGTTCTTGAAAAATAGAGGTCGAGTTTTAAATCGAGCAACTCACTGTCCTTAAATGTTTTTATCATTCCCTTGCCAAGCGTTACAACATAAGGGTCGTCGGAATAGGGAGAGCGGGTCCAGTAGCCATTTGCCTTTCCATACAAAATGTCGCTTTTAACTTCGATGTTTTCAAAAACTTCATTTTGATATCTTTCAGTAGGTTTTACATCAACAACAGGCCGCAAAGCCAAATCGAATGTTGCTTTGGGACTAAAAAACAGAAAACGTTTTTTCTTGTTCAGCAGTTTCATTGTGCCGCTCCACACCGTTGAATCTTTGAAAACCTCCTTTATCGGGCCAACAAAAAGGTCGGACTGCATAAATGGTTTTTTGCCCGAATAATCGATGGAAAAAGGGTGTGTTTCTTCAACTGCTTTTCCACGGTTTAAAACATAATAACCTTTCATAAAAAACTGATCTTCGGTTTCTGCAACAAGAATAATCCTGTCGCTGCCAATGTTACCATCAAATACCAATTTAGGTTCGATACCTGTTTGTGCATTCAACGGGAGCAGAAAGTAAAGATTTGTGATAATAAAAATGAAAGCAAAACTGAAATTGCGAAAATCCATATCCTTATTCGTTATTTACCTGATAAAACGCAAATGAAAAATTATTTGTATTGCAAGCTGTAAAAAAATATCAACTGCCGTACAAAAAATTTCTGCAAATTTAACCTGAAGAAAGATTAAAGTGCCCAAAGATTTTAAAAAATCAGAAAAAACATATTTGACAGCGGGTTAAACCAAATGTCGTTTATTTTGAAATACAACTTTTGTTGAAAGTATCTAGTAAAACAGTTAATTATAAACCCATTAAAGTTACTGACTGTTTATTTACTTTTAATGGTAATGTATTTCGATAACTTTTCAAATAAAACAGTTTTATTCACAGGTTTTACAATAACATCATCGCACCCGGCGTTTATTGCCATTTGCCGTTGTTCGATTCCCGAATAGGAAGTTATGGCAATAACAGGTACCTGATTGTTTATTGATTTTATTTCGCTGGTAGCTTTAAATCCATCGAGATGTGGCAATTTTAAATCCATCAACACAATTGCTATATCAGGATTTTCCTTATATAGATTAAGGGCTTCTATTCCGTCGCTTGCCCAAAGTAGTTCAAGATTTGAATTGAAAAAATAGAAATACAAAATATAATAATTGGTTTCATCGTCTTCAACAATCAGAACTTTTGGAAATTGAGTATCCGCATTTACATTTACATTTACATTTACATTTAATTCCCTTTTAACATTTAGGGGTTCATTCCTAATCAGTGGTATTGAGAAATAAAACTCGGTTCCTTCGCCCGGAGCTGAATTATACCAAATTCTTCCACCCAATAATTCAACCAATCCTTTCGAAATACTGAGTCCCAAACCAAGGCCTTCAAATTCCTTGTTTATTTCTTCATCGGCCTGGTTAAAACTCATGAAAATTCTGTCCTTAAAATCGGGCGAAATACCCATTCCTTTGTCTTTTACAAAAAATACAATTTCGTTTTTAAACATTTCGCCACCAATCACTATTTTTCCACCTGAAGTAAATTTTATGGCATTTTCAAGGAGGTTGTCAAATACTTTTAAAAGTTTATGTTCATCGGTAGAAACAATAATATCTTCCGGTAAATTTTCAGAACTTATTTCCAGTTCAATTTCCTTTTTCGCGCATACCGAATGGTATTTTTCGTAAGCGCTGTAAATAACCAATTCAGGGATTGCATCGGCCAGAAACAACTCCATATTCCCTGAATTTAATAAAGAAATATCGAGAAAACGGGTAATTGTGTTTATTAAGCGGGTGCTGCTTTCCTGCATTATTTCAAGATAATCCACTTTTTCCTCTACACTTACCGAATTATCAGTCAGCAAATTTCGAAAACCAATTATTCCGTTGAGTGGTGTTCTTATTTCGTGCGAAATATTGTTTAAAAAGGCTTGTTTTAGCCGGTTTGCGGCATCGGCTTTTTCCAGGGCAATTATTAACTGCTCGTTTTTCGATTCGAGTTCTTTTGTACGTTCCTTTACTTTATCTTCCAAAACCATGTTTTGGTTGCGTACCTGCGAATATAAATAGTTGGTGTAAAGCAGGTTTTTTATTCGCAAGCTTACTTCCATCAGGTCGATGGGTTTTGACAGAAAATCGGAAGCTCCCGCTGAAAGAGCTTTCTTTTTTATAGCATCGGAGGCATCGGCGGTTAAAACAAGAATTGGCAAATAAATCTGTTCGTTTAACAACCTCGAAAGTTGCTCCATTACTTCGAATCCCGACATATAAGGCATCATTAAATCGAGTAAAATAAGGTCGGGTTCAAATTTCAGGTACAATTCGAGTACTTCCCTCGAATCAGTAGTAGTTGCTATATTTTCATAACCCTCGAGTATAAGCAGCGATTCGAGTACTTCAACATTAGCTGCGGTGTCATCAACAATAAGAATTCTTGAATTGCTCAGATAATTTGCAACCATGATTTTTGTTTTTAAGTTTTTGACTATTTGGTGAGATATTGATCTGTTACGTTTAAAAACTGTGCAATGTTTATGGGTTTGGTAAGATAGTTTCGCGCACCCATTTTTAGCAGGTCTTTAATTTGTTGTGGCATTGCATTGGCACTTACAATAACTACCGGTATATTTTTCAGGTCATCGTCATTCATTACTTCTTCCAGTATTTCGGAACCTTGCATGCCGGGTAAATTAAGGTCTAGTAATATCAAATCGGGCATTGCAGTTAACGCCACATTAATTGCATTGCTGCCATCTGCTTCATGAAACAGTTTTACCGATGGCCTGTTTTCAGATAAAACCTGCTCAACCAAATCAATATTCGATTCATTGTCTTCAACATACAAAACGGTACCTGTAACATCTCTTCTAAAAAGGTTTGTTTCAATTGTCGATTCGGTTGCTATCGATTTATTTTTCATTTTCTGAATCAATGGAAATTCCACCCAGAAAACACTTCCCTTATCCAATTCACTATCCACGCCAATTTTTCCGTCCATTGCTTCAGTCAGTTTTTTTGAAACTGCAAGTCCCAGACCGGTTCCTTCTATTTTGGTTTTTTCAGCGCCCAGCCTTTCAAACGGACTAAACAGTTTCTTTATATTTTCTTCAGAAATTCCTGTTCCGGAATCTGTTACTGATATTCGAACCCATTCACCGGATTTGTTTTTGGCTTTTTTGATTTCGGTTCTTATTTCAACTTTTTCATTCTCGTTACTGTATTTTATTGCATTTATCAACAGGTTTAAAAGTATCTGTTTCAGTTTTTGTTTATCGGCATAAATAATTACCTCGTGCGATATTGATTTATTCAAAATAGCAATATTCTTCTGTTCCGATTGAGGTCGTGCAAAATCCATTATTTCGGAAACCACAGAATTAACCGCCACCGGCTCGATGGACAATGACAAATTACCCAATTCAATGCGCGATAGTTCAAGCACTTCGTTAATCATATTCAGCAAATACTTGCCACTTTTTAAAATATGATTCACTCCCCTTTCCTGTTTTTCATTTAATGCCCCCATTTCGAGTAGTTGCGCAAAACCCAGGATTGAATTCATTGGAGTTCGCAATTCGTGGCTCATACGCGATAGAAACTCACTTTTGGCCATATTGGCTTTTTCCGCTTCATTTCTTGCATTAACCAGGTCTTTTTCCATCTTTTTCCGGTCTGTAATATCAACCATGGTAGTTAGGTGCTTTTTACCATTGCCAATAATTATAACATCGACTGAAAACAACCCAATTCTTTCTTCTCCTGACTTTGTTCTGACACGAAGTTCGTAATCGTGAACACTTTCGTTTTGTTTTAGAATTTCACTAAATTTAAGAATCGCAGGCAGATCCGGGAAAATTTGTAACTCTATACCAGTTTTACCTATTACTTCTTCCCGGGTGAAATCCAAAATATGTAAAAAGGTATTATTTACTTCAATAAACCTTGAATCATTGATATTTGAAATTGTCATCAATGAAGTATTGGTATGAAATGCCATTGAAAATTTTTCTTCGGATAGCTTAATTTGAGAGATGTCTTTTGTAACACCAAAAATGGCAGGTTTGCCATTCCATGTTCCCTTTTTAACGCGGGTTTCAACTTCAATCTCCTTCCCCCATCTGTCAACTACAGGCACCGGACAGTTTTCTGATGTTCCCTGTAACATCTCCATCATTATTTCCCTTGCCTCTTCTCTTCGATTCTCAGGATGAACAGATAAAACAGATTGGCCATTTAATTCATTATCACTGTAACCCAGTCGTCTTTTTACAGTTTCGTTGGTATGAATGATATTTCCGTTTTCGTCAATAACAAATAAGAAATCATCGGTTGTGTTAAAAAAAGTCTGGAAATTTTGCATTGTTTCCTCAAGTAAAACTTCAACCCGATAATTATTTATTAATCCGGAAAGCATGGTACTCCAAAGTTTCAGGATACTGATTTCTGATTCAGAAAAATCATTTGTTTTTTTTATGTAATCAAGTCCTGTAAATCCGATAAGTTGGTCTTCAATAAAAAGTGGAATTAATATAAACGATTTTAACGACTGATTTAAAACATCCTGTGTTTCGTTTAACCATTCTTCAGGAAGATTTTCAACTGATGGAATAACAATATTCTTTTTGTTCTTAAAATCGCTCATCCAATTGGGGAAAGTATCGGTGTTGATATTTTTCCAGTTATCTATTTCAGGTGGAATATCAGCACTGTTCCATTCAAAAGTGTTGTCCATTATTGCCAAATCAGTTGTAAACTCGAAAATGTATGCCCTGTCGGCTTCCAGAAATTTACCTATCTGCTGTAATGCCCTGTTAATGGATGGTTGAATTTCTGCCAGCGGAATTCCGGTTAACTTTGATGATAGCTGCAAAAGTTCGTATTGAAAATCGGTCCTGAATTTATTTTCGGTAACATCGCGGGCTGCTGAATAAACCGTTTCACCAACCGGTACGCTGTGCCATTCGATATACCTGAAATCGCCTGATTTTGTATGATAACGGTTAATAAATTCCAACACCTTTCCATTATTTTTTAACGTTCCCATCGCATTGTAAGCAGCCTGTAAATCATCAGGGTGCACAAAATCGAGGTACCGGAAGTTATTAAGTTCTGCTACCGAATAACCCAGAATATCTTCCCATGCCTTATTTACTTTTATAAATTTTCCATCTAAGTCGGTTATACAAAGCAAATCGAGCGAAACACTGAAGAAATTCTCCAGTTCGCGGGTTTTATCGGCTAATTCCTTTGTTCTTTCCTCAACCTTATTTTCAAGATTTTGATTTAGAGAAAGTATTTCCTTTTCAATTTTTTTTCTTTCCGTAATATCCCTGATAAATGTAAGAACAGTATCGTTTGGCATAGGAATAATCCGCAATTCAAAATACCTGGTCATACTATGTAAAAGCATTGAATACTCATATTCAACAATGGCATTTGTTTCCAGACATTTACCAATATTCATCATGTGCAAATCAGCCTGTTCCGCAGCAAACAGTTCACTTATGTTTTTCCCTATTATATTTTCACGGGGTATGGCCAGCAAGTTTTCGTCTGAAAAAAAATACTCAAGGTACTTTCCGTTTTTATCGATGATAAACATGAGGTCGGGAACGGCTTTTATCACTGCCTGCAATTTATCTTTCTGGCTTTGCAGTTTTTCCTCATTCTCCTTTTTATCGGTAATATCAATACTGATTCCTTTTATTTCGATTAACCGGTTATTGGCATCATAAATCGGAGCCATGTTTGCCTGAATCCATTTCAGCTCACCATCTGTTTTGATTAACCTGAAATAAAGTGTCGCAATTTTTCCTGTTTTATTAATCTCGACAATTTTTTGTTCAAACAAATCCCTGTCGTCCGGGTGAATTATTTGCTTAATCTCTGTTAATGTGAGAGGAGGTATTGACGGACCGATTCCGAGCAATGCATAGTAGTTTTCCGACCATTTTAAATCACCGGTAATAACATTATATTGCCAGCTACCCATTTTTGCCATCTGTTGGGAGTTATTCAGATTCTTTTCGCTTTCTATCAGCGCCTCTTCTGCTCTTTTTCTGTCGGTTATATCGTGAATTATTGAATATAAATAGGTTTTGTCGCCATCTTGAATGGGTCCTGAAAAAACTTCCACATCCCTTATTTCACCATTGGCCAGCCGATGTTTAAAATTGAAATATAAACTTTTATTTGATTTTACCTTAACCAGATTACTCCTGATTTCATTGTTACTGACAGTATTGATTTCCGAAATATTTTTTGTACACAATGCATCTACTGGCCATCCATAGTACTCAGCAGCTGCAGTATTGGCATCAACTATATTACCCGATTCCAGATCAAGAATTAAAATAACCGATTTGTTATTTCTGAACATCGATCGGTATTTTTCTTCGCTTTGCCTTATTTTTTCTTCTGCGATTTTACGTTCAGATATATCACGAATATTCCCGATAATTTTTTCAGGCTGCCCCAGGTAGTCGTATAATATTAATGAAGTAATTGCAACCGGAACAATTGAGTTATCCCTGTTTTTCAGCATTATTTCATAGTCACTTACTTTTCCAAACTTTAATATCTGTTCATAAAATTTTTCTCTCTCTTCGGGGCTACTATAAATTTCAATTAAGGATTTACCAATCAAATCTTCCCTTTTATATAAACCTTTTGATAATATTTCAACTGAAGGACTGATTTCTAAAAGAATACCCCCTAAAGTAGCTTCGTAATAAGTATCCTGCATATTTTCGAAAAACGAACGATACTTCAATTCACTTTTCAGTACTTTTTCCTCAGCAATTTTACGTTCGCTTATATCGCGGATACTTCCGCTGATTTTTACCGGTTGTTTATTCTCGTCAAAAATCATTGTTGCCGAAACTGAAACCGGGGTAACAGTAAAATCCTTGTTTTTTAATTCAAGTTCAAAATCCGGAACTTTACCTGTTTTGCTTATTCTTTCAATCAGTTTTTTCCTGATACCAGGGTCTGAGTAGATTTGATAAACCGATTGGCCGATTAATTCTTCCCTTTTATATTGTCCTTTTGAAAGTATTTCAATAGTTGGACTTACTTCAATTACAATCCCGTCAATTGATGTTTCGTAATAGGTATCCTGAATATTTTCGAAAATTGTGCGGTACCTGAATTCGCTTTGTTTTAATTTTTCTTCTGCAATTTTACGTTCAGAGATATCACGGATGCTGCCAACAACTTTTAATGGCTGTTTATTTTCATCAAGTATCAGGCTTGCTGAAATTGAAACCGGAATAGTTGACAAATCCGCGTTCGACAGTTCAATTTCATAGTCGGTGATCTTACCATTTTTGAATAAATCAGCCGAAAGCTTTTCCCGATCTACTGAGTTGGCATACAAATTAAAAACTGAAGTACCTAACAGTTTTTCTCTTGTGAATTGTCCATTTGAAATAATATAAACCGATGGACTAATCTCTGTAATTGTTCCATCCATCAAATTTTCATAATAAATATCCTGAATATTTTCGAAAATTGCCCGATACCTGAATTCGCTTTTGGCAATTTCGTTTTGTGCATTTTTGAGTTCGGTGATATCAATTGCTGTTGCCGACATAAACTGAGGATGATTTTCCTTATCGGTTATAATGTTTGAATTCATTAGGGTTGGAAATTCTGTGCCATCCTTTCTGGTGTGCCACAACTCTTTTGAAACCATTTTACCCGTGGCCAATAATTCGTCGATTGCTTCAAATACTTCTTTTATTTGCCCTTCGTTATGTCCGATTGAAAGATTCTTACCAATCAGTTCCTCAATTTCATAACCATGCATTTTCGCCCAGGCCTCATTCACATAAATCAATTCTCCGTCGAGTTTGTTTATTGCAATACCATAACTGGCAGCATCAGCTGCCTTTTTAAACATTCGAAGCTCTTTTTCCGCAAAGTATTGTTCGGTTATATCCATAACAGTACCTCTTGAACTGATGGCTATACCGTTTTCATTGAACACCGAAAAATATCGCTCATTTACAAATTTAATTTCGCCGGTATCCAATAAAATGCGATGTATTATATCCTGTGGTTTGTTGGTTGAAAGTGATGCCAGATAAGAGTTTTTAACCATTTCCTGGTCTTCGGGATGCACTCTTTCGATAAAAGATTCGAAACTTACATTAAATTCTGTTGAATCCAGATTAAAAATACGAAACACCTCTTCTGACCAATTCGCAGTATTATTAACCAAATCCATTTCCCAGTGACCAAGTTTAGCCAGTTTTTGTGCTTCATTGTGCTGTGCTTCTTTTCTTCTAAGTTCCAGTTCAATTTCTTTAATCTCGGTAATGTTATTCAGCGAACCGAAAAATCCGGTTAAGTTTCCATCATTAAATACAGGGATTACTGAAACCCTGACCCAGCGCATTAAACCATCTTTTCTGAGTAATTTAAACTCATAATAGGTATCTTCTTTAAACGCAGCATCTTGTAACGAAACAATAAGATCGTTTACACTGTCAGGATGGGCAAACTCGACAATATGTTTACCAATAATTTCACCGAACGGGTACCCCGAAATCTTTTCAACCGATGGACTTACATACAGAACTTTACCATTTATATCAACTTCAAAAACCACATCGTTGATGGTTTCAACTATGTTTCTGTATCTTTCTTCACTTTTTATTAATTTTTCCTCTGCCAGTTTTTGTTCGGTAATGTCGATAAGTAATCCGCTTCCACCTGTAATTTTATCACCAGTGTAAATGGGATTAAATGATGAACGCACATATTTAATACTGCCATCTTTTACAAAATACCTGATATCGAGGAATGGGTAGATTACAGTGTCAACTTTAGTCCATGCATCTACCACCATCGGAATATCGTCGGGGTGCATAAATTCAAACTGATTTCTACCGATAATTTCACCAGCTTCGTATCCAAATAGTTTTACTACCGAAGGGCTGATGTATTTTATAGTGCCGTCAATGGTTGTTTCGAATAAAACGTCGTTAATGGTTTCAACCAAATTGCGGTATTTTTCTTCACTTTCAACCAGTTTTTGTTCTATTTTTTTTCGCTTCGAAATATCCCGGGTAACAAAAATCAATTTTTCAGGCTGGCCATTTTCATTACGGATAAAATC
The DNA here is from genome assembly GCA_041737765.1 of Draconibacterium sp. Classification (GTDB taxonomy): domain Bacteria; phylum Bacteroidota; class Bacteroidia; order Bacteroidales; family Prolixibacteraceae; genus Draconibacterium. The sequence goes on along the minus strand of JBGSRA010000154.1, from coordinate 38,634 downwards.
ACCATTTATTTCTACCAGAAAACTTGTTCCATCATATTTAATTGCGGTATATTCTTCTGAATCATTAAAAATTCCCCCAAACATTTTCCCAATATTATACTTTGCCTTTTCATGATCAGTTGCATGAATAAACTGAAGAATGTTTTTCCCCGAAAAGTTATATCCCTCGGGGTAACCAAACATTTTTTGAGCAAGCGATGAGAAAATAATATTTCCCTGCAGATCGGCAATTGTAACAATATCAGGCGATGAATATAGAAACGACTGGTAAAGCTTTTCATTCTCCAAAGCTTTTTTCTCATCATTTTTTTGAGTTAAAAAACCTGAAATTCTTACAGCTATCGAAAAAAGCAAATCTCTTTCTTCTGACAGAAAAATTTCCTGATTTGTTTCAGCTACCTTATCTTCCAGATAGTTTACAATTACTTCACCAACAGCATTTTCTCCTATCGAAATCGGATGGGATATGTAAAATTTCGATCTGGAAAAACCCGGAGTTTTAATGTCTTTATTATCCACACAAATGCAGGCTTCTGTAATCTCCGGGAATTGCATGGCAGGTGGAATTGTAGCAAGAATTTGCTCTAAAACCTCATCAACTGAAAGTTTCGGAGTGGAGATGATTTTTGAGATACTGTGTTGACATTGTAACTCCTTTTTTCGTTCACCTAACAGAAATTCTACCTCTTTTCTGGCATTTATTTCGTTTTGTAACTTTTGTTTTAGTTGATTCAACTCGTTACTCACCGACAATAATTTACTGTTTAATTCATTGTCTGATTTAGCATTGTTACTCATAAAATACGATATTATAGCAATGATTTAAGTTCGGTGAAAGACTTTTTTAATAAAAATGGCTAACACACTAACAATAAATATTTATCGAAAGGAACAGGTTTTTGTTTTTATAAACTTACGATTAATATCCCGATTTTCAATTGCCTGTTATTTCAACATAAAAAAAAGAAATATATTAAGAATTTATCATAACCTATTAGTAATTAAAACTGAAAAACTAATAATTAAATGCTGAAAAACCAGTCAGTATATTGCTGATTTTTATGAATAATCTGATGTTAAATGTATCGAAATTCTAAAATTATTAGGTTATTAACATTTATGTTATAAAACTAATTTAAGTTCATATCCGGTAAAATTTCAGAAATAAAAAATGTAATTTCCCGCGGTAAAATCAAACCAATTGAAATTTAGAATGTCAATACTCTGAATGTTTGAAATTAGAATTACATTTTTAATTATAAATTTTAAATCTTACTATGGTTAAAAAACTGCAAATCATTGTGCTGACTGTATTTCTCCTATTTGGAGCGGGACTACAGTTAAAAGCACAAAAAGGAACCATGTTCGGTAAGTACCACTCGAACAGCGAGGTTCAGCAAATTATGGCAACGCTTCAGCAAAAAAGCGGCAATGCCAAAATCCACACGGTAGCTACCAGTCCAGGTGGCGAGCCGGTTACCATTCTCGAAATCGCGGCCAACCTGAAAGATGTGCCAGCCATTTTTGTAGGCGCCAACTTCGAAGGCAATGTGCCGCTTTCAACCGAAGGAGCGCTTTATCTGGCTGCAATGCTTATCGATTCAGCACAGTACACAAAAAACCTGAAATGGTACATTTTGGCAAATCCAAATCCCGATGCAGCCAAAGGTTATTTTGCAAAAGCAAAATACGAAAGAGCTGTTAACGATTTTGTGATTAACAACGACGCCGACGAAGCAACCAACGAAGATGGATTCGATGACCTGAACAGCGATGGTTTTATTACCCAGATGCGTGTGAAAGACCCTGAAGGCAAAATGATTGCATCGAAAGCTGACGCCCGCATCATGGTGGCAGCCGATGCATCGAAAGGTGAACACGGCGAATACAAAATGTACGTTGAAGGCATCGACAATGACAATGATGGTGATTACAATGAAGACGGCGAAGGCGGTATCAACGTCGGCATTGGTTTTCCGCACCTTTTTCCGCGCGAGAAAAAAGAAGCCGGATTATGGGCTGGTCAAACGCCTGAAGTTTATAACCTGATGCGCTTTATTTTCGACAGACCTGAAATTGTAATGGCTTACACGCTGGGCAGTTCCGATTTTTGTGTTGCTCCACCAAAAGGTGGCCGCAAAGGCGGAGCCAACCTGCAAAACATAAAAGTTCCGGCACGCTACGCACGCATGTTGGACATCGACCCCAACCAGTCGTTTTCGATGGATGAACTGATGGAATTGCTGAAAAAGAACATGCCCGCCGGAATGGAAGTTACACCGTCGATGGTGGCCGGAATGCTCGGACTTGGCGCTGCGGTAAATCCACTTGACGAAGATTTGAAATTCTACACTAAATTCTCTGAAGAATATAAAAAATACCTCGAAGGCAAAAAACTCAGCACCGAACGTTTGGAAGCACCGGGCGACAAAGACGGCTCTTTTGAATTGTGGGCATACTATCATTTGGGCGTTCCTTCGTTTAGCATGAACCTGTTCACGGTTCCAAAAGTAAAGGAAGAGAAAAAAGAAGGCGCTGAGGCAGTTTCGTTAGACGATGTTGAAAAAATGAGTTCCGACGAATTTGTGGCTTTGGGCGAAGAAAAAATCACCGCTTTTCTGAAAGCCAACAATGCACCCGACAGGTTTACTGCCAGCGGTGTAATTGAAATGATGAAATCGGGTCGTTTTACACCAAAACAAATGGCCGGGATGATGAAAAATACTCCGAAGAAAGAAAAAGATGGCGAGTTAGGTGAAAAGGACAAAGCACTGCTTGCATATGCCGATAAAACACTGGAAGGCAAAGGATTTGTTCCGTGGCAGAAATACAATCACCCCACTTTAGGCGAAGTTGAAATTGGTGGTTATGTTCCTTATCTCGAATCGACGCCAAAACCAGAAATGATTGATTCGCTGCTGGGAAAACAACTTCCCTGGCTTTTACAGTTAACCACAAAAATGCCTCAGATTGGTATTGCCAGCGAAAAAATCACCGACATGGGTGGTAACGTGTACAAAGTGGAACTTTTCATCGAAAACAAAGGTTATCTGCCCTACCCGATTGCCATGGGTCAGCGCAATAATGAGCCTGAACCGGTGATTGTAATTCTCGATGGCGAAATGCAGCTGCTCGAAGGAATAAAACGCACTCCGCTAGGTGCAATCGGCGGTAACTCAGTAAAAAAACTTACCTGGCTGATTCAAACTGAGAAGAAAGAATTCAATGTAAAAATCGAATCGGCTGTTTTCGGACCGGCTGAAAAACAAATTAAAATCGGAGGTTAATTATGAAAAAGCTAAATATTTTAATTGCACTGTTACTGACAATCATTTCGGTACAAGCTGAAACAAAAGGAAAAATCGAAGTACCGCTTCGTTTCGACAGGTATTACAATTATGCTGAAGTAACCGAGGCCTTGAAAGCTTTAAATACAGCTTATCCGCAGCTTACAAAACTCGAAGTGGTTGGTAAAAGCGAAGAAGGGCGCGACATTTATGCACTCATCATCAACAACCCGAAAACCGGAGAGGAACTCAGCAAACCAGGCGTTTATGTTGATGGCAATATTCACGGAAACGAAGTTCAGGCTGGCGAAGTTTGTTTGTATTACGCCAACATGTTGCTCACTAAATATGGCGAAAACGATAAAGTGACCAAAACTGTTGACCGAAACGCCCACTACATCATTCCTGTGGTGAATGTTGATGGCCGTTTTCACTTTTTCGAAGATGCACACACACCCAGTTCGAGCCGCAGTATCCGTGTGGCCCGTGACGATGACAACGACGCATTGTTTGACGAAGATGCGCCCGACGACCTTGACGGCGACGGCAGCATTACACAAATGCGCATCAAAGACCCGAATGGCGAATACAAAGCCGACCCGAAAGACCCACGCATTCTTGTTCGTATTGAACCGGGCGAAAAAGGTGATTACACGCTGCTTGGTTCTGAAGGAATTGACAACGATAAAGACGGGAAAATCAACGAAGATGCCGAAGGCTACCTCGACCCGAACCGGAACTGGGGTAACAACTGGATGCCAAGCTATGTGCAACAGGGTGCCGGAAGCTTTCCATTCGAAGGTGTTGGTTTAAAAGCCATTAACGAGTTTATTCAAAAGAAAACAAATATCATCGTTGGATTTTCGTTTCACAACAACGGTGGAATGTGGTTGCGTGTTCCGTCAGAAAAATCAATCAAAGTTGACGCTTCTGATGTTGCAGCGTATGATGTGATTGGCAAAAACGCCATCAAAATTACTCCCGGCTATGTTTATATGCCATCGTATGACCTGTATCCAACCTACGGTGATACCGATGCACAGTTCTTTTTCAATTATGGCATCTTCTCGTTTGTTGGCGAACTTTTCCAGCGCGAATCGGAAACCTACCGCGAAAAAACAGATAAACCTGCCCAGCCTGCTGCAGAACAAACATCTGGTCAGCGACGTGGCGGCAACCCCGAAGAAACCCGCGAACAGCTAAAGTTTAACGACTATGTAATGCAGGGCGAAATGTACACCGATTGGAAACCATTTACTCATCCGGTGTATGGCGAGGTAGAAATTGGCGGCTGGATAAAAATGAGTTCACGTTTGCCACAGCCGTTTATGCTGCCCGAGTTGGTGCACCGTAACGCAGCCGTGGTTTTTCTTGCTGCTGAAAATACGCCGGAAATTTCGATGGAAGTTTTTGAAGTGAAAAAAATTGGCAACAATCTGAACCAGGTTCGGGTGAGGCTGAAAAACAAAAACGGACTTCCCTCGATGACTGCTGACGCTTTCAGTAAAAAACTTTACACGCCCGATATGTTAAAAGTAACTGGTGGAAAAGTTGTTGCCGGAGGTAAAATCAGTGATTTCAGGCTGAACAAAGTTTCGTACAAGGAGCAAAAACCTGAGATTCAGTTTTTATCAGTGCCCACATACGGAATAGTGGAATACCAGTTTCTGATTGAAGGCAAAGGCGAAATTACTTTGGAGTACAGCTCACAAAAAGCAAACGATGTAAAAACAACTGTGAAGTTGTAACTTTAAAATACTCATCGCATGACTTTGAGTCATACGATGAGTAAAGAATAAAAAAGTCCCGGCAATTTTGGTTGCCGGGACTTTTTTTTTGTTAATCTATGTTGTCCGGTTAAAAACATGAAGAATAATGTCGCTACTACGTAGCTTTATTGAATTTTCATAATTCATTGACTACCATAATATCGCGACGCTGTCGCTATCATTGAAGCAGCGTAGCTGCGACAATATGGTAGAAAATTATTAAAAAAATAAAAACAAAGCCCCGTAGGGGCGATACATTAATGAATGCATTGGCATTACTGAATTGAAAAAGGTTTTAATATTCTTTTACAGGACGCAAATGTTTATTAATCTGAAAATTTCAGAACACCGGTTGTAAATTTTCCCATTTCACTTTCCAGTCGTCCGGAAATCCCGGGTTGTTTTTTGTGTTTCCCTCAAAACCTGCGCACATCATGGCAACAGCAGTTAATAAACCTCCATTTCCGGGCAAATAAATCCGTAACCGGTTGTCCTGCCAGTTATGTCCGTTTTTCAGGCAGGTATTTTTGGCCACGTCTTTTAACAGAAATTCAACAGCTTTTTCTGGCTTTCCTAACCTTGTCGCACTCATGGCAACCAGCGGGTAATCCCAGCCCCAGGTGCGCGGCCAGTTCCAAATTGAATCAATTTTATTGAAGGTGGCTTCCATAACAACAGTATCGATTGCTGAAGAACCGGGTAACATGCCGAAAGCGCCCAAAACCATGGGATGGTCGGAATAATAATGCTCATTTTTGTATGAATCAGGAGCACTCTCAGCAGCAAGGTACAACCCATCTTTTATTGCCGGAACCGACATATTATCCAGTACATTTTGCCACTCAGCATTAGCAGGTAACCCCATTCTTTTGCGCCATTGTTGAGCTACCGACAATCCCCAACGCCAATACTCGAGTTCAAACGGAGGATTAAAAGTGATTTCTTTTTCAAGACTTTCCTGCGCCGGAATCAGCGGCGAACCAAGAATATAACGTTTATTTTGGTTGTCCCACCGGGCAAAACCAGCCATAAAATCGGCTGTGGCAAAAACCAGTGGTGCATATTTTTCAAGTGTTTCGTTATCGGGCTTTTCGCTATACAATAACTCAGCATAATAAATCGGGTGAGGCTGTTGCCATATCAGAAATTCGCCAACTCCCGAAGGAGAATCGTTTCCCTGCAAATCGGTCATTTTGGGCCAGCGCACACCGGGGTAACCTTGTCGTTTTGCCTTTTGTTCTGCTTTAGCTAAAATCGATGTGTAATAGTTCATCGATTTTTCAAGAATTTCAGGGCGACCCCAATATGCCCAGTGAACACCATGCCACCAATGCATTTCGAGGTGATGTTTGCCATACCAGCTGTTAAAAGTAAGCCCGGTTTCCTGTGGCGGGTAATTTCCGGCACACTGAATACGGGTTAAATATTGCGACAAAACCACACGACGTTCGAGTTCATACGCACGAGGGTCGGTTGTTCCAGAAAAATCAACTGCCCCGCCGGTTTCCCAGTAGTTTTTCCAGCATGTTGCTGATGCTTTTTCAACCTGCTCTGCCAAAATATTTTCTTCGAAGTTGTCATCCTGACTGAATTCAACTGTACACGAGAATTCAGAATTCTCAACCACAGGTTTCAATGTAAATTGATGTGGTACTTTTTCCAAAAAGCCAGCTTTTCCGCTCCATTCAACCTTTATAAAATAAACTGTTGAATCCATCGTGTGCTTCAATGTTGCGCGGTTTTCTGTTTGACTTACGATTTCGGTTTTATGTTTATTTATTTGATTCCAGTCTGCCGCATCGTCGGTGTGGTTGCCCGACGGATAGGGAAATGCAAGTTGAATAGCCATTTGCCCATTTTTAATCAGTCCTGATTTTATGCTGAAAGCCACTGCATCGCGCTCAGGATGTACACTGGTTTTAACCTGTGTTACTTCATTTTCGATTTCAAACGCACTGTAAATCTTTCCTTCCCACAAGTTCAGTTGCTGACTGACAGCTTTGATATCGGTTGGCAAAATCGGTGAGCTATCTTTTTTTTGCAAATCAAAACCAACTAAACCCAAATGCAGCCGGTGTGGGTTTATCCTGAAATAATTAGCTGCATCCCGCTGCCGGCCGGGTTCTTCCCATTGCACAGCATATGGAATTTTTCGACCTTCCACATCAAAATACTGAAAGGATTCTTCGATGGTGAGGTTTTCAGTATTTGGGAAACTGTGCCAGCCCCACTCGCTTTGTGTGCCAAGGCAAACACCATTTTTATATAATTCAGGAAAGGTCTGCAAACCGGTGGCATCAACCGTAAACGCAAATTTTCCGTTGCCAACTGAGAGAGAGTTGAGTGAATCAAACCCGTCAATTTGAACGTTGTGCCGGTTTACCAAGGCAAAACGTTCAATTTTTTCATTGTTGTTTTTTACGGAGTTGCAAGCTGAAAGCAGAACAACACCAAAAAGTAAAAATCCAATTCTTAATGACAGAAGTGCTTTATACATCATTTCAGATTAATCTTCAATTTTAAATACAAATCCACTGGCAGTATTGAATTTTCCGCCCTGCGTGGTGGTAAAAAGGTACTCAGGTTTACCGTTTTTCATCAAGATTTGAGGTCGTTCAAAACGTCCGTATCGGGTAAGGTGTTCAGGTGCCGGAGGTTGTTCAAAATAATGGCTGGCTTCGTGGTATGCAATTTTGGGTTCGCTCCATTTCAAGCCATCAGCCGATTCAAAAATAAGTCCTTTGTTGTGGTCAAAAAATCCCATATCGCGGGCAATTAATTTGAATTTTCCATCCTCAAACCAAACAAAAGCATCTTCCAGTTGCCGGTTGTTTCCCAATCCTGAGAAATCGATAACTGGGTTTTGCGAATATTTTTTGTACGGTCCTGCCACTTGATTGGCAAAAGCTAGTCCGTATTTACGGTTTCCGCGAATCTTCTGACCGACAGCTGCTTCGTATTCTGTAGTATTCCACGACTTGTAGTATAACCAATTTTCACCGTTCGGATGTTTCAGAAAGGCTGGATTTGTGGTGCAATGGTCGTCCCAGGCGCCTGGTTCACCAACTTCCAAAAGTGGTGTATCTCCCCTGCTCCACGGGCCTTCCACACTGTCGGCAACAGCCAGCCCTATTCGTTTTGTGTTGGTTTTACCATTCGAATTTCCCATGTAAAACAGGTAATATTTACCATCCAGAAACTGAATGTGCGGATTATGGCAAGTTGTGGCATCAAAAAACCCGGCACGGGGTGCCAATACTGTTTCAACAGTTTTAAATTCAGATTCAGGCGAATCGGCAACTGCACGGGCAATTTCGCACTGGTGTATCCAACCACCCATACCAAATTTTTCGGGCCAGCGCGAGAAAAAAACATGTACTTTCCCGTCGGGTGCGTACACGGGCGAGTTGCACCACACATAAAAACCCGCTTCCTCAAGGATTCTGCCCACGGGTTTCAGTTTTTTGCTGAAGTCAGAGGCTTCGGGTAAAATGCCACCCGCTGACGCATTTTCAATCTTCGTTTTAAGAAAAGAAGAAATAAACGGAAGTAAGAAAGCACCCTTTATAATGGTTCTGCGCGATGTCATAGTTGATTCAAATTTTGATAAAAATAACGAAATCACATCATTTTAAACAGATTCATGCATGGCAGAACGAATTTTGGAAAATAATCCCGCTGTTTGGTATTTTCCGACTTCAGAAATCAATCGTTGCTCACTATTTTTACCTTCAGTTTAAAATCTGAAAATCCAATGAAACTATCCGTTTTAATTGTTGTACTTGCCATGTTTGCTGCCTGTTCGGCCAATCAGAAAGGAAAGCCTGCTGAAGAAAAAAACAACTTGTGGTCGGTACAATTTGCCGATGCGGTATTGGCCCGAAACGACAGTCTGATGCGTTACAATGGCAAAAACCCAAAGTATGAATACGACCTTGCATTTCTTGCCGGCGCTATTGACAAATTAGGTTCAAACGATCCAAAATATGCTGCATATGCAAAGGCATACATCGACTATTTTGTGCAGGACAGCGGCGTAATTATTGGTCATAAAATGAGTGATTACAATATCGACCGTGTACGACCTGGTTTGAATATGCTTGAACTGTACCAACGTACCGGAGACGAAAAATACAAACTGGCCATCGAAACACTGGTGAAACAAATGGAGAATCAGCCACGCACAAATGCAGGCGGTTTCTGGCACAAGAATATTTATCCGTACCAAATGTGGCTCGATGGATTGTACATGGCATCTCCTTTTCTGGCAAGGTATGCACACGATTTTAATCAGCCACAGTGGTTCGATGAAGTTACCTTTCAGCTAAAAGAAGTTTATACCCGGACGCTGGATTATCACACAGGCCTGCTTTATCATGCCTGGGATGAAAGCCGCGCAGAGCGCTGGTGTAACCCTGAAACCGGACAGAGTAAACATTTCTGGAGCCGTGCAGAAGGCTGGTATTTAATGGCAATTGTTGATGTGCTTGACTATCTTCCGGAGAATCATCCCGAAAGAGCAGCGATAATTGAGATTCTGAATAAAGTAAGCGCTGCATTGGTAAAAGTTCAGGATGATAAAACCGGTTTGTGGTACCAGGTACTCGACAAAGGTGGCGAAGAACGTAACTATCTTGAAGCCTCGGGAACTGCCATGTTTATTTATACTTTTGCCAAAGGAGCAAAAAATGGTTATCTCGATAAAAAATACCTCGACATTGCCAACAAAGCATTCGACAGCATGGTACAGGTAATGGTAAAAACCGGTGCTGATGGTTTGCCGGTGCTCACCAATACCTGCGGTGCCTGTGGCCTTGGCGGAAACCCTTACCGCGAAGCCGATTATAACTACTATGTTACCGAAGTGCAGGTCGAGAATGACCAGAAAGGTGTTGCGCCGTTTATTTTAGCTGCAATCGAATTAAATAAATAAAACAAAATGAAAAAAGCACTTACACTTCTAACTTTAATTCTAATCACAATTACAGTTTTTGCCCAACCTTCGAAAAGACAAAAAACACAGGCTTACCTCGGTTTGAAATCAGGTGGTGAATGGGTTTGGGTTACCAAGGAAAGTGGCAAACAACAATACGAATACATAGGCGGTGAATTCAAATCGGTTGAAAGTTTGAAACTTGACCCGAAACACACCGACCACTCGTTTGATATCCAATTTGAAGGCCCGGGTTGGGAATCGGACAAAATCGGGTACCGGCTGTATCTCGACTGGAGAAATGCCACCGATATTTTTGGTAAGAAAACCACTGAACCGGTGCTGCATAATGTTGGGCTAGATGGTTTTGATTCGTACCACGAAATACAGCCATGGGGTGTTGATGTGCTGAAAGTGGGTTCGGCACTGGGAATCGGGTCAATTGCCTTTTGGGATGGCGAAAAAGCCATTCGCGTTGAAAAAACCGACAGCATTTTTTGTTCTGTTAAATCAGGCACAAAAGCATCGCAGGTAAATGTGCAATATTCAGGATGGGAAATTGGCGGAACCAAAACCAATTTGAACACAACCCTCGAAATTAAAGCGGGCAGTTATCTTACCAAATACACACTGGAACTTACCGAAGAACTGGCCAATATTGCCACCGGAATTGTAAAGCTGCCGGATACCGAAATACAGGTTTTTACCGACATCAAACCCGGTTGGAGTTGTCTTGTTACCTTTGGAAAGCAAACACTGCAAAACGACCGGCTCGGAATGTGCATCTTTTTCAAAACAAGCCAGTTGCTGCTGAAAACCGAAGACAAATACAGTCATGTGGTAGTGCTGAAACCCGAAAATAAGGAATTAACCTACTATTTTGGTGCTGCCTGGGAACAGGATGCATCGGGTGTAAAATCGATGGATGATTTTAAGAAATTACTGAAAGAGCAGGCAAAGTTTATCAGGTAGTGTACTCATATGCTGATGTTTCAGCTAAAAAGGGCGGCTGCAATTCAAAATTGCAGCCGCCCTTTTTATCCTTTAAATTCTGATTTACTCTTTACTCACAAAAGCTGAAATCCAGCTGCCCAAAACATTTTCAGGTGTGTAGTTTTTTGCTTCTTCTTCGGTTAACTGGTGCGACCAATTGACTCGGCTGCATGTGATTGCACCGCCACCGGTATTTTTGAATTCGGCATAAAATGCGGAGGTTTGAGCTTCAGGTTTATTCCAGTCATGCCAGCCTTCTGTTGAAATATGCTGACCAAGCTCACAATTCAGAAATGCAGTTTTTGCATAAATCCGCCATGGTCGGCCTAAATAAACCAGTTCAACATCTTCATCCGCAACAAGTTTGCATTCCGAAAAAACAAAACCAAAGGGTTTATCTTTTGGAGTACTTGCAGCAGTGATGTATGAATTTGCCTTACTCACAATTTCACATCGACTAAAAAAAGCTGTTGCTGAACCAAAAATAAAATCGGTGGTTCCGGTGATTCTACATCCGCTGAAATAATGGTGGCTGTTTTCACCTGTCAGATAAACGGTGTCCTGATTGCCGAGAAAACGGCAGTTTTTAAAAACACATCGGTTACCTTCAACGTGCAATGCAACCGCCTGCCCCACTTCGCCGGCAGCATTAATCACCGTCAGATTTTCGGCGTAAAAATCATCGGCTTCAACCAAAAGTGTCCATGTAAAAAAAGTGCTGTTTCTTCCCCTATCTATTTTATCGAAATAATCTTCCCAGATGATGATTGTTTGTTCCACATCCTCGCCAATCAGCGACAACAGATTATTCCATTCCGGTATCCGCACTTTTTCGTGATAAACACCATTTTTTACATGAATTGTGATTCGCTTATCGGGGAAAGCTTTTGCTGCATCAATTGCATCCTGAATTTTGCTGAAATTCCCTGAACCATCCTGTGCAACCACCATTTCGTAGTGAACATCGGTTTGCGCAAGGGTACTTCCGATTACTGAAAAAATCAGAAGTACAACAAGATTCAGATTCATAAGCAGTTTCATTTAACAAACTTATTCTTTTAAATCAATTTCGTATCTGATTTTCAAAGAAAACAGTTTTCAGTTAAATTTCACAGCATTTGCCGGTACTTCTTTTCCAAACGTAATTTTTGATTTGTCGATAACTGAATTGCCAGTGCTGAACTCTATTTTATCGCAATTGGGTCCGTTAATGATGATGGCAGCATCGGTATCTGCGTTGAAATTCACATTTTTAAACTGCACATTTCTGGCATTGAAAATATCGAAAGCATTCGCCGATTTGGTTTTAATATCAATGTTTTCAAGAATAACACCATGTACATCAACCATTAAGAATCCGTTATCAGCTTCGAGTTTCATATCACTAAGCCTGATATTTTCGAGATTCATTTCCGGAAGTCCTTGCAGAAATACGGCCTGCAAAGCGCCTTTCAGCTCAATGTTCTTTATCGAAATATTTTTAAACTGCGGCGTTTCTGCAGTTACCGGCTCAGGCTTTGCAATGTTTTTTCCGGTGCCCGATTCAAGCATTTCAGCAACCGACTGACCACCATAATACAAATCGAACGAAATGGCATGTGTTGGAATATTTATCATCCGAATATCGGAGATGTAAATATTCTCGACTACCCCGCCACGACCGCGGTTACTTTTAAACCGCAGTCCCACATCGGTTCCCATAAAAGTACAGTTCGAAACATGCATATTGCGCACGCCACCCGACATTTCGCTACCAACAGTAACACCTCCGTGTCCATGATAAACAATATTGTTTCTGATGACCAGGTTTTCGCATGGAACACCCCGCTGGCGCCCATCTTCGTCTTTCCCCGATTTGATACAGATTGCATCGTCACCCACATCGAAATTGCAGTCTTCAACAATTACATTCTTACAGGATTCAATATCGATTCCATCGCCATTTTGCGAGTACCACGGATTGCGCACTGTGAGATTCTTTACAATCAGATTTTCTACCATTAACGGGTGAATGCACCATGCCGGTGAATTTTGAAAAACCGGCCCGTCGAACATCACATTTTTACTGTTTTGGATGCTCACCATTACTGGTCGCAGAAAATCGCGGATAGCTTCAAATTCTTCTTTAGTTTTTAAATCGGGGCGAACATTCTGGTCGGCTCCGGCCATTGCATTTTTAAACTGTTCTGAAGGATACCATTCGTTTTCCTCGTCATTTAAAAATCCACCTGAAGCAACAAGTTTTTTCCATTGGCTTCCGGTGAGTTTACTTTTCTTTACAAACCGCCATGCATCGCCCGAACCATCCCAAATTCCGCTTCCGGTAAAAGCTACGTTCTCCACATTTTTTCCATAAATCGGTGACAAACATCGCCATGTATTCAGCCCTTCGAAACTGGTTTCAATTAAGGGGTATAAATTTTTGTCGGTCGAGAAAATGATAAGTGCACCGGCTTCTGCATAAAGTTCAAGATTACTTTTGAGCATAATTGGACCGGTCAACCATATTCCCGACGGTATAATCACTTTCCCACCTCCATTTTTTGTCACTGCATCAATTGCCTTTGCAAATGCATCTGTATTTATTATCTCACCTCCGCTGACAGCACCAAAGTCGGTGATTTTAACCTCGTTGTCAGGGATTTCCGGAATAACTAAAAAGGGCATTTCAAATTCAATACCTTCAACTTTTATCCTGTCGTTATTTATGCTCACAGGAACACTTTTTTTACATCCGGTATGAAAAAAGGAAAGCAGCAGAAAACAGGCTAAAACAGTTGGTATAGTTGATTTTCTCATTATTTATGGTTATCAGGTTTTTTTGATAATGGCAAGAAAACAAAATCAGAATAAAACTCCGGGAACCGCTCAATAACGGTATCCCGGAGTACTTACTAACTTACTTACTAAAAACTAAATCTAATTTATAGAACTAAAAATTATCTTAATAACCGCTGTTTTGCCAGAATCCGGTACCTTCAGTTGTGCTCGCATTGGTAACAGCACTCATTTGCGAATTCGGTATAGGCCTGAAATAATGCGTATCCTTAATATTTGCCGAAGCCTGTTTGTTGTATTTTTTCACTCTTTCAACAAGTTTCTTCGTGCGTTTAAGGTCGAACCAGCGTTGCTGTTCGCCACACAATTCAATGGCTCTTTCATCAAGAATTGTGTCGATGGTTACCGGGCCCGAAATGGTATTGTCTTTTCCTGAAATTGCCCTTACCGTGCGCAACTGGTTGATGGTAGCCAGCGCAGTATTGGCTGCGCCTGTGGCCAGTTCAGCTTCTGCTTTAATCAGGTACATTTCTGCCAAACGCAGCACAATGGCGTCGCGGTTCGAAATATCATGCGTTGGATAAGTTGAATTATATACGTTATCGAGGAATTTTTTAATTCCGGGATAAGAACACCAGCCACCAATTTTGTAGGTATCAAAACGGTTATCGTTATAAACGGCCGATTTTGGTTTGGCGGCTTCTGTTGGCAAAGCAGTTGCCGGGTCCATGGTTGTGTAAACCGGAATATCGCCACCACTCATAAACTGAATGCGATACCTGTCTTTTGCCCAGGCCTGCATGGCAATTCCTTCAGCCGAATTTCCATCGAGTGCGCAATAATAAATGGCTGTGTCCTGCATCAACGGGTATTTTTTTGAACTGCCTGCCAATCCTGCCGGAATTGTATAAGCATCGAGCAAAGTTGCGGTGGTACGTTGGTCGGTGGCTCTGTTTTTTTCGAGTAATTGCCACAGGTATTCCGAAGGCAGATAACGGGTAAAACCACGACCGTAAGGTGAATACATTGCAGCAACATTTACTTTTTCCTTGGTTTTTGTATTTTCTACTGTTGCAGTACTTTCACCAAGAACGCGTACAAAAACTTCCTTGCCATTACCGCCGAGGTCGTTGGCGCCATTGTTCCAAAGCGAAACAAACATCAGTAACATTGCACTGCCCCCGCGACTGTAACCTGTGCGGGTTATCAAACTATTATATTGAAGAGCATTTCCCGAAGCATCTTTTTTATAGCGATAAGGAATACAATTTACAGTTGTTGTAATATCCTCAGCATAAGTAACACCCCAGATTGCCTCTGCATTTTTGGTGATGTCTTCGTTGGTCATCGACCACGTGTCGGCATAATTCGGATAAAATGAAGCCACTCCACTGTTAATTACCGCATCAGCTTCGGCAATTGCGAGAGTGTACAAATTTTTGCCTGAATAATCTTTGTTTGTGGTAATTGTCTGAGCACCCATCCACGAAGCAGCATACAACAAAGTGCGTGCTTTCAGCGCTTTTGCAGCCCAGTAATTGGCACGGCCATCGGTTTTTTTCATATAATTGGCAGCTTCAAAAGCTTCAATTGAATTATCCAGATCTTCGAGAATTTTGCTGTAGATAAATTCTTCCGATTCGCGGGTCGGGTCGGTCACAATTTCGGTGGGTGGTTCGCTGTTGTATGGAATTGGCCCCCAAATATTTACCATATGCAAATAGTAGAAAGCGCGCATAAAATAAGCTTCGCCCATGTACTGATTTTTTGCTGTTTGGTTGATTACCGCATTTTCAGGAATGTATTTCAACGCTGTATTACAAACGTCAACTGCACTATAAAACAGCTCCCAGTAATGGTCGAGAGTAGCGTTATCTGCAACATTTGCTTCGAGCGCTTCGGGTGTAACATTGTACGAGTTGAGCGATTTTTGTTTATTGTCGTACCCAAAATAGAAAAGGTCAGTACCGGTTTCCGATAATCCCAAACCTGCCTCTTTACCATACCACCCGCGCGAAAAACTGTAGCACGAAGCGATAAGTCCATCGATTCCTGAAACTGTATTGTAGGCCAGGTCGGCTGTCATTCCAACTTTGTTGTCTTCTTCCAAAAAGTCGGTGCACGAAGGCGAACCAGCTAATAAAACTGCGGCCGCCAATGCTATATATATTGATTTTTTCATCTTATTATAAGTTTTATGGTTATTCATTAAAATTCAAGGTTTAGCCCAATTACAGCCTGTTTAGCCAATGGGAATGAAATACTTCCACCTCTTTCAGGATCGTAATTGTCGATTTTGCTATAAGTGAAATAATTTTTCAGCGAACCATAAAGTTTTACGTTTTGAATACCGGCTTTACCCAGCAGCGATTTTGGCAGGTTGTACGAGAGTGTGATGTCTTTAATTTTAATGAAATCGGCTTTTTCGTACAGCAACGCACTGCCAAACTGCGAATGTGTTGCAGAGTTTGCACTGCTCAAACCCGGGCTTGGGAATTTTGCTTCGGTATTGTTTAATGTCCAATAATCAAGGTCGCCCCAGTTAGCAGCTTCGTAATTCAGTTGCGAGTTCATGTCATACGAAATATAACCACCGGTGCGGGCATAAACCAGGAACGATAAACTCAGGTTTTTATAGGTAATCGTATTGTTCATACCAAAAATATGGTCGGGCGCCTGCTGGTAAACCATTTTGTCTTCATCATCAAGCTTGCCATTGTCATCCCTGTCAACAATTTTAATTGAGCCGGGAGTTCCGTAGCTCGAAATGTACCCATGGGTTTCACCCGGATGACGTCCCTGCCATGCAGTGATATATTCGGTAAATTCGCCAACATTCCAGTTGCCTTCAGCTTCATAATCATAAAATACTTTTACCCTTTCGCCAACAATCTGACCTTGTTTGCCATTTATATTTTTTTCAATGCCATCGGCCAAAGCAGTAATTTCATCGTAATAATGGGTGTAGTTCCAGTTAATATCCCAGCTGAAATCATTCGAATTAACCACCAGCGTATTCAAACCAAGTTCGATACCACTGCCTTTTGTAGAACCGATGTTGGCAATAACACTCGGATAAACCGATGAAGGAGGGGCCTGTCTGAAGTATAGCAAATCGGTTGTTTCGCTGATAAAGTAGTCGATGCTGCCCGAAATACGGTTTTCGATAATTCCGAAGTCGAGACCAAAGTTGTATGCAGTGGTTGTTTCCCATTTCAGATTTTTGTTTCCAAGGTTCGATGGGTAATTTCCCGCAATACTTTTCCCATTCATGTAATAATAAACCGGAACAGCACTTAAAGTAGTCAGTGTTTCATAAGGATCGATGGCTGCGTTACCCGAAATACCCCACGATGCGCGTAGTTTAAGGTTGTTTAACCACGAACTTGTTCCTTCCATAAAACTTTCGTTACTGATGCGCCATGCACCCGAAACCGATGGGAAATAACCCCATTTGTTGCCTTCGGCTAAAGTTGACTGGCCATCGGTGCGTAACGAAGCTGTGATAAGATATTTATCCCTGAAACTGTAGTTTATCCTGCCAAAATACGAAAGCATCGTTTCTTTCACAAAGCCGCTTGTTGTGGTTTCAGCTAAAATTTTCGATAAATCGTAGAAGGTACTTTGGTAGTAATGTTCTTTGCCGGCATCTCCGGTAGTATAATTTTGTTCATAAACACGTGATGTCATTGTTTGTCCTAACAAAGCCGAAACAGCATGATCGGAACCGATTGTTTTGGAATAATTCAGCGTGTTTTCCCAGTAAATACCGGTGCTCATATCATATTCCGAAGAAATTCCGGTGGTTCCGGGCGACTGGTAGCGACCCACACTTTTGTAATCCTGGTAAATTCCCTGGCGGCCATTGGAACGGTCGAGAGAGAAAAGCGTTTTAAATTTCAGGTCTTTTACCGGCGTAAATTCAAGATAGGTATTTCCGAAGAAACGGGTTGAAAGTGTGTTATTCAGGTAATTGCCTTCCTCTTCATCCAACAGCGGATTGCTATGCGCCGGATAACGTGGATTGGGCGTTTCATACAAAGTTCCATCGGTTAAATGCGAATGTGTGATGGTGGTCATTTTTAATGACTGCCCGAAAACACTGGCATTGCGGATGTCATGATTTTTGTAGGTGTACAAAATGCTTGTGCCCACTTTAAACATATCGCTGATTTTATGGTCGATGGTTACTTTTGTGTTGTACCTGTCGAGCTCGTCGTTTCTCATCAAACCCTCTTCAAACATAGCGCCCAGCGAAATGTTGTATGTGGTTTTGTCGTTACCGCCCAATACCGAAGCTTCATAATTCTGAGTCAATCCGTTCTGCAAAATAATATCAGCCCAATCGGTGTACGATTTGTCGCTGTAAATCTGCTTTTCGGTGATACCATCAGCCAGCGATTCTGTCAACACATTATCAGCCGTTAAATTACTGGTTCCCCAGTTATTTGAGGCAAAATCAGCCTGGTAGTTGGCTTTGTCGATAAGGCGCTGAACTTCTTTGTCGCCGTACATTACTTTTGGCACATTGGTAGGCGTATTCGAAGAAATGTATGAATTGAAACTCACCCTTGTTTTGCCTGCTTTTCCGCGTTTGGTGGTAATCAGAATAACGCCGTTTGCACCGCGAGTACCATAAATTGCCGTTGATGAAGCATCTTTCAGCACATCCATCGATTCAATATCCGAAGCATTAATATCGAGGGTTGAACCGTATTCAACACCGTCAACCAAAATCAGCGGATTGTTGCTGGCTGTTATTGAACGCTGTCCCCTCACCGAGATATTTATAGAAGCACCAGACTGACCGCTGGTTTGTGTAATATCCATGCCGGGGATTTTTGCCTGCATGGCCTGCATGGCATTGCTCGATGTGGTTTTGGCAATCTCATCCGATTTGATGGATGAAACCGCACCGGTCAAATCTTTTTTCTTAACCACTCCGTAACCAATGGCCACCACTTCTTCCAAAAGCAAATCGGCGCTTTCGAGTGCCACGTTAATACTTGTTTGTCCGTTAAGCGGAACTTCAACTGTGGTATAACCCATAAATGAGATATTAAGCACAGCATCGGTGTTCGGAACTGCTACTTTAAATGCGCCATCCGTATCGGTTACAATACCTGTTGTGGTACCCTTAACCGATACTGCAGCACCCGGAATTCCTTCTCCTGTTTTCGAATCGGTAACCTTTCCACTTACATTAACCGCCTGCGAAAAAGCGCTGTAAGCAAAAATTAGCTGAAACAAAACAAGAAAAACTGCCGGCAGAAAAAACCTGCTGCCAGCCAGTTGCTTAGTTTTAGTCAAATGATTTGTCATACTTTTTTACTTCGTTTTGATTGTTTAATTAGTGATATATCGGAAAATAGATTTCTTAGAGAATAAGAATGTTTAACAGCACAAGCAGCGAAACCACAAGCACAAACAAAATACCTGCAATGATGTAATTGGTGAATTTCAGTTTATGGTTTGAATGCGACATATAAAAACATAGTTTTAGTATTGCCAAATTACGCAACACTTTTATCTACCCCATGCTTGTTCTTCCCTGAAACAATAGCATATTTCCCAGAGCGGTGGTTTTTTTCCCAAATAGCGGGATTTTTAAATGTGATGATTATTCGAAAGGAGGTTGCTTCTGAGTTATTTTATTATTTATCAGCAGATTGCAGGAAAAAATCAAAATCGCGGTCGTGTTGGAATACTTTGAGCTGAATAACTGTCTGGAGCGGTTTTGAAAATCACAAGTATGCGCTTAGAGGTTAAATCCGCTTAGCGCTTTTGTGACCGTGCTGGCGCAGTTTTGAAAACCATGTCTTGCTCCACAAGGGCAAATAATTTTTTTTGCTTTTTCAAACAAGTCACGGGCGCAGACCAGCGCCAACCGGGTTTTGTTTCTTTTACACATCCGTTTTTCCTTTGTTCCGGTTTACAAAATCGGTGGCATTCATGCCAAATTCCTGTTTGAAATTTTTGCGGAAATGCGATAAATCTTTAAACCCAACAGCGTAAGCCACCTCCGAAACGTTTAGTTTTTCCTGTTCAAGCATTTGTGCTGCGCGCTTTAAACGGATGTGGCGGATAAATTCTTTCACAGTCATGTTGGTTAACGCATGCAGCTTGCGGTACAGCTGCATCCGGCTTACGCCCACTTTCAGCGAAAACGATTCGATATCGAGTTCACTGTCGGCAATGTTTTGCTCAACGACTTCGATGGCTTTTTGCAAAAAGCGTTCGTCGGGCGAGGCAAGAATCACTTTGGTGGGTTCGAGCACCATGGTTCCGGCATATTTTCCGCGCAGTGAATCACGGATGGAAAGCATATTTTCAACTTTCGCCTGTAGCACCGACAAATCGAAAGGTTTTGTAATGTAGTCATCGGCGCCCATTGTAATTCCCTTTAGTTCATGGTCTTTGGCATGAAGCGCAGTTAAAAGCAAAACCGGAATATGCGATGTGCGTTCATCGTTTTTTAATCTTTTGCAAAGTTCAAAACCATCGGTTTCGGGCATAATGATATCGCTTAAAACAATGTCAGGAATGGTTTTCAGGGCCATGTTCCAGCCCTCGTCGCCATTGCGCGCTTCAATAATGTGAAACGATTCGCTGAAGTTGGCAGAAATAAATTGCCGCACATCCTGGTTATCGTCAACCACAAGCATAATGCGAAGATTTATGTTTTCAGCCAACTCTTCGCTTATGTTTTTTATCGGCTGTATCTCTTCCTGTTTTCTTTGTAAAGCCGGCGATTCAGCACTTGCAGCAACTTCGTGAACCGATGTCTGGTATGGAATGCGAATGGTGAAACGCGTGCCTTTTCCGGGTTTGCTTGTAACAAATATTTTGCCTTTGTGCAGTGTTACAAGCTCTTTTACCAACGACAGTCCGATACCAAAACCGGCATTGTTTTCGTCGTTTTCGGCCTGAAAAAAGCGAAGGAAAATCTTGTCGAGATTCGAAGGTTCGATGCCACGACCCGAATCTTTTACCGAAATCTCGATAAACTGTTTTTCCTTGTCTGCTTCGGAAAAATCATCATCATCGGCGCCAAAAATCAACGAAATGTTTACGCTGATCAACCCGCCCTGCTCCGTAAACTTAAAGGCATTCGATAAAAGATTATTCATAATCTTTTCAATCTTATCCGGGTCGAAACTCACAAACAGGTGCTGTTTAAGCGTGTTAAAACGAAGTTTCACCTGCTTTTCGATGGCAAAATCGTTAAATGCATTTACAATGTTCCTGATAAATTCAACGATATCGGCTTCGGTTAAATTCAGTTTCAGGTTACCGGTTTGCAGTTTTCTGAAATCGAGTAACTGGTTCACCAGCTTGTTCAGGTTACCTGCGTTACGCTTCATTAACTCCAGATTTGTTTTCATCAACGGGTCGAGTTCCGGCTTTTCGAGCATTTTTTCAAGTGGCCCTAAAATCAGTGTAAGTGGTGTGCGAATTTCGTGCGAAATGTTGGTGAAGAATTTAAGCTTCATCATATCAATTTCGTGCAGCTTGCGGGCGTTTACCCTTTCGAGTACCAGCTCGTTTTTAATTTTTTCGCGGTTGATAAAGAACCTGACAAGCGCGTAAATCAACGCCATAATTGCGGTGAGCATTAAGAATAAAAACCAGTTCGTTTTCCAGAAAGGCGGTAAAACCTCAATGGCAATCGACAGCTCCTGCCCGCTTTCGGGCATTCCGGGAATGATGCGCTTAATTTTCAGCGTGTACTCTCCGGGATTCAGGTTGGTGTAAGTTGCCGAACGTATTTTGCCGGGTTCAACCCAATCTTTGTTAAATCCCTCGAGTTTGTACGTGTAAATATTGTTTGTGCTGTTTACGTAATTTAAAGCAGCAAATTCGATGGTAAATACATTTTGGTCGTATCGCAATTTCAGTTTCCGGGTTTCTGAAATGCTGTTTTTCAGCACCGATTTCCGGTCGGTGGAAATTGCAACCGATTTATTGAAAATCTTCAGGTCGGTTAACACAATCGGCACATCGGTATCGTCGGCAACAATGTCTTCGGGCCTGAATTTATTGTAACCCGAAACTGAACCAAAAAAAAGCTCACCATCTATATTTTTGTATGCAGCTCCGTAACAAAACTGGTTGTTGCTCAGCCCGTCGCGTGTGGTAAAGTTGTTAAAAACTCCGGTTTCCACATTCAACCTTGATAAACCGTTGTAAGTCGAAATCCAGAGATTTTTCGATTCATCTTCAAGAATACATAAGGCATGATTATTGGCCAGTCTATTGGTTTCGTCAAAGTATTTGATGGGACCTTTCTCTGTGTCGTAAATCGCAATTCCACGATTCATTGTGGCAATCCAAATGCGGTTTCCCGAATCTTCGTGCATCGAACGCGAATACTCATCAAATCGCTTTATTGTATTTTCTTCCTGATTGAAATAAATCAGTTCATTGGTACTACCCATCCATAAATTGCCTCTGCTGTCGCATTTAATCCACGAAACCTGGTTGTTTCCGTTCAATTGCGGCTGGTGGATAAAACTGTTTGTTTGCTCGTTGTACAAATCCACTCCCTGCGATGTTACCACCCAAATTTTCCGGTTTTTATCCATGCACAAATCCCAAACTCGGTTATCTGATAAACTTCCGTTTTTGCCGGGATTAGCTTTGAAATGGCTTATTTTCCGGGTTTTTAAATCAATTACATCAACTCCACCCAGAAACGTGGCCACCCATAAATTTCCGTTTCCATCGTTTAGAAAGGCTTTTATACAATTTTCAGACAACGAATTTCCGTTGGAATTAGTCATCAGGTATTCGTAAGTACCCGTGTCAGGATTGTAAATATTTATACCGCCATCCTCGGTTCCAATCCAGATTTTACCTGATTCATCAATCCAGAAAGCATAAACGATATTGCTGTTCAGGTAGTGATTATCGTCGGGCATGGTACCATAATTATGGAACAACTGTTTGCTTTTTGCGAGCAGATTTAACCCTCCACGCGTGCCAATCCATGTTTCGCCGCGGGTATCGTGATACACTGAAAGAATAGAGTTATTTGAGAGACTTCGCGGATTGCGTTCGTCGTGTTTAAAAAAACCGGTTACACCTTCAGCTTTTGAGTAGGTATATAAACCACCGCGTGTGCCAATCCAGAAATCGCCCAGAACACCTTTCGAAATTGTGCGCACTGTTTCGGTTCTGTCGTGTTCCGGATTCAGCAAAATTTTTCGTGTGTTGCCGGTTGCCGGATTTACGATATACAATCCGGCTGCATAAGTTCCAACCCACAACAATCCTTCATCGTCGAGATAAAGTTCCCAGATTTCGCGGTTCTGATTTGGCTCAAACGGAAAATCAAATGCTTTGACCTCATTGGTTTGTTGGTTATAAACAAATAACCCGTTGTTTGTGCCAATCCACAAATTCCCCTTTTTATCGAACTGCAAAACCCTGATATAATTGAAAACAACCGGATTTTCGGCATCAACTTGTTTGGGGTTGATTGTGGTGATTTTTCCCAGCGTGTCGATTACCAAAATGTTGATATCGGTTCCGAGCCAAAGATTACCTTTTGTGTCTTCCTCAATATCGTTCACCGATATTTCCTTGAAATTAATGTCGGATTGGTTATTTAACGGATGCGAAAAAGTTTCGGTGAGGCGGTTAAACACGTTTAATCCACCGTTTTCTGTACCAATCAGTAGGTTTCCGTTCCGGTCCTCTCTGATAACCCTGACCAGGTTTCCCTTTAAACTGGTCGAATCAAGCGGATTTGTCAGAAAATTTCTGAATTCATAACCATCAAACCGGCTCAAACCCTGGCTGGTTCCAATCCACATCCAGCCCCTGCTATCCTGAAAAATATTCTGAATGAGGTTGTTGGGTAATCCACTTTCCTGTGTGTAAATGTCGAAACTGTATTGAATAACATTTTCTTTTGCCGACGTTAACTTGCAAAACAGAATTACCAGCCATACAGCGGTAAACCTGAAAATCAGCAATAAAGCGTTTCGGTTCATAATATTTTCTTTTTTGACCAGTTTCTGTTACAAATTAAATTAATTCGGCTGAAAAACAAATTTTAGCTATCACCAGATTGAAAAGAATAAAAGTCCCGAAAGGATGTCTTCCGGGACTTTTCTATCTGAATAAATGATTGTTTTTAAAATTGAACACCCGATGTTATAGAATTATTCCAGATTTATCTTTTTGAATTTCGGAACCAATGCATGCATAACAAACCAGGCAATAAGGTAAACAGTCGCACAAATCATAAACATGATTCCATATCCAATTTTGATATCGCCCAATGCTTTGTAATGGTCGAACAACAAACCGGCAGCTTTTGCAATAAGAATGCCGCCAACTGCACCAGCCATACCCCCAATACCTGTTACAGAAGCAATTGCCCGTTTTGGAAACATATCAGAAACTGTTGTAAAAATATTGGCAGACCAGGCCTGATGTGCTGAAGTTGCAATACCAATAATAATTACCGCAAACCACATACTAAATCCACCCATAAACTGTGCTGAAAGTACTGTGAGTGGGAATAATGCATAAATGAACATTGCTGTTTTGCGAGCTTTGTTGGCATCCATACCTTTTTCCATAAACCGCTTGGGTAACCAGCCTCCGAAAATACTGCCAAATGTTGTCATAGTATAAACAACTGCCAACGGAAAACTTACCTGAGTTCCAAGCAATCCATATTCTTCTTTCAGAAAAGCAGGCAGCCAGAACAGGAAAAACCACCAAACCGGGTCGGTTAACAATTTGCCCAGGAAAAATGCCCATGTTTGGCGATAAGTTAATAACTTGAACCAGCTGATTTTTTTTAAATCGGTGCCGTCAGCGTTTACGGTTTCTTCTTTATCACTCATAATGTGATCATATTCCGATTGTTTTAGCTGACCATTTGCCAACTTTTTTTCAGGCGAATTATACAATACAAACCAGAAAGCCAACCAAATCAAGCCAATAGCTCCTGTTATAATAAATGCTTCCTGCCAACCCCAGTTAACTGCAATCCAAGGAACAACCAATGGTGCGACAATAGCCCCGACATTTGTTCCTGAATTAAAAATTCCGGTTGCAAGTGCACGTTCTTTTTTTGGAAACCATTCGGCTGTGGTTTTTATTGCTGCCGGAAAGTTACCAGCTTCGGGAACTCCGAGGGCTGCACGAGCCACACCAAACCCAAACGGAGTTTTTGCAAAGGCATGACCGATTGCGGCTAAACTCCAACCAAACAATGATAAAGCATATCCGATTTTGGTGCCAAATTTGTCAATAATTCCTCCCACCAAAAGCATTCCCGAAGCATAGGCCAACTGAAATGCTATAACCAGATTGGCATAAATTGATTCATAATGAGCAGGATCATCACCAAACAGTCCGGCTGATTCGAGAAAGGGTTTCAACAAACTGATTACCTGTCGGTCGAGATAGTTGATGGTTGTGGCGAAAAATACCAGGGCACAGATTCTCCAGCGGTAATTCCCGATTTTTTGGTTCACTTGATTCATAGTTTTGATTTTGAATTATTGGTACTTCGTTTTATTGGTATTTCTTAATAATATTCAGTGTTTCAGTGCATTTATCGGTTATGTAACCCCAGTTTTCCGATTTCAGCACATCGGCAGGGAATAACTGTGAACCCATCCCCACGCAAGTTACGCCCGCCTGAAACCAGGCTTTAAGATTGGCTTCATCGGGTGTTACACCACCGGTAGGCATAACACTGGCCCATGGCATCGGACCTTTTACTGCTTTTACAAATTCGGGGCCTCCAACCTGTGTTCCGGGGAAAATTTTAACCACTTCAGCGCCAAGTTCGTGTGCCTTGTTTATTTCAGTAACAGAACCGCAGCCCGGACTCCACGCCACTTTGCGTTTGTTGCAAACACGGGCAGTTCCTTCGTCGATGACCGGAGAAACAATAAAATTGGCTCCCAACGCAAGGTACATTGCAGCTGTTCCTTCATCGATTACCGAACCCACGCCCATAATCATTTCAGGGCAGTTTTCGATGGTCCATTGATTCAGTTCTGCAAAAACAAGTGTGGCGAAATCGCCCCGGTTGGTAAACTCAAAAACGCGTACACCGCCATCATAACAAGCTTTTACCACGTTTTTGCAAACTCCGGCATCTTTGTGATAAAACACAGGAACCATGCCGGTTTCCTTCATTTTAAGGGCAACTTCTATTCTTGTAAATTTAGACATAGGGCAATTATAAATTAAAAATGATAAATTATAAATAAATTCAGTTTCTGCTTGATTTTTTTACTACATATTATTTCGTGTGGAAGAGGAAATCTTACCTAAAATATTTTTCAATTCTAAGGATTCTTTGATTAAATCAACCAATTCCACTTTCAACATGCTATCAAACTTGCAAGTAGCATCAGTAAGTCGCAACCAATAATTGCTTTCTCTCATTTCTCTGAGACTAATATCTATTTTAAAAAGAAAATCAGCTTTTGAATACCCCGCTTGAGCCTCTTCATAATTAGCACCGGAGGAAGATGATGACTTTGATAATTGATATCTGATATTATTAAACTCAGGTTCGTTAGGTAAATTTCTCAAAAATTTAATTACCCTCACCGCAAATTTGAATAACCTTTCTGCAAGATCAATATCCATCGCTTCTTAAATTTATAATTTTAAATTTATCATTTCTAATTGACTACCTCGCTACTCTGCCCGAGGCATCGCCGCCCATCAGTTTTTCAACTTCGTCAACGGTAACCTGATTGTAGTCGCCATAAATGGTGTGTTTCAGGCACGATGCAGCCACTGCGAAATTGAGTGCTTTCTGGTCGTCACCGGCGTAGGAGAGCAAACCGAAAAGCAGTCCGCCCATGAAAGAGTCGCCTCCACCAACACGGTCAACAATGTGCGTAATCTGGTAAGTGGGCGCTTCGTAAAGTGTATTTCCGTCCCAAAGCACACCCGACCAGCTGTTGTGGTTGGCATTTACCGAGCCGCGTAATGTGGTAATCACCTTTTTGCAACGCGGGAAACGGGCCATAATTTGCTTCGAAACCGATTCGTAAGCAGCAGCTTCCACATGACCACCGGTAACATCAACACCTTCGGGTTTAATACCCAAAACCATTTCAGCATCTTCCTCATTTCCTAAAACAATATCTGTTCCGGCAACAAGCTGCGGCATTATTTCCGAAGCTGTTTTGCCATATTTCCAGAGGTTTTTGCGGAAGTTCAGGTCGCACGAAACAGTAACACCAAGTCTGTTTGCAGTTTGAATAGCTTCAAGACAAACATCGGCAGCACCATGCGAAATAGCTGGTGTAATACCTGTCCAATGAAACCAGTTGGCGCTTTCAAACACTTTTTCCCAGTCAATCATTCCGGGTTTTATTTCTGAAATGGCCGAATGGGCACGGTCGTAAACCACTTTGCTTCCGCGACTTACAGCACCTGTTTCGAGAAAATAAATTCCCAGCCGGGTTCCGCCCCAAACAATTTTATCGGTGCCAACGCCGTATTTGCGCAAATCCATCACACACGACTGTGCAATGTCGTTTTTTGGGAGCCGGGTTACAAAATCGACGGGAATTCCAAAGTTTGCAAGGGAAACAGCCACGTTGGCCTCGCCTCCGCCAAATGTGGCAGTGAGCATATTACTTTGCGAAAACCGCAGGTAATCGGGTGTTGCAAGTCGCAGCATGATTTCGCCAAAAGTGATTACTTTATTCATGGTTCAATAAAAAATTAGAAATTAAAAATAAAAAATTAGAAATTGAAGTAGTTCTTTGCATTGTTAAAACAGATGTTTTCAACCATCTGACCTAGTAATTCCATATCATGTGGAATTTCGCCATTTTCAACATCGCTACCAAGAATATTACACAATGTTCGTCGGAAATATTCGTGGCGCGTGTACGACAGGAAACTACGTGAATCGGTGAGCATTCCAACAAACCGGCTCAATAATCCCAGGTTCGAAAGCGCATTGATTTGTTTTTCCATACCATCTTTCTGGTCGAGGAACCACCAACCCGAACCAAACTGCAATTTGCCAGGCACCGAACCATCCTGAAAATTGCCAATCATAGTTCCTATCAATTCATTGTCACGTGGATTTATATTATACAAAATAGTTTTTGCAAGCTGATTATTCGAGTCGAGTCGATCGAGAAACCTGGTTAGTGGTTTGCCAATTTCAAAATCGCCAATTGAATCGAAGCCGACATCGGCACCTAATTTCCTGAATAAACGGGTGCTGTTATTCCGCAAAACACCAAAATGGAATTGTTGTGTCCATCCCCGTGAATGGTCCATAATTCCAAATTCATAAAGCATGCAAGACTTAAACTTCAATATTTCTTCCGAAGACAATACTGCTCCAATCCTGACTTTTGCGAAAATATGTTCAATTTCACTTTGGGTATAATCTTCAGCAATAAAAGTTTCTATTCCATGGTCTGACAAACGGCAACCATTGTCATGGAAAAACTGGTGACGATTATCCAGCGCTTCAATAAAACTTTGAAATGAATTAATCACAATTCCGGCTGCCTCGGCCAACTTTTCGATATAAGCATTATACAATTCTGCATTCTCAACGGCCATGGCTTTATCTGGACGCCATGCTGGAAGTACTGCCACTTCAAAACCACTTTCCTTAATCTGTTGGTGAAATTCAAGTGAATCGATTGGATCGTCGGTGGTGCAGATGGTGTGCACATTTGCCATTCGGATAATTCCCCTTGCAGAATACTCAGGCAACTGCAATTTGGCATTACATTCGTTCCAGATTTCTTTCGCGGTTGTCGGACTCAAAATTTTATCTATTCCGAAAAACTTTTTCAATTCAAGGTGTGTCCAATGAAATAGAGGATTACGTAACGTGTAAGGAACCGTTTCTGCCCACTTTTCAAACTTTTCCCAGTCGGTGGCATTTCCGGTACAGTATTTTTCATCAACACCATTGGTGCGCATTGCCCGCCATTTATAGTGGTCGCCATATAACCAAATCTGTGTGATGTTTTCGAACCGCACATCGTCGGCAATCTGTTTTGGATTGATATGACAGTGGTAGTCGAAAATTGGCATTTTTGCCGCGTGGTTGTGGTATAATTCCTTTGCAGTTTCGGTTTGCAACAGGAAATTTTCGTCCATAAATTTTTTCATTGTACTTTGGTTTTCTATTGTATTCTATATGACTATTGTGGTATTAATTCAAACCACATAGGCACATAGGGCACATAAGTTTTTATAAATTGAATAATCTTTTCAGATGGCGATCGTAAATGTTTTCTTCAACGCAACCACCAACCACATCGGCATATTTTTCGAGCAGTCCGGTATATTTTGTTCCCATTTCGCCAGCAACTTTGTATCCAACATGAATTAGTTGTCGCAAATTGGAATTATAATCAGGGTGACCCGGAATATGCCGCAAGGTATTTGCAAACTTTTCACCGGTCCACGTTTCTACTTCCTCAGGCGAGGGAAGTTCTGAATCATCTATATCAATAACATCAGCATAAGGTGCACAAAGTTCATCTTTTCTTGCTAAAGCTTTCGTGTAAATTTCTTTGGCAACTTCCAGTCCATCTTTTCCCGAAATTGATAAACCAATCACTTCTTCGAGCCAGGTTGTTCCGGCAGTTTTTACATGAATTCCTTTATCGTGTTTTTTAATGATTTCGGCCATTACCGGGTAAATGGTGAATTTATCGGAACCTGAATGCACACTTAATTTTAAGTCTTCAGGAAGTCCGAATTCGCTGATTGCGTAATCGATGACAAACAAATCCTGTTCAAATTCCTTTGCAAACTGCTCCACATCTCCTACATAATCGACACCTTTATTAAATCTGCCGGTAAACTTTGGTGCAATGGTCTGTGCGGGAATTCTTTCGTCGGCAATCATTTTTAGAATGAAGAACAACTCAACCGGTGTTTGTGGCGTTTCCACTTCATCCATAGAAACTTCGGTAACAAAATTTCCAACACCTTTAGCTGCTACAATGTGCCTGTAAATTTTCCCGGCTTCCTTAACAGCAGCCAGGTATTTTCCTGCAACCGATTTCAACAATTCTTCAGAAATAACAATGGGTTCGTCAATACCGGGAATAGAAACTGAATCTCCCAAAACGATACATAATTCAATAAATTCCTCAACATCAGCGGCTGAAGAGACATTTCCAATGTACATGGCAACATCTAAAGTAAAAAAGTCGGCGTGGTCGATAAATCTGTCAACATTTGTGAGATTAATGTGATCGGCATCAACACAGTAAGTATCGTCCCATTCCAGAATTCTCACAGCTTCATCGGCTTCAATCCTCGTACCCTCGGGTTCAGAATGAACAATGTTGTGTTCGCGGTTCGATTTATTCCATACCGGAGTTACATCTACACCATACTTTTTGGCTTTAATTATTGCGCGTAATTGTGCTTTTCCCTGGTGATTAAACCTGTCACCAATTCCTAAACTATATTTTCCAAGTCTCATATTATTTTGTTTGATTTATCCTTATTTCAAGCCGATAAAAAAAATTTCCGTGTACGAACACGAAAGTATTTATATATTTTGGACCAGCAAAAGATTTTTCAATGTTTTAAAAATACAAATCTAATTTAAAAGAGAGAATAAACGCCGTAAAAACCTACTGCAAAAATTGCGATACAGCTAATCCACAAAGCGATATCATAAAATTTTGAAGACTCAAGACCATACTGTTTTTGTTTATACCGAAAATGTAATCCGCCATAAACAATTATCAACAAAAGAATAAATGTTATTATTCCACCGACCGTTACCATTATTACCGGCGACTTAAAAATAACCAGTGCAATAAACCACAAAGCAGGAAAAACCCAGGCCGCGATTGCAATTGTTCTTTTCCTGATTTCAATGTCGTAAAAATCAATCCATTTTAACTGACCGAATAAATCTGAGAAAATCCTTGTCCAGGCTGCCAAAGCCGAAAAAAGTGTTGAAAAAAGTACAACGAATGAGCCAAACAGAAAAAATCCTTTTACCCAGGTTCCGTATGCTTCTGTGTACATTTTTGAGAGGGTTTCAATCATACCGTAACCTGCCGGAATTTCACCTCTTTTGTACAGAATTGCCGCTCCCAAAAGATAAAAAGCAGCAGTTACCAATGTGTAAATCACCATAGATAATATTGCGTCGAGGTTCATTACCTTAATCCATCCTTTGGCACGTTTTCTCCACTCGTCGGTATTTTCATAAGGGCCAGTAAACCTGGCATATCCTTTTTCGATACACCAGTAACCGTAAGCCACAATTTCGTCGCCACCAACCCCGGTAAGACCAAAGGCAGCAATTGCAAAACCCACCGTACCGGCAGGTAGTTTAAATTTCAGCCCTTCAAAAATATTATTTGCAGAAATGGCAAAATCTGTATTTTGAAGCAAAAAAACTGCAAAAACTGTAAAAAAGGTAAAAATGACAATCATCACTACCGAAGCTTTCTCAATAAAGAAATAGTAACCTCTGAAAACCATTGTTGCGACTATAATTCCAAAAATAACAGCAAACCAGTTGATGCTGATTGACGGGAATGCCATGTTCATAATAATTGCGACTCCTCCCAAAATTCCGCCAACCTGAAGTGGTTTTACCAGCCAGAGAATCAGCCATGTCCAAAGACTCCAGTTGGCATTTTGCCTTCCAAAACGTGGACCTCCAAGTTTGTTGAGCGAAGTAAAAACAGTTTCTCCGGTTCGGATAGCCTGTTTTCCAAATTCGAGCTGAATGGCTACTTTTACGGCACAACTGACCAAAATCACCCAAAAAGTTACAAAACCTGCCTTTGCGCCAAGTGTTGTTGTGGAAATCAATTCGCCCGAACCAACCACAGATGCCGATAAAATAAATCCGGGTCCCAGGTATTTCAGTTTACCAAGAAATGAGGTTGGCGCGTTTTTTATGCCTTCTTTGGTTAAGATATATGGATCGGATTTCATTTATTTAATTTTTTCATTTATTTTTAAAAGCCGGCTAAAGCCGGCTGATTATCAACGCGTATCTTTCTATTCACCATGCTGAAGCATGGTGCTGATATTATTCTTATTTCAAAAATCCATTCTGTTTCCAAAACCTGCACCTTGTTTCAAAATGTATTTATTCTTTTTTCTAATTTAAATGGGGATTTATTGTCAAAACCAGCACCAAGCTTCAGCTTGGTGAAAAATATGACGTCCCAATGTGTGCAGCCGGCTTCAGCCGGCTTTAATCCTCAAAAAACCCATAATTCTCTTTCCATTGCTGATACTCTTCCTCAAACGTTTTTTTCTTATGATGCGCATCCTGATTCTGAATATATTTCTTCACAATTTCCAATTGCGAAGCACTCACAGAAAACGCTCCATATCCCCGTTGCCATGAAAATTTTGTATTGATAAGTTTTTGTTCGTTTATCCAATGAGAAGATGATCCTTATATTTCTGCACTAAATCGGCCAGACACAAATTCGAGGGCAAATCAATTAGCAAATGAATATGTTCGGGTTGAACGTTGATTGATATAACCGGTGTGTTCATCTCTTTTGCCTTTTCAAGGAAAAAGTCTTTTAATTGAATTTTGGTATTTCCATGAAATATCCTTACTCTGTCGTCGGTTGACCAGGTGATGTGTAAATAATTACGAACGTAGGAATGTAACATGGTTTGTTGTTTTTAATTCATTTTATCTCGTTAATCATTTTATTTTTCTGAAAGCCGGCTAAAGCCGGCTGATTTTCTTTGGTTTCATCCAGTTCACCATGCTGAAGCATGGTGTTAATTTTATTGGTAGTTCCAAAGAAAATTCCATTTAAAACCAGCATCATGCTTCTTTGTGTATTTATTTTAATATCCAATTCAAATTGGAATTCCTGTCAAAACCAGCACCAAGCTTTAGCTTGGTGAAAAATAAGACGCCCCAATGTGTGCAGCCGGCTTCAGCCGGCTTTATAATTCCTAAAATATCCATTTCATTTATATAAAGCCGGCTAATTATCAACGCGTATCTTCCTAATCACCATGCTGAAGCATGGTGCTAGGTTTTAACTATATTCCTAAAAGAACGTGCTGAAGCATGGTGCTGATTTTCTTTTTAACTAAAATCCAATAAAACCTTCAAATATTTTTCCTTTTCCTTTTCAAGGAGTTCAAACGCCTGTTGAATTTCAGAACCACGCATTACCTTCGAAATCAATACATCGGGTTTCAGATTTCCCGCATTCATATGTTCAATCACTTCCGCAAATTCGCCATCGGTCACCCGTGATGTTATAATCTGACCCTCTTTCCAAATCAATTCTTTAAAAACGACCGGAGAAGGATCATCGCCCAAACCCAAAACACAAACTTTTCCACCACCCCGTAAACTTTGGATGCAACTTCTGACAGGAGTGTAAACGCCCTCAATTTCTTCGGCATGTCCTACGGCTTCAAATGCAATGTCAACCCCATTCCCGTTGGTGTGACGTTTTATAACTTCTACCGGATTCTCTTTTTTGGGATTGATTGTAATTACATTTTCGTAGTTTTTAGCCGCAATTTCCAACCGGTTTTCAAGCGGATCGACCATAAAAACAGTACCACTTGTTTTGGTGCGTGCGGCCTGTAAAATCACCTGTCCTACCCTGCCGGCACCCCAAATGGCAATAACATCGCCTTCTTTTGTACCTGCCCTGCGATTGGCATGAAATCCAATTCCGTAGATTTCAACCAAAGCCACATGTTCGTCAGTCAAATGAGGAGCGGTTTTAAAAAGCATGTGTGGCGGAACGGAAATATATTCAGCAAACCCACCATCCAAATCAACCCCAAGTATTTTTAATTTTGAACAGGCAGGGTAATATTTTCGCTGGCAGGCAGGACACTCGTTGCACCAGATAATCGGATCGATGGCCACTTTGTCACCCGGGTCAAAACCGGAAACTCCACTGCCCACTTCTTCCACAACTCCGCCAAATTCGTGACCGGGAATAAATGGAACCTGTGTTCGCGGGTGAAAATCGCCGGGAAAAATATGCATGTCGGTGCCGCAAATGCTGGCAAATTTTATTCGTACTAAAACTTCGCCGGACTGAACTTTTGGTTTTGGTACATCTTTCCAAACAAAATTCCGGTAGGTTTCGAGAACTGCAGCTTTCATGTTTTAAAGTGTTTAAATTATATACTTATCCGTTTTTATGCCTGTAATTATATGTTTTGACTCACCCTCTTCTCCCTCTCTACGCGTAGAGAGGGACGATTCGTCGTTAGACGAATCAGGGTGAGTAAGTAAGATTATACTTTTCATTTTCAATGTACTGCCTTATTTATTCAATATTTCTGGCATATTTCCGGATATTCATTAAATGATTTCAATTTTGATTTTCGGGTTCAATCCGTGTTTCAATCCTTCTCAAGCGATGTTTTTGGTAAAAGCGAAACTGCTATCGTACCAATTACCGAAAGTACAATCAACGCTGTAAAACCCATTGCATAACTTCCAGAATGATCTCTTAATCCTCCTGCCAGAATCGGCCCAAATGCCTCGCCTAATCCATCAACGGTTAATATTAATCCCATAACCCGCCCCATTACTTTTACCCCAAACAATTCGGCAGCCATTAGTGGAATAATCATATAATCGCCACCCAGACCAATACCGAAAATAAATGCGAAAAGATAAATTACTCCCGGAGTAGATGCAAAATACAGCAGCAAAATGGATATTGAAACGAGTGAATAAATCAGCATCATTACATATTTTTTGGGATACCGGTCAGCCAGCCACCCCATCAGTAACCTACCAAGAATGCTGGCAGCAAGAACCATCGAAATTACGTTTGCCGCTTCTCCCTGCGTAAATTTTAAATCAAGACTGAAAAACAATTTCAGGTTCTGACTTACACCGGCAACAGCACCAATTGAACACATGCTGCCGATTACCAACAGATAAAATGACTTGTTTTTCAGAATATTTTTGAAGGGTATTTTGGGTTCATTTGCTTTGGGTACTTTTGAATAACCTTGTGGATTTTCCTTAACAAACAAAGCCATCGGCAGGGCAATTACAATCATCAAAACGCCCAAAACTACCAGTGATGACCCCCAGTCCATTTGCAAATTCAGCCTTTTTGCAATTTGCGGCACAAGCATACCGCCAACCCCGATTCCAAGATAAGCAATACCCATTGCTTTTCCCCTCGATTTGGTGAACCAACGCGATGTGAGTACCTGATTTGGTAATGGTCCTCCGCACATATAACCCAGCGCCATCAACATATACATCGAATAAAACTCGAAAAGAGATGTCATCCTGCTTAACCCAATTACGGCAATTCCACAAATGGTTATACCAAAAATCATCAACCGTTTCGGACCGAATTTATCGACAATCCAACCTGCCAAAAAACCAAATAAAGGACCAAT
Source organism: Draconibacterium sp. (assembly GCA_041737765.1). GTDB lineage: Bacteria > Bacteroidota > Bacteroidia > Bacteroidales > Prolixibacteraceae > Draconibacterium. The sequence goes on along the minus strand of JBGSRA010000154.1, from coordinate 3,478 downwards.
TATTACTTTGCCTGCCAAATTTCCGGATGTAACTGTTGCGCGATTCCAGCCAAAATCAGTAACCCAGAAATCGAAAAAGAAAGGCAAACCGTAAAACATGATTCCAACAATGGAAAATAAACTGAGGAAACCGGTGGCAGTGACTTTAACCTGGCCGGGATTTAATTTTTCGTTCTGCATAATCAGTCGGTAGTTAGATTTAATATGTTTACGCTGATTTATCATCAATTTCAGTTTCTTCCTACTTTAGAAACAAAAACTGAATGATGAATAACTCAAATCAACGAATGGACAATGTACATAAAAATTTTAATCGCATAAAAAGGATGCCTGAAAAATTGAGACTGCTCTTTCCTGTTAAATATTGTTTGTAACTGTTTACAATAATTTGCAGTCCATCTTTCCGGTAAGCAAATTAGGTTTGTTAATTCGAAGCCCATTCATCGGGGAAAATCAATTCAAAAAAATTAAATCTCCGTTTGATGATTTATGAGATGGAAATATATAGTTTTATAAAAAATAAAGGATGATAGTTTTCAGACATATCCGGCTGTATTGGCATGTAAAGGATGAAAAAATCAGACAAATATGAGAGTTATATGCAAGGCTGACCCGTCCTAAAATATTACAATGAGTTCGTCTAATAAAAATGGGAGTTTGTCGAAATTTGAATGTTATCATAGAATTGCTGGTTACATTCATACACAAAAAATGTAGCCTTACCTGAAAATGAAATGTTTGAATAGTTAGAAAAAAAAATAAATCTTTAAGAATATGAACTACACCTGGATTGCTATTATTGTAATTTATATTGTTCTGACGCATTTGATTGCAAAAAACATTGGAGAAAAGAGAGAAATTGGATATGGCAAATCAATTTTATGGTCAATGGTGCTTAGTCCGATAATTGGTTTTTTTATCACCAAAATGAGTAAACCGATAGAAAAATAATAAGCTGCATACACAATAATGTTTTTAGTTGATGTAGTTTACTTGTTGAACCTGGTTCTTTCCTTGCTCCCGCACGATTGCAAATTCACATGACGATTAATCAAAAAGACACATTCATGGATATTGACATTAAACTAAAAGATCTTCGGGCCAAATTGAGACAGAATTCTAAAGAAATCATGAATGATGTTTTAGTGAGACATGTTCCGAGAATTAGTTCAAAAAATAAATCAAAAAAAGAAATATGTGTTTTTTGTGCAAATCAAGATAATTTAACAAAAGAACATGTATTGCCAAAATGGGCATTTGAAAATTGCACTAAAAAGTTCTTTGTAACTGATATAAATGGTAGCGAACAAACATATAATAAAACGACAATTCCAGTTTGCAAAGATTGTAACAATAATTTATTGAGTAGTGTTGAAAGCTATATAATTTCCATTTTTAATGATACAGATTTATCAAACTCATTTTTCAATAATGAGCAATTGCAAAACATAATTCGTTGGTTAGAAATAATAGAATATAAATTTCAATTGTTGGAGATTCGAAGAAAATTCATAAAATTAAAGTCATCTCAATATTTAGAATATCTAAGCGACATTCCTATATCTATTATGAGAGCCAACATTGATTATTCGCCAAGTAAAGCGGTAACTGAAATTAGACTTGCGCTGAAAAGAGTAACCCAAAAATCTAAAGCTAGTAATCAAAATTCTTTAGTTATATTTAAAACAAAAAATGAAAGTTTTTATTTCTTTCATCACTTAAATGATTTTATTTTTTTAGAACTTCCAAAGTTTGGTATAGCGTTATTTTACTTCTATTCTCGAAAGTTTGAAAATGTCGAAGATGCTAAAAATGAAGCAATGGAAATTATAAAGACAGTGTACTAATAAAAATCTGCACATAATCAAATAGCCCGCCCCGTCAGCAAACACTGACAGAGAGAGGCTCTCACACCACTGCTGCCGCATCCTTGTATCGTAATGCAATTATTTGCTATCATAAAAAAGGGCTGCTTGAAAAAATTCAGACAACCCTTTTCTGTTTTAAAATTATTTGTAAAAGGTTACAACAGCAGTTTTGCAAGATTGTACTTGGTCTTAAACGGCCCCATTTGTTTCTTTACTTTTTCGAGGTACTTACCGGCAGTTGATGCTCCAAGCAATTGATTTACAAATTTGGTCAAATCGGTATTCTTCAAACCGATTTTCGAAAGTTTATCGGCATCGGTACCTTTTGCTCCCATAATTCCCATTACATCCGACACAAAACTTTTATTTTTTGTAGCAAGTTTGCCAAGGTTTTCAGCCGAAATACCCAAATCTTTTCCCGGATCGAGTGCTGCCAGAAAATCCTTTTCAAATCCAGCTTTGTCGGCAGGTAAAACAAGCGTTTCTGCACCACCAACCGATGGCAGTTTTATACCCTGACCATTTACATTGGCTGCAAATACCGCAACCAAAAGAAAACTAAAAACCAATACTTTTTTTATCATTTTTAAAAATTTAAAGTTTAAAACTATTGCTTAATGCCGTAAAAACAAATAAATCTGTTATTAGTTTGATTGCTGTTTTTAAAATTGATTTGATAATAATTATATTGGCCTCAAATTAACCGATAAAAAACAAAATATGACTTTTATAAAATCATTTTTTTTCAACAAAAACCTTTTGGTTCTGGCTGTAACATTCATCATTTTATCGTCGTTTAAAACCGACAACTGGCCGCAATTCCGGGGGCCGGAAAGCAACCAGCTAACAACTGAAAAAACACTTCCGTTGGAATGGAGTGATGAAAAAAATCTGCTTTGGAAAGTTGAATTACCCGGAAGAGGCTGGTCGTGCCCGATTGTTTGGGGAAACAAAGTATTTGTAACCAATGCTGTTTTGGAAGATCCATCGATTTTACCGCCGGCAGAAGCAGGCAAACGATTTGAAAATCCGGATAGCGCCGTTTACCATTTCGAAGTGATTTGTCTGGATATCGATTCAGGAAAAGAGATTTGGAAAAAAACCGCCTACAAAGGACTTCCGCGATACAAAACCCACCGCGACAATAACTACGCACCCGAAACAATGGTAACCGACGGCCAGCATGTTTATGCCTACTTTGGAATGACAGGAGTGTATTGTTTCGATATGGATGGTAAACCGGTTTGGGAAAAGGATTTGGGAAATTACCCGATGCAATCGAACTGGGGAACGTCAACTTCACCACTGCTTTACAATGGAGTTTTGTACATGCAGATTGACAATGAGGAAAAATCGTTTCTGGCCGCATTGGATTCAAAAACAGGTGCAGAAAAATGGCGGGTTGACCGCGACGAAAAATCAAACTGGGGAACACCCGTTATCTGGAAAAACAGCATCCGTACCGAACTGGTTTTACAAGGCTTAAAAACACGCTCCTATAATCCTGAAAATGGCCAGTTACTTTGGGAAATTGACATGGGTGGAGGCCGGAATATTACTTCACCAACTGTAGATGCGGATATGATTTTTGTTGGAAATGAAAAACGCAG
>JBGSRA010000146.1:0-17243 GCA_041737765.1 Draconibacterium sp. | reverse complement strand
TGAAATCGTGAATAACTCTCCACAGGTTCCGAGTTATTTCCCGATTTCAACAGAAAAGCATCATCAACATTTAGATTTGATGAGTAAAAAAAAGAATAAAAAAATGTCTAATTCAGTCAACGTTATTTAGGCATGGACAATCCATTATCCATTATCCAGCATCTAGTAACTACTTCTTTTCCTCTTCCAGTGTTGTCTTTTGTTCCGGGTTATTTGGAACTTCGCGATCAAAAATATCATATTTCGAAAGTGGACGAAGTTGTATTTTCCAATCAAAGTCCTTGAGTTTTTTATCTTCTTCGGTTAATTCGGCTATTGGTTTAAGTTCTCCTTCGGGAGCTGTTAAAAACGAAATACCAAAAATCTTTCCATCCCTGAACCTAATTGAAATTTTACTGCTTTCGCAGCGGTTCAACCCGATTATGTCTTCCTTTTCGCGCGCATAATAAAGAGTTTGCCCGTTTCCATTTACATCAATATGATCCAATTTATTGTTAACGATGTATCCAATCATTTCTTTTCCCTTTATCTGATCGTACATGTTCGAATCCTGTTTCGAAATAATAAAGCTATTTCTCGAAAGGTGTAATTCGTCAGGCGCATTATTAAATTGTTTCATTTCGATTACATCGGCTGAAAGCTGATGAATTTCGGACCATAAAACGGGAAACTTATGAAGCTGAATAATCGAATCACGTGTAAAATACACCATCGAATCGCAGATTCCCTGAATATCGGTTCTGAAAAAGCGGACTTTATGATAGCCAAAAACAATTTTCTCGTCAGGTATGGTATCGGGTATCGTGCGCAAAGTGTCTGCATGTAAATACAGCGTATCTTTTTCGTCGTAAGTCATATAAACTGCCGAATCGGTAACCATTGCCGTTTCAAGTAAATCGTTGTATTCGGCTAAGTTTCCGGTAATAATCGAACTGTTTTCGGTATCGGTAATTCGAACCGAGCCGATTGCTTTTCCCGATTTATTTTCCTTGCTGTAACGAATATAATTTGCTGCAATATTTTGAGTTTCGTTTGAAATAATGGGTTTTTTCAGCAACTCAGCTTCCCCTGTGTTCGAATCGTACCAGCCATTTTCGGCATAAAGCGTATTGGCAGTATCGCGAATGGTAGTTGGACCGGTTATATAAATCCGTTTGGTTTTGGTGTTGTAACTTACTGTATCGCTGTTTAATGTAAATTTCTCGTTTACAGCCACAACATCCCTGAAAAGATAAAGTAAATCGTCGTTAATATGGTATTTCCCGATAATACTTGTAATTGTGGTTGTGCTGTCCACAATTTTTCCCTTGTCATCATAATAACTGATATTCGCTGCAAGGTCATAATCAAGTGTGTCAGTGTAAATGGTGGTCGATTTATTGATAAGCTTAACATTTCCCCAAGCACGTGCAAAACTGATATCTCCATCGTAAAAAACCCTGTCGGCATATAAATGCAGTGTGTCGTCTTGTTTAATATGCACACGCCCAAATGCGTCAACACGGTTTGTTCCATTGTAATTGTATGCACTGTCGCACCACATCAGAATATTTTTATGACCGATAATAACTGAATCGATTAATCTTTGAGCGTTGGCAACAATTTTTTCGTTGGCCTCAAGCGAACCTGCCCGAATAATATCAATAGGTTTTTTTTCCTGCGAAAAGGTAAGTATTGAAATGAACAGCAGCAAAAAAAACAACTTCCATTTTACATTCCGGAAGTTCGGAACAATATGGAACTCAGATAAAAACATTAAAGCAGTTTTTCGATGATTTTGTCAACAGAAATGCCTTCGGCTTCGGCTTTGTAGTTTTTAATGATGCGATGCCTTAAAATTGAAGGAGCAATTATTTTAACGTCTTCAATATCGGGCGAATATTTTCCGTGAAGTGCGGCATGTGTTTTTGCCCCCAAAACCAGGTATTGCGATGCCCGCGGGCCTGCTCCCCATTTCAGGTACTGGTTCGATATTTCGGCAGCATGTATTGTATTTGGTCTTGTTTTTACAGCCAGTTTTACCGCATATTCAAGTACATTGTCGTTAATTGGAATTTTACGAATCAGGTTTTGAAAAAACATTATTTCTTTACCCGAAATAATCGGTTTTAAATCAATGTCGATGGTTGAGGTCGTATTTTTTACTATCGTTAATTCATCTTCGAATTTTGGATAATCCAACCACACAGAAAACATAAATCGGTCGAGTTGAGCTTCTGGAAGCGGATAAGTTCCTTCCTGTTCAATTGGATTTTGAGTTGCCAGAACAAAAAACGGATCTTCAAGTTTAAACCGCTGACCGGCAGTTGTAATTGCTCTTTCCTGCATTGCCTCCAAAAGTGCCGATTGCGTTTTTGGTGGGGTACGGTTAATTTCGTCGGCCAGAATAATATTGGCAAACAACGGACCTTCGATAAATTTGAAATGACGTTCGTTGTCTAGAATTTCGGTTCCGATAATATCAGAAGGCATTAAATCTGGTGTAAACTGAATGCGGTTGTATTTTAATCCTAAAATTTTGGAAATGGTTGTTACCAAAAGTGTTTTTGCCAATCCTGGAACGCCAATCAGCAGCACATGTCCCTGGCTGAAAAGCGATATCAAAACCTGCGTAACTATTTCGTCCTGACCGTAAATTACTTTTGTAATTTCACTTTTCAGTTCATCGAATTTTTTACGAAGTGCATCCAGCGCTTCCACGTCGTTTTTGAAATTCATTGTTTTCGAGTTGAATTATTAGGTTGGGAATTATTTAATCCAGCTATTATAATTAAAGTTGCAGTTGGCATATGTTGCATCAATACGAATGTATGTTTCAGATTGTTGTTTGTTAATCCAATCATTAAAAACACTTTCTTTCTTTTTAACAAGGTACATTTCTGCCAGTTGCTGATAATCGTTTTGAAGATCGGCTTTGTGAGAATCGGTTTTTTTAATCACCTTAATAATTTTATAAACAGGTAGTTGTGTTTCTTTATCCATAGATTCAAAAGGAACTGAAACCTCGTTCAAATTCATTTTGGTAATTATTTTACTTACATCGGGGTCTAATTCCTCAACAGAAAACTTCGACGACATTGTATTCGGATTGATAACCATTCCTGAATTGTTTCTTGAATTTTTATCAAACGAAAAAATCTGAGCTGCTTCCTCGAACTTAATTTCGTTATTTCTAATCATTTTTGCCAGACTGTCTAACCTGTTGTAAGCTATCTCTTTTGCCTCAACCGAAACTTTAGGTTTCATCAATACGTGGCGTGTATTCACTTTATCACCTTTTTTATCGACCAGTTGCATAATGTGATATCCAAAAGCGCTGCGAACTACATTTGAAACTTTATCGTCTTTTAAGTTAAATGCAACTGCTGCATATGCCGGGTCCAATTCAGCACGTCCTGAATAACCAATAACACCACCATCCTTGGCCGACGGGCATTCAGAATAAAGAACAGCCATGGTTGCAAAACTCGAACCATCTTCAATACGTTTTTTTATTTCACGCAGTCTCGATTTTATACGATTGTCCTCTTCCAAATCTACTGTCGGTTGAAAAGTAATTTGCGCATATTCGTACTGAGTAGGAATTGTAGGAATTTCTTCAGTTTTTAAATTTCTGAAATTATACCTTACTTCAGATGGGGTAACAGTTACATCCTGAACTATTTTTTCGCGCATTTGCTGACTTAAAAGCTGGTTTCTGATTCCCTCCTTCATCTCCGATTTTATTTCAACAATCGATTTTTTGAAGTAATCTTCAACAGCTTTTTCCGAACCCATGTATGAAACATACATGGCAAGTTGCTGGTCCATCCGCTGGTTTACCTGGCTTGGTGTTACCTCGATTAATGTATCCAATTCAGCTTCGGCAACCAGTAATTTATCAACCAGGAAGTTTTCCAGTATTTCGCATTTCATGTCGCCTTCCGTAGTAACTCCCTGCGCCTGTTGATCCATGTGCATACGTTCGATTTCACTTTTTAAAATAATATTACCACCAACAATGGCAACAATCTGATCGACCACTTTATCCTGCGCACCTGCAGTTATTGTAAACAGGGAGGCTATTAATAAGAATACTATTGATTTCATTGCTTTATAATGTTTCTGTTATTCTGTTCTTTATATATTTTGAATTTATTTTGTCTGACACCTTCTTTATAAATATTTTCTTCAACCTGCTTCAGAAATTCGATTTTACGCTTATTGAGAATCAGGTTTTTAATATTTTCTTCTACGTATTCGATAGGCGCCAGTTCGTTTTGCAATTTATAATCCTGAATGCTGACAAGATAATAATAATTTGAATCTTTTAATTCGATCTGATTATTGCGTGCCAGAAATTGCTTTTCATCCGTAATTTCACCGGGTATATTTCTTTTTACAATTTCAAAATTAACCCAGTTATCGTTGAAAAAATCAAATCCTTTTGCATATTGAATACAATATTCCCGCAACCCATTTTTACCTTCCACCGAATCATCATCAACCAGTTCTTTTAATAATTTCGGGTTGGCAACATTGTTTGGTATTTTAATAAAAATGGCTTTAACAATATTATTATTGAGGTGCAAATTAAATTGGTTTGAATTGTAAAATTGTTCAATCTGCAGTTTCGTAACCAACGTGTCCATTTGCTGGTTCATCAGTTCGTTTTTGTATTTATAAATTATCAACGAATTGCGATACTCTTCAATTTCCTTGTTTAAATTTTTTTGTTCAAAAGACAAATTCTCATTGGCTTTTTGAATGAGCAGTTCCTGTTTTACCCATTTTCTTATGTACTCATCAGCCATCAGTAAGCTGTCCTCTTCTTCAAGATTCGATGGCAATATTTGAGAAATGTCGCTTTGAAAAAGCTGTTTTTCGCCAACCTGTGCAACAACTTCATCAGTCACAGTATTTGTTCTGGTACAATTTAAAAGCACCAGAAATAAAAGAACGGTAATTGTATATTTTAACAGAACCCTAAACACCCTTTATTGTTTTCAATAGTTTTTTATTCACTTTAATTTTGTACTTGGCACGCAGGTTTTTAATCCAGTTTTCTTCAAGATATTTTTGATAGTCAGACACATAAAGTCCACGGGCCTCATTTAATGTTTTTGGTTCGGGTGGAATTTTATCTCCCCTTATAAAACTGATTTCGCTGTCGAAATTTGCCGGTTCAGGGCCATTCCAAACAAAATAATCTACCACCGGATTTGCACCTTTTTCCCAGGCTCCTTCGTTTATTGTAATTACATTTTCTGTTTTATTAAGCTGATCGGTAATTTCTTCAACGGTCATTTCTGCTGCAAAAAATTTGTCAGCTTCCTCTCTGGTAGCTTTGTCTTTACAGGTTACAATCATTCCTTTAAAACGCTCTTCCCATAAATATTTATTGGCGTTTTTACTGTAAAATTCTTCCAGTCCAATAGTATCCTGTGCTGCAAAATTCCAGATTTTTTCTTCCGAAATATTGAAAAGCAAAATTCCATCGTGATATTCCTGAAACAGGTACCTGAAATCGGGGTATTTTTCTTCAAGTTTAGTGCTTTCAATTGCTGTAATTTCGTATTCCACCCAATTATTAAATTGGTTGAGGAAGGGGCCCGGTTCGGGATTTGTTTTCTTCAGAAAAGCGTGAAACTGCTCAAAAGTGTAACTTTTATTATCAATTTTGAATAATTCGAAGTTGGTATATTCAAGCGTATCGTTGCTGTTTTTGTTTTTCAGTTTTGCTTTACCTTCCAAATTATCGGTGTAATTGTATTCAACTTTTAATTTATCAACGAAAACCTGTTTGCTGGTAATACTTCTTTCCGGGTCTTGTTTAATGCGGTCTTCGAGCATTGTTTTCGATTCTTCGAAAGACGGGACAGGTTTTGTATTGAGTTTTTTAATGATGTGGTAACCGAATGCTGTTTCTATGGGTTCGGTATAATCGCCGGTATCTTTAAGTGCAAAAGCAGGATTGGCAAATTCAGGAATCATTCTGCCAGACGAAAACCACGGCATTTCGCCACCCTGTTGTGCTGAACGTTTATCGTCAGATTTTGTGCGGGCAAGCTCAGCAAAATTGGCACCATTTTTTAATTCGGTATAAATCGAATCAATTTGGGCTTTCAAACTGCTTTTAATTTCGGGAGTAGCATCTTGCGGAAACATTTTCATAATGTGCGCAACCAGAATCTCTCCCTGATTTTCGCGAATATCGTTAACCTTTAAAATATGATAACCGAATGAGCTTTTTACAGGTTTGGAAATTTCGCCAACGGGAGTTGTAAAAGCTGCATTTTCGAATGGTACAACCATCTGAAAAGCAGTAAAATAACCCAGACTTCCCTTATTGTTTTTTGCCGATGGATCTTCTGAATATTCCAGTGCAGCTTCGTTAAAATCTTTACCTGCTACAATTTTCTGGCGTATTTCCTCAATTCTTTTCAATTTTTCCTCTTCAACTTCAGATGTCGAATTTTTTGGAACCATTATTAAAATATGACTTGCATTAACTTCTTTTGTAGTTCTTTCATACAAATCATAAACCATTTGCTGGCTGTATTTTACATCGGTTAAATACGGGGCAGCCAGTTCTTCGCGATAACCTGCAAGTTCGTTTCTGAACACAGTGTTAGTATCCATTTTTAGCTGTTCGGCTTCTATCACTTTTAGTTTGAAATCGATAAACAACTCAAGGTATTCTTCAGGTGTTTTTTTGTCTGTTTCGTTGTACAGATTATTGTTGTTTTTCTGATAAATGCGTTCAAATTCACCTTTGCTCACTTTTGTATCTCCAATTGAGATAAGTGTTTCGTCAGCCTGTGAAAAGGCATTTACCGAGATGAAACATAAAACGATAAATAAAGAAAAAATACGGTTCATAACAGTTTATAATTTGTTTTAAAACAATACTTTAACATGAATAACGAACTTTTATTGTTCACTATTCAAAAGAATAAATTTGTCAGGTGTTAGTATTAAAACCAATTTCAGCGATTATTGCGGCGAACTGTAGTTTGGCGCTTCGCGGGTAATGGTTACATCATGCGGATGACTTTCCAATACACCGGCATTAGAAATACGAGTGAATTTGGCTTTCTGAAGAACTTCGATATTTTTTGCGCCACAATAACCCATTCCGGCACGCAGTCCACCTGTAAGTTGATAAATAACTTCTTCAAGAGTTCCTTTGTATGGTACACGAGCAGCAATTCCTTCCGGAACCAGTTTTTTAATATCTTCTTCCATGTCCTGGAAATAGCGGTCTTTTGAACCTTGCTGCATAGCTTCAATTGAACCCATTCCACGGTACGATTTAAATTTCCTACCCTGGAAAAGAATGGTTTCACCAGGCGATTCTTCAACACCTGCAAAAAGTCCACCTGCCATTATTGAACTGGCGCCTGCAGCAAGTCCTTTAACTATATCACCCGAATAACGAATGCCACCATCGGCAATTACCGGAACTCCCGAACCTTTTATGGCTTTTGCAACACTGTACACTGCCGAAAGCTGCGGAATACCAACTCCTGCAATAACACGGGTTGTACAAATCGAACCAGGACCTATTCCAACTTTTACCGCATCGGCACCAGCTTTAACAAGTGCAATTGCAGCTTCTGCCGTACCAATATTTCCTGCAACAATTTCTGTATCAGGGTATTTTGCTTTAATCGATTTTAGCATTTCGATAACTCCTTTTGAGTGTGCATGTGCTGTGTCGATTACCAAAGCATCTACCTGTGCTTTTACCAGTGCATCAACCCGTTCCATGGTATCGGCTGCAATACCAATTCCTGCTGCAACCCTTAATCTGCCCTTTAAATCTTTACAGGCCAGAGGTTTATCTTTTGCTTTAGTAATGTCTTTGTAGGTTACCAAACCAATCAGTTTATTGTGTTTGTCAACCACCGGAAGTTTTTCAATTTTATATTGCTGAAGAATATCGGCAGCTTTTTCAAGGTCGGTTGATTCGGTAGTCGAAATCAGATGTTCTTTGGTCATTACATCCTCAATCGGACGATTCATATCTTTCTCGAAACGCAAATCACGGTTGGTAACAATTCCTACCAGAAAACCGGCATTATCAACAACCGGAATACCTCCGATTTTAAATTGTGCCATTAAGTTTAAAGCGTCAATTACTTTCTTTTCGCGGGTTATGGTAATCGGGTCGTAAATCATGCCGTTTTCAGCACGTTTAACCGTTGTTACCTGGTGCGCTTGTTCCATGATTCCCATGTTTTTATGAATTACACCAATTCCACCTTCGCGTGCAATAGCAATTGCCATTTTATATTCGGTAACCGTGTCCATTGCAGCGCTTACAATGGGCGTGTTAATTATTATTGAACGGGTGAATTTTGAACTCAAATCGACTTCTCGTGGTAAAACTTCCGAATATGAAGGAATTAAAAGCACATCATCGTATGTTAAACCTTCGAATTCAATTTTATCAATAAGGAACGACATATTGAACTGTTTTAAGTTTTTTAAATAATGCGCAAAACTACAAAAAATAGTGAACCAACCTCGATTATTTTTAAGGTTGACAATGATTTGAACAATAAAAATTGTTAAACATTAAAATGATTTATTAATTTGTAAACATGAAAAATTTCAGGCAGATATTAACACGGTACTGGGGCTATTCCGATTTTCGACCAATGCAACTTGAAATTATTCAATCGGTTGCCATTGGAAAGGATACGCTTGGTTTGATGCCAACCGGTGGTGGAAAGTCGATTACTTTTCAGGTATATTCGCTTTCTCAAAAAGGAATCTGCATTGTAATAACTCCATTAATCGCCCTAATGAAGGATCAGGTTGAAAACCTGAACAACCGCGGGATTAAGGCACTTGCAATTCATAGTGGAATGTCGCCTATGGAAATTAAAATAACGCTTGACAATGCGGTTTGGGGCGACTATAAATTTCTTTATATTTCGCCTGAACGTTTAAATTCTGAACATTTTAATGAACGGTTGCCGCAAATGGAAGTAAACCTGATTACGGTGGATGAAGCACATTGTATTTCTCAGTGGGGATACGATTTCAGACCCAGTTATTTAAATATTATTCAAATTCGTAAAATTCTCCCCAATGTAAAATTTCTTGCATTAACTGCCACTGCAACAGTAAAGGTTGCCGAAGACATTCAGAATAAACTTGAATTTAAAAAGAAGAATGTTCTTCAGGTTTCATTTCAGCGCGAAAACCTGACTTACCTGGTACGTCAGGTAGAAAACAAAATGGGATATTTACTCGAAACCCTGACAAAAGTTAAAGGTACAGGAATAATTTATGTTCGAAGCCGGCGTGCAACCCGCGAAATTGCTGAAGATTTAAAGAAAAATAATATCAGTTCCGATTTTTATCATGCCGGGTTAACCAATCTTGTGCGAAGTACAAAACAGGATGACTGGATTACCGGTAAAACGCGGGTGATTGTTGCAACCAATGCATTTGGAATGGGAATCGATAAACCCGATGTTCGTTTTGTTGTTCATTTTGTGCCGCCCGATTCATTGGAAGCATACTATCAGGAGGCTGGCCGGGCAGGGCGCGATGGTAAAAAATCGGCTGCTGTTTTGCTTTTTAATAATGCTGAAAAAACAAAATTAAAAAAGCATGTAGCTGTTGCATTTCCCGAAATTGTATCGATTAAACGCATTTACCACTCACTTTGCAATTACCTTCAGATTGCCGAAGGATTTGGGAAAAATCAGATATATGAATTTAGCCTGCAGGGATTTGCACAGGCTTTCAAATTTCAGCAGGCAATGGTCTTTAACAGCCTGAAAATTTTGCAGCGCGAAGGATATCTTGAATTTACTGAAGAAGTGGATAGTCCGTCGCGGGTTTATTTCACCGTGTCGCGCGATGATTTGTATAAGTTTCAGGTGTCGAATGCCAATATGGACGGATTTATCAAATTGCTGCTTCGCTCGTACACCGGATTGTTTACCGGTTTTGTAGCCATCGACGAAGAATTACTGTCCAAACGTTCGGGAGCAAGCTCAGAACAGATTTATGAATATTTAAAACATTTGCGAAATTCAAAAATTATCGATTATGTTCCGCGAAACAAAACACCTTTTATCTATTTCTGCAAAGAAAGAATCAATATTGAACGGTTAAAAATATCGAAGGAAAGTTATGATTTACGTAAGAAGGAACTGAACAACCGGATTGAAGCAGTTATTAATTATGCAACCAGCACCACAAAATGCAGAAGTCAGATTTTACTTGAATATTTTGGCGAAAACGACTCAGTTCCCTGTGGAACCTGCGATGTTTGCAAATCGCTGGAATATTTGGAATTAACTTCTTTTGAATTTGAAAAAATAGGTGAACATGTAAAAAAGCTGCTGGATATTCCCTGTACTTATGAGAAATTATTGCTGAACCTCGAAGGTGACCAGCAAAAAATGCGTCGCGTTATTAAATGGTTACTCGATAACGAAAAAATTATTTATAGTGTTGATAATCTGCTGGAATGGGCGGTGAAGTGATTCTGGATACTGGATGCTGGATGCTGGATGCTGGATGCTGGTTCTTGTATCTAAATACCGGGGTTTGCTTTTTTACTTTTCTTCTTATACCAAATGCGATTCTAAATCAGTCCAAAGCCATTCTGTTATAATGCCGATGAATAGACTTGCCCGACGCAGGCGGGAATGTTAAGGCCAAACGAGTGTGCGAGGATTGGACTGTTACATTTCTTCAATCGGTATTAATTTTCGCATTCATGCATTCCCGCATTATAGCATTCATGCATTCCCGCATTATAGCATTCATGCATTCTTTACCCTTCTTCCAAATACCTCCTGTACAAATCGGGCCTGAGTTTTTTGGTGCGCTCAACCGATTGTTCGTGTTTCCAGTCATCAACCAGTTTGTCGTTTCCGGTAAGTAAAATTTCGGGCACTTTCATTCCTTTATATTCTGCAGGACGGGTGTAAACGGGCGGACTTAAAAGATTATCCTGAAACGAGTCGGTGAGGGCAGAAGTTTCATCCGAAAGCACTCCCGGTAAAAGCCGAACAATGCTGTCTGTAATAATAGCAGCTGCCAGTTCGCCGCCGGTTAAAACATAATCGCCAACAGAAATTTCCATAGTAATGTAGTGGTCACGAATGCGCTGATCTATTCCTTTGTAATGTCCGCACAGAATCATCAGATTCGCTTTCATCGAAAGCCGGTTTGCTGCTTTCTGATTGAAAAGAAGGCCATCGGGAGTTGTAAAAATTATCTCATCATAATCACGTTCACTTTTTAATGTTTCAATTGCCTTTTCGATGGGTTGTATTGCCATCACCATTCCAGCGCCTTTTCCAAAGGAATAATCGTCAACACGCCTGTGTTTATCATCAGAAAAGTCGCGCAGGTTATGCAAATGAATTTCAGCAAGACCTTTTTCTTTTGCTCTCTTTATTATGGAGTAATTAAACGGACTTTCAAGAATTTCGGGCAATACAGTAATGATATCGATTCTCATTTTTGCAATTTTTTGCAAAGGTAAATATTATAACGAAATAGCATTTCAACCATAAAAGCATCATGATAATTCAAAAATATGACAAAATAGCACTACGTAAGTTGTATTTTGGTGACTTAATGGCGTAAATTGGATTGTCCTTGGAAGTTATGACCGGTTTTGGCGATTTGGAATATGAATTGAATAGAGACTATCAGAATTTTAAAATTATAAACAATTAAAATAGAAGGAGAAACAAATTATGAATTTAGTTAGATTTTACAATCCGCGTTACAATGTAAACAGAAGTTTGGTAAACGAAATGTTAAACAATCTGTTGACAAATGATTATCACGAAAGTTATTTGCACAATGCAAAAAAAAAACCTGCAATCAACATTTTAGAGTCGGAAAATGAATTTAAAATAGAGCTTTTGCTTCCCGGTTTTTCAAAAGAAGATTTGCAGATTAACTATCACAAAGAAATGCTGACGGTGAAAGTTGACAAAAATGAATCGGAAGTAACTAAAAATGAAGAATTTAAATATGAACATCGCGAATTCGGAATTTACAACTTCGAAAAACAGTTTAAAGTGCCCGGCACTGTAAAAACTGATAATATTGATGCAAAATTTGAAAACGGAATTTTGAATATAGTTTTACCAAAAAAAGAAGAAGCAATGGAGAAAGCTCCTGTAGATATTAGAGTTTCATAAGTTTTAAGTTTGGTTTGGTTTAGTTTGATTTGATTAAAAGTCCGGCATTTTGTCGGGCTTTTTTTGTTTCTTTTAACTTAAGTGTTATTTTTACCCTTTTGATACTAAAACTAAATACGAAACATAACCAATAATAAAAAATGAAAAGAATTTCAAACCTGCTTCTGCTATTTACCCTCATTGTTTCAGGTATTTCAGCAAAAGAATACCCGATTTCATCGCCTGATGGAAAAATTTCAGTAATCGTTTCTGTTGATAAAAAAATTAGTTATTCGGTTCAATATCAAAAAGTTAATGTGATTGAATCGTCCGATATATCATTTACTTACAAACAGGCTCCACCAATGGGGAATGATTTGAATGTTATAAAAGACGAAAGAAAAACAGTTGACGAAACCTGGAAACCTGTTTTAAAACGTTATGAAACTGTTCGAAATAATTACAACAGTTTACACCTCGAACTGAAAGAGTTAAAGTTTCCTCAAAGGCTGGTAAATCTAGAATTCAGGGTATTTAACGATGGAGTTGCATTTCGGACTGAATTTCCGGAGCAGTTTACTTCGCATGAATATGTAATTGCCGACGAACTTTCGCAATTTAATTTCACCGGGAATCACACCTGCTGGGCTGTAAATTACGGCAGCTACACCACATCGCAGGAGGTTGAATCGTTTGAACGAAAGCTTGTCGAAATTACTCACGAAATGGTAATCGGCCTGCCAATGACCATCAAAATCAACGAAAAATGTTACGCTGCCATTACCGAAGCCGACATTGAAAATTATGCAGGAATGTACCTGAAATCGAATTCCAAAGATGGAGAATTCTCATTGAGAACAGCGCTTTCTCCGCGAAAAGGTCAACCCGAAAATGGAGATAAAGTGAATTTCAAAACACCACATAAAACTCCCTGGCGGGTAATAATGCTAGCTGAAACACCAGGTAAACTGGTTGAATCGGAGATTGTGACAAATCTAAACGATCCCTGTGCAATTGAAGATCCATCGTGGATTAAACCGGGTCTGAGTGCATGGGATCATTGGTGGAGTGGGGAAGTAAAAATGGAACAGCCGGTTATTTACGAATATATCGATTTGGCCTCGAAAATGGGCTGGCCTTACATGCTTATCGACTGGCAATGGTACGGGCAGTTCAATCAAAAAGATGCAGATATTAAAAAACCTGCACCCCAGTTAAATATGCCCGAAATTCTGGCTTATGCAAAAAGTAAAAATGTACGATGCTGGCTCTGGTTGTACAATACCGATGTTGACAGGTTCAATTTCGAAGAAGCCTGTGCTCTTTACGAAAAATGGGGAATTGCCGGGATAAAAATCGATTTTATGGATAGCGACGATCAGGAAATGGTAAACTGGTATCATAGGGTTGTAAAAACAGCAGCTAAATATCATTTAATGGTCGATTTTCACGGGGCTTTTAAACCCGATGGATGGCAAAGAACTTACCCAAATCTTGCCACGCGGGAAGGAGTTTTGGGAAATGAATATAATAAATGGTCGCTTCGGATTACCCCGGAACATCTTTGTACCCTGCCTTTTACCCGAATGTTGGCCGGACCAATGGATTTTACTCCAGGCGGATTTTTAAACCGGAATCCCGATAAGTTTCAGAACGGAACACCTGCGCAGGTGCTGGGAACAAGGTCTAACACGCTTTCACAGTTTGTGATTTACGATAGTCCTTACATGGTGGCCTGCGATCACCCGAAAAATTATTACGGTCAGGTTGGTGAAGGTTTTCTGAAAAAAGTAAAGTCGGTTTGGGATGATACTAAAGTATTGAACGGGACCATTTCGGAATACATTACAATGGTACGACGTTCAGGAAATACCTGGTTTATTGGCAGTATGACAAACAGTTTTGACCGCGAACTGGAAATAAAACTCGATTTTCTGGGTGAAGGAAAATACAAAATGACAAGTTTTTCGGATACTGAAAAAACCAAAGAAAATGCCGAAATTGCAGAACAAAAGGAAACAACTGTAAATAAAGGTGATGTTGTAAAAATTAAAATGGTTCGTGGTGGTGGTTTTGCGGCGTGGCTGGAAAAAGAATAATGCTTGAATGCTATAATGCGTGAATGCAGGAATGCAAGAATGAGGAATTAGGAGATGGATAGAGAATGATGGAGAATTATGGAGATTGATAGAGATTTGTAGAATATGAAAAACAAACATTACAATTGTCCAGTATCAATTATCCAGTATCCTGCATCCAGCATCAACTCTGAACCCGGAACATTGAACTTTAAACTAGGAACTTTAAACTCAATAGTATGTTGGAAAAATTAAAAGTACAGGTTTTACATGCCAATCTCGATTTGGTGAAACACGGGCTCGTGATTTTTACCTGGGGAAATGTGAGTGCAATCGACCGCGGAACAGGACTGGTAGTAATAAAACCCAGTGGTGTTACCTACGAAAAGATGAAAGCCAAAAAGATGGTGGTAGTTAATCTTGATGGTGAAATAGTGGAAGGAAATCTGAAACCTTCGAGCGACACAGCTACACATTTGGTTTTGTACCGGAAATTTGGAAATATTGGTGGGGTAGTGCATACCCATTCTGAGTGGGCAACATCGTGGGCACAGGCAGGACAAGGGATTCCTGCAATCGGTACCACCCATGCCGACTACTTTTATGGCGAAATTCCTTGTACCAGGAAAATGACGAAAGCTGAAATTGAAGGCGAATATGAACTGGAAACAGGAAATGTAATTGTAGAACGGTTTAAAGGTTTAAATCCTGACCAGGTTCCCGGTGTTTTGGTAAATAACCACGGTCCGTTTGCATGGGGAAAAAGTGCCGGCGATGCGGTTCATAATGCAGTGGTGATGGAAGAAGTAGCAAAAATGACATTTCGCTCGTTATATTTAAATCCGAAAACTACAATGGATCAGGCTTTGCTCGATAAGCATTACCTGAGAAAACACGGAAAAAATGCATATTACGGGCAGAAGTAATTCAAAGTTTAAAGTTTAAAGTTCAATGTCAATGTCAAGTATCAGCATCAAGTATCCAGCATCAAGTATCCAGTATCCAGTATCAAGTATCAAGTATCAAGTATCAAGTTTCCAGCATCAAGTATCAAGTTTCCAGCATCAAGTATCCAGAATCAAATAATCAATAATTATTAATACATAATCTATCAAAAACATGAGTATAAAATATACCATTGGCCTCGATTACGGAACCGACTCTGTTCGTTCGTTAATAGTAAATACTGCATCAGGAGAAGAAGTTGCAAGTGCTGTGTTTAATTACCCACGCTGGAAAAAGGGAATGTATTGCGATGCCCCGAAAAACCAGTTTCGGCAGCACCCAAACGATTATCTCGAAGGTTTGGAATTTACAATTAAAGAAGCCTTAAAACTCGCTCCAATAGGAGTAGCTGAAAATGTGGTCGGAATTTCGGTTGATACCACCGGTTCGACACCAATCGCTGTTGACGAAAAAGGAGTTCCATTGTCGTTAACGCCGGGATTTCAGGAAAATCCGAACGCCATGTTTGTGCTCTGGAAAGACCATACTGCAGTAAAAGAAGCTGAAGAAATCAACAAACTGGCCGGAAAATGGAAAATCGATTTTACCAAATTCGAAGGGGGGATTTACTCTTCCGAATGGTTTTGGGCCAAACTGTTGCATGTAATCCGCCAAGATGCCGGTGTTTACCGCGCAGCTTATTCATGGGTAGAACATTGTGACTGGATTCCCGCAGTTTTAACCGGAAATACAAACCCGAAAACATTGAAACGCAGTCGTTGTGCTGCTGGTCACAAAGCGATGTGGCACGAGGCTTTTAACGGATTGCCTGCTGAAGATTTTTTGGTAGCACTTGATCCACTACTCAGTGGTTTGCGCGATCGTCTTTTCAAAGAAACTTATACCTGTGATATTTCTGCCGGTAAATTAACACCTGAATGGGCCGAAAAACTAGGTCTTTCAACCGAAGTTTTTGTGGGAGTTGGCGCTTTTGATGCACATTTGGGTGCAGTTGGTGCCGAAATAGAACCTTACTATTTGTCAAAAGTAATGGGTACCTCTACCTGTGATATGCTGATTGCACCTATGGAAGAAGTGGGCGACAAACTGGTGAAGGGAATTTGCGGTCAGGTGGATGGTTCAATTGTTCCGGGAATGCTTGGTTTGGAAGCCGGACAATCGGCTTTTGGCGATATTTATGCGTGGTTTAAAAAATTGCTGGAATGGCCGTTGCAGAATATTCTGGCAGAATCTGCTCTGATTGATGAAGCAACAAAACAAAAATTAATCGACGAAACATCGGATAAAATTATTGCAAAACTGAGTGAAGAAGCAGCCAAAATTCCGATTGCAGAAAGTGGAATTATAGCTCTCGACTGGATGAATGGCCGCCGTACTCCGGATGCAAATCAGGCTTTAAAAGGAGCAATTGCAGGTTTGAATTTAGGTTCTGATGCACCACGTATTTTCCGTGCCCTGGTGGAAGCAACTGCTTTTGGTTCAAAAGCAATCAACGACAGGTTTATTGCCGAAGGTGTTCGGATTGATGGTGTGATTGCGTTGGGTGGTGTTGCCAAAAAATCACCACTAGTAATGCAGATTGTTGCCGATGTTTTGAATATGCCAATTAAAGTTGCACGTTCTGAACAGGCTTGTGCGCTGGGTTCGGCAATGGCAGCAGCAGTGGTAGCCGGAATTTACCCGAATACTGCGGAAGCTCAGAAAAAAATGGGAGGGGGGATTGAAACCGAATATCACCCGATTCCTGAAAACGTAGAAAAATACAAACCACTTTACGAACAGTACAAAAAGTTTGGAAAGTTGATTGAGTTTGAATATTGATCGAAAAAGCATAAAAAAAATCAGGGATGCCAATTTTGGTGTCCCTGATTTTTTTTGTTGATTCATCTTAGTCATACTATGACTGCGACCTAAATTGAGCGATTCATACTTGCAAGTGTCCATTGAATGATAGACTTTCAATATCATCGATTTCTAATAGATTTTTTGATACTGTTTTCATTCATTTTTTATGTTCTAATTTAATTTGCTCCTTCCTGAACCTCCA
>JBGSRA010000135.1:0-52966 GCA_041737765.1 Draconibacterium sp. | reverse complement strand
TTCGAATCAACCAAGGCACTGCAAGACAAAATTACCCAAATGGTAAACCAACTAACTCCTGACCTGGTAAAATCAATAACTGGCTATGAATTGTACACTAAAAATTTTATTGGGTAAATTTGTCTATGAAATGGTATTAGTTCTCTCGGTTTATACAAAACAAATAAGTAGTATTGGAATGAAGAAAATTATTACAACCCTTCTTTTTGCATTTATTGCACTTTTGTCAAATTCGCAGGAAAAGTTGGAATATTATTTACCTACTGATGTTACATACGACAAAATCATTCCCACGCCAGTGCAATTTTTTGGTCAGGAAATAGGGCAGTGGCATTTAACACATGACCAGGTTTTATTTTACGTGAAAGAAATTGCCCGGATTTCGAACCGTGCCGTTTTGCAGGAATATGCCCGTTCATGGGAAAACCGTCCTTTGGTGCACCTGATTTTTACCTCTCCGGAAAATCACAAAAACCTCGAAGAATTAAAAACAAAACATTTGAAATATGCTGATCCCATTGAAAATTTGGACACAAAGGGTATTCCACTTGTAGTCAATCTGGGTTACGGAGTACATGGAAACGAATCGAGCGCTACCAATTCTGCCGTTCTCACGGTTTATTACCTGGCAGCAGCGCAAGGCGATAAAATTGACAAGTTACTTGAAAACACTGTTATTCTGGTTGATCCCTGTTTAAATCCTGATGGTTTTACGCGTCACAGCACATGGGCAAATATGAACCAGGGAGAAACCGTTTCAGGTGACAGAAATTCGCGACAGTTTAACGAAGTATGGCCTGGTGGCCGCGGAAATCACTATTGGTTCGATTTAAACCGCGACTATCTTTTGCTGGTTCACCCCGAAAGTGTTGGAAGAGTTGCCAAATTTCATGAGTGGTTGCCCAATATTGTTACCGACCACCATGAAATGGGTGCCAATTCAACTTTCTTTTTTCAACCTGGAGTGCCTACCCGAAATAATCCCTTAACTCCCGAAAACAATTATCTACTTACCAACAAAATTGCGGCTTACCACGCAAAATACCTCGATAAAATTGGTTCTCCCTTTTTTTCAGAAGAACAATTCGATGATTATTATCTTGGAAAAGGTTCGTCGTACCCCGATATTAATTCTTCAATAGGTATTTTGTTTGAACAGGCAGGTTTTCGGGGACGAGTACAGGAAACTTCGAATGGATTGAGAAAGTTGAGTTACGGTATCAGAAACCAGTTTACGGTTACGCTTTCAACACTCGAAGCAGCAATGAATTTAAAAGATGAATTACTCACACATCAAAGGGAATTTTATCGTGAAGCGTTACAAATGGCAGATAAAGACCCAATTAAAGCATACATTTTTGGTAACGAAAACAATAAATTACAAACCAGGTTTATGGCTGGTTTACTTCAGCAACACAAAATTGAAGTATATAATAATGAGAGTGAAATTACAAAAAACGGAAAGACATTTTCGCCTGAAAACAGTTTTATTGTTCCTTTAAAACAGAATCAATACAGGTTAATCAAAGCCTTGTTTGAGCAGGTTTCAACTTTTACCGATAGTACTTTTTACGATGTTTCCACATGGAATTTCCCCAGTACTTTTAATGTTGCTTCTGAGGAAATTAACTCGTTAAAAGAGTTGAAGTATGCTAACCAAAATGCCAATATTCAAACTGAAGGAAAAATAATTGGTGGAAAAAGTAATGTAGGTTATCTTTTCGAATGGAATGAATTCACGGCTCCAAAAGTGTTGTATGAGTTGCAAAAAGCTGGTTTAACCACCCGAGTTGCAACTGAAGAATTCAGTTTTGAAATCGATGGAAAACTGAATGATTTTACTTTTGGAACAATTTTAATTGCTGTCAATGATCAACCATTAAATGAAAATCAGATTTTTAATCTTGTTGAAAAAGTTTCCAGGGAAAACGGGATTGACTTTTACGGACTTTCAACCGGACTTTCATCGAAGGGGATTGATTTGGGAAGTAATTCGTTTGTTAAACTGAAAAAGCCGGAAATACTTGAATTTGTGGGTGGAAGCACCAGCAGTGCCAGTGCCGGTGAAATCTGGCATCTTTTCGACCAGCGCTATAAAATTCCAGTTACCATTGCTGAAACCAGCAGTTTAGTTTCGATTGATATTTCGAAATACAATACCATTATTTTGCCGTCTGGCGCTTACCGTGAATGGACCAATACAGAAATT
This sequence comes from Draconibacterium sp., assembly GCA_041737765.1. GTDB lineage: Bacteria > Bacteroidota > Bacteroidia > Bacteroidales > Prolixibacteraceae > Draconibacterium. The sequence goes on along the minus strand of JBGSRA010000135.1, from coordinate 50,757 downwards.
CAAAAGATAAAATCATGGACTCAGGATGGCGGAACTTTGATTGCCAACCAAAATGCTGCTGAATGGGCTGCCAAAAACGAAATTGGTAAAACCGCTTTCAAAAAAACCGAAAAACCAGATTCTACACTCAATTTAAATTATGCCGACAGGGAAAAAGAAAAAAGTTTAAACACCATAAGCGGAGCCATTTTCAAGACATCTCTCGACATAACTCACCCATTGTGCTATGGATATTCCGGGAAAACTTTACCTGTTTTTAAAACAGGAACATCAGCGGCTAAATCACTTGGAATTCCGTATTCAGAACCGGTGAAATTTACTACAGAACCTTTTATCAGCGGATTTGTATCGAACAAAAATCTGGAAATGATAAAAAATGCGCCCGTGGTTTCAGTTCAAACGGTTGGAAAAGGTAAATTAATCAGCTATCACGAAAGCATGACTTTCAGGGGAATCTGGCTGGGAACCAACAAATTGTTTGCAAACGGGGTGTTTTTTGGAAGTATAATTCAGTAAAAAGCCTCGAGTTTAAAACGCGTACGAAACACCTGTATAAAATCCAATCCTATAAGGACGGAATTCAACTGAAGGATTGGTATTGATGGAATTTAAATAGTAATTAAACCTGGGTTCCAAAGCTACTGCAAAATGTTTTCCCAAAGCGTAATTCACTCCTAAGCCAACTGTTCCCGAAAGATTTACGGTTGAAATATCCTGCGTTTCACCAATGTTTTGCAATCCGTACTGGTTTTCGATGTAGGCATTGTTTCCAACAACAATTCCGGCATTTAAACCTGTAATCAATTCAACACCAATTTTCGAATCAATCACCCTGTATCTCACAAACAGCGGTATTTCCATAAATTCGAAAACCTGCGAAAACTCGCCATTCGGTACCAGTAAATTTACAGTACTTGCTTTTGATGCCTCAAAATCGCCGCTAAGTTCGGCACCTTTAGGAGTTTCGCTAAACTCAATTACTCCGGCAGTGCTGTTCATTGCTATGTTATTATTTTCAACTTTTACAGCATTGCTGAAATATGAAATATCATCTGGAGCAAAAGAAGCATCAGCATCCAGATTTTTCGAAAACAGATTTACTGAATTATTGCTTTGCTGGCCATTTTGGGCATAATAAACGCCACTTTCTACAATCCATCGTTTACTTGTTTTATACTGAACCGAAAATCCACCGCTGACATTTGTATTTCCATCGCTGCCTGAATAGGTCATGTTTTTTGAATAACTTTCAGAATGAACAGCCACATGCGATGAATAGCCCGGAGCAACGTACATTCCCATTTTCCAGTTGTTATTAGGGCGCTTTGTTTCATGCAGATTTTCAATGTTTTGGGCAATTAAAATCTGTTCGTCCTCAGAAAGGTAACTTTCAGGAAAAGTTTTAGAATTCTGAGCCAATTCATACTTTGGCCTTTTTTCCGATATCACCTGCGCATCAACACTTTCAAGTTTTACAAATCTGAAATTCTCACGTGTAACCGTATTATTTTCTGAACTTTTTGTAAATGTGGCAACCTGCAACGACCTATTTTGTGAATCCCTGTTAGTTTTAGCTGCTTCATGTAAAACGTATTCTGTTTCAATTGCAGGTTGATGTTCATCTTTCTTTTCTGTTGAAATTACAGATTTTTCGGAATTACCTTTTTCGGGTTGAATAATTTCGGTGCTAACCGATGAAATTTCTTCGTTTTTCAAATTACCATTAAAATACCAGCCTGCCAAAAATGCAAGTACAACAATGGCAGCGGCTGAAATCCACCCGATTACTACCATCTTGTTATTTCGTTTCCGGGCAGCCAGTTGAGACTGTACATTATCCCAAATATGTGGCGGTGGCGGCGCAGAAAAACCTTCCAGTTTTTCGCGGAAAATATGGTCTGTATTTTTTTCTTCTTTCATTTGTTTCAAACTTGAGGTTTGTTTTTTATTTCAAACCAACCTAAATCAGGCTGTATAATTTTTGCTGGTTTCTGTTTCTCCGTAAAGTTCAATTACCTTCCGTTTTAAAATGTCCCTTGCACGTGCAAGGTTTGATTTTGAAGTTCCTTCTGAAATATGCATCTCTTCGCTGATTTCCTTGTGGTTCATACCTTCCATAACATACAGGTTGAAAACCATGCGGTAACGTGGTGGTAATTCCTGAATCAGTTCAATCAGTTCGTTTGCGGTTATTTTCTCAATAATATCATTCGAATAATTCTTTGATTCATAAATACTTAAATCCTCCACGGCGTGCATCATATTTTGCTTTCTGAATTTTTCGAGCGAAACATTCACCATAATTTTTCTTACCCAGCCTTCCAAAGAACCTTCGTGTCTGAAGTTTTTAATGTATGTAAAAACCTTTATAAAACCTTCCTGTAAATTATCCTCCGCTTCGGTGCTGTCTTTCGAATAACGAAGGCAAACTCCAAACATTTTTGGCGCAAGCATGCGATACAAGGATTCCTGAGCGCGAACATTCCCCGAAGCACATTCATGAATAATATTTTTTAAATCTTCCAAATTTTGTTTGCAAATGTTCGCTCAAAATTACGGATAATTACTTTCAATCCTGCCTAAAGCAAGGGTTTAATCGCCTGCTTCAATTCCCGCCTTTTTGCTAAAATTGTAATTAAACAATGAATAGATGAAACAACCTTTAAAATAGTTGCGTTTGAAATTTTAAAACTTACAAACGCAACCATTTGGCCGGCAATTTCATCTTTGAAAAGGTTAAATGTTTAATTTATTGAACTTTAAAAACTTTAACACCGGTAAATATGAAATCTAAAATATTGGTATTGCTTTTAATTTCGACTTTCGTTTTTAGTTTCTGTAATTTGCAACCGACCGATGAATTTGTTGAAATTGAGGTTACAGAAAAAGCAGCCCGTTTAATAGAAGCCAATAACGACTTTGGATTTGAAATGTTTGGACATGTATTTACAGAGGAAAAAAATGCCGGGAATATTATGGTTTCGCCATTGAGTGTGAGCCTTGCCCTGGCAATGACTTACAACGGAGCCAACAATGAAACAAAATCAGCCATGGAAAAAGCATTAAAAGTTTATGGTTTAACTCCGGCTGATATCAACACATCTTATTTCGATTTGGTAAATGCCCTAAAATCGCTCGATCCGAAAGTTTTACTCGAAATTGCAAATGCCATATATTACCGTAACAATTTCGAGGTTGAAAATAGTTTTATAAAAACCAATCAACAGTATTACAATGCTGAAGTTTCATCACTCGATTTTTCTTCACCAAACGCGTTGAAAACCATTAACGGTTGGGTAGCCGAAAAAACACACGATAAAATTGAGTCCATTCTCGACGAAATAAAGCCTTCTCAGGTTATGTTTCTGCTGAATGCAATTTATTTTAAAGGAATCTGGACAAAAGAATTCAACAAGAAAAGCACGGAAATGCAACCATTTTATCTTGAAAATGGGTCTGTCATTCAAACAGAAACGATGCAACGAACAGATAAATTGCCTTATACATCGAATTCGTTATTTAGTGCAATTCAACTTTCGTACGGAAAAGAAAATTATAACATGTTTATTTTTTTGCCTGAACAAGGTAAAAACCTGCAGAATATTGTTGACCAGCTAAATAATGAAAACTGGCAAACCTGGATGAAAAGTTTTAATATAACCCAAAATGTGGAAATCAGATTCCCAAAATTAAAATATGAATATGAAATTAAATTGAATGATATTTTATCTGAAATGGGAATGGGAGTTGCTTTTACCGGGGCAGCCGATTTTACTGGAATCAACCGCGATGGTGGAATTTATATCGATTATGTGAAACACAAAACATTTATCGAAGTAAACGAAGAGGGAACTGAAGCCGCAGCAGTAACTATTGTAGCCATTGATAAAAATTCGGCAGGTGGGCAACAAAAAATTGCTTTTCATGTAAACCGACCTTTCATGTACGCAATATCCGAAAAATCGACAGGTGCAATTCTTTTTATAGGAACAGTTACAAATCCTGCCAAATCATAATAACAATTGAAAATAAAACGTTTATACACTTATAAGAGAAAACTATGAAAACAATATTCAGAATAACAATTGTACTTGCACTTTGCGCATTTTGTTCATGCCAGACCGACGATTCAGCCGGTGATGAAAACAAAACCATTCAGGTTGACGAAAAATCGGCTCAACTGATTGAAGCCGACAATGAATTTGGACTTGAAATATTTCAGAAAATAAGAAAAGAGAGCGAAAAAGAAAACATCATGATTTCGCCGCTCAGTATTTCGGTTGCCTTCGCGATGGCTTATAACGGAGCCGACAAAGACACGAAAACCGAAATGGAAAAGGCAATGAAACTGAATGGACTGACAACTGACCAAATAAACAGTTCGTACAAAATGCTGATTAATGCCTTGCAATCGCTAGATAAAGATGTGGTTTTTGAAATAGCAAATGCCATTTTTTATGCCGATGGTTTTTCTGTTAAACCCGATTTTCTAAACATTAATAAAACCATTTACGATGCTGAAGTTTCAAAACTTAATTTTGGCTCGCCGGCGGCAGTTGAAACTATTAACGACTGGGTTGCAAATAAAACAAACGATAAAATCACAAAGATTATTGAAAGTCTAAGTCCGGATGACCGGATGGTTTTACTAAATGCTATTTATTTCAATGGAATATGGAAAACTAAATTCGATGAAAAAGGGACACATCTGCTGAATTTCACCAAAACGAACGGAACAAACATTGAAGTGCCGATGATGAAAAAAGAGGAAAAACTGGATTATACAGCTAATTCGTTTTTTAGCGCCATCAAAATGCCTTATGGAAAAGGACAGTACAATATGTTGGTGATGCTGCCGGCAGAAGGAAAAAATTCGCAGGATGTAATTAATGAACTTTCTGCAACAAGCTGGAACAATTGGGCGAAAAGCTTCGAAACAAAGGATCCGGTGGTTGTTACAATGCCGCGGTTTAAATTTGCTTTCGAAACAAAATTAAACAATGTACTTGCCGAAATGGGAATGGTTAAAGCGTTTCAACCCAATATTGCCGATTTTTCAAAAATTTCGGATAAAGATTTATACATCAGTTCTGCTGTGCACAAATCGTTTATCGATGTAAACGAAAACGGGACTGAAGCAGCCGCGGTTACTTCGATAACATTTACTACTACCAGTGCTGGAAATGAACCTCCAAAAACCTATTTTACTGTAAATAAACCTTTTATTTTTGCCATAACCGAAAAAGATACCGATGCCATTTTATTTATTGGCGAAGTTCAAAATCCGGAATATGAATAAAATTGTTTGGATAGCTGTTTTGATTTTTTTATTCTCCTGTGGCAAGGAAACAGAAGACGATGATAAGCAGGTAATGGAAGGAACGGGAACAGTCTGGCTCAGCGGGGGATTAATGTATTGCGCAACCCAGTTCAGAATGGAAAACGGTGATACCTTAATTCCAAATCAATTTACTTCAGATTTAGTGAAATTAAAATCAGGAAATCAGGTAAGATTGAAATACAAGGAATTGACTTTCCGTGAGTCAGGATGTACGATTGGGAAAGATTGTGAAATAATTGAGGTGAAAGTGATAGACTAAATTCATTACAATTACGTTCTTGATTAAAAGTCAGAAGCCATGAAACGAATTATTTTCTTATTCGCAATATTAACGATCACAATTACTGCCTGCCAGAACGATAACGATGAAATTAAACTGTCGGAAACAGGAATGGTTGTGGATTATGCAGGTGCCGGAAACTGTGGAATTGTAATTGAACTTGAAAACGGAAACCGGATTCAACCAATGTATTATCCTGAAGGATTTACATTTACACAAGGCCAACGGGTTTTTGTTGAATATATTGAACTGGATAATGTTGTGCCGTCATGCGACCGCGGTGTACCTGCCGAAGTAATTCTAATCGAAGAGTTGAGTTGTGCCCCGTATGTTGATTTGTATTTCAGTAATTACGACAGCCTGGCACGCGACCCTATTTATCTGCACGAAGCTTTTGTTGACGGCAATTGTCTGCAAATCAAGGTTTCATACAGTGGCGGATGCAAGGAACATACCATCGATTTAGCCCGGATGCATCCCTGGACAGCCAGCAGTTCTACAGTTCCTACTTTCGAAATAAGGCATAACGCTTATGGAGATATGTGTGAAGCCTTTTTTACCAGGGAACTCCGGTTCGATTTAACACAACTTAAACTGGAAGGCAAAAAAGAGTTTGTTTTAACTGCCAAATTAACCGACGGAAAAATGTACAACCAGATTTTTGAATTGAATTAAAATGGCTATCAGCGATATACTCCTCCTCGGAAATCCTTTGCTTTACGAAAAATCATTAATAGTTGAAAAGGAAGAAATCAGTGTTTTACTTCCAAAAATCAATCTGATGTTTGAAACCGTAATTGATTTCAGAAAAAGATACGGTGCTGGCCGTGGCATTGCTGCGCCACAAATTGGATTACTGAAACGTATTATTTGTTTGAATATTGACAACCCGGTAGTAATGTTTAACCCCGAAATGATCACCCTGAGCGAAGATAAGTTTGAAATCTGGGACGATTGTATGAGTTTTCCTAATTTGCTTGTAAAAGTGAAACGTCATAAAAAACTCACCATTACATTTTTCGATATCAACTGGCAAAAACAAACCTGGCATTTGGAAGATGATTTGGCCGAACTGATTCAGCACGAATATGATCATCTGGATGGAATTCTTGCAACGCAGCGGGCAATTGACAATCAATCCTTTCGCTGGAAAACATAAAAAAAAAAGCTGTCCTTCGCAGAGCAGCTTTCCTTATTTATATTTTGATATTACTAAAAAATGCTGTACGATAAACCAACAGCAAAAGTAAGCGCTGTTTTTCCATAAACATCGTCGTATGATGCCACAACCGGATCAGAAAAATTAACTGTTTCATCCTGGTAGAAAGTATTTGAAACACCTGCATCCAGTTTCATTTTATCAGAAATTTTCCACATAATTCCACCTCCCAATGTTGTTGATGGATTGCTGTAACTGAAGTCGCTCTGATAACTTGGGGCAACTCCCATATTGCCATACAAACCTCCAACACTTACTGCAAAACTTTCAGAAAGGTTAAACTGCAATCCAAGACCAATTTCATAACCATTACTTTCTATTTCGCGCTGACGGATTTTTGTTGGATCAACACTTTTCCAGCTCGACATATCACGAACATTCATTCCCCAACCAACATTCTTATTAAAATAATATGTGTAAGAAACCTGGGCTTCCAGCCAGTCCATTCCTTTGTAACCAACTCCTACTCCTAAAATTGCAGGAACATCACTTGCAGATTTGTCACCATCCGGGAATAAACCCAGATCGTCAACCTCTGTATCATTTTCTAAAGTTAAATAAGTGGTATGTTCGTATTTAACACCAATATTCCAATCTTCGTTTGGAGAAAAATTAATACCAATAATTGGAGTAAAACCAGTTCCGGTTTGTTCTGTTTTCACATCTTTATCTTCCAGTTGAGAAGAAGTGGCAGAAAGGGAACCTGCAATGGTTGTCAATTGGTTTCCTGAAGCTGTGTAAGCTCCCTGGACACTTGTAATTGGCATTACATCAATCTGCGCCTGTGGCACTCCCATCCTTAACAATCCACCTTCAATCGCTGTTTTTTGAGCTTCAGGGATATATCCCAACTGTTGAGCCTGATTCAATGTTAAAGCTCCACCGCCACCAGTCACAATTGGTTGTAGGCCTGTTGCAACTCCTTTTGATGCTGTTGCTGCCGCACCGACAACTCCTGAAGCCTGAGTTAAAAATGCAGGCGCAGGTGTCATGCTGCCTCCAACTTCAAGTTGAATATTTTTGATACTTCCTTCATAATTATTTTTTGCAGGCATATATCTTACACCGCCATAAACTGATATCATTTCATTGATTTCATACGTAGCACCCAATTGAAATCCCCAGAAAACAGAACTTCCGGTAAAATACAGATCAGCATCATATCCTGTTACTGCCAGTGCCGGATTTATTTGTGATAACTGAGACAGACCGGGCACAACTGTTGAAATTGGTATTTCAAACGAAGGCAGACCTCTTTCGAATTCAGCAGAACCACCTCCTGCGTTTGGACCAAAACCAAATGAAAATGCCCATTTATTTTTATTATATACGGCGTACGCATTTGGAAAAACCGGAACCATTACTGTTCCCAAATAACTTGGATCGTTTAATAACGGGTAACCACATTCAACTGTTTTATCCTGAAATATTGTTTGGCTGTAAAGGCCAAAATGCCAGCCATCCTCTAATTTGGTTAATCCCGCTGGATTAAAATAAACCGCATCAATATCGAGTGATGCATTTCGCGACATCATACGAATAAACTGGGCACTTTGATTGGTATTGGTTAACAAACCGCCCCCAAATGTTAAATTCGAAAACAAAAACATAATTGAAAGAAATGCTAATTTTCTCATTGGTTTTTTAGTTTAAATGAATAATCACATTAACAATACAAATACTATTCTGAGTAATAAATTTCGACTGTAGCTTAGTTTAAGGAGAGCAAAATTAAAACTATATATTAAACAACAAAACATTCAATTGATTTTCAAACAATTAAAATTTTTTGAATAATCCGGTCTTGTTTTCCAATTTTGCAAATAAAAAACCCGGAAGAATTCTCCCGGGTCATTCAATTTTAGTTGAATATTTTAAATATGAATTACCTCGTCGTAAGCAGCAGCAGCAGCTTCCATTATTGCTTCACTCATGGTTGGATGCGGATGAATGGTCTTTAACAATTCGTGCCCGGTAATTTCAAGCTTTTTGGCTACAACCATTTCGGCAATCATCTCTGTTACATTACCGCCAATCATATGTGCTCCAAGCAATTCACCATATTTTGCATCGAAAATAAGTTTTACAAATCCATCTTTTTGTCCGGCTGCGCTTGCTTTACCACTTGCCGAATACGGAAATTTACCAACCTTTATTTCATATCCTGCCTCTTTGGCTTTGGCTTCAGTTAATCCAACCGACGAAATTTCAGGATTTGTATAAGTACATCCCGGAATGTTTCCGTAATTAATTGGTTCTGGATTTAAACCGGCAATTTTCTCGATACATACAATTCCTTCGGCAGAAGCAACGTGTGCAAGTGCAGGACCGGCAACAATATCACCAATGGCATAAACTCCTTCAACATTGGTTCTGTAAAATTCATCAACTTTCACCCGGCCGTTTTCTGTAACAATCTTCATCTCTTCCAAACCAATACCTTCGGTATTTGGCGAAATCCCAACAGCAGAAAGGACAATGTCTGCCTCAACAATTTCTTCACCTTTCTTAGTCTTGATAGTCACCTTGCATTTTTCGCCCGATGTATCAACCTTTTCAACAGATGAACCTGTTAACACATTCATTTTCATTTTTTTGAAAGAGCGCTCCAACTGTTTTGCCACTTCTTCATCTTCATTCGGGACAGCAGTTGGCATAAACTCAACCAAAGTAACTTTTGTACCGATAGTTTGATAAAAATAGGCAAACTCACTTCCAATTGCACCAGAACCAACAACTACCATGCTTTCTGGCTGTTTATCGAGAGTTAAAGCCTTTCGGTAACCAATAATTTTTTTGCCATCGATAGGTAGGTTTGGTAATTCGCGCGAACGGGCTCCGGTTGCCAGAACAATATGTTTGGCTGCATATTTTGTTTTCTTACCATCAGTATCAGTTACTTCAACAGTATTCTTACCTGATAATTTCCCCGTTCCAAAAATCGATTCTACTTTATTTTTTTTGAAAAGGAACTGAATCCCTTTACTCATTCCGTCTGCTACATCGCGACTTCGCTTTACCATTGCAGCAAAATCAGCTTTTACTTCGCCTGTTATCGACACGCCATAATCAGCGGCGTGAACAGCATATTCAAATGCCTGAGCACTTTTTAGCAACGATTTGGTTGGAATACATCCCCAGTTCAGGCAAATACCGCCCAGATTTTCTTTTTCAACTACAGCAACTTTTAATCCTAACTGAGCAGCCCGTATAGCGGTTACATATCCGCCGGGTCCACTTCCAATTACTATTACATCGTAATTCATTTTCTTATTTTTTGATAATTGATTTTATGCCTTTATAACATTTTTTGCATTGAAAGGTTTCATGTAAATATACTTCATTCCTATCTATTTTACTATCCTGTAGTTTATGGTATAAAGTATCGGAATCCTGTCTTCTCTAATTAATTCTTATTTAATTTTCCAATACATTTCCAAAAGTCTGCCAGCTGCAACAAACGAACTCAATTTATCTTCAAGCACCAGATTTTCCAAATCTTTAATGCGAAGTTTTATTTCGTGATCATTGTAAAAATTTCGTTTTAGCTGTTCCTGAATGGTCTCGTGCATCCAGTATGTTGTCTGTTGCCTTCGTTTTCCGGGGAAATAACCATTTTCGATTGTGAGTTGCCGGTATTTTTCAATTTGTTCCCAAACCTCGGCAATACCTGTTTTTTGGGTGGCTGAGCATGTAAGTACGTTGGGTTCCCAACCGGAGTCTTTTTTAGGAAAAAGATGAATTGCATTTTTATACTGAATCATGGCCACACGGGCTTTATCCATATTATTTCCATCCGCTTTATTAATTGCAATTACATCGGCCATTTCCATTATTCCCCGTTTTATACCCTGTAACTCGTCGCCTGCGCCGGCCAGCATTAAAAGGAGAAAAAAATCGGTCATCGAATGCACAGCTGTTTCGCTTTGCCCTACTCCAACAGTTTCAATAAAAATATGATTAAATCCCGCCGCTTCGCATAAAATTATGGTTTCACGTGTTTTTCGTGCCACACCACCCAACGAACCTGCTGATGGACTGGGTCTGATGTACGCATTTTTATCGCCGGCCAATTCCTCCATACGCGTTTTATCCCCTAAAATACTTCCTTTGGTGCGCTCGCTGCTGGGGTCAATTGCCAACACGGCAAGTTTACCACCCAAACTTGTAATATAACTTCCAAGAGATTCGATAAAAGTACTCTTTCCAACACCGGGTACTCCGGTAATTCCAACCCTGATTGACTTTCCGCTGTGTGGTAAACACTGGGTTATTATATCCTGCGCAAGTTGCTGATGTTTTATATTTGAACTTTCAACCAGTGTTACAGCTTTGCTAAGCAATGTAATATCGCCTTTTAATATACCATTTACATAATCGTTTACAGGCAGCAATTTTCTGCTTTTACTCAAAAATCGCTGAACCGATTCATGGTTCACTGACTCGGGTTGCTCAATACCTTCATTCACTTTTAAACCTTTAAACCCGGGATTATTTTCAACGTGTTGATATATCTCTTTTTTCGACATTTTATCAGATTCTGATGCGCAAAAGTATTACAAATCGACAAATAACGAGCAAAAAAAGGTGTTGCAAAAACTACCTGCAACACCTTTTTTAAAAATATTATTCAATCTCTACATTAGCTTTCAGTTACAATATTGCTCGAAATCCGTAAAGTTGAAGTTGGATTTTTCGGATCGTTGGTAATTACGGTTATAGATTTACTCTGGCGACCACGTTTCCCTCTTGAATCGAAAGTTACTTTAATTGGCACTGTTTCGCCGGGAGAAACAACCTTTTTAGATGGTGCAACTGCCGTACAACCGCAGGATGAACGAACATTACGAATTTGCAGATCGGCTTTACCATCATTTGTCAGATTAAAAGTAAAATCTTTTTTATCACCCTGTTTCATATCGCCAAAATCGAAATCAAGAACATTAAACGAAGCAACCGGAGCACTTGCAAGTTGCGCTGGTGTTAACTGCGAAAAATCCTCTTCAATGGTTGCACTTACCCCAACCGAATTTTTATAATCCTTGCTTCCATCAAGCGATAGGTAAATCCGATGAGATGCAAACCCATATGTATCAGCTAATTTGGCATTATAAGTTACTGACATCTTCCCTCTTCCCTTTGCAGGAATGGTTTCAGGCTCAACTTTAACAGTCAAATGTGCAGGAACGGTTTGTAATTCAACTTTTACTGGCTTTTCAGTATCGTTTACCAATTCAAGTTCTTTTGTTTCAATTGCACTTTGTTTCAGTTGGGCAAATGAAATATGATTGGTTTCGGCACGAAGTGTTCCTATTTCGCGTGGATATTTTTCTGCCAGCGTTTTTTCACGTTGTTCAACTTGACCTGAAATGGTTAAATTAATGGTCGCATTCTCTGCATTTGAACCAACAGTTACACTTTTGGTAAAAGCTCCCGGACGATTTTTCGGATCGTAACTTACTGTAATTTCACCGCTTCCGTTCGGTGCAATTGGATCCCGAGTCCATTTCGGAGTGGTACACCCGCACGATGCCCTCACATTGTTTAAAATTAAAGGCGCGGTTCCAGTGTTTTTAAACTTAAAAGTTGTTGTTTGAACCCCGGCTGCCTCCATAAACGAACCAAAATTGTGATCTGTTTTTTCGAAGGTAATTTTGGCTTGTCCCTGCGCAAAACCTGTGGAAACCAAAATAACCAGGCAAATCAGTGTAAGTGAATGTAAAAACTGTTTCATAAGATTTATGCTTTTATATTGTTGAATTATTCTTTTATTTTGCATTAACAAAAGTATGAATGCTTTCATTATAATAATGTTAACCCAACTCAATATTTTGTTAATGAAGTGTTAACTACTGATTTGATTTAAAAATTTGCTTAGATTAGCGTAATACAGAATTCCGGATGAAAGGTAAAACATTGAGATACATCATTTTGCTTGCCGCAATTTCGGTTGCCGGAGTTTTTCTTATTCAGTTTGGATTTATAAAAACCTCATACAATTTTTCTGAAAAGAAATTTAAAGAAAGTACAAGTGTTGCTTTAAAAGAAGTTGCGTGGCAGGTGTTGCTTGCCAGCGGAAATACTTCAAGTTTCGATAGTTTATCTCCTGTCGAAATTGTATCTGGAAGCTACTATCTGGTTAATATTAACTCTGCAATCGATAAAGACCTGCTTAAAATGCACCTAATCGAAGAGTTTAAAAAACATGAAATTTATAACGATTTTGAATTTGCCATTTTCAATCCGGTGTTAGAACAAATGGATGACGGAATTCTTATTACCAATGGCGAAGAAAAACCATCGAAATATAACTTTCAAACCAATGCTAATTATACCAATTATTTCGGCATTCATTTTCCGAATCGTTCCACTTTTTTTGTGTCGCAACTCTCTATCTGGTATTTTTTAACCGCGCTGCTGGTGATAATTATACTGTTCTTTGGATATACTTTAACAGTTATCATCAGGCAACGTCAGCTTTCTGAAGTACAAAAGAATTTTATCAATAACCTTACACACGAGTTAAAAACACCAATCTCTTCAATTGCAATTGCTTCGAGTGTAATAAATAATGAGGATATTTTAAATACACCTGAAAGATTATTTACCTACGCCCGAATAATTCAGGAACAAAACATGCGGCTTTCGAAAAATGTGGAGAAAGTATTAAATTTGGCATCACTCGAAAAAAACAGAATTCACTTAAATCTTGAAGAAATTAACCTGAATGAAATTCTTACTGAAATTGGTGCACAATTCAAACAAACCGATTTTGGACAAAAAGCCAGTGTGAAAATTTATAATATCGATTTGAAAGTAAATATTTTTGCTGACCGTTTTCATTTTTCGAATTTGTTACTCAATATACTGGAAAATGGCGTAAAATATTGCGAACGAAAACCTGAGTTAAAAATCGCAGTTAATCAGAAAAAGAAAAACATTGAACTCAGTGTAACCGACAATGGAATTGGTATTCCAAAAGATCAGAGAAAAAAAATATTTACGAAATTTTACCGTGTTCCAACCGGAAATGTACATAATGTAAAAGGTTTCGGACTTGGATTGGATTATGTGCAGAAAATTGTATCAGCCCACAAATGGAAAATAAAAGTAGATGATAATCCGGAAGGTGGCAGTATATTTAAACTTATTATTCCAATTTAAAAAATGAGTACACCTGAATTTAAAATATTGCTGGTTGAAGACGATGAAGCGCTGCGTTTTATTGTAAAAGACAATCTTGAACAAAATAACTATAAAGTTGAAATTGCCGAGGATGGTGAAATTGCCCTGGAACTTTTTAACCAAATAAGCTTCGACATTATTCTGCTCGATGTTATGTTGCCCAAAATCGATGGTTTTCAGGTAGCTAAAACCATTCGAAAAACCAATGAGCAAATACCAATCATTTTTTTAACCGCCCGCTCGATGACTGAAGACAGAATAGCTGGATTAACCATGGGTGGCGACGACTACATCCCAAAACCATTCAGCATGGAAGAATTGTTGCTGAAAATTAAAGTCTTTCTGAAACGTAGCAGTTCCCAATCTGTAGAGTCTATTTCAAACACAAAATCAATTTCAATCGGAGATTTCAATTTTTACCCCGACGATTTAACCCTATCGATAAATGGAAACCCAAGAACCCTCACGCTAAAAGAATCGGAATTGATTAGGTATTTTGCTATAAATTCAAATAAAATTTTAAGCAGAAACGAGATACTTGAGAATATCTGGGGATCTGATGATTACTTTCTTGGCAGAAGTTTAGATGTATTTATTTCGCGGTTACGAAAATATTTTAAAGCCGATCCAAACATAAAAATCACCAATCTGCACGGAATTGGATTTCGTTTTTCGGTAAAAAAAGATTAGCAACAGATGAGCATTTCGCATTTAATAATTTTGATAATTGTTGGAATTCTGTCAGGAATGCTGGCCGGTATTTTTGGAGTGGGAGGTGCAATAATTGTAATACCTGCACTGGTTTTTATTTTAGGTTTTAGCCAGCACGATGCACAGGGTACCAGTCTGGCATTTATGTTGCCACCAGTTGGTATTCTGGCAACATGGAATTACTGGAAAGAAGGCCACGTAAACTGGAAAGTTGCCCTTATTTTATCACTCACATTTGTGGTTGGCTCCTATCTTGGTTCACATTTTTCGATTAATATGTCGGATAAATTATTGCGCAGACTGTTTGGAATATTAATGATTTTGGTGGCAATTAAAATGATTTTCTCGAAATAGTGTTGCTATAAAATCAATATCAATTTCAAATTAACGTGTAATACCATAAAAAGATGATTCATATTTTGGAAGAGATAAAAAAAGAACTATTTTTGCAGTCCGAAAAAAACAGATTAGATAAATATAAAAACAAATAGAAATGAAAAGAACATTTCAACCATCGAACAGAAAGAGAAGAAATAAACACGGATTCAGAGAAAGAATGTCAACTGCAAACGGACGTAAAGTTCTGAAAGCACGCCGTGCAAAAGGAAGAAAAAAATTAACTGTTTCGGACGAACCGAGACATAAAAGATAGTTAAACAACTTCACATCTTTTGCGAGAAGGTAAAGAATAGTTTCTTTACCTTTTTGTGTTTATTGAAGTTGCCAAATCAAACACCGGCTTATCAGAAAAAAGGGAGCATAAAAAAGGTACAAAGATGAGTTTAGGAAAAACCACATACAAAAATTTACAGCTTCCGGTGGCAATCAAAACAATCGTTGAAAAAGTTTTTGATTCCGAACAAATTTCAACTGATGATGCACTTGAATTGTACAACTCCTCAAACCTCGCCTTGCTTGGTGTTTTGGCAAGTGAGACAAAGAAAAAACTGAGCGGAGAGTATGTTTTTTTTAACCAGAATTTTCATCTCGAACCTACCAATATTTGTGTAAACCATTGTAAATTTTGTTCGTATCGCCGGCGCGAAGGTCAAAATGACGCCTGGGAATGCAGCATTGAAGATATAATTGCTGATGTTGAAAAATACAGCGCAAAAGGTGCAACCGAAGTGCACATCGTTGGCGGTGTTCACCCCAACCGCGATCTAAACTTTTATGTCGATGTGCTGAAAGCAATAAAACTGGCAGCTCCCAAATTACATATCAAAGCATTTACTGCGGTTGAAATCGATCAAATGTGCCTGATGGGAAATATTTCTGTTGAAGAAGGCTTACAAAAACTGAAAGATGCCGGACTTGAATCGATGCCGGGTGGCGGTGCCGAAATTTTTGACGAAACCATTCGCGCCGAAATCTGCCCCGACAAAACCGGTTCTGCCGAATGGCTCAGAATTCACGCAGTTGCACATCGAATGGGAATTCCCACAAATGCAACCATGCTTTACGGATTGCTCGAAAATTATGAACACAGGGTTGACCATTTAAACCGTTTGCGCGAACTTCAAAAACAAACCAATGGATTTAACGCATTTATTCCGCTGAAATTTAAAAGAGAAAACAATGCTTACTCTCATGTAAAGGAAAGCACTTTGATTGAAGACCTGAAAAATTATGCAGTTTCGCGGATTTTTCTTGATAACATTCCCCACTTAAAAGCATACTGGCCAATGGTTGGCAAACAAGCCGCCCAACTTTCATTAAACTTTGGAGTCGATGATTTGGATGGTACAATTGACGATTCGACTAAAATATATTCGATGGCAGGTGGCGAGGAAAATCCTTCGGCAAGCCGTGCTGAACTTATAAAAATCATCAAAGACGTAAAACTTGTACCGGTTGAAAGAGATACATTGTACAATATCCTGGAAACCTTCTTACATTAAAATCAACGAAAAACAAATTTTGACGTCTTTCCATACTTTTTTTGAGTTATTTTTGTTTTTCTGTAATACCGATAAATTTAAAAATGAGTTTAGTAAAATTCTTCAAAAGCCGGGTATTTCTTAAACATCTGATACTGGCATTTTTATTAATATCAGTCATTATTATCATTACTTTATTGCGGTTAAAATCATACACACGCCATGGAGAATCGTTTCCGGTTCCAAATTTTTCAGGATTGACCATCAATGAAATTGAAGCTGTTGCAAAACAGAATGATATAAAATATGAAATCATCGACTCGATGCATTTTAATGGTGCTGCGCCGGGTGCGGTAGTAGAACAGGTGCCCGAAGCAGGTTTTAAAGTAAAAAGAAACCGGATTGTTTTTTTGACCATCAATTCAACAGTACCCGAAAAAGTAATTTTACCAAAACTCACTGATATTTCGTTCAGGCAGGCTCAGGCATTAATCGAAAATTGCGGAATTTTACTTGGTACAATTACTTATCAACCATCAGAATATAATAACCTCGTATTAAAAGTTGAGCAAAAATCAAGGGAAATTACCGAGGGTGATATAATTTTAAAAGGTAGCAGCGTCGATTTGGTTATCGGCAGTAGCAATGGAAACCAGGATACTCCGCTTCCCGACTTAACCGGAAAAACATTCAGCGAGGCCGAATCAATACTTACAAATAACATGTTAAACACCGGAGTTCTAATCTGGGATGAAACGATTCTTTCTTCAGATGATACACTTAGGGCAATAATCTGGAAACAATATCCGAATTTTAAAAACACAAGAATAGTTAGTCTTGGTACTTCCATTGATTTATGGTTGACCCTCGATTCGTTAAAAATTCAACCACCAACAATACAAGTAACAGAATAAATTTATGGAAGACTACACAGAAGAAATTGATGAAATTGAAGATTTGGAGGATAGTGGGTTATTTGAACATTACCGCTTAAAAGTTGACCCAGGACAATCATTGCTCCGCATCGACAAATTTCTTTCTAACCAAATTAAAAATGCCTCTCGAAGCCGGTTACAGGCTGCTGCAGATGCAGGTTGTATTCTGGTAAACAATATTGCCGTTAAATCGAATTACAAGGTCAAACCAAACGATGAGGTTATCATTGTAATGGATTATCCGCGGCGGGAGTTAAAAATTATTCCCGAGAACATTCCTTTAAATATTGTTTACGAAGACGACCAACTGATTGTAATTAATAAACCTCCCGGATTGGTTGTTCACCCCGGACACGGAAATTACTCAGGAACACTGGTTAATGCACTGGCATGGTATTTCAAAGATCTACCATTGTTTAACAGCGAAGATCCCCGTCCCGGACTTGTACACCGCATCGATAAAGATACTTCAGGACTACTGGTAGTAGCCAAAACCGAACTTGCAAAAACAAAACTGGGTATGCAATTCTTCGATAAGATTACCGAACGAACCTATCAGGCTTTGGTTTGGGGCAGTGTAAAAGACGATGAAGGAACAATTGAAGGAAACATTGGCCGCAGCTTAAAAAACAGACAGGTTTTTACTGTTTTTCCTGATGGGGAATTTGGAAAAACTGCTGTTACACACTACAAGGTTTTAAGGCGGATTGGTTATGTGACTTTGGTTGAATGCCGCCTCGAAACCGGCAGAACACATCAGATTAGGGTACACATGAAATACATTAACCACACATTGTTCAACGACTCGAATTATGGTGGCGATGAAATTTTGCGTGGTACTACTTTCAGCAAATACAGGCAGTTTGTGATAAATTGTTTTAAAATAATACCTCGTCAGGCTTTACACGCGAAAACACTGGGTTTTATTCACCCAACAACAAACGAGAAAATGATATTCGATTCGGAGTTGCCGGAAGATATGACAACCGTAATCGAGAAATGGGAAAATTATATATCGAACCGAAATGAATAAAAAACCAAACATCGCCGTAATTGCAGGAGGCGATTCATCAGAATTTGTAGTTTCAGTTAAAAGTGGCGCAAATGTTTATAAAGCCATCGACACAGGTAAATACAATCCGTGGTTAATCCAGATGAAAGGACAGGAGTGGATTATTTTACAAAACGATGTAAAAATTGGCGACATCGATAAATCCGATTTCAGTTTTACCTACGAAAATGAGAAAATAACATTTTCGTTCGCCTATATTACTATTCATGGTACCCCGGGTGAAGACGGGATTTTGCAGGGTTATTTCGAATTACTCGGAATACCTTATTCTACATGCAATGTACATACTTCATCGTTGACTTTTAACAAATGGTTCTGCAACAATTACCTGAGCAGCTTCGATGTTAAAATGGCCAAATCGATTAAAATTTCTAGAGGAGAAGTAATTAATTCTACTGAAATAGTTGAAAAACTTGGATTACCCATTTTTATAAAACCAAATGCAGGAGGATCGAGTTTTGGTGTGACCAAAGTAAAAACCCGAGAAGAAGTTGAACCAGCCGTAAAAAATGCCTGGAAAGAAAGCAATGATGCGCTGATTGAGCAATTTATCGACGGCAAGGAGTTTACCTGCGGACTGGTGAGAATAAAAAATAAAAAAATTGTGTTTCCGGTTACTGAGGTACTCCCTAAAAACGAATTTTTCGATTTCGAGGCAAAATACACTCCAGGTGCTGCAGAAGAAATTACTCCCGCGCGTTTACCCGCCCATTTATTCGAAAAATGCCAGAATATCAGTTCAGAAATATATGATCTCTGCCAATGCTCAGGAATAGTGAGGATGGATTACATTTTGAAAGATGATGAATTCTATTTTCTTGAAGTGAATACAACTCCCGGAATGACCGCAACCAGTTTTATTCCGCAGCAAATCAATGCAATGGGATTAACACTGCAAGATATTATAACGCTGATTATCGACGACAAATTGGTAAGTTAAAGCCTATTAACAATTGTGAATAGCGAAGGTTAAAAACTAAAGCAATTTAAACACTCCCCTCCCCTTCAAAATTTGTAATTTTGAAATTCATTTTCCAACCTTAATTTTTGGAAAAGTTATTTAATTAAAAACCATGGCAGAACGAAAAAAGACCAACAATAATAATCAGTTTAATATTGAGCAGATTAACGCACAATATGGCAAACTGCCTCCACAGGCTGTTGAAGTGGAAGAAGCAGTGCTTGGAGCTTTGATGCTTGAAAGAGATGCCTACGTTACTGTAGCCGATTTTATCGATACAAAAAGTTTTTACAAAGAGGAACACCAGAAAATTTTCGATGCCATAAAAAAACTGTCGGGAAACGAAAAACCGGTTGACCTTTTAATGGTTACCCAGGAATTAAAGGATCGTAATCAACTGGAAGAAATTGGAGGTCTTGCATTTATTACCCAGCTTACACGTCGTGTTGCATCGGCAGCTCACATCGAATTCCATGCACGCATTATTGCTCAGAAATTTATTCAGCGCGAACTGATTCGGGTTTCATCTGAAATTCAAACCAGATCTTACGACGACACAATGGACGTTGATGATTTGATCGACTTTTCGGAATCGTCGCTGTTTCAAATCGCCCAGGGGAATATTAAAAAAGAAACCGTTCCGATAAAACCTCTTTTAAATGAAGCCATTCTGCGAATTGAAAAAGCAAAAAATCAAAAGGAAGGTTTAAGCGGAATTCCATCGGGATTTACAGCGTTGGACAGAATTACATCAGGGTGGCAAAGAACCGACCTGATAATTGTTGCGGCACGCCCATCGATGGGAAAAACGGCATTTGTACTTTCTATGGCGCGCGAAATGGCGGTTGCTCACAACAAATCTGTTGCTTTATTTTCACTCGAAATGTCATCCATCCAGCTGGTTACACGTTTAATTGCATCAGAAACAGAACTTGGATCGCAAAAATTAAAATCGGGTCGGCTTGAAGATTGGGAATGGGAACATTTAAACCGAAAAATATCGAGCCTGGACAAAGCTCCTATATTTATCGACGACACACCTGCATTATCGATTTTTGAGTTCAGGGCAAAATGTCGCCGCTTAAAAATGCAATTTGATATTGAAGTGGTTATTGTCGACTATTTACAGTTAATGACAGCCGGTTCTGACAACAGGGGAAGTCGTGAACAGGAGGTAAGCACCATTTCGCGTTCTCTGAAAGCCATTGCCAAAGAGCTCGATATTCCAATAATAGCATTATCACAGTTAAACCGCTCGGTAGAGTCACGTGAAGGAAAACGACCACAGCTTTCCGATTTACGCGAATCGGGTGCAATTGAACAGGATGCCGATCTTGTTTTGTTTATTCACCGGCCTGAATATTACGGAATTACAGAAGATGACTCGGGTAATTCGTTACTTGGTGTTGCCGAAATTATTATTGCCAAACACCGTAACGGAGCTACCGGCGATATTCATTTATCGTTTAAAAAAGAACTGGCCAAATTTTCAGATATGGAAAATCAGTTTAACCACAATTTTGGAAATCAACCGCAGACATTCAGTTCAAAAATGAACGAAGAAAATGAAATGGCAGGTGCAGGATTTTCAAAAAACAGTAATTTCGACAACGAGAGATCAAAATCTTCAAAGGACCCGTTCTAGATTCTGAACAAATACATGTAATCGGTTGTATATTTCAGCAAAAAAAGAAAGTGATAAAAATTAAGATTTCAATATTGATGATAGGAATACTGTTTGCGCTTCAGGCCAAAAGTATATCCCTGTTAGTTCCAATGGACGATGTTCAGAAAAATCATCTGAAAGCATACGGAATTGCATTTTGGGTGCTCGAAAACGATATTGAAGTTAAATGGCTCCTGAATTACCGGGGTGGAAGTTTTTTGATACAACATTCACCCGGTATTGAAAATGAATGTGTTGTGCGAGGTGTAACTTTCGAGTCGATTACTGACGGACAGGCAACAGCTATATTGGATGGGATTGCCCAACCCGATATAAACCAGGATGCTGTGGCAATGAACAAAGCACCAAAAATTGCGGTGTACTCACCTCCGAATAAACAACCCTGGGACGATGCGGTAACGCTGGTTTTAACATATGCCGAAATAAATTACGATGTTATTTATGACGAAGAAATTATAAACGGAAAACTTTCGGAATATGATTGGTTACACCTTCATCACGAAGATTTTACCGGACAGTTCGGGAAATTCTGGCGGGTGTACCAAAATGCTCCGTGGTATCAGCAGGAAGTAAGCATTAACAACCAACTGGCAAAAAAACTTGGCTTTTTAAAGGTTTCTGAAATGAAATCGGTTGTTACTCAGGAAATTGAAAAATATGTTGTAAACGGAGGTTTTTTATTCGCGATGTGCGCCGCTACCGATACCTACGATATTTCGCTTGCAGCGGTTGGAATTGACATCTGCGAAACTATGTTTGATGGTGACCCGGCAGATAAACAGGCACAGGAAAATCTCGATTTTAATCACACTTTTGCCTTTCGGAATTTTCAATTAAATACAGATCCTTATGCCTATGAATTTTCGAACATCGACGTAACCGATACCCGACAGGTAATGAGAGAAAACGACTATTTTACATTGTTTGATTTCTCGGCCAAATGGGATCCCATTCCTACCATGCTTTGCCAGAACCACCGCAACCTGATAAAAGGTTTTATGGGTCAAACTACTGCCTACAGGAAAGATCTGCTTAAAACCAGCAGTTTGGTGATGGGCGAAAATAAAAATGCTAACGAAGCACGTTATATTCATGGCGAAAGGGGAAAAGGATTCTGGACTTTTTACGGAGGTCACGATCCGGAAGATTACCGCCACCTGGTTGGCGACACACCAACCGATTTGAGTTTATTTCCAACCTCACCCGGTTACCGGTTGATTTTAAATAACGTGTTATTCCCGGCAGCTAAAAAGAAGAAACGGAAAACATAGTCAAAGTTTGAATTTAGCTCTTTCCATCTTAAATCATATTAATTCTGATTTTTCCCTCAATCTTATTGCCTATTTTCAGTAAGTCATCTCATTTTAACAACCAAAATTCTTATTATTTCGCCCTTCTCATTCATAGCACTTTGTTATAATCTCGACATTATTCCCGATAACTTTCAGGATAATCTTCGAATTTGCACACAGCATTTTCAATTCATAAATGGTATCACAATATTCAATGAAATTATCATTACATCTTTATTATTTTTTGAAGAAGTATGTGACTAAATTTTTTATATCGATTGAGGAAATGTAAAAGGTTAATCTTCGCACACTCATTTGACCTAAACATTTCTATTCATCTGCATTATACCAGAAAGGCTTTGGACTGATTTAGAATAGCATTTGGTATTACGTTTTGTTTCAAATGAATAAATAGCAAAAAAAAAGCTGCCTTTTCAGACAGCTTTTTTTATAGTATTTAATTTTTATCTGGATTTTACATATGTCCAGGTTTCGTCAAAATATACCCTGATGTTTGGAGCATCGGGAACAAGACTTGGCTGTAACATCCAATATTTAATCTTTATTGTTTTTGTAGCAGCATCCCACTTATTCACTCCTGATGGATCCAATTTAGGCATTCTGGTATTGGCTGGAGGATTTCCCCATGGATTTTTAATATCAATAATATTACCATTTCCAGATGGGTCGAAAATCAATTGTAATCCAAACGATCCGTATCCGCTGGTTGCGCCTGCATTTCTCATCGGGTGCATATAATCATCCCAAACAGTGATATCCTTGCACAATACAGATTGTGCACCAACAGTTTCCAATGAATAATCAAAAGGATAATAGCCGGTAAAAGCGGCATTCAAAACGTCAATCATAGGCGAATTTGCAGTAACTGCATAAACCCCATCATAAAGGTTTTTCGCCAATATTGACACTATAGTCGTTTTGAAATTGGAAGGAACAATTAAAGTACTTGGACTAACAGAGGCAATTTTAAAAGGTATTCCATAAACATTTACAGGGTCATTTGGTTTTACCTTAAACTTAAAATCAACCAATCGTTGCCCTGCCGGTATTGTAACTGTCATACTGGAAGGCAATTGCAGATTTTCAGCTGGTATAATTGGCACATCTACATAATTTGTATCCTTTGCTTTCATCCCTGCATTCATAGCAGCTAAAACAGAAGGATCATAGGCCAATGTAACCGTCACATCTTCGTTAAGAACATTTGGAGATGCCAAATTTACTTTTACAATAACATCCACAAAACTTTCCGAAAAAACCATTGCACGGGTAATCATTCCGGAAGAGGCATTAGCTACTTCAGGAAACTCAATCTGAGGCGATACCGTAGAAAAATCGGTATAATGTTCATCATCGTTTAAACACGATGTAGCTACGATCAAAACAAAGGTCAGGATCGTAAAGATTTTGTATTTCAATATTCTTTTCATATCTATTTTATTTATTCATGAATATTATTTAACATCCCAAAAAACCTTACTGTCAAAATGGTATTTATCATCAGGTTCTTTTCCATTATAGTTTCTTTTGGCAGCTTCCATAACTTTAGCATTGTTTACGGTAAACTCCCTTGTAGGATAGTGCATTTTTGAAGGTATTTCACGTCTGCTTACACCTTCATTGTAGGAAAGCATTGAAGAATGCGAATCGCCAGCCTTTGGATCAGGAATACCAGTACGACGGTAATCGCACCATGCCTGTAAACCATTGATTCCACAAAAGGCAATATACTTTTGATAAAGAATCAATTTAAGTTTATCACTTGTTACTGCCCAGTCAGCAAGTTGTCTTTGTGACGCAAGATATTCAGTCGCTTCATCTTCAGAAAGACCTAAATACTCGAAGTTGGCTTTTACACCACTTTCATATAAATCTTGAACACTTCCGGGAATCCAACCTCTCTGAACAGCTTCAGCCTGCAGGAAATAGCTTTCAAATGCTGATATAACAAGCGCTCCCGCCTTATTTGTTACATCCTTTTCCTGTAAACCGATACCAATAAGGTTACCTTTATCCTTATTGTATGGGTTTGCAATACCATCGCCTTCAAGTCCAAAAGGTTTACCGTTCCATGGTGGTGCAGGAGCAGCAGCTAAAGCTGCGTTAAAACATCTTGCTTTCCGAGGATCGCCAAGGTCATTGTATGTTTGTTCAATATAAGCATTCATTACATACTGAGTCTGTGCTGAAGTTAAAGCTCCGGTATTAGTCCAACCAAAGGTCGCATAATAAGGTTGTGCTTTATCGGCGGTATAACCTGGGTTTACCAAAGCATCTTCTGAAAGAAAATCGCCGGCGGTAAGCCCTGTTAATTTACTCTTAATATAGGCTTCGCGTCCAGACATTTCAGACTGACGAATAAGAATCCTTAGTTTCAGGGTATTTGCCAATTGTTTCCATTTGGTCATATCACCATGAAACATGATATCAGATGTCGGTGAATTGGCATTAGTAGAAGTTGTGATAATGTTTATTGCAGAATCAAGCTGAACAATCAAATCTTCATAAATTGCCTGGTCGTCATCATAGCTGGGTGCCAAAACACCTTTACTTGCTTCAGAATACGGAACATCACCGTAAACATCCACAAGAATCTGATAGAACATGGATTTTTGGATTTTAGCAATTGCTTTATAATATGCATCCTGCGGAGCGGTGGCATTCTGTTCCATATATGCCAAATCCATCAGACTTGTGTTATACAAACCCCACCAGGTATTTTGATTTGCTGAGGTAAGGCGATACTGTTTAATATCATACCATCCTGACCAACCATCGGCATGTGACCAATATCCCATCCAGGGAGTAAAGTCATAATTCACATCAACAGAATTCCTGTTAGCAGAAGTTGTTAAAATACTGGGTAATACCAGGTCGATTGAGGAACTTACAGCGTCATTTGGATTTTTATTGATATCAAGGTATTCTTCACAACCACTAAGAAGAAGTAAAGAAACAAATAATATGCTAATTAATTTTTTCATCGTAATGAGTTTTTAAATTTTAGAACTTAACATTTACTGTGAAACCCAGATTTCTGGTAGGAGGAGTTTGTGCGGTTGTTGTTATACCCATTGCATTACCGGTAGTATAATTGAATTCCGGGTCGGTCCAATGGTTCGATTTTGGCAACCACATTTTAAGATTTCTTCCAACAAATCCTACAGTTGCGCCCTTAACGCCAACTTTTGACATATCCCATGGTAGATCATAAGAAATAGATAATTCCCTGAATTTCCAGAAATCGCTTGACGTAATCCATGGTTCTTCGAATTGGCCCCTGATTATTGTTGTCCAGAGATTCACGTCACCTGTGGCAGTTGAAACATCAGTATTCGGTGTAAAAGTAGTACCATCAGCTGATGCTATTGACGAATTTGGCCATACAAAACGTTGACGTCCGGCTGAAGCAGTCAGCCAGTCAATACCCGGGAATGCCATATCACGACCAGAAGCATTGTAAATTACACCTCCACCACGATATTCAGCAACTGCTGTTAAATTAATGCCTTTCCATGATATAGAAGTATTAATTCCAACCATGTGTTTCGGATTGGTTTGACCAAACTCCATTGGTGTTGCATTAGAAACCGGGTAACCAGTTGTTCCATCAACGATAACACGGCCTTCAGTATCGCGTTTATAACCTCTGGCTTTCAGCACTGGGTAAGGTTGACCTTTAATTGCCCAAATACCGGCTCCAGTAGTTGAACCTCCAATTAGAATTTCATCCTGATCATCAGTTATTCTAACTACTTCGGTTTCCATTAAGGTATAATTCAGGTTTAGTTCTACAGTTAAACCATTATCCAATCTAATTGGTACTAACCTTGTTTCGAATTCGAAACCTTTACTCATCACTTCACCTGTATTAATATTTGTTCCGGTAAAACCAGAAGCCTGAGAAACCTGAGCTGTTAGTGTCTGGTCTTTAGTATTTGTCTGATAAGCTCCCAAAACCAGATTTACCCTGCTATCGAAAAAGCCCAATTCCAAACCTATTTCCTTTGAAACACTCATTTCAGGTTTTAAATTCGGATTTTTGAAAGTGTCATCAACCACAAAAGATGTAAGAGTTCCGTATGGATACCCACCGGCAACACCGAATAAGTTTTCAAGTTGATATGGGCCAATATTTAATGTACCCACCTGAGCTATACCTCCACGAATTTTACCATAATCCATAATATCTTTTAAACCAGGGAATGCTTCGGTAAAAACAAACGAAACATCAGCTCCCGGATAAAAAAACGAGTTATTTCCAGTACTTAACAAAGATGTCCAGTCGTTACGACCAGTTGCGTGCAAATAAAGAAATTCTTTATACCCAATGGTAAAATCGCCGTAGGCACCTAATAACCTTGTGCGAAAGTAAGATTCACTTACACCGGGTTCACCAATCCTGTTCTTAATATTATAGAAATCATCGATCTGCAAAGCTGATGCGCTGATATCAATACTTTTTGAGAAAGTTTCGCGTGAAGTTGCGCCGGCGATTAATCGCAAGTTAAAATCACCAAATTTCTTTTCTGCGGTAAGTATAGCATCGTTACTCCAACGTTGTCCTACTCCGCTACCATCGGCAACTGTACCGGGTTTGTCTCCTGCATTGGAGAAAGCACGGTCTGATAAATGAGCTGCCCAGTCGGAATAACGTTGCGCAGATTGTTCGTTTTTATAAGTTGTATTATTGAAGTTTATTGTTGTTCGAATTAACCCCTTTAACCATGGTGTAAATTCATATTCCAAATCAGCGCTTCCAACCATCCAGTCGCTCCGGGTGTTAGCTCTGTCATTATACAAGTACCAATAAGGGTTTCCGTAATATGCATTAAAATAGCCATTTATATCAGCAAATGGATTATTTTTCCAATCCTTATATTGAGTTAAAGGGATATGCATTGGTGTATTCATAACTTCCCAGTACACATCCTGATTAACAGTGCTTGTATTATAATGAGTATATTGAAAGTTATATCCTGCTTTAAGTTTATTATGGGTTTTACTACCTGCCAAACGCAAACCAGACCTTCTTTGTGAATCATTTGGTAAAGTCCCTGTTACTTTTGCATCCTGGATTGAAAGAAAAAACTGATTCTTGTCAGATCCCGATCTTATTGACAAATTATTCTGCATGGTAACACCTGTTTCGAAAAAATCCTCCTTTTCGTTTAGAAGCGATGTATAAGGAACTCTTTGAATTGTACCTTCGGCATCGATAGGAAGACCTAAATCAACAATTGATCCGTCAAATTCAGCACCATAACTTTGATTTTCGAATGGAGTATAAGTTCCAAAACCATAAATATCAGAACCCGAACCCGAACCAAACCTTGTCTGCATTTGAGGGAGGAAAGAAACGTTTTCAAATTGGGTTGTATTACTAAACTCAATTACAGTTCTGTCTTTTTCACCTCTCTTGGTAGTGACCGAAATAACACCGTTTGCAGCTTCAGAACCATAAAGTGCTGATGCATTTGCTCCTTTCAGTACGGTAATATCTTCAATGTCATTAGGGTTAAGTGTGTTGATATAATTTAATGCTGTTGGCACACCATCAAGCACCAATAGTGCCTGGTTGTTTCCCAATAAAGATCTTGCCCCACGAAGAACAATACGGACATCAGATCCAATACCATTATTAACGGTGTTAACCTGCAACCCAGCCACTTTACCTGCCAAAGCATTTGTAACTTTAACCGTTTGTGCCCTTGTAACCAGTTTGCTGTCAATTTTTGTGACAGCATAACCTAACTCGCGCGCTTGTCGTTGAATACCCATCGCAGTAACAACAACTTCATCGATACCGAATACATCGGTCTCCATTTTAACATTGAAATTGGTTTGTGTACCAATTTCAACCTCATAGTTTTTCATGCCAATGAAACTAAAAACCAAAGTTTTAGCATCCTGAGGTACAGTTAATTCAAATCCCCCATCAACATTGGTGATTGTTCCCAACGTAGTTCCTTTAACGGAAACTGAAACTCCGGGAATTGCCTGATTATCCTCATTCGAAGTAACCGTTACGGTTATTTGCTTCGTTTGAGCATGCACAAACAAACTCCCCATGAAAAACATGATCGATAAAAAAAATGCAATTTTTTTCATAGAAATAGTTTTAAATTAATAATTAAACAGCTTATAATAATAAATAAATCATTCTCCAAAAAAAAACCAGCACTCCCCCTGGTGTTTGGTTAAGTTATCCAAAAGTTTTGATTGTTCTCAAATATGGCTCAGCAATAATTGTTAATTTTTTTAACGAAAACAAATGTAAAAAAAGAATTTAATTTCAAAAAAAAATGTAATCAAATCATATGAAAATGCAGCAATTTATAACCAATCCATATTAATTGGTAATTTATTGGAATAGTCTCAAAAAAGTGCTGTTTTATTGGAAAATGTGAAAATAATTAACAAATGTTTTACAATGAATGGTGCCCAAAGCACTTAAATTCTTCCGTATTATTTTAGTTGTTGCTGAATATTTGTCTTTTTATGGTTTTATTATTTTCATTTAAACATTGTATTATTTCAAATTACAAATCGGTAAAAATAATAACTGTGATCTTTTTTAAAATAAAAAACCAGTTGGATTTTACCAACTGGTTCTTATTAAAATCATCTTATTGACAGAGTTATTTTCTTGTAACTTTCTGAATTGGAGTTGACCGTGAAAACAATTCAGCAGATTTTTTTCCGGTTAATTCAATTTCAGCAGTTAAATAGGTGATACCTCCAAGGTAGGATGCATATTGAGCCGCCAAACCTTTATCTTCACCCGGATAATAAATATCATAGGTTATTATCATAACAGGTTTGCTGCCACAATTTTCCCATTTTCCACTACCTTTTATTTCATAATCGTACGCATCGCCTTTATAATCAGTAGTATAAATATATTGCCTTGGAATATCAACAGAACCATTTCCTTTAACAGTCATTTTAAATGAACCACCAGCAGTTATTGCTTCTCCCCACCAGTCTTCCATAAATTCCTTGCTCATTCCTGCAACAATAAAATCCGCACCACTTATCGAAGTTTCAATCTGACTTGCATAATATGCATCGTCACCACTCCATGTACCAACCAAATCAGCATTGCCATTGGCCAGAGGACAAAACTCAATGCGTTTTAAATTGTAGGTTAATTTTGTTCCTGTAGCACTTGGTGAGTTATGGTCACCTGCATTCATATTCAACACAAATTGAACCGATTGTCCAACCGGCATATTAGCTGCCACGGTTGAGAAACTTACTGAACCTGATGTTTTACCTGCCGGAATTGTAATACTATTTGCCGACAAGGTGTACATATTTGGTTTTAAAGTATTGGCAGGATCGGGTGTCAAATCAACTTTAATTTCCGAGCTACTCGGCATTCCCATCAAAGATATAGCAATAGTAGATTTTGCATCTACCAAAGCCCCTGATTCAGTAACACCTGTTTCCATTGTTTTTGCAGCATTTATAAACTGCACATAATAGGTTGCATCTGCACTGGGTGCTGATGTCAATGCATCAAACGTCACTTCTTCGTCACACGAAAAGAGTAAACCCGAAGAAATGCTTAAAGCAAAAAACAATTTGAATATATTTTTCATAATTTCAGAATTTTATAATTTAAATGCTGGTTATTTATCCCACCATAATTTATCGCTGATAGTAACACTGGGAACATTTGCCCCATTATATGAGATTTCATCCTGTGCATAAGGATAACGAGACGGCATTGCAGGCAGCACAGCTCCCGGAGGAACAGTCATTACTGGAAATCCAACTCTGCGGTAGTCGGCATAAGCCTGGCAAGTGCCAAAAGTTGCTATGTACTTTTGCGTCATAATTAACTCAAGTGACAATGTTTGACTTGCAATTTGGGCAGTGTACCAATCATCTGTCATTGCAGTTCCGGTAACCCTTAAAATTGAAGCGCCAACTCCTTTTTTCAATGCATCCAAAGCCTCTGTTGGTTTATTGAGTTTGAAGTTTGCTTCAGCTTCAATAAATTTAAGTTCGGCATACGACATTATCATCGAAGGCGCAGTTGCACCTGCGATATAGGAACCTGGTTTCGAAGCATTTTCGTTTTGAGAACCGATTGCAGAACCGGTATATTCACCATTTCCGTCTTTTTCAACATAGAATGAAAGGCGTGGATCTTCAATTGATTTCATTAAATTGACCATGGTAGCACCCATGCGAACATCACCACGCTGTTCCATGAATTGGAATATTGGATTGTGGTTTGCTTCTTCCCATGGAACCATCATATCATCAGTTGTTGATGAAAATCCGTTAGCTGCGGCTGCAAGTGCTTCAGTGTATGCAGCGTTTCCTTTTACAGCCGAAAGCTGCAATAAATAACGTGCTTTAACAGAGTATGCTGCTTTTTTCCATTTAGTAACATTTCCTGCGTACATTACATCGTTTTTCACAGCAACCAGGTTTTCAGCGGCTGGTTTTCCAAAATCTGCGATAGCTCCATCAAGAAAACCCTGCAAAGCAGTGTAAATCTGTTCCTGTGTATCGAATTTTGGAGTCAGCACATTTTCATCCCCTTTCAATGCTTCACTATATGGCATGTCACCAAATAAATCGGTAGAAACGCCAAGTGTTGTTGCCATCAGTACTTTACCAATTCCGGCGTTGTATGGTGAATAGGCACCTTCCGTATTTTCAGCTTTGTCAATTAATATTTTTGAATTTATTAAAATGCCTGAATAAATTGAGTTCCAAAGATTATTTACATCTCCGGGAAGATATTGATAACGTGAAACAGTGTACGATTGTCTTGTAACACCATCAAATTGTTGCATCCAACTGTCTGTTGTC
Source organism: Draconibacterium sp. (assembly GCA_041737765.1). Classification (GTDB taxonomy): domain Bacteria; phylum Bacteroidota; class Bacteroidia; order Bacteroidales; family Prolixibacteraceae; genus Draconibacterium. The sequence goes on along the minus strand of JBGSRA010000135.1, from coordinate 19,338 downwards.
AAAACCATATCATTTCCGGCTAGTGTAAAACCAACATTTTGCTGAATAGCAGGTAGCATCAGGTTCATAGGAACATCAGCAGGTGCATCGGGATTGACGTTTACATCCGTGTCAATCCATGTATCGCAGGAAGCTAAAATTAAAGCAGAAGCTAAAAATACTCCGGCGAATTTTACAGTTTTAAATATGTATTTTTTCATGTTTACTGTATTTTATTTGTTAAAATGTAACTTTTAAACCTAACATAAATGTTTTGGTCCCCGGGTTGTTAAAGTAGTCCATACCCTGGCCATTTACAGCACCCTGCAGGTTTGTTTCAGGATCGATACCGGAATAAGGCGTAAATAACAACAGGTTTTTCCCCGTTCCGTAAATCTGTGCTTCTTTTAATACTTTGCCTTTAAGTGGCAGGTTGTAGGTTAAAGTAATATCTCTTAAACGTATCCAGTCAGTAGGTTCGATTCCGGCAGATGAAGGTCCTCCTCCGAAATTACTTCCCATTCCCTGAAACCATGCCATATCCAGAACAACCGGTGTAACATTGTCTTTACCTGAACTTAAGGCATTTCCTTCACTGTCTAAATGACCATAAACTCCATCGAATACCACAATGTTTTCCGAAGGCGTTTTGTCAAAATCGATAGTACCTTCCGGAGTATAATATACTTCGCGGTTTGCAGTAGTTTCACTTGTACCAAAATAGCCCATTGCAAAATTGGTTCCATTGTACATACTTCCCCCTTTCTTAAACTCCCAAAGGAATGAAAGGCTTAAGTTTTTATAATTAAAGTTGTTGGTAATATTGGCAGTCCAGTCTGGATTGACACTTCCAACCGGCACCATTACACCTGATTTTGTCCAGGGATAACCATCACGATAATTATCTGTTGGATCATCGTTAATAAGTACCTTACCATCAGCATCCCTGTACCAGTCAGTTCCAAAAATACTGCCATATTCCATTCCAGCTACCGCGCGAATTTGAGGTTCAGTAAAACCTCCTATAAAAAGGTTGTCAACGCCAGGAGCAAGTTCGAGAATTGTGTTTTTAAATTTGGTGAAGTTGGCAATCAAATCCCATGAGAAATCATTTGATTTAACAACAGTTGCATCTACTGTTAATTCTATACCTTTTGAGTCCATGCTGGCAGCATTCATATATACCGAAGTAAAACCTGAAGATGCAGCAATTGGTACACTCATTAACAAATCGGTATTTTTGTTATAGAAATAGGTGAAATCAACCCCAAACCGGTTTTTGAAGAATTTCAATTCAGTTCCTACTTCCCATGACTTTTGTGTTTCATGTTTCAGATTTGGGTTACCCAATCCTGAACCAACTGCAAAACCTGTTGCACCCTGATATGGAAAATTCACACCGTTTGTCCAACCGTCACCGGCTGTAGCACCATAGAAATAATTTGATGTATTGTATGCTCCAGCAATGTTGGCGGTTTTAGCAGCCGACCCGCGTAATTTACCATATGATAGAATACTATTGTCGCTTAATGCATCAAGTTCTGTAAATACAAAACCAAGACTTACAGAAGGATAAAATGCAGAAAGATTTGCTTCTGGCATCGTAGTTGACCAGTCATTACGTCCGGTAACACCTAAATACAACATACTGCCATAGGCAACACGAACATCACCAAAAACAGCCATTGTACGGTAATTGTTAATACCTGTACTAACTGTATTATTTGCTGAATTTGACAATTGATAAAACCCGGGAATTTCAAGACCGTCAGCATCTCCATATAAATATTTGCTGAAAGTAGAATAGAAGTTATTTCCAAGAGTAACTTTTATGTTTAACTGATCATTTAAATTCTTATCAAAATTAAGTAATAAATCGGAGTTAAATATACCGGAGTAGTTCATATACTCATCAACATACCCTGCCGGAAATGCTCTTGAGTTAATTGCAAAAGAGTTTTGATACCGGCGATTGTACCAGTCGATACCTGCATTATAAACCAAATTTAGTTCTTTGGTAAAATCTATTTTCAAATTACCGCCACCGGTAAACCTGTTAATATTTTCATCAAATGCAATTTTATTAGCAACCCAATATGGGTTATCATAACCACCACCATTACGATAGTTACGTTGTGTTCCGTCAGGGAATTCATAACCGGCACTATTATCAAATGTGGTGGCTGTACGAACCAACCCCAACATAATACCCGATACGTTTGAACCTTTTTGAATTTGTGTTGCAGTTGAATTTGTATAAGCAAAATCGGCTCCCATAGTAATTTTCTCATCCAATTTGGTTGAAGCATTTAACCTCATGGTTGTTCTACCATATTTATTATTCGGAACAACTCCTTCCTGGTTTAAATTTGAAAGTGAAAAAAAGAAATTTCCCTGGTCATTACCGTTACTGATACTTAAACGGTTATTGGTAGAAAGTCCAGTTTGAAAAAACTCATAAGGATCGTAATACTGTGCAGGTGTTCCGTTACCAGCTCCTTTTGCAACCAACTTACCATTTGGATCCCATTTGTAGTTTGGATCACCATCATATTCCAAATCGGCAATTTTTGGTCCCCACGAAAAAGAGTTACCACCAATCCAAACACCATTATTACCTTGTGCAAATAATTTTTGCCTTTCCTGGGTTTGTGAAATCTGATCGAAACCTACCGAAGTATGGAATTCAATTTTGCGGTTAGTCAGATTTTTACCGGTTTTTGTGGTAATAATTAAAACACCATTTGCAGCTCTAACACCATAAAGTGCAGTAGCAGCACCACCTTTTAAAATGGTAATCGATTCAATGTCTTCCGGATTCAGGTCAATCGAACGGCTTGATGTGGTAACGCCATCAACACCAGTATCTGAAGCACCTGAAAGTATTGGCAAACCGTTTACCACGAACAAAGGTTGGTTATTTCCGGTTATTGAAGCAGCACCACGAATGGTCATGTAAGTTGAAGCACCTGCATCGCCTGCTGAACTTGTAATCTGCACACCTGCTGTTCGTCCTGCCAGCGAATTAATAACGTCGGCATTTGGTTTGTTCGACAAAACCTCTGAATTAACTGTCTGAGTTGAATACCCCAGACTTTTCTTTTCACTTGACATACCGAGTGCCGTAACAACGACCTCATCAATTCCCACCACATCAGCATCCATAGAAACATTGAAATTGGTTTGTGTTCCAATCTCAATTTCCTGGTTTTTCATCCCCACAAAACTAAAAACCAATGCTTTAGCATCCTGTGGAACAGAAAGCTGAAATACGCCGTCGATATTTGTTACTGTTCCGACCGTAGTACCTTTCACAGAAACCGAAACTCCGGGAACTGGTTGATTATCCTCAGCCGCTATTACCTTACCAGTAATCGCTTTGGTTTGAGCATTCACAAATACAGTTCCCATGAATAGCATAATCGATAAAAAAAATGCAATTTTTTTCATAGAAATAGTTTTAAATTAATAATTAAACAGCTAAAATAATTGTAAAAAATTTCTCAGGATATTTTAAAAAACCAAACAACATGGTTGTTCAATCCTTATTTTTTTTGATAGATTAAAATTCCTGAAACATTGTTAATTGTTAAAATTCTTTAACAGGACAAATTTAAAAAATAGAAAACATGGGTGATAAAAATCAAGCTTTTTTTTACTCGAAAATAAAAACAAAGTATTCAAAAAATAAGTAATCGACACTAAAGAAGCAAGTTAGAGAATTGCTTTTAATGAACTCATCATCCCTGTTTTATAGATTAAACAACCCGAATTTAACGGATAACTGACTTTTGTCAGGTTTTGCAAGGGGTTGCTTTGGTAATGAACTGCATCAATTCCGAAATTAACAGCACCTAAAACGTCAATTTCCCAGTCATCGCCGACCATAATACTTTCACTTTTTTTGGCATTCGTCGATTTAACTGAGTACTCAAAAATTTCGAATTCCGGTTTGGGAGATTTTACCTCCTCCGAAATAAATACTTTATTAAAAAATGGTTTCAGTCCTGAGGTTTCAATTTTTTTATGCTGTACTTCCTTAAACCCGTTTGTAATGATGTTTAACTGGTAATGTTTCTTTTTCAGATAATTTAATATTTCGACCACGCCATCATTCAGGATTTTTTGTTTTGGCATTTCGTTTAAATAAAAAGTATTCATCTCTTCCGGATTTAACCCCGTCATTCCCAATTCAGTAAATGTATTCTGAAATCTCAGCTTTATCAATTCCTTTTTGCCGACTTCATTTTTCCGGTAGCTTTCCCAAAGTGCGTGATTGTGTTTGACGTAAGTTTTGAAAAACAGGTCAAAACCTACTGCTTTCTCCAACTGGTAATGTTGAAATGTTTCAAACATCGCTTTTTGGGAGTTTCTTTCGAAATCCCAAAGTGTATTATCGAGGTCGAAAAAAATGTGTGTGTATTTTTTATTCTTCATCGGCATATTTACTGCCTTTTTTCTCCTCTTCCTGATTTCCCTCTACTACAATTACGATTTCTCCCTTGGGTGGATTTGCAGTATAATATTGTTGCAATTCAATAACAGTTCCACGTTTAACTTCCTCAAAAAGTTTACTCAATTCGCGGCAAACACAGCATCGCCGTTCGCTTCCGAAATGTTCTGAAAATTGCGACAGCGCTTTTACCAAACGAAAAGGAGATTCATAAAAAATAATCGTTCTTGATTCGACTGCCAGTTGCGACAATCTTTTCTGGCGTCCTTTTTTTTGTGGCAAAAATCCTTCGAACACAAATTTATCGGTTGGCAACCCCGAAACTGCCAGTGCCGGAATTAAAGCAGTCGGACCCGGCAAACATTCAACATCAACACCATTTTCGATACAGGCCCGAACCAGCAAAAAACCCGGATCGGAAATACCCGGAGTTCCGGCATCTGAAATTAAAGCCACTTTGTTTCCTTCCTGAATTTTTGAAACCAAAGATCCAACTGCCTTGTGTTCGTTGAATTTGTGGTGAACCCACAACTTTTTATCTATTTCGAGATGATGGAGCAACCGTGATGAAATGCGGGTATCTTCGGCCAATATAATATCGGCTTCCTTCAAAACCGAAACCGCCCTGAAAGTAATATCTCCCAGGTTTCCAATTGGAGTTGGCACGAGAATTAACTTACCGAAACTATTCATTAGGAAACCTGCGTTTGATTAAGTTGACAAATTTCAAACTTGTTTCGTTTTTCTTCCATTTAAAATTATTTTGCAAATAATTTACGGCGTCTTTTATGTCGTTCATAGAGTCGAGATCGGCTACGGTTTTTACAAAATTATCGACACTTCCTTCGAATAACTCCCTGATATACTGAAACCTGTCATTTATACCAATTGCTGATTGCAGGCTGGTAACCGGTCTGTTAGACAATTTGTGCTCCAGATTCGAAATGTCATCAGACATGATATCATTAACCGATTTTTCTTTTGAAAATAAATCTCCGAGCCTTTTACTATGAATATCGACCTGTTTTTCTTCCTCTAGTTGTAACTCCCGCTGTACCGCCACAGTAAGAAGTTTTTCAGTTTGTTTTGGAGCATCTTCAAAAGGTTTCTCACGAATTTCAACCTCTGAAACCTCCACTAATTCCTGAACTGTATTTTCACTTTCCGTTACCTTGGTTTTCTCTTCAACAGATATTTCAATTATTTCTTCAACTGTTTTTTCAGGTGCGTTTTTAACTGTATTTACTTCCGGAACATTTTCCTGAACTACAATACCCGGAACTTTAACTTTTTCCGTGATTTCTGTTGTTTTCTCAACAGTTTTTATTTCAGTATTTATTTCTTCAACCCAAACACCGGTTTTGCCACTCGAAAAATCAAGTTGTTGCAATTCAGATTTCTGCTGAAATAACAAATCAGGTTTTATTTCAGCAGATACAACAATTTCGTGTTCCAAAAACATCTGAACCAGCTTTTTAGCCCCGGCAACACGGTTTTGAATAAACTCCATTTCAAGTTCGTCGAAACTGTTTTTTCCCTTTTCCGAAAACATTTCTTCCAGTTCGCCTAAATCTTTCAGCAAATATTTCAGCAGTTTTTTATTTTCCATTCTTCGCAGGCTAATGTTTTAAAATTTTACTTTTGCAAAAGTACTAATTTCTAACAAAATCCATGTTTATCGAGAGAAACATAAACACCAGGAAGAAGGTTGGTTCTATTGAAGTTATTGCCGGATCGATGTTTTCGGGAAAGACTGAAGAACTTATCAGACGGCTAAAACGTGCAAAAATTGCCCGGCAAACGGTTGAAATTTTTAAGCCGGATATTGATGTCAGGTATTCAAAAACTGATGTAGTTTCGCACGACGAAAACTCAATTCAGTCAACTCCTGTCGGAAATTCTGCCAATATTCTGCTCCTTTCAGGAAATGTTGATGTTATTGGAATTGACGAGGCCCAGTTTTTTGATAAAGGACTTGTTGAAGTGGTTGTAAAACTGGCGAACATGGGAATAAGAGTAATAGTAGCCGGCCTGGACATGGATTTTAAAGGCGAACCGTTCGGACCAATTCCTGATTTAATGGCAGTTGCCGAATATGTAACCAAAGTACACGCCATTTGTGTAAAGTGCGGGAATATTGCTCAGTTCTCACATCGTTTATCCGAAAAAGAACAAATTGTTCTGTTAGGTGAAAAAGACGTTTATGAACCAATTTGCAGAGGTTGTCTTCGCGAATTAAATCAGATTTAATGATCGATTTTACTCTTTCTGAGATTGCAACTGTTTTAAATGCAGAACTGGTAAAAGGAACAAATTTCTCAAACCAGAAAATAACGCAAATTATAACCGACAGCCGAATATGGTTCAAGGGTGAAAATTCGATATTCTTTGCAATAACGGGCCCACGGAACAATGGTCATTCTTACATTCCCAATCTGATTGAAAAAGGAATAACTGCTTTTGTTGTTTCCGATTCGTCGGTGATGAACCAAAAAGCCACCTTTATTTTAGTTGAAAATACAACTGTTGCGTTGCAAAAGCTGGCTGCTTTCAATCGTCAGCAACAAAATTACGAAGTAGTTGGAATTACCGGCAGCAATGGCAAAACCATTGTAAAAGAATGGCTTCACCAATTACTTTCAATTGAATTTAAAATTGTTCGCAGTCCCAAAAGTTACAATTCGCAAATTGGTGTTCCGCTTTCGGTTTTGTTGATGGATTCGAATTCTGACCTTGGAATTTTTGAAGCTGGTATTTCACAACCCGGTGAAATGAAAAAACTGGCTGAAATTATCAAACCAACTATTGGCATTTTCACGAATATTGGCGACGCACATCAGGAAGGTTTTAATTCTTTTCAGCAAAAAACCGACGAAAAACTGTTGCTTTTTACTTCGTGTAAAAAGCTTATTTTTAATGCCGATGCTGAAATCATAAAAATTGTTGCTGACAAATTCTGTAAAAATAATTCGATTGAAAAAGTTGACTGGTCGCTTAAAAACAAAAATGCAAAAATCACCTTTTACACGAATAAAGTTGGTGATTTTACTGAAATCACTGCCACTTTAAAAAACAAAAAATATCATTTCAAAATACCCTTTACTGATGATTCGTCGATTGAAAATGCTTGTCACTGTTTTGCCGCTGCCACCATTTTAAGTACTGATTTAACTTCAGTCTTACCAGAATTTGAAAATCTGTACCCTGTTGAAATGCGCCTCGAAATAAAACAGGGAATCAACAACTGTTTATTGATCAACGATTATTACAACTCCGATTTAAATTCGCTTTCTATTGCGCTTTCAGTTTTGCATCAGCAGGCAGCCAAAGCTCATCTTTACAAACAGGTAATTTTATCGGATATTCAGCAAACCGGATTGCCAAAAGCTGAATTGTACAGCCAGGTAAACAAGCTGCTTACTGATTGGAAAATGGATGAAATTATTGGAATCGGCACCGAAATTTCGCGCTATTCTGATTTGTTTTCCATGCAAAAATCGTTTTTCGATTCGCTTGCCGATTTTGAAAAGCAGTTTAACCGTACTCATTTTCAATCATTGGCAATTTTAATAAAAGGAGCCCGGCAATTTACTTTCGAAAAAATATCAATGCTTTTGCAGTATAAAGCACATCAAACCCAACTTGAAATCGACCTGAATGCGCTCATTCACAATCTGAATATTTTTAAAAACCTGCTTCATCCAAAAACCAAAATCATGGTGATGGTAAAAGCCTTTTCGTATGGCAGCGGCGATGTTGAAATTGCCAGTTTACTACAGTACCAGAATGTTGACTATCTTGCAGTTGCGGTTACCGACGAGGGTGTTTTGCTCCGTAATGCAGGAATCCGGACTCCAATAATTATAATGAATCCCGAACAATCCAGTTTCCAGCAAATCATCGACTACCAGCTCGAACCCAATATTTACAGCATCGAACTGCTGGTAAATTTCTTGAAATCTGTTGCGCAAAATGGATTGAACAATTTTCCTGTTCATCTGAAAATAGATACAGGAATGAACAGGCTCGGATTTAAGTCAAATAAAGAAATCGGGCAGGTCATCAAAATGATAATTGAAAGTGATCAGATTAAGGTAAAGTCGGTTTTTTCGCACCTGGCAGCCAGCGACGACAGCAGTTTTGACACTTTCACCCTTGAACAGATTACACGTTTTGAAGAAGTTTCAGATTTGATTTCAAAATCATTCCCGTACAAAATCGACAGGCATATTTTAAATTCTGCCGGCATTGAACGGTTCCCTGAGAAACAGTTCGAAATGGTTCGGCTCGGAATTGGATTGTACGGCATTTCGAGCACAGGTTTGCTTTTGCAAAATATCGGCACTTTACGAAGTACGATTTCGCAGGTTAAAAAAGTAAAAGCTAACGAAACAGTTGGCTACAGCCGGAAAGGTAAAATTACTGAAGAGAGTGAAATTGCTATTGTTCCGCTGGGTTACGCCGACGGTCTCGACCGCAAACTGGGAAATAGAAATGGCAATGTTTTTATTCATAGTCAGCGCGTACCGATTATCGGTAATATTTGCATGGATATGTTAATGCTCGATGTAACCGGTTTAAATGTAAAACCCGGTGAAAAAGTAGAGATTTTTGGGCCAAACATTACTGTTACAGAATTAGCCGAAAAAGCAGGAACCATTCCATACGAAATTTTAACCGGTATTTCGCAAAGAGTAAAAAGGGTTTATTTACAGGAATAGAATTCAATTTTTCAGCAAAAAATCAGAAATACTACAGTCTTTTATACAGTTGAAAAATAATAAATCATTGAAAAAAAATAGAAAAGGTTATTTCTGAAAATTTAAAAAAGAATACAAACTTAGTTTAAATATGACCGTTAATTTATAATTAAATTATATATTTACGGTTATTTTATCATTATGTATATTAAGCGCGATATAGAAAATAGAATACTTCTTTTATTAAATCATTTTCCTTCAGTAGCAATTCTCGGATCTCGTCAGGTTGGAAAAACTACTTTAGCAAAAGAAATCTCAGGTCAAATCGAAAAGCAATCAGTCTATTTTGATTTGGAAAATCCAATGGATTATGCTGTATTTGAGAACCCTATGGAATTCTTTCAGGCTTTCCAGGACAAAACTGTGATTATTGATGAAATTCAACGAAGACCTGAATTGTTCCCGGTTTTGCGTTCAGCAATTGATTTAAACCGTCAAAATGGAAGGTTTATTTTATTGGGATCAGCCAGTAAAGATTTGCTTCTGTTAAGTAACGAAACATTGGCTGGAAGAATTATTTATAATGAATTAACTCCCTTTTTCTATAAAGAAATAAGTAATATCAGCGATTTTAGGGAACATTGGTTACGGGGTGGATATCCGGTAGCTTTTACACAATCCGATGATTTTATCAGAAGACAGTGGTTAAATTCCTTTCTTTCGACATATGTGGAACGTGATTTAAGGTTGCTTGGATTGGGAAGTTCGTCGAACGATGTTCAACGACTTTTGTATATGATTGCGGCTGTGCATGGCAATCTATTAAATTACAGCAATCTTGCCAATTCTATCGGATTGAGTTTGATGACGGTAAGAAATATCTCTTCATTTTTTGAAAAATCATACTTAATCAGAGTTTTGCAACCATATTTTACAAACATTGGAAAACGTTTGGTTAAAACTCCAAAAATATATTTCCGTGACTCAGGTATTATCAATTTTCTTTTAGGAATAAATACATATCAGGATTTATTATGTCATCCTTCACTGGGAAATTTATGGGAAGGTTATGTAATTGAAAATGTGATTAGTACTCTTGGAGATCGTTATCAATACTATTTTTACAGAACTGCAGATGGAACTGAATGTGATTTGGTTATTTTTGAAGGAACTAGTTGTAAAGCAGTTATTGATGCTAAATTCTCAACAGCACTAAAAACAACAAAATCAATGAACACCGCAATTCAGGATTTAAATCCGTTGCAAGCTTTTTTTGTTGTTCCCGAATGCAAAACACCCTTCTCAATTGCTGAAAAACTCATGATTGCAACTCCATGGCAGGTTATTGAAAAGTTAGAATAGCTAAAGTTTTAAATCACAATTCTTTTTTAGTTTTGAAGTTTTTCAAATTGCCAATTAACAAATAAGATTCAATGACTCATAAAAATCAAAAAAATATATTTCTTATTATCAATCTGTTTGCCGGTCACGGGGAAAATCGGAAAAAGAAAATAGATACTGCTGTTTCATGGTTGAAATCGAATACAGATAAAGTTGAATTTTCATACACGAATCATCCCGGTCATGCCACCGAACTTGCATCTTCAGCTGCCATCCTAGGATTTGATTTGGTTGTTGCTGTTGGCGGTGATGGTACTGTAAACGAAGTTGCACAGGGATTAATCGGTACGTCCACCCCGATGGGAATTATTCCGATGGGTTCTGGGAATGGCCTAGCGCGTGATCTGGGCATTTCGATGAATGTTGTGAAAAGCGCAAGTAATTTAATCGATGGGAATATGCAGCAAATTGATGTTTGCCGTATCAACAATCAGCGGTTTTTATGTACTGCCGGTATTGGATTCGATGCGCAGGTTGCCGATAAAATGAGTAAAGCGCCAACCCGAGGTTTTACGCGTTATATCAAATTAACTTTGCAGGAAAGCATTTCTTTTAAACCATTTAAAATAAAAATGATTGTGGATGATGTGTTGATTGAAAAGCCTGTTTTTCTTGTCACTTTTGCCAACGCTTCGCAATTTGGCAACAATGCACGGATTGCGCCAAATGCAAGCATGACCGACGGATTGATTGATGTGGTTGTGGTAAAACCTTTTAATAAAATCTGGCTCCCGGTTTTTGGTATCGGACTCTTTACACGTATTATCCCAAAACTTCCGTTTGTTGAATGCTACAAAGCCAGAAACATTCAACTTGAAAATGCTGGAACGGATATTTTTCATTTCGATGGAGAACCGGGAAAACTCGCATTGCCGGCAACAATCACAATTGATTCGGAAAAATTATTTGTCGTTAGCGGGTAAAATGAAAGATGCCGGTAATTATCGAATTACCCGATTTTCAATTTGTGGTTAAACGGCGTAAAACCGGTAATATAAACACAGTCGCCATCGGGTTTTGGTAATCCGCCGCGAATTGAAGTCCACGAATGATCGGCTTTTCCGGGTCCAAATTCAATGACATCGTTTTCAATACTATATTTTGCCAGATTACTATTGAAAAGATAGGTACCCGTTTCGTTTAGTTTTTCAATGCCGGTTAAAACCCCTCCTTTTCTGAAAGCCAGTTCAATTGCCAGCGGAACATTTTCGGTTCCTTGCAAATCGAAACCAAGTTCAAAAATTCCATCTTTTTCAGAAACTTCAATTTGCGCCTGTAAACTTTGTCTTTCGCTTTGCCTGCGTCTTTTTCTATCTTCGTCAAACGGAAGTTCGTAATTTGGTTTCTGATTTTCTGGAAGTGGCTGAAAATAACCCCAGTGAAACTCCCATTTCAGAATAAACGAATCGCCTGATTTTTCAACAAAACTGGATTTAAATTGCCCCCTGCCAAAAAATGCCGAAGCCAGACGAACAGAAGCCAAAACCGCATTTCCCTTACTCAAAGTAAAAAAGGTCGGATTACCCCCAAGTATGGAAGCGTCAATATTTCCGCGACGGATGCGAGCCAGATTCGAATGCGGGAATTCTTTGGTGTAGTGGTCAGGCAGAGGCGAAGGCGAAGGCAAAGAATTGAAGTAATACGAATCTTCAAGAAAATAAACTAAATACCCCGATAGTTTTTCGGGAACAGATTGCTCAATTTGCTTTACCAGAGCCGAAAACTGTGGATTTTTATCGTGGATTGCCATGTATCGAACAGGCAAATAATAATGTTCCATAAACCCAATCTGAAACTGGTCTTGTCTGCCTGAAGCTTCGGTTGCAATCTCCCCGTTTGGATGAATGTAAAACATTGTCATTTCCAGATTTTTCCTCACCGGTTCCAGCAATTCTTCCCGTTTCAGCAATTTTGCCATTGTAACCAGACAACGATTTGTCAGCGGCGTGTAAATATAGGTGCTTCGTTCTTCGAATTGACCGTCAGAATCAATGTCAATTCCCTCCCGCAGCCATTCGTCTATCCGTTTTAAATACCGTTCATCGGCGAAAAGTGTATTCAATCTGGCCAGCGCCATACTTACCACCCAGCGGTGATTTGGTGTGTGTACTCCTCCTGTAATAAAAGCTTCACCCGCTTTTTTAAGAAAATCTTCCAGTAATCCAAGAACTTCCTTTTTCCCCTCAAACTGAACTTCGTTTAAAAGTTTGAAACTGGCACAGAGTGGTTCAACCACAAATCCGGTGTCGGGAGTTGAGTGAAAATTGGTTGAAAGCAAATCGATGGTTCCGTCGGAATGCTGGATTTTCAATAAATATTTTGCAGCCAGTTCAATGGATTCGGTAAGCTTTTTATCCTGAAAATATTTCGATTGAGGGCTGCAAAATGCACACGTTAAACCTGTTATTAAACCTGATGTTGAACCGGGATTGAAAATCTGAAAGCTGTCCCGAACACCTCCTAAATATTTTGAATGCGGATTCCGATCCTGCAAATCAATCAAAGCAGGTACTCTTTCGTCGTTTAACTGAATGAGATTGTTAATCAATTCAGAAAAATTGCTGAATAGGGGCATTTTTGTCTGAGCTAACAAAGTAACCGGCGAAATAATTCCCGTTGAAATCAGAGAAGCAGCTCCTGTGTATTGAAGAAAATCGCGACGTTTCATTTTTCTGAAATTAGGTTGATTCAAAGTTAGCATTTGAAGTTTCAGGAACAAATAAATTTAAGGTAACCAAAATCGTATATTCATTAACAGCAAAATCTTTTTTATCTTCGGAAACATAAACTTAAACCAATTGAAATGAAAAATCTGATCATCCTTTTCCTAGTACTGTTAATTGTTCAGCAAGGATTTCCACAAAACCAGCCGCAAAATTTGCTAAGCGGAAAATATTCGGCTGAAGAATTAAAACAGATTCTGATACCACAAAATGAATGGATTCCGTTCCCAAAAATCACCGACCGCGCAGGTTGGGCTAAAGCAGATAAACAAATATTAGAATCAGTTTTGAAAGATGCAGAAGGATATCTCGATTACGAGTTTCCGTATATTCCTGCAACAAAATCGCTTTTGATTGTACGCACAGGCGACAGAAATGAATACCAGGCAATTACCTTTAAAAAACGTAATGTTTTAGGCACTTTGTTACTGGCAGAAATCTACGAAAACAAAGGCCGTTTTGTTGATAAGATTGTGGATGGAGTTTGGTCGATATGTGAGGAATCGTGGTGGGGAGTTCCTGCCCATTTACCAAAAACGCCTGAATACAATGGTTTGATGGATGTGAGCAAACCTTTCGTTGATTTGTTTGCTGCTGAAACTGCCACTTTTTTGTCGTGGGTCGATTATTTTATGGGTGAAAAACTCGACAAGGTTTCGCCGCAACTCCGCAAACGAATTTATTACGAAACCAACTACCGTATTTTTGAACCACTGATGAACCAGTATCATAGCTGGATGGGTTTCAAAACCGATGGCAGCCGCCCCAATAACTGGAACCCATGGATTTGTTCCAACTGGCTCAATTCGGTTTTACTGCTTGAAAAAGACGATAAAAAACGAGCTGAACATGTATATAAAATTCTGGATGTACTCGATGAATTCCTGAATCCTTATCCGCAGGATGGCGGATGCGACGAAGGACCCGGTTACTGGAATGCAGCGGCTGCATCGCTTTTCGATAACCTGGCGTTGCTCGATTTGGCTACCAACAATAAATTCAACTATGCTTTTCAGGATGAAAGAATCAGAAACATGGGACAGTTTATTTACAAAGCCCAAATCAGCGAAAAATACTTTCTCAGTTTTGCCGATGCTGATCCTCAGCCAGGAATGGAAGGAGCAATGGTTTATCGTTTTGGGAAAGCCATTAACGACCCCGAAATGATGAAGTTCGGTTCATTTTATCACAGCCGCAATGATTATGAAATGCAACGTTTCCAGTTTTTCCGGAATCTTTTTGAGTTGTTTATTGCCGGCGAAATTAAAAATGCTGAAAAAGGGCAACCACTGCCAAAAGTTTCCTGGTACTACGATTTGCAGGTTTTACTTTCGAGAGACAATGCCGGATCAACCGATGGGTTTTTTATAGCAGCCAAAGGCGGGCACAATGCCGAAAGCCACAACCACAACGACATTGGGAATTATGTGGTTTATTACAACGGTCTGCCACTTTTAATTGATGTTGGTCGCGGTACTTATACTCTTCGTACTTTTGGCTCAGGACGTTACGACATCTGGTTTAACAGGTCTGATTATCACAATGTGCCAACCATCAACAACGAAACCCAGTTGCCCGGAGCAGAGTACAAAGCTTCCAATGTTTCGTACAAAACCGATGATAAAACATCTCAAATGTCGCTCGACATAGCAAAATCGTATCCCGAATCAGCCGGGGTAAATTCGTGGTTCCGAACCATAAAACTGAACCACAACAAAAATGTCGAGATAAAAGATGTCGTTTCGCTTTCGAAAGCTGAAAAAATTACCCAGCATTTAATGACCTGTTATTCGTGCGAAGTTCTAAAAGAAGGTGAAGTAACCATTCATTTTAAAGGTGACGATTTTGTACTGAAATACAACCCGAGACAAATGGTAGCCTCGATTGAAAAAATTAAGCTAAAAAGTATGGAAGACAAAGGAATTGAAGAAAAATGGGGAGATAATATTTACCGAATCAATTTCGATGTAAAAAATCCCAAGCTAAAAGATCAGTTCAATTTTATCATTTCAAAAGCTGAATAGCCATTTTCCGAATTAAACCGAATCAAATGACCAAATCAATACTGCTGTTTATAATTCTGTTTTTTACCATCAATCTTATTGCACAGGAAATTCATGAAACCAAAAAGAAAATCAATTTTTTTCTCGAATGTGAGGCCTGCGATTTTACTTTCGTGAGGCAGGAACTTGAATTTGTTTCGTTTGTGCGCGACCCAAAACTAGCCGACGTCCATATTTTATCAAGTCATTCGCATACAGGCAGCGGGGGCCGGAAATTTTTTATCCAGTTTATTGGTATGAATATTTTCGAAGGCCAAAACTTCGATTACGAATATCTTGCAGAACAATCGGAAACAGATGATCAAACCAGGAAAGGATTGCTAAAACTCATTCAAACAGGAGTATTACAGTATTATTCAAAGGCAGGATTATTAAGCCAACTTGAAATTAATCTCGATGAAAACGGATATACAAAATCAGTTGAGTTGGTTACAGATCCATGGAAATTATGGGTTTTTCAGCTTGAGGCAGGCAGCTTTTTTCAAAAGGAAGAAACACAGAACGAATATACTTTTAACACAGAGTTAAGGGTTGATAAAGTTACCGAAACATGGAAAACCCGCATGGAGGGCAGCTATCAGATTTACAGGCAAAACTATTTTGATGAAGGTGAAAAAATAGAGAATAACCAAAACGAAACCGAAATTGATGCCAACTATGTTTTAAGTCTTTCGCCTCACTGGTCGGCAGGTTTTTTTGGAGGCTACTCATCGCGAACTTATCTGAACATAAAACACCTTTTCGAAGCTGCTCCTGGTATAGAATACAACATCTTTCCTTGGGATGTGAGCAACCGGAAAATATTTACGCTGCGATACCAGGCCGGGATTCGCAATTACTGGTACAACGAAATTACCATTTACAATAAAATGGACGAATTGCTTTTTTATGAGGAACTCAGTCTGAACCTCGAATTGGTGCAACCCTGGGGAACTGTTCAAACCAGTTTGGAGGGAAGACATTATTTTCACGACTTTTCAAAAAACAGGCTCATCCTCGATACTGAACTCTCGGTAAGGTTAACCAAACAGTTTTCAGTGTTTTGTGAAATAGAAGCGCAGGTTGTTCACGACCAGTTATATTTACCAAAGGGTGATGCTTCACTCGAAGATATTCTGCTCGAACGACGCAAACAGGCTACAACCTATGAACTGGGAGGACAGGTTGGATTGCGTTTTACATTCGGGTCGATATACAACAGCGTGGTAAATGAGCGGTTTAAAAACAATTAATGATTTAAGATTAATATTCCAAACCAAATGATGTTTCCCTCCGTGTTTTTACATCCACTCCCGAAGGGGCAGTTGTCATATTTTTGGTTCCCTGCAAAAGAAAACCGGAAATAGTTTTATCAGTTTTCCTTCTTTTTTCAAAGAGAAACGCATTATTACAATTGTTGAAACGATTGAAATAATCCTAAGAATTTTCCCGTTCCGGGTAAAGAATGAATAAAACGAATCCTCCCTATTAACAATTTAAATCCGGCATTGTTATATTCATACAATAATGTCTTTTATTGATTAAAAGTAAAACCTATGAAAACATTTCGATTAATAGTAATAACAGCTTGTTTTATTGCTGCATTTCATGTTTCGGGACAGAATGCAAACACACTTATTCCTTTTGCCAGCGGACTTACCAGTATTGTGGGAATTACGAATGCCGGCGACAGTCGCCTTTTTGTGGTTGGGCAAAGAGGAACCATAAACATTGTAAGTTCCGATGGAATTGTAAGTTCCCTACCCTTTCTGGATATTCGCGACCGGGTGGTTTACGGAGGCGAACGCGGTCTGCTGGGATTGGCATTTCATCCGCAATACAAAACAAACGGGTACTTTTTTGTCAATTATATCGGGAAAGGCGACAGCACACACATTTCGCGGTTTAAAGTAAATCCTGAAAATCAGAATCTGGCCGATGCACAAACCGAGTTAAAATTGATGACCATTGCCCAACCTTTTTCCAATCACAATGGTGGCGACTTGTGTTTTGGTCCCGATGGATATTTGTACATCGGACTTGGCGATGGTGGTTCGGGTGGCGATCCCGGAAACCGGGCACAAAACCCAATGCAATTTCTTGGAAAAATGCTCCGGATTGATGTTGACAATGGTAATCCGTATTCTATTCCGGCTACCAATCCTTTTTACGGGAGTGCCACTGTTTTGCCCGAAATATGGGCTGTTGGTCTGCGTAATCCGTGGAGATATAGTTTCGACCGGTTAACAGGTGATTTGTGGATTGCCGATGTTGGACAAAACGCTGTTGAGGAGGTGAATATTCAACCTGCAGGTAGTAAAGGCGGCGAAAACTACGGGTGGAGATGCTATGAAGGAAATCAGGCATACAATAGTACGGGGTGCAACGCAAATACACTGTTTACATTTCCGGCATATGCTTATGCTCAGGATCAGGAATGTTCGGTTACAGGTGGTTATGTTTACAGGGGTTCTGCCTCATCGCCATTTTATGGCAAATATTTTTTTACCGATTATTGCTCCGACCGGATTTGGACCCTGCATAAAGCTGGCGACACCTGGATTAAGGAAGATTTTGGCAGATTCACCGGAAACAGTTTCACTACGTTCGGCGAAGATGCCAGCGGACAACTTTATATTGCAGGTATTTACAGTGGTAAAATCTTTCGCATCAACGATCAAACAACTGGCAGTGAAAACTTGGCAAAGCCCATTGACATAAAAATCACTCATGTTCCTTTTTCACAAACCATCAGGATAGAAACCGGAAATAACAACTTGGAAGAGTTGCAAATCAGTGTTTATGATGTGAATGGAACCAAACACTACGAAAAAAGCATTCGCGAAAACAGTTTTGAATTTAATCCGGGGCCACTTTCATCGGGAATTTACTTTCTGAAAGTATCTCAAAACGGAAAAAGCCATATTCAGAAAGTTGTGTTGGGGAAATAATTAGATTTTTACAAAAACAAATGTTACTTAATTACTCTCAACATGTCGTTTAAAGTTGTTTAAAATCGATTGCCAGCCGTTCCGCTGCAATTCTGCCGGATGAACATTTTCAGCATCGAAGGTTTCGGTTACCCATGTGGCGTTTCCATCGGGCGAAAACTCTACCTGAACTTCCCTGCCGTCGGCCATTCCGTAATGAATAGCTTTGTGAATCTTTACCAGCGAATAAACACCTTCAAAATCGAAACTCATTTTCCCGTCGCGGGATGCCATTGTACTTCTGAATTTACCGTTTTCGCGGAGGTCGTTTTCGGCATACGGACAATGCCAGTCATCGGAGGCGGTGTTCCATATCGTAATGTGTTTGGGTTCGGTCCAGTATTCCCAAACTTTTTCGGGTGTTGCATTGATTGAAGTACTGATGGTTATTTTTGTATTAAGCGATTCTTCGCTAACCTGTTTTAATTTGTTTAATGCGTTTGGCCACATTTGAATAAACATTTCGTAATAATCATCAGGGGTTTCCATATCAAGTTTAAACAAGGTTAACCTTTCACCCAGCTTTTCAATTGTGTAATTCTCGAAAGAAGGAGCCCATTTTTTTACTTCATCGCTGGTATAATCTTCCACTCCATTCAGAATTTGTCCCAAATGCCTGATCGAAATGTATTCGGGAAACCTGCTTTCAGCAATTTCAGAAATCATTCCCATTTTTTGTCCTTCGTTGTTAAAAGCAAGAAACCTGATTGTATCTCCTTTTTTCCATCCCCCTTCGAAATGAGAAGTTTCCCCAAAAGCATTTGTCCAACGATCATATTTCGTTTTGTTTACTATTGAATCCCAGACAATTTCGCGTGAAGTTTCAATCTCAATTTCAAAATTTAATTTTTTCATTGTAATGATTTGCTAAATTTTTTTTGATGTGTAAGTCTTATTCACCGGGTGACCCAAACCTAAATTGAGCGATAGGATAAAAAAAACAAGAGATGATTTTAGTATTTGATTAGTTATCAGTATCTTAATGGTGCTAAATAAAAAATCAACTTTCACTAATCAAGTGAATATAAAAGCATCTCTTATGGATACTAA
>JBGSRA010000044.1:0-23278 GCA_041737765.1 Draconibacterium sp. | reverse complement strand
ACAGCAGTATTTTGTCTTTGTGCTGGTTTTTATCTTAAAAATAAAAAACCAATTCGCTAAACAGGTAACCTATACAAAAAATGCCGCTTGAAAACAAAAAAAGAAGGCTGCCCTATTTTGAGATTTTGGACAGCCTCTTTGCTTTTCAATCACCAGTAATTGGTGTTTCCTCAAATGTTATACTTTCCGCGTACATTGTGGGCGAAAAGTGTTCTGTGCTTTTCAGCTTTCCGATGCCCGAAGAAGAAACCATAAAGACAAATGTTTCCACTGTTTGCCCAAGCCAGTTGTCGGGCAGAATTACCTCTGCCGATTCCTGGGCGCGGGTGAACCCGCCCAAAAGCGTATAACCCTCTCCCGTATTTGCGTCATAAAGCCCTAACATCAATAAATCGCTGTCGGCAGCCAGTTCATGGTCAAAATCGCCAATTCCTTTCAGGATAGCCTCAGCAATAACCGGGATGGAATGATTGCCAACCATGCAGAAAGTTTCATTTCCTTCAAGCTCCCAAACAGGGAGAAATCCTGTTTGCCGGTAATGATCGAGCATCGATTTTACCATGTCGTTCACCCTTGGCTGTTGAGTCAGCGTAAACAGAGGATGCAATGCGCGGTAAGTATCCCACAACGAGAATACTGTATATCGGTTGTAACCGGCTGCTTTTTGTACATCACCTTTCGTTCCTTTAAATTCGTCGTTTGTGTCTGAAAATAAGGCTGGTGCAACCATCGTATGATACAACAAAGTATAAAAGATGGTTTTCTGAACCGAATCGTTCGACAAAATCTTAATTTTCGAGAGCTCTTTTTCCCATGCATCCGAAGCAGCCTGCACAGTAGCTTCAAAATCCCATCTGGGCAATGACGAATCGAGGTTAACAAGTGCATTTTCAATACTTACAGATGAAACACCAACTTTGGCCATCACCTGTTTTTCATCGAATTTCAGTAAGCCAACAGTGCGGCCTTTGCCACCAACATTGGTAATTTCAAACTTCGAAATTGGTTGCGAAAAGCGAACAGCAAAAAAGACATGCTGATCGGCAGCCCAGCCTTTCGACAAACGCGATCCGGTAACCAGCAAACTATCAATAACATTCAAGGTTGTTTGGTATGGTTTATCCCAGTTAATGGCAAATCCGAGATTAATTATCAGATTATTTGCGCCTCCTTCAGGAAAAGAATAACGGTGCAGGCCCGCTCTTTCTGTTACTGTAAATTCAGCTTTTATATCATTGTTTTTTAAGGTCAATGAATAGTAACCTGGTTTGGCCGTTTCCTAATCGTGGCTGTATTTTCCGGCGTAACGTGCAACAAAGTCTGCATTCTATTCGCCTTCCTGAAAAGTGACTTCAGAAGTTACAGGCAAAAATGAAATATCGGCCAGATCGCCAATTTCGGTTCCGCTCAGATGAAGGTAACTTAAACCGGAAACAATGCTGTCGGAATAGTGATAACCCTAGCACCAGTCCCAGCCCTGGGCACCGTTGTCAGGACCCAATTGAATTTGCCCGAACGGATAAGCGGCTCCGGGATAGGTGTGTCCGTGATAGCCGGTTCCGATAAACGGATCGACAAAATCGGTCAAACGATCTTCCTGAATTGCTTTGGGCGAAGTTCCTGTACAGGCTGTTAAAAACAGCAATATTCCGGATAGTATGGAAATTGATTTGTTCATTTGTTGGCTATTAATAATGGCGCAAAAGTAATCAAATCCATCTAAATCAGCTTTAATCTGCATCGATTGCAAAGATGGCTTTTCTGATCAATGTCTTCCATATACGTGCTCGAACGTATCACGCAATCGGCATTTTGACAATGAATCAATCCAAAAGTGTGTCCAAGTTCGTGCTCTGGGAAGGAACAGGCTATAAACCGATCGGATACGGACCTGATTCGGTCTCGGCTTCCGTCACAACAGCCGTCCGGATTGAAAATGAAGTTCAGGGATTGTCAGCCGAAGATTCGCTCAAAAAAAGACAACAAATCATCCGCTAAATCAACGAGAAAGGAATTATCGCTACGCCGGTCAACATTTACATTCAACGAATTAGTAGTTGAAGCAGCCCGCCTTTCAATTTTAAACGATGGTGAAATGGTTACCATTGAATATATTGACAATCCAAATGTTAAGCTTCAATCAAAATTATTAGGTGAACATTCTCTGGAAGCAGCAAATATTATTTTGGCAACAGGGTGTCACATTTCAATATTCTGGACAAATTTGATAAAGAATTGGCAAAGCTAATTGATTAATCTTTTTACGATTATCAACTGTTTCAACCTTGATTGAAACGTTCCTGCAGGAAGGCACAAGAAAGACATATTCAATCTCCTTTCAAAATGAATTATTCCTGATTTGAAATTGATTTTGGCTTTGCCAAAAACAACAGGATCGCACATATAATCATGATCAAGGCAGCGAACTTATACATGTTGCTGAGATCTATGTTCGAATCGCGTAAAACTCCACCGGCATACAATGCAATTCCTCCAATAATTGTGCTGAAGAAATTAAGTATTCCATAACCGGTTGCCCGGTATTTGGGGTCAGCTACCATACAAAGCATTGGCATCATATTGGCATCTCCGAACGATCGTGTAAAAGAGTAAACCATAAAGGCAAAGATTGCCAGGGGCAGAATCATAGTATCACTTGCTAAATAGATAAAAGGAGCAGCTATTAAAAGCCCAATAGCAGGAACATGAATTCTCGAAAGTCTGTTTTTCCGGCTCCATTTATCTGCCACAAAACCGCCAAAAAGTAACCCGCCGATTGCAGCAGGATATAAATAACCCGTTGCATAAACACCAGCAATCCCCTGTGAAAGATTGAAATGCTCCTTATAATAGGTTGGAAGCCACCCAATAACCAACCAGCCCACTATTCCTAAAAGACCCCAGTATCCAAGCATCAAGATGAATGACCTTTTTTTAAAAAGGTCAGCTATTCCAGTAAAAAAGTTAATTTTATTTTCTAATTTGTCTGTGACTGTTTCAATATTGCTTTTGGAAGGATCTTTAAGTACAAATATTATTATAAACGAATAGACTACACCAATAACTCCAAAAAATTTGAACACATAACTCCATGAATGATTTTCAGCAAGCACTCCTCCGATAAAGCCAAGGCTCGATCCAATCATAATTCCAGCCAGATGAATTCCCGTAGCTAAAGAACGTGTTGTACTTCGATGATAATCAGCAATAAGTGCCAGCGCGGCAGGAATATAACAAGCTTCACTAATACCCATAAGGATACGTGTCACAAGTAATTGGTCATAGGTTCTTGCGTAAGCGGTCATCCATGTTACAACCGACCAGACTAAAAGGCTGACGATAATAACTCGACTACGATTAAATTTATCTGCCAAAAATCCGGCAAACGGACTCAGTATTCCATAAGTCCATAAAAAAGCCGAAGTTAGAAGACCAAACTGAGCATCGCTCATTGGAATCGCATCAACAATAGAAAATCGCATTGTAGTAATCATCATACGATCTAAATAATTCAATGCCCCAATTATAAAAAGTAATGCCACAACAAGCCATGCGCCTTTGGGTAGTTTGTACTCTGGTAATGGTATTCCTGAAGGAATAATAGTCATTTTTTTTAGTTTAAATTAGATCCAATTAATCTGATGAAATAAGAATTCTAAAACATTTTGTCCGAGGTGAATAATTATCATTCAATATTAACAACTTTGCCGGAGTTAGCCGACTCGTAACAAGCTTCAACTATTTTCTGATTTTGAAGGCCAATTAATGCATTGTTCCCAGGTTCTCTTTTTTGGAGAATTGAATCGCTGAATTCTTCAATTTCAGCAAGGTATGGATTCACTGCAGGTGGATTTATAACTACTCCATCTCCTGCATTTCTTGTTTGTGCAGCATCATACTCTTTGATATTTCCTTCCATATATGCTGTCATCTCTCCTTCTGCTCCCTGTCCAATAGTACCTTTTGCAAGAATACTTCCCTTTGATCCATATAATTCCAGAATATTTTTGCTGCTATTATCCGGAATACAGAAAAATGTATCCACTGATGCCATGGCACCATTGTCAAATACGAGGGAAACTAAAGCACTATCTTCTGATGTATAATCATGCACAATATTATTAATAAAACAACTTACACTTTTAACTTTTCCAAAGAACATCTCCAAAAGGTCGATGCAATGGCTTCCCATATCAACCAATGAGCCTCCACCACCTAATTTCGGATCCTGCCGGAATGCACCGGGAATTGGAGGATACCAACAGGAGAGTTGCGCCCTTCCGTAAACAGGTTTACCTAATTGGTCGTTCTGAATGAATTTGAGAGCAGCCTGGTGCTGTGCAAGAAATCTCATCATGAAGCCTGTTCCAAGTTTTACACCCGAATTATTACAGATATCAATCATTTTTTCAGCTTCTTCAACAGATAGTCCAAGAGGTTTTTCGCAGAAAACATGTTTGCCTGCTTCCGCTGAAACGATAGTATGTTCAAGATGCATATTTATTGGTGAAGCAACATATACAGCATCAATTCCAGAGTTAAGAAGATCCTTTATACTCTTTGATGCTATTGCATTAAATTCCTTAGCTACTGCTTCATTTGTATCCTGATTGATATCGTAAACAGAAACTAGTTTTGCGTTTTTTGCCTGAGAAATACCTTCGGGTATTGTTCTTCTCCGGGCGATACCACCCGAGCCTATAACACCCCATTTAATAATCTTTTCCATATTTTTTGTTGTTTTTAAGAGAGAAATAATAATTCTTGCTATTCTAATCTTTCTGTTTGTCCCATAAATAGGGCATAAAGAGCCAATCGGGTGCTCCCTTGAGCCTGTTGTTAATTGAATCCACGACATCTTGCGAGAACTTTTTTATAACAATAAGCTTAACATTTTCAATGACTTGGTCTGGATTATCAGCACCAATTACCAAAGAATCAATATAATTAAGGCTTTTAGCATAAGTCATTGCTAATTGAGCCACAGTAATATTCATTTCTGCAGCTATTTCATTCATGGTAGTTATATACTTCCCAATATCCTTCAAATTTCCTTTGAGTTGTATAGGATCCATAAAAAACAATCCCTGCAAAAACACGCTTCGGCCAAAAACAAGTTTATTTCTGAGTTTCTGGGCTCCTTCTCCCCGTGTGAACCTCGTATCAAGGATATTAACCGGAATCTGAAAAGTCTGGTAGATATCTTCCTTCAACATATCTTCAATTTCACGATAATTGTAACATGAAGCCCCAGCCATTTTTATTGTTCCATCAGAGATCAATTTTTCAAATACACTGGTTATTTCTTTGTTATAAACTGAAAACTCTTTCGCATCGTGCATCAATAAAACATCAAGATAATCAGTATTCAGATTATGAAGTGAATGCTCGACAGATTTTATCATTACTGATTCCACTTCTACCGGTTTGATCTGACCCAGTTTGAATTTAGTTACGATGGCAATTTCCGATCTTCTCCTCATTCCAGCACTGAAATATTTGCCAATAACTTTTTCGGAATCTCCATATCCGGAAGCTGTATCAAGACAATTTACACCCAATTTAATGGCTGTGTCTATTATCCTGAAAGCTTTTCCCTCGTCTGGTTTTCCTTCACTATTGGCAATGCCATAATTCAATCCCAGTTGAACTGTGCCCAAAGTCATTTTAGAAATTGGATGATCAAAATTCATTTCAAATCCACTATTAATTTTGAGACTAATCTCTATAAATTTTCAGAATCGCGTATTTTTTAGTTGCATTCTGCTTCCAATGGTCCGGCAAGTTCGCTCAGGAAAAACAGTTTTCCGGGCAGCGTTGGCATAAAACTCGATGGAACCCACATGTCTGGTCCATAGCGCAATGTCATCCATAAGGACATACCCTGCCATTGCATCCCTCTGCCCAAAGTTCCGTCACAACCACCAATTATCTTGTCTGACTGAAGGAACAGTCCAGGGCCAATTGAGTTTGCACGACAAGGCACCAGCGTTGTTCTGCTTTTAAAACTTGTAATTGCATTCTGTTCAATTGTTAATGGATGGAGTAATGCGGCAATTCGATGAGTTTGAGTTTTCCATTCCTCTTCTGATGTAAATTCAGCTGCAAAATGAGGTTCCCAGAAGGCGATATGACACATTCTTCCAATACCGAAAACAGTAACTAATTTGGCTCCTTCG
The DNA here is from genome assembly GCA_041737765.1 of Draconibacterium sp. Taxonomy (GTDB): domain Bacteria; phylum Bacteroidota; class Bacteroidia; order Bacteroidales; family Prolixibacteraceae; genus Draconibacterium. The sequence continues at coordinate 17,099 of JBGSRA010000044.1, read as the reverse complement.
TTTTTCAGTTTATTAATTTTTTCAGCGTATGTAGGCAGATTTGCCTTTGTAGCAAAATTCCGTTGCTCTTCAGGAACAGTCAAATCACCAAGTGGATCGTAAAATGCCTGTTTCATGGCATACTGAAATGCTGCCGGATTTTCAGCTTCGAGTGTATTGCCTTCTCCATCGCTCCATTCATCCATATTAAATCCATAAACATGACTTGCACTTACCTTCCATGCCTTCAGAAAATAGACCGCCCATTTATACATTCCCATAGGTCCTACAGGAAGTATCATGGCAAGTTTTCTGCCTTCTTCAGCAGTGGTTTTTATCTCCATTGCTATTTCGTGCCCCATCATCATGTCGAAATCATGGATATTTTCGCAACTGACAAGGTTAAAGTCATTATTCCAAAATCTCTGCCTTTCGAAAATTGCGGTCGGGGGATTTGAACAACATGCATCAATTTTTTCGAAATCCCATCCTGCCGGATAAAAACCTTCAAGCAGGGAACCTTTTACTGTATCGTTAAAATTCATAAGTTATAGTTTTATTTAATTAGAAATTATTGTTTCCGATTCAGGAACTATAAGGATTATGGCAATAATCTTTTTGTAGTGAGTCTTGGCCAGCTTTTACATAATCTGAATCCTTCCGCATATTTAACTCCGCTCTGCAATCCTCTGAACTTTGATACTGTTCTTACAAAATCAACAAAGTCAATACCATCGTGATCTTTCAGCCATTTCAACTGGCTCTGATGTTCTTCAAGAGCTTTGAGTTTAATTTCAAGAGTATCAGTAATATCAGTATATTCTTCAGGTAGAAAGCCCACTCCTGCAAGTGTATCCATATAATAAAGAGAAGCAATTACAGGGTGAAATTTGGTTTTTGTATCATAATGAGGAACACTTGAACTGAAACTGGCATTAAAGACCAGCTTACTGGTTTCAACATGATCTCTCATATAATCATCAGGATTATGAGTGATTATAACATCAGGTTGCACTTGCCGGATAACCTCTACCAATGCATTAACCTGATTTTCATCGTGTGAATCTACTTGCAAGTCTGGGACTTCAACATTGAAAACCTTTTTTGCACCTAAAATGGCTCCAGCAGCCTTAGCTTCCAATTCTCTCATTTCTCCAAGTTCCTTAGGCATAATAACTGCGTGCCCTTTATCGCCATTGGCCACATGACACATATACACATTGTGGCCATTTTTGGCATATAAAGCCAGCGTTCCGCCGCATCCAATCTCAAGATCGTCGGGATGACAACCAATTGCAAGTATATTCATCTGTTTTTCGATTTATTTGAGGTGTTTATTACAAGCTGCGACAAAGGCATTGATACATCTTTCGATATGTACTTCTTCCCATGAGGGGTGTAAAAATAAGTTTATAGTTGTTTTCCTCAATGCATTAGCAACATTACAAAAAGTTTCTTTATATTTTACACTGTTTTTATCAGTATATTCCTCAGATCTGAAGGGAAATTTATGAGCTCCAAACCCATTATGCTCCTTGTATGCTTTTTCTTTATATGCTTCAGGCCATTGAATTCCGTAACATGGAATGTTCTGGTCATGAAGTTCATGAATAAGCCCTGGGGCATCTATATTCAGAACATCGGTATCGAGTATTATCGGATACCACCAGTATGCATTTTTCCGTTCAGCAGTATTAAGAGGCAGTTTTTTAATTCCTTTGAGATCTTTAAATGCCTTGTCATACATTTTTGCATACTTAAACCTTCGGGCAAGATTCCATGAATCCAATCTCTTGAGCTCATTTATTCCTATAATAGACTGCATCTCTGTCAATCTGTAATTAAACCCAACTCTGTTATGAATATATGGAAGCTTTTCTTCAAGAGCCAGCATATTTAGTCTCTCTTTAACATCGTATCCATGGTCTCTGAACGAACGGCATTCCCATGCTAAGTCTTCATTATTAGTTACAACCATTCCACCTTCACCACCAGTAGTAAAATGTTTGCTCTGACAAAAACTAAAACAACCAACATCACCTATGACTCCTGCTTTTATCCCATTAAATTCTCCACCGAAGCTCTGTGCGCAATCTTCAATAACTTTCAGATTATGTTTTTTAGCAATCTTAAGTATCGGTTCCATGTCAGCAACAACTCCATATAAATGAACAATAACAATCGCTTTTGTCCTTTTTGTAATAAGTTGCTCTATTTGTGCCGGGTCTATTGTATGATCTTCAGTCACATCGCAGAAGATAGGAATCGCACCTGCCTGCACAACAGCAAACGATGATGCGATAAACGAATAGGATGGAACAATTATTTCATCACCTGGCCCAATGCCAAGACTTGCAATTGCTATATGCAAGGCAGCGGTTCCGTTCATACATGAAATGGCAAATTTTGCCCTATTCCACTTAGCCCATTTTGTTTCAAATTCCATCCCTTTTGGTCCGGTCCAATAATTCACTTTTCCATTTTTCAGAGGCTCTAATACATCTACTAATGTTTCTTCCGCAAAAACAGGCCACATAGGGAACCCTAAGTCCACTATCCCAGCAGCGTTCATAACTTTATCGCTTTTTTCCATTATAATAATTATTTTAATGTTATTAATCCTTTATATTGACAAAAAAATATTCTCTTTTCTTATACAATTATTTCAACATAAATCATCTTTCTTCAAGGTGCTTAATATCTTATCATTTACCAGATCAACAAGAATATCCCCTGCCTCATGAACAAGTTGGCTTGTCCATGCGGTTCTTACCTCGTAACCACCTTGCGAAAAAGCCTCTTTCTTGGGAATATACCCAAGCTGACTATTAGCCAAGCCAATAACCATGGTTTTTTTGAATGGTGACAGTTCCTTAACTTTGAGTCCAAACTCAACATAAACTTCACCAGGGAACGTTACGAATGTAAAATCCTGGATTGCCAATCCCTGCAACTCCGTAACACCTTCTTTTTCTTTCCGATTTGCCATCTCTTTTACCATTCTCGCATATGTTTTATCCGGAATACCATCGAGCAAATCTTCAACCAGATCTTTATCGCGTTCAAGAACCATTTCTGCCCATTCCTTCTCATCTTCTGTAATTTTCCGAAATGGAATCGTGACTTTTTCGCAGATGAAATTTATTTTTCCTGAAATTTCTGAGGAATCTTTAATGGAATCGCTTACATAAACTCCAAGTTTTTTTCCAACTCTTTCAGCTTCCTCAAAATTTCTAAGCTGATGTGTATCCTGATAATTAAGGTGATTGATGTTTCCTTCTGCACCATTTGCAAAAAGTGTTACCGCCTGGTTACCATAATTTTCAAGAATGTATTCGTCAAGGTAATTGATAAAATCTCTTGAAATAAGCCATTGATAACCAACCAAAATGGCCGGATGAAGAGAGAAGTTAACCAGAATGGCGAACAATTTATCATTCTTATCCCAGACAGATAAAGAAATCAACTCAGGATCAATAGGCCCGGTAGTTTCAGTAATATCGTTTATTTCAAACTCCTCGAAGTTCATAACTACCGAACCATCTTTTTTCACAAGGCGTCGGTTAAAACTCAAATCAGGTACATTTGTCTTTCCTGCTTTTAAAATTACTTCTTCATATTTCTCATCAGCTTTAACAACTCCAACAACAACTTTGGTAATCATATCTTCAAGATATGCATCTACGATTGAATCATCCTTTCCACGGTACATGGGCAGGCCGGTATCAGGACCGGAGTGGGTGTGTGTGACCCAAATTACTATGTTTTCAGCAGAAATTTTAATCGCATTTTCTATCCTGTTTTTAATATCGTTACAAGTTGTATTTTCGAGGAATATAAGGTCAAAACTGAGCAGGCATATTTTGTTGATGTTATCGTTTAATATCAGTATGTTGCAAAACAGATCATCATGTACTCCTCTTGACTTATTGTCAATTCTGACATTCCCTGCAATGGGGGTTCCGGTTGGAGGAGTAATTTGAACTCTGCTTTTTGCTGCTTTTATTTTTTTCATCATTTATAAAATCACAGATGAGATGCTTTGTTAAAAACAAAACGTTTTTAAATTCAAGAACATTACAAATTTAAATTACATTGCCCGCATTGAATGATACATTTCTTTGCATTTATAATATTATTATACAGAATTCAGGATGCGAGAAATGCTTCTATTTTAACTTGCGAACTATTCAGAACTAAGGAAATAAGTAGTTGCAGATTGATTTTAGTATTTTATCTTATTCAACAGCAGTTCCATGTTTATTTTATGTTCTATTCTTCAGTTACTTTTTCGACCACTGAATCCGGAGCAAAATAAATTTCTCTTTGTTCCCAATGCTTTTGTAACTTCTTTAAGTTCATTTTAAATCTATCAAAATCTTTATTTTCCTTTTCTGTCCATCCAACTTCAGCAAAGGCAGCTATTCGTGGAAATACCATAAAGTGCATATTTCCAATCGTTGGAATCCATTCGCCCCACATCTGACATCCTGTTCCAATTACTTTTTCATGGTATTGGGGGTCAAGATCCTCCGGAATAGGATCGAAAGCATAGGCCTGTGATAAGGGTAATATATTGTAATCATAATCTAAATAGGTCGCAGTATGCACGGAATTTACAATTTCATAACCGTTACTGGCAGCTTGAACGGCCAAAGCCACATCTCCTTTCCAAAAGTGTATTATCGTTTCTTTGGCAAGCTTTTGGTTTGATCTGGTGTCTGTTTCACTTTGATATTCATGTACATTATGTCCCATTATTTCATTCCACCCCATCATTCTTCGTCCTTTACTTTGTAAGTAATGCGAAATATTGTTGGTGAAGAATATTTGCAAATCGGCAGGTGTAGCCAGATTTTTTTCCTTCATGTAAGCTTGTACTGATTCTGATTTTTTCCAATGATCGTATTTCACCTCATCGCCTCCTATGTGGATTACTTTTGAGGGAAATAAATTCATGATTTCATCAAGTACATCGGTGAGAAATTGATAGCATTTGGGATCGCTTACATCATAAACATCTTCACTCACGGCAAAACGTATGGGTACTTCTATTTTTTTCTTAGCTGAACCTAACCACGGATAAGCTGCTATAGCTGCACTTGAGTGTCCGGGCATTTCGATTTCCGGAACAATTGTGATATGTCTATGATCCGCGTATTCAATGATTTCTTTGATTTCCTCCTGCGTATAAAAACCTTCATGAGGTTCTCCAGATTGTATCGCGCTAGCCCATTTTAAAGAGCCAATCTGGGTACTTTTTCTTTTAGAACCGATTTCAGTAAGAAGTGGATATTTTTTTATTTCAATTCTCCACCCCTGATCATCAACCAAATGCCAATGGAAAACATTCATTTTCAACAGAGCCATTTCATCCAGAAGCAACTTTACCTGTGTTATTCCCTTAAAATACCTGGCTTCATCCAACATAAATGCCCTCCATGAAAATCTTGGATAATCTTTAATTTTTACTACCGGAATTTCAATAGATGAAGGTCTGCTAAGTAGGTCATCCCGAGAGGGAAACATTTGTATTAAACTCTGCACTCCATAAAACCAGCCAGCATTATTTGAGGCAATAATTTCTATTCCTTCTTTAGAAACAAACAAGTTATATGCTTCTTCTGAAAAGTCTTTGTCGTATTTAAATGAAATTGTACCAGCTACTGAATTTTCTGATTCAAGAAGTTCTATCTGATATCCTAACATCTCTTGAATATCTTTTTGTAAAATTATTGCAGTATTCATGCTTTTGTCAGAATACGCAATTTTAGTTTTTGCACTTACAATGAAAGTTTCCTGACCAGCAATTACTTCCTGAGGCCAAGGGATAATAGTAATACTTTGTGCTTTACTATTTAAATTAATAAGCAACAAGAACGAACAGATAATTATTAGCGTTTTTTTAATCATGACTTTTATATCTTTAGTTATTTTGCATTTAGTTTATTGAAACACCCTTGATATCAGCTATTTGTGTCGCCTACCGTTTTGTCGGAAAAATGAATATAGGTAAACATTTCCGGTATGTGCGAATCATACGTTCCATGTGTATTCCATGCCCACCCGGGATTGATTTGTGTTTTATGATCCTTTAATGTCTCAAAACGTGAAACATCCATCCTCCAAACTTCTCCCGGTTTCGGAGGCAGACTTTTACTTCCAGCAAGTAATTTCATACTTGACCAGGGGAATGCAACCTCAACATTCCATCCATTATCAAGCTCCTCACTTTTGTTAATTGTTCCGTTAACTTTTACAGCCGATTTCATTCCATTCATGTCCCAATCGCGAAATCCCCAGCGGCCTCCACGTGGATGAGTTCTGTAATCGAGATCACCACCCAGTACTTCCACTTTCTTCTGTTTCATTAAATCCAACTCAGGAATTTCGAACCTGCTGCCATGTTTTAATACATCCTGCCAAACCCAAAATATTTCCAATACTGTTCCAAATGCATTTATCTCAAATTCATAATAACAATCCTCTCCCGCAATAAATACTTCAACGTCATTATCATACCATATTAATGAATCTCTTTCAGTGAAAGTGGCTGTAACATCAGGTTCCTCAATCCAAAATCCAACATACAAATATTCGTCGTCCCACAGAATTGCTGCCCGGGTATCGAGCGGCACTGTTTTACCTGTGGTCAAGTCAACAAAACGCGGTGATTTTTCTGCTAACAGCCATGATTCCTCGTCAAGCGAACCATCAATGACAATCGGGCCTTTTGCCCTGCAGCAGGTATAATGCTTGCATAACTCCTGGTTGTACCCATAGTTATTGTCCTTTCCAAATAAAGATTTTTCATTAGAAATTTTGTTTTCTGACATAGATTTTTTATTATGATTATGTATATTAACAAACAATTATTATTCTATGCAAACGATAGTAAAAACTCCTCAGCTTCACCCGACCACAAGTCCTGATGACGACTGCAAATTTCGGCAAGTGCAGCAAACAATGGTTCAGTTTCCCCTTTTTTAGCAAAATCAGTAATAGCAGTTAATGGCATTTCGAGCTGAGTATAAATCAGTTTTTTCCCTCCCGGAATCTCGGGAAGGTGCAATGTTGTTTCAATCACCGCGTTTAGTCCGCCAATGTGCGTTATCAGACCAGCAGGGTCAAGACCTTTCGTCATTACATCCAGCGCTTCTTTCATGTCATCAGTGTTTCCTCCTGAAGTTCCTACAATATGCGTATAAGCATAATGCACATTGTAAAAATTAAGCTTTGCCTGCATATTCGGGTCTGTAGGTCCGGCAAAGAAATTAAGACAGCCGTCAAAGGCCAGAATTGCATCACCCTGTTCAATTACAGGAGTAACCGGAGCAAAAATAAATACATCGTCGTACCCTGTATCTCCGGATACGCGACGAAGTTCTTCCACCGGATTTTCAATTTTTGTATTCAGGTAAATTAATTCAATTCCACGTTTTGCAGCTTCTTCAACGGTATAAATTGACGCCGCACGATCCAACCTGGCCTGGTCAATATCAGTAACTACGCAAAGTTTTGGTTTCCGGTCGGCACGATGAATCACATAATTAATGGCCGCCAGTCCCATTGGGCCAACGCCAGCCAAAATGGCCATTTTGCCATCTGCAACAATTTCCATGTTGTGAATATATGAACCCGGAGTGGTGTGGTAATTGGCATGCATTGCACCAATCACACATGAAAGTGGTTCCGAGAGTGATGCAGGATAAAAACCTGGCCCTTCATAAGCCAGCAAACAATCCTGAACCAGAACATCTTTAGGAATAATTATATAAGTTGCATCTCCTCCAATATATGGATAAGAATAACCCGGTGCACTCAATACACCTACCGGACCTTTTGGGTAATACAAAGCCGGCTGAATCGAAAATTTCTGCCCTACCTTAAACTTGTGTTTCCAATTGGCCCCGATTTCAATCAACTCGCCACTAAATTCATGTCCGATAATAATTGGATTTTCAGCCACATTATCTGGGATGCGTTTGTGGTCGGCTCCCTGTTTGGCTGCTTTGTATGAGGACATGCAAATGCTGTCAGAAATAACTTTTGCTAAAATCTCATCGTCATTAATTGCAGGAAGTTCAAATTCCTCGAGTCTTAAATCTCCTTTTCCGTATAAACGAACCGCTTTGGTTTTCATTGATTTAATTGGTTAATTTCTAATACTTAATTGATTCTATTTTTCCATCAATATTTCATTCTTCCCTTGATTCTCTTTAAACAATTTATCTAAAACGATGGCTTTCGAAATTACTTCCGAATCATTTTTTTCGTCGAACCCGCAGATGGAAGTCAATACGTTTTTGATGCCTTTGGCATAATTTTGCATGAATTCACGGTCGGAGTCTAAACTTTTTTTATCCTCATCACTAGCCCCGAAATGACACCCACTAACCAACGCTTCCAAAATTAAGTCGTAAGGGAGGTTCAATTTTGTGGCAAGGTGAATCGCCCCAGCCAAACGGTCTTCTCTTCCAAGTTTGCGTTTTAGGTCGCAACCTACCCTGAAAATGGTATCACCCAATGCTTTATTTTGGAATCGCATCAATAAATCATCAATATGTTCAATGAGCGCCTTCGTTGTAAATTCATTGGGATAAATTTCCAAGAGAATGTCAGATGCCTGAATCATTGTATTGCGAATTTTCTCTTTTAGTATCGTGTCAAACAACACTTCATACAAAAAAACTGCTTTTGGATGTGTCAGAAAACCCAGATAAGCAGTGGTGGCATGCCCCAGGTTATGAATAAATAATTTACGGTCTACCCAAGCTTTCATATTCGTTTTAGGCGTAAGCCCTTCAACCATCGGAATCTGATTTTTAAAAGCAAGTTTGTCAAGAATAAGTGTATTATACGATTCAGCAAAAACCTGCAGGATATCTGCTTCCATATCTTTTTTGAGCATGATAGGCACCATTTTACCAATACTTGTTTCTATCAAACCAACTTTTTCCTCGAACGGAAAATCTTCAGGCAAATATTTTTTTAGTTCCTGAGACATGAAATCCGCAGCATTACGGAGATTTTCTGCTATAATAATATCAAGTGGTAAAGCTTCTTTATTTCCAAATCTTCTGAGTATTCCTTTGGCAATAATTGGAATTATTGATTCCAGTCCTTTTTGTCCAACCGATACAGCAGCAATACGGACAGTACAAAGCTCTGCAATTACTTTCTCTGTTTCGGTTGCCAAAATGCCCCGTACGTTTTTAATATTAATGACTGATTCTTTATCGACTCCTTTAATGATTACATTATAATTATTCCTGCGATTTAGTTCATCAATCACTGGTTTATAAACATCAATAAATACAACTTCATAACCACTTTGGCTAAAAAGCTGTCCGATGAAAGAGCGACCAATTTTTCCAGCACCAAATAGAACTAATTTATTTAAGTTCAAATTTTTCATTTGTATTGAATCTGATTAATATAATCGGTTTGTATTGATTGAATTGCACTCTTTTTTTCACCTGGGAAACGTTCCAGATAGGTTCCGCCAATAGTAAAACATGAAAATCCACCAGAAGCAACTCCCCAGGTGATGGTCTCAACCAAATCAAAATTTCCTTTTTCGCATTCTTTTAATTGCCATGCAACTGAGGCAATAATACCGCCTGCAAAATTATCACCACAACCAGTGGTATCACCGCTTCCCGTTGGATTCCTCTTTAATTCATTTGAAATTTTTCTGGAAACAGGCAACCTTATTAAATCTGTTTTTTTAAATAGCCGGCCACTTGAACAAATAAAGAGTTCGTTTGCTCCATTCGTAATTATAAAAGATGACACCCTGGTCGTTACAAAAAATCCAGCTGCTTCTTCAATCGAATTCTCACCACTGATACGGATGGCTTCCACGCTATCCATAATCAAAACATCAATCAGACCATAACTTTCGTGTTTATCAACCAAAGGCCAAGGCTCTCCAGGATTATTTTTTTCACTTTGAAAGTCAAAAACAGTATTTACAACGGTAATACAATTGTTCTGTTTCGACTTCTGAAGTAGCTGTGTCAGATTTTCGTGCAACTGTGGAACCAATGCTGTACCACCAAAACAGACAATATGAGAATCAAAAAATTCACTGGTTAACTGCTCAGGTGAATAATCCATGGCTGCTCCAATATTATTTACAAAGGTTCTTTCACCTTGCCCATTGTCGAAGTAAGGATCGGAAAACACATCGGTAAATGGAGTTCCCCTTATACTGATTTTCTGATAGTTTCTGATATTTAAAGGAGTACGGCGAAGAATATCGAATATCTTTCGGGATGTTTCATCATTTCCGGATACACCAAAATACTTCACTTTATAATTTACGGTTCCAAGTAATTGTGATGCATGAATTAAAGAGACTAGTGATGGACCACCTACGTTAAATAAATCCGGTTCGCGGTTGCCGATTATTTCGTTTAATATTTTCTGATATGGCTTGACCGCAAATCGTTCAAGTTCTTCGGCAAACACAAGCTTTCCCGGACTCAGTCCCCCATCTCCTGGTTTCTGAGTCAGATATTTTCTGAAATTATCACTCTTAAAAGACACTCTATTGTATAAGAAATCGGCAAGGGCACATCCTGTACCCGAGATAATAATTTTACCGGAAATCATATTTTATGGATTTAATATTTCTATTTACATTCAAGATATCAGCTCTTTATGCATAATCGTGTCCTTCAAACAAGATTGAATAGTTAGATATCTGTTAAAAGAACTTCAATGATGTTGGTTATACTTTCACCTGGCTGTAAAATGGGCAATGTGTTTTCATCCCGTAATTCTTTTCTGTTTTTGAGCGGAACATTACTTGGTTCAAGGCCAAGAACATATTCTCCTTGACCCATCATTTTCCATTGAATTAGATATGGAAGCTGAGAAATGTTAAATTTTAAAGTCAATGCAATTCCGAGCTTTTTATTTTGCAAGGTTGCTGTGGTATTTCCATCTTCGTCAGCCTGCATGGTATGACAAAATACTTGTTCCTGATAACCTGCTGTAGGAATATCTATTTTATGAAAATCGTTAATTCCTGAATTTGCAGCTGCACTGCGGGGCTCGGTTTTGAGGGATTGTATTTTTACTTCGGCATCTTCACTTAAGAATGGATAACCCATATTCATATGATAAAGAATGGTATATGGACTTGGCATACTACCAAAGTTGGTTATCCTATCCGTAATCCGGAGACTATTTTGACCTTGAACGGTTTGGATTTGTCGTTCCAATCGTAATTTATGTCCAAAAATGGAAGCCTCTTCAACTATTCCATTGATTCTAATGTGGTAGTCATCTCCTTCCCAGGCAGATAAATCAGAAACCTGTTTGGCTGGGATCGTAGAATACCGGCCGTGCAAACCTAATTGTTCATTTCCATCAGTAACTGGTGCCCCTAAATAGGTTAGTCCACAAGTAGTTAACAAACCAGCCGTAAACGTACGAAGCCATCCAAAGTTTTCAGGTTCATAATATGCCGGATGAGTTTCTCCGTTACAGGTTAGATAAACTAGATTGATTCCTTTATAGCTGGCCAATGAAATATCCATGCCTCTATCTGGCAGTATTGTATATTGCAATCCACTGCCTGAGTTTATGTCAATTCCTCTAAGGTTGCGGCTCCATCCATCAGCAAGAACATAATGTCTGCTTCCACCTAACTGAATCTGATTTCCAATATATTGCAGCAAAATATTTCTATTCATGTTTATATGTTTAGTTTAAATGTGCGAGGCAAAAGAAGCAGCGATCACAATTGATCCCGAATTAAAAGCATGCGGATTAAAAATTGGTTTATAGGAAGATATCCCGATCCAACCTTTAGCCAGAAAAGAATGTGGATTTTCCGTATGAATCACATTTTTGCAGATGTCAGTTTGTTTACTCATTTGTTATGGCACAGTCATATAAGATTATTGAAATATTAGTTTACCGAAATATGCTGGAAGATGAAAGTCAGGTTCGGCCTGATCAACAAACGACCAGGTCAGATAATGCGTATTGGAGGTTTTGTCAGCAATTTTATAAAAATTCGCCATCCACGTTACACCTTTTTCTGGCTGGCTAACCTTGGCATATTTCTTCAATAATTCAAGGGGTATCCGGTATTCAATTGTCCAACTTAGCGGTTCAGTTATCTCATTGTCAATGACTTTTGGTAATGTGTGGGCAATTTCAATTTGATGAATATCTTCAGGATCCAACGTTTTATAATCCTTCCTTGGAATGAGATTATAAAACATCAATGCAGTTCCACCACAATTGGTTTCAAGGTTAAAGTATTTTAAGGGCGAATATGTATCGGGCGAAAAAAAGAATTCAACACAGGAATCCTCCCATACCGGTCCGTTGGTTTTATGAGTTACGCACCTAACATATCGATCTTCAACCTGAAAAATAGCATAGATATTATTTGCGTCATACATCAATTTTGCTTTAACAACAGGTTGAAATTTAGGAATTTCTCCCATAAAATAGTTCAATTCTAGAGCTTCTATGTGTTGCCATCCCTGTTTATACCAATTCCCATTTATGATTAATGTTCCATCCAATCTTACAACGCTATATACTGGCAAATTTTCCATTTTCTAATCTTAATCATAAATCGAAAAACTTTAAATTGTAAACAAGTGTTCTGACTAATTATTTCTTCCTCCTGAATTGCGATAATTATCAATAATTTCTTTGGATTAGGATTAAAATTCAGAAAATACTCGGCTCGGGAATTTTCCCGAGCCAAGTAACTAACTAATTAACTAACTAAACTAAGTCTATTTGAAAAAAACTATCATATTATCCTAAGTTTCAAATCATCAAATAATTACATTTCAGAAATAATTATTTGGTCAATTATTCCATTTAAAGTGACAATACAATGATATTTAAAATGTCAAATTACATTTGGTACTTTTTAATGTATGAATGATACTTTTATGCATTTTTCTATAAATCAGGACTAACTTGCTTAGGTTTGTATTCAAATCAGTAGACAAAAGACTGAAGTTAAATTGTATTCGATTCTTTTTGTAAAAGACTTTACAGAAACAATAATCTTTATTATATCACCTTTAGAAATATTTATGAAAGAAGAAATTGTACAAGCTAAAACTCTTACAAATGAAGAAAAACAACAACTTTTTGGCTGGGGAACAGATATATTTGGGGGCGATGTTCAAAATCTATCCTGGAGGCCAATGGAATTGCACTTTATATTAAAAATAAATGGGAAAGCTATTGGACATCTGGGGCTTATCAAAGAACAATTAGTAATTGGTGATAAACATTTTGATATTGCAGGAGTTGGAGATATAATAACTATCCCCGAAATGCGCGGAAAAGGAATTGCACAAAAACTGATGAATCATGCCATTAACTTCTTTATAAAAGAATGGAAAGTGGATGTAGGAGTTTTATTCTGTTTTGAAAGGCTGGTTCCATTTTACCAATCATTGGGTTGGGAAATGGCCAATAATCCAGTATATGTTTTGCAACCTACAGAACAGATTAAGTTCCCAAATCAGTTAATGATTTATATTTCAGAAGGCAAAAAATGGCCAGCAGGTACAATTGAAATAAGTAGTTTACCATGGTAAAATTTAGAGAATACTGAAGTTCAGTTTGACAACACTATTATACTTATGCATATCACTTCAGTGAACTGAATTATTCATATTATACTTAATACTGTTTAAAATAAGTTGCATGAAAACACAGATATATATTATGCTGAATTATTTGAAAAATAATGTGCCAAATTATACTAATAAGAGCCAAATTTTATGAAAAAATTACGCTGGTGGACAAATAGATTAACATCAAAAGCATACTAATTATAACTCACTTATTTAATGCCTAACAACAGGTTTTGTTAGTCTCCCCGCCTGCTCAGCTTGATTTTAAACTCAAAAATTGATATATTTACAATCAAATACTATAAAAACGAAAGTATAAAACAAGAGAGACTTTACCGAGAACAAAAAAAACTTTACTTCTGTAAGAATTTGATTATAAGTGAATAATAAGTTTTAAAATAGTCCCGCCCCGGGTACAAAAAACGCCTGAAAATCATTCGATTTTCAGGCGTTTTTGTTTTAACGAAATATGCTTTGTCTAAAAGATTTTAAACCACCGTCATGTGGCTGAAAATAAGCCATTCTCCTTTCACTTTCCGAAGTACCAAAAGATTGCGTCCGGTAACAGTAACACCGCTGTTGGTGGCCTGGTATAGGCAATACAACGAAGCCATTTCGCCAGAAATATTGGCGGTCAGAATCTCAATTTTGTCAATATGACCACCCATGCTGATTCCTTTTTGGAAATTGGCAATCAGTTTGTCGCGGCCAATGGCTTCAAGACCGGGAACGTGCGACGACGAATAAACAGCATCTTCGGTATACAAGGGAGCCAGATTTTGGGCATCTCCACCATTATAAGCATCCTGCCACTTTTCCATGTTTAAAAGAAACTTAGAAAAAAGCTTTGAGTCGTGCGAAACAAGAGTTTGAGCTTCCGTAATAATTGAACAGCAGATTAACAGCGCAGCTAAAAATAATCTTTTCATTTTTTATTGATTTAAAATTCTGTCAAATTTTTTTCTTTCGTTAAAAAAAATGTTTTGGTAAATCTTATTGATTTCCGTTTTGGGATTTTTACAAAGAAATACTTTCACTCCATTTTCTCTGAAAAATTGATTTTGAACGCATCCAATCTCGGTTATATCGTTAAACAGAGGTTGAAAATCTTTATTGCTGTAATTAATAAAAATAACCGGTTCGGCAGGAATTGAATCCGGCGCCCAAAAAACATAACTTTCCTGAAGGGTTACCGGTTCAGGCAGGTTGAATTCGTTTCCGTAAAAATGTACTGCACCGGCATAACCATAATTCCGTTCACAAAAAATGGTGCAATTTTGTTTTTCTGTTTCGTTTAAGGTATTGAATGCCTGCACAGCAAATCCTGTCAATTCCCTCCACCCGGTCATATCGGCAAACAACTGCGAAACATCGTGTTGTTTTCCATCTTCCCAGCGCATAAAGGGTGCCGGTACAAATTTATTTGTTTTTTCAGCATATATTTTCAATGTTTTGTATGGCAAAACCGGAATTACCAATGGCAACGAAAAAAGAGAATAAACCGAAATAACAGTAAAAAAGGTTATAACTGGAGTCGTCTGTTTTAAATATTTCCCGACGAAATAGCTGCCAAATGCAATCAAAACGGGTAACAATCCCAAAATATAATAAGCTTTTCCTTTTAGTCCGAAGAATATCAATAAAGTGAAAAGAAAAGCCAAACCCAGAAATCGATACTTTTTTTCATTTTTTGCAAAAAGCAACATTCCCAAACCCAATAACCAAATCAGAATAAGTGCGGAATTCAAATGAACCAAATCGATAATAAAGTGACTGTATTTCAGGTTCGAAATCTGAGTTTTATTTAATGCATCCAAATGGTAAAGTACAGGCCAGTTGTGGTTGTATTGCCAGACTATGTTGGGTAGAATCAGTAACAATCCTGCTCCAATGCCGACTACAAACCACCAGGTAAAAAGCAACTTTCGCTGTTTTGAAATTAACAGGGCTGTAAAAAATCCGGCAATCAAAAATACAACTGAATATTTGGTATTGAATGATAGTCCCAGCACAATTCCGATCCAAATCCACAAGCGGGGATTTCCTGTCTCTTCCATTCGGCAAACAAGATAAATTGCCAGTGTCCAAAAGAATATTTCAAATGCATTTGGAGTTAAGATTGAAAAAATCAGCAGAAAACCGGGGGAAAGAATAAATGTTACTGAAGCAAGTGATAGTGCAAAAATTCCTCCACCAAGATCCCTAACTGTTTTTGCAATGATATAAAGAGTAGCTGCCCCAAACAAAGCCGGAATCAGCCGGATACCAAAAACGGAAAATCCAAAAATATTTTTCACAAGAAAAGCAAGTAACCCGGTAACAGGTGGTACAGATAAATAACCAAATGCCGGGTGACTGCCCATGTTAAAATAGAGCATTTCGTCGCGGTGCAACTCGTAATTAGCACTCGTAATTAAATGAATACAAAGTTTGGCAGCCATAAATATTGCTGCCAAAATCCAGTAGTTTCTTTGTTCGTAGTTTTCCGTTGAATTCATTTGTTTAAGTTTTGGATTATGATGATTTTAAAAGTTATTTTCTTGCTCTTATGACGCACCTTTAAATTATCAGTTACAACTTTTATTAAATTTTGGTGCCTATGGCACAATTTCATAAATCCAAATTCTGAAAATAATTTTCTGAACTAATCCATTCATTTTACGGGTTATAATTTTCCAAACCTAATCCCAAAGTTAAAATTACTTCCGTTTAATGCCGAATGCGAAGTATTATCGAGGTCGAGACCCAGCATCCAGCGGTAGCTGTACCCGGCATAAATCCGCATAAAACCTGTAACATTTACTTCAATGTTTGCACCCGGTTCAAGTACCCAGTATGGCGAAAAGGAAACCCTGCTGCGGCAGTAATCAATCTCACCTTCGTCTTCAATCTCCGGATAAGTATTTACAGTCTGATACTCAGCACCACCAGCTCCGGCTATCAGTGGAAATGAAATGTGTATCAGCTTGTTGTCGATGGGTGAGGCTTCGAAAAACAACCCGCCGTATCCACCAACCAGGTAAACAGATTCATCAAAAAGGTTGTCGTATTTCAGATAAGTTTCGTGGCACGACAAAGTTTTTCCAATCAACCCAATTTTAAATTTGTCGTTCATCAGCACACCGCCGGCAAACGAAGGCAAATGTGCCGTTTCTCCGTTCAGTTTCGAGTACGAGGTGCCAAAATCAATAAACCAGCCGGTGATTTTTGCCCCACCGCCAAAAATTGTTTGAACTTCATTTTCGTTGTTTTCAGTTTGTGCGTACCCCAGCGCACAGGCAAAAAGGGTAATTAAAACTGTTGTAATAATTGTCTTCATGGCTTAAAAATTAAATTGTTTAATGTTTTTTGTTTTCGGGGCGAAGATGGCAACAACGGTTTAAACCATAAAAAAAAGTTGGTTGAATGGCAGGAATCAGGCGATGAATCGTGTAAATGTGTTTATAGTTGGTCGGGTGTCGCGGTTTCCGAACCGCGTTTTTTTCG
>JBGSRA010000042.1:0-20086 GCA_041737765.1 Draconibacterium sp. | reverse complement strand
TAGCGGCGGGGCACCACCTCTTCCCATACCGAACAGAGAAGTTAAGCCCGCCAGCGCCGATGGTACTGCGTAACAGTGGGAGAGTAGGTCGCTGCCAACTTTACAAGCCCGTGTTCTTCTGAGCACGGGCTTTTTATTTCTAAGGATAATAGTTAATTATCATAAAAAATTATCAAGTTATATTTCTCCCTAAAAAGCTTTTTATAGTTTTGTTCCACTTTCTGGAATACCTGCTATTTGAACGGTAAATTCAGAAAAGCAGATTTTTCAAGATTTTTTAAAGATAAATCCGATATTGCAGATAATTTTTAAATCTTGAATAAAAGCATTTATCCAGGTTAATATATTTTGAGATGGTATTTAGAGTGCAGTTTATAATAATTTTTCTATTTCTGAATTTATTTACAGTTGTTGAAGGATATTCCCAGATATTCGAAGAATTTGATGTGGACAAGGAAGGAACTGAGAAAAAGGAAAAGAAAGAAAATGAAATTTTCCCGTATGTTGGATCCTGGAAATTATCGGAATATGGCGCATTTCAGGATTCAGCGAAATTGGATACTTTAATCGATGAGTTTCAGATTTATCATCCTGTATTTAAAAATTCAATCACTTCATCGTACCTTGGTAATTACGGAACACCAGCACTGAATAACGATTTTTTTGGTCGCAGTTCGAATGTAGATTTCTTTTTTCTAAAATCAAGGGAATCTTATTTGTTATCACCTGCCACAATTCAATATTACAATACACGTACTCCATATACCAGGCTTGATTTTAGCCAAAGTGAAAACAGAACGATAAAGAACGAAACGCGGTTTAATGTTTTTCATTCGCAAAATGTAAACCCAAATTTAAACTTCACGTTGCGAATGAATATTGCAAAATCAGCCGGACAATATACTGCTCAGGAAAGTAAAAACAATTTTATAACACTGTACTCAAGTTATAATAGCGATAATTTAAATATCTATTCTGGATTTATATCGAATACCGTAAAAGATAACGAGAATGGTGGGCTATCCAACGATTCTTTGTTGTTTAATGGCGCTGAAACAGAGCTTTTGAACGTAAACCTGAACTCGAGTAAATCGAATTTTAAAGGAACGTACTACTTTATTAACGGTGAATACAGGTTTGGTAAAACAATTGTAACGGAGGAAGATTCAGCAGCTTTCAGACCAATTTTCGGGATATTAATCAACTCTCAGTACGAACGCCACAAACAGGTTTTTACAGATGAAGAGGAAGCTGAAAATACTTTTTTTGAAAATACTTATTACGGCAACGATTATATAACGGATTCAATCAGGTTTAATAAACTATCAAATGTTTTTCAGTTAAAACAATTTGAAAATGCTGAACGAAAAACCAGCTTTGGTAAACGTGCATTTTTAGGCATTGATTTTATCAATACTTTGTCGCCCGGTGCTGATACTGCAAAATTTAGCAGCGACATTAATAGTTACTCAAACTTATATGCAGGGGGAGGTATTTTCAGGGAAACCGGGAAATTCTGGACATGGAATTTCGATGGTAAAATATACCTGATTGGTCAAAAGGCCGGACAAACAGAATTGTCAGGTATCATTTCCAAACCCTTTACTATATTGAAAGATTCGCTTGCCTCACTGGCGATTTCAGGTTCGATTAATAATACAGTTGCCGATTATTTTCAGGAAGAGTTCTATTCAAACCACTTCAGATGGAACAACGATTTTAGCATGGAGCAAAGAATGGATGTAAACGGAAGCATCATTTCTCCAAAATTTAAACTTAAACTCACTGGAAATTATTCAATCATAAATAATTTTATTTACAACAACTACGAGGGAATTCCATCGCAAACCGGAAAAGAATTACTTGTAATTTCGGCATTTGCTGATAAGGATTTTAATTACAGAAATCTTCATTTTAGGGTCAGGGCATTGTGGCAACAGGCATCAAACGAAGAATATATTCATGTTCCCGATTTATCAGCATTTGTTTCAGCTTATTATAAATTTGTAATTTCAAAAGTAATGTTTGCGCAGATTGGAGCTGATACACGTTACAATACAAAATATTATGCCGATGCCTATTCTCCGGCAACAGGTTTGTTTTATCTTCAGAATGAAAAGAAATACGGAAACTATCCGTATATTGACGTGTATGCAAATTTACGATTGAAAAGAACTATTGTATTTTTTAAAATGTTGAATATTGGAACGAATTTTCTGGATGGAGAATACATTACGACACCGAATTATCCAATGCCCCGATCAACCTTCAGATTTGGGCTTTCGTGGTTGTTTTATGATTAATGAAATTTAAACTAACATACAAAAAAGGAATAGCAATATTTTTATTCTTATTTTTTTCTTTGGTTGTTTTTGTTCTATGGAACGAAATAAGCAATTCAAGGGAAAAGAATTTGAATGATTCTTTAAATTTACTTGATGATCTTTCCCGGATAAAAAAAACAGGGGTATTAAAAGCCGCTGTCGATTACAACTCTTCAAATTACTTTATCTACCGCGGGAAACCAATGGGTTTTGAATACGAAATTTTACAGGCTTTATGCAACGATCTTGATGTAAGACTTGAAATTGTTGTTAGCAATAATATTAAAGAATCATTCGATGGAATTAATGGTAACAGGTTCGATTTAATAGCTCAAAATCTGACAATAACAAAGCAACGAACCGCAGAAATAGATTTTACCACCCCATTCCAGGAAATCCGGCAGGTTTTGGTTCAACGTGAAAAGACGGTTAAATCAACCGATGCAGATTTTATTAGTTCGGTTCTCGAACTAAATGGCAAAAAAATTCATGTTCAGAAATACTCTGCTCATTATCAGCGGATAATTAATTTGTTGGAAGAAACAGGTCTGAATAACGAAGTTATGGCAGACTCGGTATTTGCGGTTGAAGAATTAATTGCCAAAGTAGCCAAAGGTGAAATTGATTATACAGTTTGCGACGAGAATATTGCGAAATTAAATAAGTTCTATTATCCAAATCTGGATGTTTCGTTGCAAGTTAGTTTTCCTCAGAATATTGCCTGGGGTGTACGAAAAGGATCGGCAGAGTGGAAAGATTATCTCGATAAATGGATTAGCGAGTTTAAGGAAACCCGCAAATATCATCATATTTATTACAAATATTTCGAGAGTCCAAGGATTGTTGAACGCATGACCAGCGAATTTAACAGTATTTCGGGAGGCAAAATTTCGAAATATGATGACATGATAAAAGAAGTTGCAAGCGAATACAAATGGGACTGGCGTCTGATTTCTGCAATAATATATCACGAATCGAGATTTAATGAAAGTGCCGGTGCATGGACTGGGGCATATGGTTTAATGCAGATTATGCCAGCCACAGCCGAAGCTTATGGAGTTGATAACATTGAAAACCCCCGACAAAATGTTAAAGGAGGAATACTGCTTCTAAACGCCTTGAATAATCAATTCATTAAAAATATCCCCGACTCAACCCAACGGGTGAAATTTGTTCTGGCAGCTTATAATATTGGGCTTGGGCATGTAAATGACGCACAAAAATTAGCTGAAAAATATGGCAAAAATCCACTGATTTGGGAAAATAATGTTGAATTATACCTTGAACACAAAATGGAAGAGAAATATTTTAAAGACGAAGTGGTTCGCTGGGGATATTGTCGTGGTGATGAAGCTACAAAATTTGTAAAAAATGTTACAAACAACTACAAACAATACTTAAATATTATTGAATTTTAGAAAGATATGGCATTGTTGCATCATAAAATTCGGATAAAATCATTGCAGTTGCTCCCCAGATAATTTCGCCATCAAACTGAATACAAGGAACTTTTAACAGGCCTGAAATTGTATTTAATTCCACTTCATCAAAGGAGTTTTTTATAAGTTTCACCGGAAACGTAATCGTTTTTTCTACTTCATTTTTATTTATGATAAACTCAGGTTTTTTGTCGAGCCACCCCACAACTGGATGAATCTTAAACCGGCTGACTTGCACATAAAGCGTAGAAAGCGAACCAAGGATTTCAATCTGGTCAGGCGTTATTCCAATTTCTTCCCAGGTTTCGCGCAAAGCTGTTTCGAAGGGAGTTTCGCCTATTTCAATTCTTCCACCCGGCAATGCAATTTGTCCGGCATGATGTTTCATGTGTTCCGGACGTTTTATAAGAATGGCATTTAAATCGTTGTTTTCGGTAAAAAGTAAAAGTAAAACACTGCTGTGTTTTATACTTTTTTGATCTTCATCACAAACATTTAGTGTGCGGTTCAGCGGTAGCATTTTTTGATGCGAAACAGAACCCGGCAGCGTTTGATACAAAGCTTTTTTAATATTTTCTGCATTAATTAACATGGAGTAAAAATAAAAAAAATACCTGCCGAAACAGGTATTTTAAACTTAAATCAAATGAAATACAACAACTCAAATACTAAAAATTTATGTTTTTAAAAACAGATTTTTACAACCTCAAAAACTCGAAAGTTGGAAATCCCTGTTCTCCGGTAGAATTATAGTAATCGATAAATCTTAATTTGTAATAATAACCAACACGGTTTTTCAGAATATATATTTTTTCGGGTAGAACCGTGTACATCCCGTTGTCAAAATCATATAATTTCCATTCGTATCCGATAATATCTTTCTGATTCACAAAATTTTGCATCTCTGCAATTTCAAAACTCACCTCGTCAAACTGATGAATTGAATCAAGTACTGCAACTGTTTTATAAGGATTTAACAATACTCCTGTTACAAGATATGGATATGGATCGCCCACATCGGTGAAAAGCAAAGTCGAATACTTGCCAAACTGCAAATCCCAGTTATTCTTGTCGGGTTCAATATCAACTATACCATTTTCGAATGAGAAACAAACAAAATTTACAGAAGTATCTTTGGGAATTAACACTGTTTTTTCCTCACTTCCATTTAAATTGGCAAATCGCACCACATAATTATTTTCATCCTGTAAATTAAAGGTGACCTTTTTTTCACCCACTGTATTAAATTCCTCGTCGGTGCCCCTGTCGATTACGTACACATAGTCAAGTGAGACAGGTTTATCATCGGTTACAGAGTACCAATTTCCTATTGCAGTGCTGTCAAGGTTTCCGTGCGATGGATCATAATTCATTACCGGACCGTTATTATTTTTCACAGCTTCAAAATCGGTTAACCCTGTGTTACCGGCCAGCATCATTTTCGAAGTATTTAAAATAACATGCCAACCTGAATCGGAAGTTTCAAAACCCAAATCCCATTCCGAAATAAGATTTTGTTTTACAGTTTTATTCGTCTCCAAATCATAAAAAACCTGGTATTTATAGGTTTCGGTAAGTTCCACTTCTCCCTCTGTTAAATTCCCAATTGCATGGGGAGGCACTATTTCATCTTCTTCGAAACATGAAGTAAATGCAAAAAGAAGAACAATATATATTATTAAAATTCTCATATTCAATTTAATACTTTACGAAATTTATTTTCAGGCCCAGAAAAAAGGTTCGACCCCAGCCAACCAACGACGAAACACCCCCGCTGGAACCATGCCCCGAACCTGAACCACTTCCTGCTCCGCCAATTTCTTTGTTGTCGAAAAGATTTTTTATACCGGTTGTAACAGAAAATCTGTTGTGCCAGAATTTTTTCATAAGACTGATATCGAGGTTATGAAAATCGTTAATATAACCTACTGTAACTTCATCCGATGAATTATAGTAGTACGTGGGGTATTTACCCGAGTACTTGTAAAATACAGAGAATTTAGCTGTATTTTTCAAAAAGTCAACATCGATACTGGAATTCCAGTTGTTGCTGTAAATAAAATTATCGTTGTCAAACGAATCATCTTTTCTGCCAATTCGGGAAAATCCTGCCCGTAAATTAAGCCACGACGATTGATAAAGGGAACCTGTAATTTCAAAACCCAGACTTGAAAATTTACCCGTATTCTCGTTCCTGTAATGAAGTAAATTATCAGGGTCAACCTGAACCAGGCTGATTTTATTATCGATTACATTAAAAAAGGGTTTCAGGTCGAAAACCAGGGTAGATTTCCCTTTCGAAAATTTGTAATTTGCCGAAGCCGTAA
The DNA here is from genome assembly GCA_041737765.1 of Draconibacterium sp. GTDB lineage: Bacteria > Bacteroidota > Bacteroidia > Bacteroidales > Prolixibacteraceae > Draconibacterium. The sequence goes on along the minus strand of JBGSRA010000042.1, from coordinate 13,996 downwards.
AACTGTGCGATCGTTCTGCCTGCAAACTATCGTTTCCTTCAACCTGGTGATTGCTGTCGAAGAAATACAAATAAAGTTCCTTTAACGAAGGCGAACGAAAACCGCGGGCATACGAAGCACGGATGGTAATTCCTCCCGGTTTGTACATAAAGTTTACCGATGGAGTCAGCGGTGCATTGTAACGGGTATTGTATGCGGCTCTGATTCCGGGTTGAATGGATAAAACATCAGCAGGTTTCCAGATTGCGCTTGCAAAAACTGCATAATCGCCAATACTTTCCTGTCCATTTTCGATTCGATTTCCAATAGCAGTTTCAAGGTTAAGATCGAATCCTGTTTGAAAACTAAACACCTCGTTTTCGGGAGTAAAATTATAAGTTCCGCGTGTTACGAAAGCATTAAAAGTTGAAGTATCGTGGTCGGCAGAAGAGGTTGTAAGTATTTTACTCAGGTCGGTTAAATCGACAAGATATTTTTGTTTTTGCCGCTCATAAAACGAATACGCAGTCAGAATATTAAAACCGGAGTGTTCTCCAAGTTTGCCTGTTATTTCGGCACTGTTATTAAACCGAAAAGTTTTGTACCAGGTATCGTTTGCTTTTTCGAAATACGGAGGAAATGGTTCGTTCCTGTCGAGAAGACGTTCGTTAAAAAAGTCGGACTTTAACCGCAATTTTACTGTTTCGCCAGTGTAATAGTACGAGCCACCTGCATTGTACTGTTCTTTGGGTTTCCATTCTTTCGAACGGGTATCTTCAAGTGAATACCCACTAAAAAAGTTACGTCCGCCATTCAGTTCAAAAGTGTTTTTATTTTGCCGGATGGATGTAAGAAAGTTAAAATTGTAAGTACCAATACTTTCGTAATAAGAGTTTACACTTGTTTTATATTGTGAATGAGAATTGTTTTCGGTTATGATATTAATAACACCACCCAAAGCATTACTACCGTAAATTACTGACATTGGACCTTCTACCATTTCAATCTGGCTAACATTGTCAAGATTTAACTGGCTTAAATCAATATTTCCATCGAGCCTTCCAATTACAGGAACTCCATCGACAAGTATCTTAATGTTTTCGCCGGTGATTCCCTGTAACGACATGCTTGTTCCGGTAGATGGATCGTTGGAAAGCCTGATTCCCAGTTCGTCAGATAAAACATCGGCCAGATTTGTTGCTGCCTTACTTTCAATACGGTCTTTACCAATAAGTTTTATGTCGTAAATCGATTTGTCGGCGCTTACAGGTTTATATTGCCCGGTTACCACAACCGAATTTATTTCAAAGATCGAGGGTTCCAAAATATAGGTTTTCGACGTAATTCCCGGAGAAAGTGTATCGATTAAGGCTTTAAATCCCATGCAACTGATACTTACTATTTTTTGCTGAACAAGCGGAAAATTAACTACACCATTTGCATCAGTAATATAGTACTCCTTAATTTTATTGTCGGTGCTTTCAACACAAATATTGGCATACGGAATTGGATCTCCCTTCGAAGTTCCTGAGTCAAGTACTTTAACTTTTACATCTTGTGCAAAAGCTAAAGTACTTATACAAACTGCAAAAAATATGAATTTTATTTTCATCAAATCAATTCAGACAGTACCGGTTTATCACAACTATCACCAACATAAAAATCTATTTCTTTAAAAATTTCACTGTTTTTATTTCGTTTCCCGATTGAACATGCAAACTGTACAATCCTGCAGGCAGTGAATTGATATTCAGTGTGTTTTTGTTTAATCCTGCACTTTCAGTATTTTGAGTTTTCAAAACCGGTTGGCCCGAAATATTGTAAACTGTAATTTTTGTTTCTCCGCTAAAATCGTGAATTACATTTATTTCGTGGCTTGCCGGATTTGGGTAAACGGTTAAATTCCGTTCTGAAAAATTATTAACGCCCGTTACACCCAAATTCTTTTTAATAAATGAATATGTGCCGGTAGCACTTCCGCTAAAACCGGTAAAATACAGCTTCCAGATAGATTTATCCGTTCCGGCAGTATCCTGCACAAAATATACAACAGCAGGTGCAACTTCGTATTTAAATGTTGTCATACTAAACGATTTCCAGTCGGAGCCAATTTCAGAAAGTGTGTCGTTAAGCATGGATGTCTGGTAGCTTTCAAAATCGCTTTGAGAAACTCCGTCAACCTGTTGTATTTTCACTCCGCTATTAGCCAAAACACCGGTCACGTAATAAGGAATACTGTAGTCATAATACCTTGTAAACAGTAATTGCCATCTCTCTGCCGGCTCCTGTTCAACTACTTTATTGTCAGTTATTGAATAATGTATAAATGATTTGCTTTTGTAATCATCGCCATCAAGTGTAATGGTAGTATCGTTTTTATTGTCGAGATCAGCATATCTGAACGACCATAAATTTTGAACTGAATTTTTTTGTTTGATGTAGAATTTTTTGAAATTTCCGGCAGCAAGTTTTATGATAAAAATACTGTCGCCGGTTATGTTGTGCGAGGTCATATTATAAGTTCCCCATCCATAATCAAAAGCATTTCCGGGTACTGTATTGGCGTTAAAAGCACCATATTCCCAATCAACAATAGAGTTGTACAATGAAGTCCAGACCATTCCTGTTGTATCCACTGTTTCCCAGGCTGCAATTGCTCCCTTCGGCCAGGTATAAACCATTGTTCCGCTGCCGTTATTTGCCAAAACCGATACACTCATCTGGTTGGTTTTAAATGCAATGTCCCAGGTGCTGCGCGATGCTGTTTTTAAAACATCATTCCCGAAATTATAATAAACTTCGTTGGCATAGTTTTCTCCGGTTGCCACATTAACCGTTGTCTGCGAAAAAACGGATGTGGTCAGTATTATTAAAAACAAAATTGTAAAAATTGATTTCATGATAATTTTTTTTAAGTGTGCAGTTTTTCCTGTTTAAATCAAATGTTATTGAAATAAGGATATAAATATTTGTAATTAAATTGTTTATCGAATGTTGCATTTTTTTAAATGCCAATCCATGGAATATTGTTTAGATCTGCCAAAACCTTTAGCAGAACTTATGATTTTGATATTAATTCAAAATCAACTAACAATATAATTTAAGGAATACGGGAGGAGCTTTATTTCCTGAGCTTGTTGAATAAACAGATTTCCATTTGACATGAAAATTATCGAATGGGAATTGGTGAATTTCAGGAAATTCGTCGAATTTGAAATGATGATTATTGGTTTCTTCAATTAAGAAATCAGTGGTAAAGTAAAAGGTACTAACTTCACTTAAAGATATTTCCTGAATATTCTGATTAACCACGAGGTAGTTTGCAGGCGATTGAACATCAGGCTTTTGGTTTCCTGAAGCCAATAATATAAACGGTAAACATACCGTTAATATCAATGTTAAAATCTGTCCTGTTGTACCTACAAAAAACATTTTTAATAAAATTTCGAGCGGTAAATGTATGAATTTTAATTACACCACCGATATACAGAAATTGATATTAATCAAACCTGATTGATTTGTCGGGTGAAATTTTACTTACCAGGTAACTTGGAATTATCAGCATTAAAGTAGTAATTAAGATACATCCAATATTCAGGAGTAAGATGTGAATGATATTAAAATTAACAGGAACCACATCGACATAATAAGTTGCAGGGTTTAATTTTATAATATGAAATAGTTTCTGAAACAAAATTAATGCAATTCCAATTGCATTTCCCCAAAGCATACCGCGGCTGGTAAGAAAAACAGAGAGGTATAAAAATACTTTTCTTATGCTCCAGTTTGGACTGCCCAATGCTTTTAAAACGCCAATCATTGTGCTTCGTTCCAGTATTAAAACAAGCAAAGCCGAAATCATGTTAAAACCAGCTACCATTATCATTAAAAAAAGAATTACCCAAACATTCATGTCCAGTATCGAAAGCCAGTCGAATATTTGGGGATATTGTCTAATTATACTTTCTGTACGAAGTATTTCGCTGTTTTGGGCAGAATAATTAACTACTATGTTTCTTACTTCCTGTTCAATAAAATCAAGTTTATTAAAGTCGGAAACAAGAATCTCGAACCCGCTGATTTCATTGTTTTGCCAGTCGTTTAGCCGTTGTACCTGTTTGATATCGCCAACAATAAAGAGGTTGTCGAATTCTTCAAGACTGGTTCGGTAAATTCCGCAAACTTTTAGCTGAAGCATTCGCGGGGTTACTTCGTTTTCGTTAACGAAATATAAAACAGCAGAATCGCCGGTTTTCAATTTTAATAAACGGGAAATGTTTTCTGAAAGCAAAATTTCGTTGATACGGTTTGTATCGTTTAATTGGGGAATTTGTCCGTCAACCAGATTTTTCTGAAAAAAGGTCCAGTTGTAACCCGGTTCAACTCCCTTAAAAACAATACCCTGGATTGATTCATCGGTTTTTATCATTCCGGGTTTTGTGGCAAAAACCTGAATTGATTCTATGTTATTCAACGCTTTTAACTGTTCAAGAAAAGGCTGGTTTTTTGAAATGGGCGGAATTTCGTATGAGTTTTTCGATTCGTAATTAATTATCTGAATATGAGATCCAAATCCAATTACTTTATTTCTGATTTCGGTTTTAAAACCTGTTATTACTGCAACCGAAACAATCATTACTGCCAAACCGAGAGCAATTCCGAAAAGTGCTATCCGAATTATTTTTTTCGATAAAAACTGCTGATTCGATTTATCAAAAAATAATCTGTTCGAAATAAAAAGCTCGGTATTCATTCCAATCAGGAATTAAGTTTTTTGAAATGCGTAAGCTTATATAAGTGATTCGTCGCCTTCAATATCATTTCTCCTATTAATAAATGGAAGTATCAACATCGAAATTATTCCAATAACAATAATCATTACAGTCATCGAAGTGTGTGCAACAAAAGCAAAAATTACACTGTTTTCGTAAGCAACTCCGTACAATGTCAATGCTTCAATGGCCATAAAATGCCATGCCCCAATTCCACCCTGCACCGGCGCCACCATACCAAAACTGGCAAATACAAAAGTAGTTAGTCCGGCAATTGGATTTAAAGTGCTGGTAAAATCGAAAGCAAAGAATATAGCGTAAAGCATCAGGTAATAACAGAACCAGATAAAAGCCGAGTGAAACCAAAACCAGCCTTTTCTTTTTACCGACCTGATTGAAATAAATCCTTCCTTAAAGTTTTTCAGAATGTGTTCAATTTTTTTGAATACTGTGGTTTGTTTGAATTTATTCCGAAAAAGAAATGCCACAACTATGAATAACACAAATGCAATAATAAGGTAGGGTGAACTTATTGTATTTGTTAGTTTTTCCTGTATTTCGGGATTATGTTTTAAAAAACCAATCATTTGTCCAAACTGCGAAAAAATAACAATAACCAGTAATATCAGCAGCGAAACAACATCAATAAGTCTTTCGGCAACCACGGTACCAAATAATTTGGTGAACGATATTTTTTCGTATCGCGCTAAAACACCGCATCTCGAAATTTCACCCATGCGGGGAAGTGCCATATTCATCAGGTAACCAATCATTACGGCCATAAATGTATTGTCGAACCTGGGTTTGTGACTGATTGGTTCTATCATCAGTCCCCATCGCAATGTCCGGCTGATATGACTGATTAATCCAATAAAAAGTGACACAATAACCCAAAAATAGTTAACCTCATTTTTAAGTACCGATTTAATCCTGTCGATATCCTGATCTTTGTAAATGAGCCAGAAAATAAATATTCCTAGGGCAAAAAATATTGAAAATTTAAAGATTTTGATGACTGTTTTTTTCAAACTGAATAAAATTTAATGTGGGTTTTACTTCAATTACATATCGTTAAATTATTACTACTTTCGTGATGCGAAATTTAAAAGGTAGATACCTGTTATTTAGCAGACGGTAAATGTATAAATTTGTTTTGTTAATTTCATAAAAGCTAATTTACGATTCTGTAGAATGAACGAAGCGGACAGTAATGAATTTTGTAAAACCAAAAAAAAATCTGGGTCAGCATTTTTTAACCGATCAAAATATCGCACGAAAAATTGTTGACAGTTTGGGTTCCGATGTTCCTGATGTGTTGGAAATCGGACCCGGAATGGGAGTGCTTACTCAATATCTTCTCAATCGTCCTGAAATCAACCTTCATGTTATCGAAATCGACAGAGACTCTGTTGCTTTTCTTCATCAAAATTTCCCACTGTTACAACACATTTGGTCCGAAGATTTTTTAAAATCAAATATTGCAGAAAAATTCGAAGGTAATTTTAGTATTATCGGCAATTTTCCTTATAACATCTCATCACAAATTTTTTTCAGAGTACTCGAATTGCGAAACCGGATTCCCGAAGTTGTAGGAATGATTCAAAAGGAAGTAGCAGAACGGATTGCATCGAAACATGGAAATAAAACCTATGGAATTTTAAGCGTTATATTGCAGGCTTTTTATGATATCGAATATTTGTTTACCGTTTCGGAGCATGTATTTGTACCACCGCCAAAAGTTAAATCGGCAGTAATCAGGCTGAGGCGAAACAATGTGGTTGAATTGCCCTGCAGCGAAGTGCTTTTTGTTGAGGTTGTGAAAGCTGCCTTTAACTTAAGGCGAAAAATGCTCAGAAATTCACTAAAATCAATTTGCGAAGATCTACCGGATAAATATGCTGATAAGCGACCGGAACAACTCTCGGTTAACGATTTTATTGAGCTTACTATATCAATTGAGAACCTCAGAAAAACAGATTAATTATGCAGTTTGAGATTACACGTGATTATGTTGATCAACTCAAAAAACTGATTGAGGAGAAAAATACAAAAGAGGTTGAACATTTAATGGAAGATCTTCATCCGGCCGATATTGCCGAGATTATGGAAGATCTGTCAACCGAAGATGCCAAATTTATTTTTCTTTTACTCGACGGGGAACAGGCCTCCGATGTGTTGGTTGAAATACCGGAAAACGACCGAAGAAGGTTCTTAAAAGAATTACCACCCGAATATATCGCCAGCAAGTTTATCGAATTCATGGATTCTGATGATGCTGCCGATGTTGTTGCCGACCTTGACGAAGATTTGAAAATTGAAGTTTTAAACGAAATAGAAGACTTTGAACAGGCTGGTGACATTGTAGATCTGCTGGAATATGAGGAGGATACTGCTGGTGGTATAATGGCTAAAGAGCTGGTAACCGTTAATGAAAACTGGACTGTCGCTCATTGCCTGAGTGAAATCAGCAAACAGGCACAGGAAGTTGACGAAATTTATTATGTATATGTAATTGACGATCAGGATAAACTAAAAGGTGTGCTTTCGCTGAAAAAACTGATTCTCAACAATACAAACACGGTTATTAAAAATATTTACAACGACGACATTAAAATGGTAACCACTGATACCCGACAGGAAGAAGTGGCCGAAATAATGGACAAATATAACCTTGTTGCCATTCCGGTTGTTGACGATATTGGTCGTATCAAGGGACGAATCACTTTCGATGATGTGATTGACCTTATTCGTGAAGAAGCCGGGAAAGATTACCAGATGATTTCGGGTATTTCGGGCGATGTTGAACCAGGTGATAAAATATGGGAGATTTTACGTGCAAGGCTTCCCTGGCTTTTGATTGGACTTTTTGGCGGAATTTTAGGCGCCATTGTTTTGGGTTCGCACGAGCAAACGCTTTCGAAGGTTACCGAACTGGCCTTTTTTATTCCGTTGATAGCTGCAATGGCCGGAAACGTTGGAGTTCAGTCTTCTTCGATTGTGGTGCAAAGTATTGCTAGTGGTGTTAAGGATTTGGAAACCACTTCACGAAGATTATTTAAAGAAGTTTCAATTGCGCTTGTTACAGCAGCCATTTTTGCCATTCTTATTTTCGTCTACAATGCAATTCGTCAGGGTGATATGAACCTAACTTTTACGGTTTCGCTGTCGCTTTTTATTGTTATTCTTTTTGCTTCCTTTTTTGGAACAGTGATTCCGTTGGTTTTAAACCGGTTTAAAATAGATCCGGCACTTGCAACCGGCCCGTTTATAACTACCATGAACGATATTGTTGGTTTGATGATTTATTTACTGGTTGGTAAAATGTTTTTTGGGATTCTTTAATAAATAAATTGTGGCACTGAAAAGAAAAATTATTGGCAGAAAAGACGCAGCTGATTTCGAAAAGCTGGATTTATATGGAATTGAAGTTAAAATCGATTCCGGAGCTTACACATCCAGTTTTCATTGTCATAAAATAGAGAAAATAAACAAGGACGGATTGGAACTTATTAAATGTAAATTTCTCGATCCAAGTCATCCTCAATTCCACGAAAAGGAGTTTTGTTTTGATAAATTTAAGATGCGAACCATAAAAAGTTCGAATGGATTGGTTGAAGAGCGGGTTTCAATTAAAACAGAAATAACCATATTTCGAAAAAAATACCCAATAGAACTTACACTTACCGAAAGAATTGAAATGAAACACCCGGTTTTATTAGGAAGAAAATTTATTTCGAAAAGATTTTTAATAGATACATCGCGTAAAAACCTTTCGCTGAACGGGAAGATACTTGAAATTAAGAAGATTAATAAAACATGAAGATAGTTGTATTGTCAAGAAATGCTAACCTGTATTCAACAAAGCGCATTGTGGAAGCCGGTATTGAGCGCAAACATGAAATGGTGGTTGTCGATCACTCAAAATGCGACCTGATTATTGAGAAAAAAAATCCGGTAATAATTTATAAAGGAGTTAAACTGAAAGACGTTGATGCGGTTATTCCGCGCATTGGAGCTTCAGTAACGTTTTATGGTACTGCGGTTGTCAGGCAGTTCGAAATGATGAAAGTTTTTACTGCTGTAGAATCTCAGGCATTGATGCGCTCGCGTGATAAACTGCGTAGTTTACAAATTTTGTCGCGCTCCGGATTGGGTTTGCCAAAAACAGTTTTTACCAATTATTCGAAAAATGTCAAAGAAATTATAAAAGGTGCAGGAGGTACGCCTGTGGTAATTAAATTGCTAGAAGGAACTCAGGGTTTGGGTGTTGTTTTAGCCGAAACCGATAACGCTGCCGAGTCGGTAATCGATGCATTTAACGGATTAAAGATTCGTGTAATTGTACAGGAATTTATAAAAGAAGCTCAAAGTTCTGATATTCGGGCTTTTGTAGTTGATGGTGTTGTTGTTGGCGCAATGAAACGCACGGCAAAAAAAGGCGAGTTCCGCTCGAACCTGCACCGTGGTGGAACAGCCGAATTGATTCAGCTCAGCGAAGAAGAGGAGAATGCAGCTTTAAAAGCAGCAAAGGCGATGGGACTTGGGATTTGCGGTGTCGATTTGCTGCAATCCAATCACGGACCATTAATTCTTGAAGTAAATTCATCACCCGGATTGGAAGGAATTGAGTCGGCCACAGGAAATGACATTGCAAAAAGTATAATCCGTTATGTAGAACGACATGCCTGACAAAAAGAAAGACAGTGATATTCAGCGAAAAAAAATAGTTATTCTCGGCGAACAAATCAATGCAGGGCAAAAACGGATTTTGAATCTTGATATTGCACGGCTGCATACACACACTAAAGTTGAAATTCCGGTTATTGTGGAACGTGCCCATGAAGACGGCCCGGTTTTGCTTTTAAATGCCGGAATTCATGGAAATGAATTAAACGGCGTTGAAATTATTCGCGAATTACTGGCCAAAAAATATACAAAACCCGAAAAGGGAATGGTAATCAGCATTCCAACCTTAAATGTTTTTGGCTTTTTAAATCAAACCCGCGAGTTTCCTGATGGCAAAGATCTGAACCGATCATTTCCAGGTTCAAAAAATGGTTCACTGGCAAGTATTTTTGCATATCACATGATGAAAGAAATTGTGCCACACATTGATTATTGCATCGATTTTCACACTGGTGGGGCTCAACGATTTAATACATCGCAAATCAGGATTTCAAAAAAGGATAGTGATTTGCTTGAACTAGCAAAAGTTTTTAATCCACGGTTTATTGTTTTTGCCAACGAACGCGAAAAATCGTTTCGGCAGGCAGCAACTGCATTGGGCAAGAAAGTACTTCTTTTTGAAGGAGGTAAATCACTCGATTTTAAACAGCGGGTTACTCAACGCGGTGTAAACGGAACACTTCGGGTTATGCATCATTTGGGAATGCGCGATTTTTCGGTTGAGTTGGAAAATGGGAAAAGTAATGGGGTTATTGAAATTCATAAGTCAACCTGGTTACGGGCAAAATATGGTGGTTTGTACCGTTTTTTTGTAAAAGATGGTTCGAAAGTAGAAAAAGGCGATGTGATTGGTACTATCTCCGATCCGTACGGAAAGTTCGAATACAAAATCAAGATTCCGCAAAGTGGTTACATTATTGGGTTAAACCATGCTCCTATTGTTTACAAAGGCGATGCTATTCTGCATTTAGGGTTCGTTTGAAAAATTGTAAATTCGGGTTTTACAAAAAATAATCCATCAGTATTTACACCAAATTATACTTTGATGCCAGTTTAATAAGGCTTGCTGTATTATTTACTTCAAACTTTGTCAACAGATTTTTTCTGTGACTATCTACTGTATGCATACTTAAAAAAAGTTTTTTAGCTATTTGTGGATTGGTAAATCCATCGGCAATAAGTATAAGCACTTCTTTTTCCCTGCTGCTAAGGATTGGAACGGAAATCAGATTTTCCTTTTCAGCCGATGATAAATTAACATCAAGACTCATGTATAGTTTTCCTTCATAAACTGAAAGTATGGCTTCTTCAATTTCTTCTTTTGATGCACTTTTTACCAGGTATCCCGATGCTCCATTTTGCACCATTTGCGAAATATAGCTGCGTTCCTTAAAAGTACTCATCGCAATTACTTTTACTGATGGGTACTCTTTTCTGATTTTCAGGGTTAGTTCAATTCCGCTTATTTCGGGCATATTTATGTCGGTAATAACGATATCAGGAAATGTAGTTTTAATTTTTTCCAAAGCTTCGTATGCATTAGATGCTGCACCAGTCATATCTACAAAACCTATCTGTTGAAGCATCGACTTCATACCTTCAATCACCATCGGGTGATCATCTACAACAAGTACTTTTACTTTATCCATTATCTTCAATTATACAATCGATATAAACAGATGTCCCCTTACCAGGTTCAGATTTTATATCCAGTTGCCCTTTCAGGTAATCTACCCGCGACCTGATATTTATTAAGCCTGCACCCTGCAATACTGGTTCTATATCAAACCCTTTACCATTATCCTCCACAGTAATTGTAAGATTTTTATCCTGCCGCATTACCTGAACAAGAATTGTTGAAGCACCTGAATGTTTTACCGAATTATTCAGTAACTCTTGTACAATACGATAAACCACGATTTCGAAGGACGATTCCATCCTTTTTTCGAGGCCATAAAACTCTGTATTGATTTTAAAATCCTGCGACTCTGAAAGTCCGTCGCAATAATCCTGCAACGCCTGCTGCAAACCTAATTTCATTAATGATTCCGGCATCATGTTATGCGCCACCCGGCGCATTTCACTGATTGATTCGTCTAATTTACTCAGTGCCCGGTTAAATGTTTTGCCATTTTCTTCCGATAAAATTAAATTCCCTTTCATAGCTCCCAATTGAAGTTTAACGCCACTAAGTAATCCACCCAGGCCATCGTGCAGGTCTTTTGCCATGCGGCTTCTTTCCTCTTCCTGGCCTTTCAAAATTGATTGTGTGGCAAGTAATAATTTTTCTTTTTCCAGTTCAGTTATTTTTTGTTCCTGCAATTTTCTTTTTTGTTTAAAGGTACGGTACGAAAGAAACGTAATGATTAAAAGTGCAGCAGTACTGCCAATTAAAATATAGTTGAAGGTATTTTTTCTGGTAATGGTGGCCTGTTGTAATTTTAGCTGCTGTTCTTTTTTCTCGGTTTCATATTTTTTATACAGGTCAAGCACTACTTTTTTTCTATCGGCTCTTTGCAGCGAATCATTTGCTTCATAAAACTTTTTATAGCTTTCAAGGGCTTTTTGATAGCTGCCGGTTTCTTCATAATATTTACTCAAATACTCATTGCCGGATTTTTTGAAAACGATAAATCCATTTTTGTCTGCCAGTTCAACCCCTTTCAGTAAAAATTCTTCTGCCTCTTTTCTTTTACCCGATTTCATGTATGCGTTACCCATTCGGAATAGCGGTTCTGTCATTCCCCATGCATCATTATTTGCTTTAGTAATATTATACGCTTTGTTGAAATAAAAAACTGAGCTGTCATATTGGGCAAGCCCTTCGTAGGCCTGTGCCCTAACCAAATAGTAAAGATGTTCTCTGGATTGGCTCATTTCATTGGTAAAGTATAATCGGGCTGAGTCAGAATAATGCAAAGCCTTTTTAAAATCGTTGTCACCCGAATAAAATTGAGAAACCATGGAATATGCTCCGAAAAGATCATAATCCCGTCGCATTATTTTTGCAGCATCCAAACATTTCAAAATGTATTCCTTTTGCTTGTCTTTCAGTTTTAATATTTCATATACTGATGCAAGGTTTGAGTATAACCCCACAGTCCTATCGTACTTTTTTTCTTTTTCCAGCACTTCAATGCCTTTCAAATACCATATTGCTGCCGAATCATACACTCCCATTTTATAAAACATCGAAGCCTTGTCACTCATTACAATAGCCAACACAACTTTGGCTTTTTGATTTTTTGCGCGTGATAAATGAAATATTGCTTTTTCCATATCTGCTGCATGTTCTTGGTATTTGCCTTTTGAAATGTATATAAACATATTATTATGCAAAGCAAATCCAAGAGGATAATCTAATTTTTTGTTTGTTGCATATTCAATTGCCTCCTGATAGAATTGCTGTGATTTAACTGAATCTATTGTTTCGTAATACCTTCCCTTATACACCATAGCAATAGCCCTGGCACTATCCGGCATTTCTGTTTTCAGCAATATTTCTATACTATCAGCAAGATGTTGTTGTGCAGGAACCTGTATCGCAGTAAAATACAGTATGACGGATAATAAGAAGCATTTCTTTTTCATAATACAATACAAAAGTCGTAAAAAATAATAAACTCCGAATCACCTGAAAAGGGGATTCTAAAAACAGGTGTTCAGGGGATTGATTCCCTTTTTATTTAATTGGAATTTTGTAGAAGTAAATTAAAAACATCAATTATGAAAAGCACATTTATACTTCTGCTGGTTATTTTCTCCATCTCATTGAAGGCGCAAACTCCAGTGGCGTGGGCCTGGCATGGTTGCGGGGGCGCTACTATTACCGCCTCACCCGGCGACCTTAGCTGGAGTAACGTAACCTATGAGTTTCAAAGACAAACAGGGATTACGTGGACAACAGTACATACCACTATAAATAACTGGAGTATTGTTATACCAGGCGATGTAACAGGAATAACAGCATACCGTGTTTTACTGCGCAATAACGTTACACTGGAGGAGCGCATCTCAAATGGTGTTACTATCAACCCTGCCCTGTTCTCAACAATAATACCGGTACCAACTGTAAATATTTCGGCACATTGGGGATCAGGCGGCAGTCAGCCTTTCTTTCTGGTAGAACTCAGCGCGTTTAACCAATTATTCAGGCCTCCCTTTTTCTTCGAATATAAAAAGGCTACTGAATCAACTTATCAGAACATAACCTCCTCCACCGGAATCGGTATTAGTAATATAGATCCAAATGTAGAGTACGATATAAGGGTTACTGATTATTGTGGTAACCAAACCAATATTCAGAAGGCAACTGTGGCTTTTAACGCTGTTGCAACCGTGCTTTCAACTAACTGTAGTGGTTCGTCAGTATCGCTAAGTGTACAAACAAACTATAATTCAAATTTCCGACAGCCATTTACCCTGGCATTTTCGCCCGTTCCTCCCGGTACCACTACGCCCATACCAGCCAATATTCTGAATTCACTTAATTTCGGTTACAGCGAAGGGACTATTAATAATGTAGCCTCTGGTTTATATGTGGTAAGGGCAATGGATGC
>JBGSRA010000049.1:0-13381 GCA_041737765.1 Draconibacterium sp. | reverse complement strand
TTTGCTGGAGCAACTTGTCCTGTTTGCGGAGCAAGTACTGCAGATGTTCCTCGCTCTCCTTGATTGTAATATCAATTGTTTTTGCCATGTTGGCAAGTTAATAATTATTGGGTAAATTAACAACATAAATTGTATAATTTTTTTAAAATAGCTAAAAATCATGGCAAGTAACTGTTCTTTTAAAACAGGTTTTGAAATGTAATTGTTGCAACCTGCATTAATGGCTTTAATCCTGTCGTCAGAAAAACCAAATGCGGTTTGACCTATAATTATAATCTCACTGTTAAATTCGCGAATTTTACTTGTTGCTTCGTATCCATCCATCAGTGGCAATTGTATATCCATTAAAACCAGGTCGATACTATTATCTTTCCGACAGGTTTCAACAGCCATAATACCAGAATTAACTACCTCGATTTTTTTTGCATAATTCTTTAGTATGACAGAAAGTAACATGGCAGATGGTTCATCATCATCTACAATCAGTATATTCAACATAGGGTATTTAGGATTATCGTTTTCAGTAACATTTCCATTTTGCATCTTTAATCCTCCAAATTCATTCGTTTTATGTGGAATAGTGAAATAAAAAACAGAACCTTCGCCGGGATTGCTTTCAAGCCAGATCTTACCACCCAGCATTTCAACATATGCTTTTGTAATCGAAAGCCCAAGTCCAGAGCCCTGTTTTGTCCTTTTTTCATCGGCATCAGCTTGTACAAATCTTTCAAAAATAGCTTCCTGTTTCCCTGATTGTATCCCAATTCCAGTGTCTTTCACGTAAAATTTCAAAAACCGCCCGCTTTTATTACATCCAAATTCAATAGTTCCCTTTTCAGTATATTTTACAGCATTTTTTATAAGATTTGTGAGAATGGCAAAAACCTTTTCCTTATCAGTTTTAACTACACGTTCATGAGCGGGCAAGTAGTTTTTCAATACAATTTTCAATCCTTTAGCTTCAACTTCGGGTTTAAAAAAACTATAAACGTAATCCAGTTGCTCATTTATGTTTGTATTGCTTATTTCCACTACTGCCAATCCCGATTCAATCTTTGAAATATCAATAATATCGTTTATAATGTTTAAAAGTCTGATTCCGCTTTTTTCAATTATTTCGATATACCTTATTTGAACATCTTTGGGTAAATCCCGGTCTTTCAGCAATCCCGTAAATCCAAGAATACCATTCATCGGAGTTCTTATTTCGTGACTCATATTTGCAAGAAATGTAGTTTTCAATTTATCGGCATGCTGGGCTTTTTCCTTTTGCTGAATGTAATATTTTAGGGCAAAATTTAACAGAACTATAGCTAGTAACAAATAAATCAAAACCCCTGAATAGAGGTCAATAATCCGTAGTTTTTCGTTCTCATAATAACCAAAAATGCCCTGGTAATGATATTCAAGATAAAACAAAACGCTAACATTAACAAAAACAAGCACTGTGAAAATTAACCGCTCAAGTTTCTGGAAAACTAAAATTATATACGACTCTGCAATTATGAATAAAAATAATACAGGCCCATACGAACCATAATTAACAAACCATTGACTGTCAATAATAAGGATTGAAAATATGATTAATATATATTTCGAGAGAAAAAGATTTTTTTTAAAACGGTTGTACAAATAAAATGGAATCATTATTAAGGTTGGAACTATTGTTGTCAGCATAATGATTAAACCAAAATCCAAAAGAATATTGACTGTAGTTCCCAAAAAACCTACAACAACTATTAAAAAACTGATTACAAGTACCATATAGTTATCCAAACCTATTTCTTCAGGAGTACGGAAAAGGTAATTTGCCAGCCTTTTAGCCATATTTTAAAAATTATTTTAATCTCAGGTATTTCACAGGTGTATTCAATTACATTTTGAAATACATTCGATTAGGTGTAGATAGTATTTTTTATTTCCCGCACTAAATATAGTCAAAAAATGATTTGATAAATTCATAAATTAATTACAATGGTGCAAAAACTGAAATACAGATAAATTATTTCACTGATGGTTCGGTTCTAACATTTTACAAAACATGTTTTTCTTTAAAAATGGTTCTTTTATTTTATTATTCTATTCAAGAGAGAATAAAATAAAGCATGCAAATCGGGTTAAGAACGGCTGTAATTAACGATTTATTCCTTTTCAATTAATTTAATTATTCGTTGGATTTCAATTGTTTATAAATAATAATCGAAAACCAAAATCTGATTTTAAAAATAAAAATGATTGTTAATAATAACAGGTTCCTGAGAAGTTTGAACATCAGTTTTGTCTGCAGAAGATTTTTCCTTTGTACAATGAGAATTTCAATTACAGGTTAAATCAAGAACTATAAAATAATGACTGAAAAACAATTTGTATCCATGGATTTTTAATTATATTAAAACCCTGAATTTTTTGAACTTAAAAACTAACCTTATGAGAGTAGTCGTTTTAGGAGCAGGTATTTCCGGACACACCGCTGCCGCATTTCTAAAGAAGAAATTAGGAAAAAAACACGAAGTTGTTGTAGTATCACCAAGCCAGTATTATCAATGGGTTCCATCGAATATTTGGGTTGGTGTGGGCAGAATGACAGTTGAACAGGTGCGGTTTAAACTGGAGAAAGTATATAACCGCTGGGGAATCGATTATAAACAAGCCAAAGTCACAACAATCTTTCCTGAGGGTAATTCATCGCTGGAAAAAGGTTTTGTTGAAGTTGAATACACTTCGGAAGCAAAAAAGGGTGAAACCGAACGTGTGACATATGACTATTTGGTAAATGCCACCGGACCAAAACTCAACTTTGAAGCAACTGAAGGACTTGGACCCGGGAAAAATTCAGTTTCGGTTTGTTCGTACGACCATGCTGCACATGCATGGGAAGAATTGCAGAAAAGCATTGAACTGATGAAACAGGGTAAAAAGCAGAGATTCCTCATTGGGACAGGTCACCCCGGAGCAACCTGTCAGGGCGCTGCTTTTGAATATGCCCTGAACATTGCTTTCGAGATTAAACGCCGTAATCTCTCGCATCTGGCCGAAATTACCTGGATTTCGAACGAATATGAAGTGGGTGATTTTGGAATGGGCGGCGCTTTTGTAAAACGCGGTGGGTATATTACATCAACCAAAGTTTTTACAGAATCGGTTTTCGCCGAGAATAATATAAAATGGATAAAGCGGGCAGGAGTAAAAAAAGTAGAACCTGGAGTTGCCCATTACGAAACACTGGACGGTGAAATGCACACAGCAGAATTTGATTTTGCAATGCTTATTCCGGCTTTCTCAGGACATGACATTAAAGCATTTAATAAAACCGGTGAAGATATTACTTCATTACTTTTTGCTCCCAACAAATTTATGAAAGTGGATGCCGATTATTCACTAAAAACATTTGAAGAATGGAGTATTAACGACTGGCCACAAACTTATAAAAGTCCGGTGTACGATAATATTTATGCAGCAGGAATTGCTTTTGCACCGCCTCACCCTATTTCGAAACCAATGAAAAGTCCGAACGGAACAATCATTTCGCCGGCTCCCCCACGTACCGGAATGCCATCGGGTGTAATCGGAAAAATTATTGCTCAAAATATTGCGGAAGCCGTTAAATCGGGAAAAATGCAGCATAAACACACCGCCAGCATGGGAAGAATGGGTGCAGCTTGTATTGTTTCAGCAGGATTTAGCATGACCAAAGGTCTGGGCGCAACCATGACTGTTTCTCCGGTGGTTCCCGACTGGGAAAAATACCCGGATTGGGGGCGTGACATTAATTCGACAGTTGGTGAAATAGGGCTTGCCGGACATTGGATCAAGTTGTTTTTACATTACATGTTTTTGCACAAAGCAAAAGGTTATCCATTCTGGTGGCTGTTGCCGGAGTAAAAGAAGCTGCTTTCAGCCTTCCGACTACTGGCGGAGAGGTGAAAGAAAGTCAAAATAAGAAATATGGAATAACAAATTTAAAAGTGAAAAAGAGAAAAAATATTGATCTGTAACTTTCTGATTTCTTATTTCTTATTGGATTTATCTTATTTAAAAGGTTATTAATCTGTTGATATCTAAATAATTATGAAAAACAAAATACATTTTGCAAATAAAGACGAGTTTTACCCACCTATTCCAACAAAAGGAACTCAAAGAAGACGGACTAATTTTATTATCCAACTTTTCAACTTTTTCAGGCTGAATCTGAAAATTATGTTGATTGTTGTTAAAGGGCATTCGTAAAAAATGAGATTGCCCGGAATTTCTGTATTTTATTAATTAGGATAATAATCATTCGGTAATTCGGCTCCTACTCTTTTTAACGCAACAGATCCGCCAAAGGTGATTGATTCGCCCGGTCGGGATCCATCTTTTCTAATAACACATTCCTCGTTTAAGAAGTAAATTTTCGACATTTTCCGACTTCCTTCATATCTGTTTTTCAAATTAATCGGAAAACCACGTTGGTTATAATAGTAATTCAAAAAGAAATTTCTGTTTTTAAGGCCAGTCACAATAGCTTCATCTCCATTGTAAATCAAACAACTATCCAGTTTAAACTCTTTTTTTATCCATGGAACTTTGGGATCATCATTTTTCAAAACTTCAAAAACCAGATAACCATTTTTACGCAATTGTTTGTCGTACAATGAACGACAAAAATGTTGCGGTGAGTTGTAATAAGCATCCAACCGGTTTCTTTTGTATTTGTTGGCCTTGATCCTTGTACTCCGTTCATATGGTTGATAAAAATAGTAACCTAAAATATGAATTTCGTAATCCTTAAATTCGGAATTATAAATTTTAGAAAATGCAATCAAATCAAACTGCAAACTGTATCCCAATAAGGGCAGATCTATTTTTAGAGGTGATACCGATTCAACTATAAAAGATTTCTGTTTACCGATTAATTCCTCATCCGGAGCATTTTCATCGAAATATTCAGTTTTAAAAATCAGGTCGTCTTCGTTTTCCAGTTTGGCATTTCTGCCCCAAACATCGGTTCCAAAAAATTCATCGTAAAAATGTTTTATGTTTTCTTTTCTTAAGTTCTGTTCTTTCACCGAAACTTGTCTCAACTCAACTATTCGCGGCTTTAGTTTAATACCCCAATTTAAATTTAAAGTATCGTAGATCGGAAAAATTATTGGAATATAACTAATGTGGCTTACAACCACCTGGCAGGGAATTATAAATTTATTGAGGGTGAAATTACCGTTTTTGTCGCTAATGGTTCCTTTTGTGGTACCGTTAATATATACAGTTGCAAATTCAATCGGTTCATTTGTTTTTGAATCGGTAATTGTACCTGTTAAAGTCTGACAAAACAGTTGCAGGGGGGTACAAAATAGCAGATATAATATTACTATTCTCATAAATCCAATTATGCTATGAATATAAAGTTTTATTAACATCTAAACAACTGTTGCATAGATACTTTATTGATTTTATTTAAGATTCAAATTCTGCGAAAAACAGAAAATTATTTATTCAAATTAAAGCCGGTTTAAAGGTCAGTAAAATGGAATACGGGGAATTGGAAAATCGGAAGCACTTGTTTGTATCGAAGAAAAATCCTGATTTTCTCGGAATGGTTGTTTTTGCCAATGCATTTACCGTAACAAACCGCGATGCAGTTATCAATTTATTTGAATACCCGATCATTGAAGCCAGGTTTGGGTTTAAGAATCATAATCGTCAATAAATAGTGCAGTGGTTTTAGTATCGAATATGGATGGAATGATTATGGTACCAGCGGTGCATATTTCAGAATGAATGAAGCGTTTTAATTTTTCACTTTTTACACCAGAGTTACCTTAATCATATTTGCATTTCCAGCCTGATTTAAAGGTATTGAAGCAACATGAACAAGCGTATCACCTTTTTCAACCAGGTTTCTCGATTTCAGTATTTGAACGGATTCATTGTAAACCTCCGATATCTGATCATTCAAATCTGTAAAAAACGCCCTGACTCCCCACACCAATGACAATTTCTGAAGCAACATTTTATTACTTGTAAAAACAAATATATCAGCTTCAGGCCGGTGACTTGCCAAAAGATATGCTGCGTGTCCGGAATGATCAATCGCGACAATGGCTTTTGCTTTTAGTTGATGTGCCAAAACAGTTGCGTTATAGCAAATTGAGTCGGAAAGGAATGTTAATGAACCCGGAAAAGGAACATATTGCCTGTTAAATATATTTCCATTTGTTTCGGTAAAATAAATAATCTTCTGCATGTTTTCGATGGTCTGCACCGGGTATCTGCCAACCGAGGTTTCCCCGCTTAACATCAATGCATCGGCACCATCGAGTACCGCGTTTGCTACATCATTGGCTTCGGCACGGGTTGGTGTAAAATTGGTAATCATGCTTTCCATCATCTGTGTTGCAATAATCACAGGTTTTGCAAGTGCAATACATTTCGAAACTATTTGTTTCTGAATGAGCGGAACCCTGTCGAATGAAACTTCAACGCCCAAATCGCCACGGGCAACCATAACACCATCGGTAATTTCAATAATCCTGTCGATTTCGTCCAGCGCTTCGGGTTTTTCTATCTTGGCAATTACCCCGGCATGACCATTTTTCTTTTTAATCAATTCTTTTAAATCGAAAATATCCGAGGCTTTACGGACAAAAGAAAGCGCAATCCAATCAACATTATTATCGAGTGCGAAATTGGCATTCAAAATATCTTCAGGGGTTAGAGCTGGTAGCGAAACTTTTGTATTGGGCAAATTAACTCCTTTTTTAGATGATAGTGCACCACCGTAAATTACTTTCCCCTTTACAGTATCTATTTTATTTGTTTCAATTACTTCGAGTTTTATTTTTCCATCGTCAATTAAAATAAATTCCCCGTTATTAACATCCTGCGGAAACTCATGATAACTCATGTAAATCCGCTCTTTTGAACCTAGACATTTTTCGGTAACAAAAGTTATAATTTCGCCTTCGATCAAATCAATCCGGTTATTTTCAATTTCGCCAACCCTGAGTTTAGGCCCCTGTAAATCGGCCAGTATTGAAACATGGGTATTTAATTCACTGTTCAAATCTTTAATGAGGCGAATCGATTTTAAATGCTCTTCCTGGCTGGAGTGGGAGAAATTCAGTCTGAAAACATCAACACCTTCATGAATTAAATGGGTAAGTATTTCCCTGGTTGAAGAAGCAGGCCCCAATGTGGCCACTATTTTGGTATGTGAAATTATTTTTCCAGGGTTCATTTGAAAGATTTAATAAATTACAGATAATAAAATTGAAAGCCTATTGAGGAATATGAGTTCCACCAGCTACATCAGCCACTCTTACACTGTCAACAATATACCGGCTGTCGCCACGCCAGGGTAATGCTCCTTTCTTTTCGCGGTAATGTACCACTACATGTTTACCCTGAATTTGCTCCATTTGTCTTGCAACATCATCACCGGCTACTGAAAATAAAAATTTTTCAGAAGCAATGGCAACATTGGCACTCGACTGCACACTGCTGAGAATCATTTCACCTTCGTAGGTTTTAAACACAATACCTTTTTCGGAGAATTTTTGCAGTAAGCCTGCACGATATCCTTTGCTGTAATCGAAGGCATATTTAAAATAAATGAAAGCTGCAATTACAATTACAAAAACAAATAAAATCCAGTAAAGAACTTTTTTCAAAGGTTTAAGATTTACACTCATAATGGTTATTTTTTAAATGATTTATTACTCAGACTTTTTTTTCAAACTTATAAAATTCGAAGATTATCACAATTACAAATACTTAAGTTTCAATCAATCCGTATTTATTATTTCCTTTTCAAATTTTGTTTCAACCAAAAACAATCAATTATAAAATTTGTTGAAGTCAGCTTCTAATTCCCTTTTTTGGTTTCAACGATTACAACTCCGTTTGCACCGCGCGAACCGTAAACCGAGGAAGAACCATCCTTAAGTACATCAACAGATTGAATATCGAGTGGCGAAATCATTGCGAAATCCTGCTTATCAACTATTATCCCGTCAACAACCAGAAGTGCATTATTACCTTCTACTCCCTGAAAAGTTTTTGTGCCACGAATCATAATATCATTTCCATGAACCGTTACACCTGCAAATTTGCCTTTTATCAAATCATAAATATCAGTGTACATCGAAAAGTCCATATCATTGGCATTTAATGTTTCAACTGCATTTGCCAAACGTTTGGTACTAACAGTTCCATAACCCACATTTGCATATCGTTCTGCCTTGTCAAGATTATTTTTCCCTTCTTTCAGTTTAAGATTTACCAATATCAAGCGGATTTCTTTTTCTATTTTCACTTTTTGCGGGTAAAATCCGTCAGCTTTAATTTCAAGTTTATCTTCGGGATTGCAAAAAACCTGAAACCTTCCTAGCGAATCGGTTTTCGCTGTTTGGTTTGTACTTTTTACCAAAATATCAACACCAATTAAAGGAATACTATCAAATACAGTCACTTTTCCAATCAATGTTTTATCCTGACCGAAAGCAAATACCGAAAGCATTAATACAATCAGAAAAAGTGTTGTTTTTTGAATATTAAACAATTTCATAGTTGTGATTTCTTAACTAAATTACTTCATCGGAAATAAATTGAATGTTGAATCGACGAAGTTACTGAAATTAAGATTAATGCTGCAAATCAGTATCAAAATTATATAGTTGGTAAAATTGAGTTTAATTCATAATACTGAATTAATTTTTACATGATTCAGAAACAAAAAATCTTTTACTTTTAAGCCAAATAAAATAAAAACCTGATGAAAAAATTCGTTTCACTTTTTATCCTGTTGATAGGTGCATCAATATTTGTACAATCTCAAAATGCAGATCTTCAAAAACTGGATACTTACTTTGAAAAAGCTGCTAAAGACTGGGGAATACCGGGAATGAGCGTAGGAATTGTGAAAAACGGTGAAATCGTTTTCAGCAAAGGTTACGGAGTTCTGGAAGTTGGAAAACCCGAAAAACCTGATGGAAATACCTTATATGCAATTGCCTCAAATTCAAAGGCTTTTACTTCTGCGATAATTGCAATGCTTGTTCAGGAAGGCAAACTAAACTGGGACGATAAAGTGCAGAAATACCTTCCTTATTTCGAATTATACGACCCATTTGTGAGCCGGGAGACTACCATTAAAGATTTACTTTGCCACAGAGTGGGACTTGGCACTTTTAGCGGCGATGTGATTTGGTATAAATCTGATTTAACTTCAGAAGAAATTATTAAACGATTGAAATACCTTCCGAATAAATTTGATTTTCGCGACGGCTATGGCTATTCAAATGTAATGTACATAACTGCCGGCGAAATTATTAAAACAGTTACAGGTAAAACCTGGGGGCAAAATGTACAGGAACGAATTTTAAATCCCGTAAAAATGGATCGTACCATTTTTTCACTTTCAAAACTCAATGAGAAAGGAAATTTTGCGACTCCACATGCTTTTGAGGAAGCGAAAAATATCCCGATTCCTTATGTGGATTGGGAAGAAATTGGCGCACTTGGCGGGATAATCTCATCAGTAAACGACATGGGAAAATGGATGATTTTTAATATGAACAACGGAATTACAGGAACGGATACCCTTTTAAGACCATCATCGAGAAACCTGATATGGAAGATGCACAATACTTATAATGTTGACCTTACAAAACCAAACAACAATAAAACCCATTTTCGCGGTTATGGTTTGGGATGGGCACTTGAAGATTTTCAGGGTAAAATGAAGGTCAGCCACAGCGGAGGTTACGATGGAATGATTTCACTTGTTACCATGATTCCGGACGAAAAACTGGGAATTGTTGTTTTATCAAACGGAATGAATCCACCAACAACAGCAGTAACCAATTATGCCATTAATGCATTTCTTGGACTGGAAGAAAAAGACTGGTCGGCAGAAATGCTCGAACAGAACAAAAAACGAAAAACAGAAGACACACGAATCGCAAAACGTGAAGCAAAACGGGTGACAGGAACCAAACCTTCACTGCCACTTGAAAAATATGCAGGTATTTACAACGCTCCGATTTACGGGAAAATAGTGGTTAAAACCGAAAACGGCCAACTGCGTCTTTACTTTGAACATACACCAGAATTATCGGCTACTCTGGAACACTGGCATTACGATGTATGGAAAATCAACTGGGACAAAACACAGGCGTGGTTTACATTTGGTACCGTAAAATTTAACATGACAAACAACCTTGAAATCACAGGAATGGATTTTGATGTACCCAATGATGATATTTTTTTCGAAGAACTTAAACCTGTTAAGATGAATTAAGTTTCGAGTTCAGCGTTTAGAATTTGGTTTTGATTTTTCAAAAACATACTTTCAACTCTTTTGTTATTGAAGTAAAATTTGATTGCAAATGTTGGAAAAATTAAAACTTCGCTGGAACATTAAAAGTAACTTTCAGGTAATAATTATACTGATTGTGTTTGCAATTACAGGAAGCACAACTGTGTATTTTAAGAAACTGATTTTCGACCTGATAAATATAACTCCTGATACACATTTATTGATTAAAATTCCACTTTACATTCTGATTGTTCTGGCGGTTTACAACGTACTTTTACTGGTTGTTGGATTTGTGTTTGGACAATTTAGATTTTTTCTCGAATTTGAAAAGAAATTTTTCTCAAGAATTCTTTTCAGAAATAAACAAAAATCTGTAGAAAAGTTGAATACCTGATTATGAAAACAAGATTTATCATTTTACTGTTACTTATATTTTCAAACGAAATTATGGGAAAAGAATTGGAAAAAGCCACTTTGGGTGGCGGATGTTTCTGGTGTACCGAAGCTGTATATCTTGAATTAAAGGGAGTTGTTGATGTAAAACCCGGTTACAGCGGCGGGCATGTAAAAAACCCATCTTACAGGGAAGTGTGTAACGAAACAACAGGACATGCCGAAGTGGTGCAGATTACTTTCGACCCCGAAGTTGTAAGTTTTTCAGAAATTCTGGAGGTGTTTTTTGTAACACATGATCCGACAACTTTAAACCAGCAGGGAAATGATGTTGGCACACAGTACCGTTCGGCAATTTTTTACCATTCCGAAGCTCAAAAACAAACTGCCAAAAAAGTAATTGAATTACTCGCACAGGAAAAAGCTTATAAAAAACAAATTGTTACAGAAGTAACTGAATTCAAAGCATTTTATCCGGCAGAAGATTACCATATCAACTATTTCGCACGAAACAAAAACCAACCCTACTGCCAGTATGTGGTTGCGCCAAAAGTTGAAAAATTCAGAAAGGTATTTAAGGATAAAATGAAAAAGTAATTTTATTTAACGGCCAGGTCTCAACTTAAAATTTAACTGCTTTCCCGCTGGAAATAACTGTGTTTTCTTTTACTACCCGGTAAAAATACATTCCACTTTTAAGATTGCGGGTTTCAATTTCCTTGTTTAACCAACCTTTAATAACCGTAAATTTTTTATTTTCCAACAAACTGCCATTTGCCGAAAAAAGTTGAAAATCAAACGTTTGAAACGAATCGGAACCAATTTCAAGGTTTATTTTTGAATTAAACGGATTTGGGAAGACATTTACAATTAAACCGTCAACCTCTCCTTGAATCTCATCGGGGCAGATTCCGGGAAAAGACTGGTCTAAATAATTAAACCGATCTCTAATCCAGTTTTTCATCCAGGCAACTTCATCGGCGTAAGTTAGTCCAACAAAATAGTTGGGAGAAATCTTTATTCCCATAATCAGCCAGCGGTTAAAATTTCTTTCCAGTGCAGGTTCAATTATATCAATTAAACTATCAAGAACAGTATTTATCCGGGCATCGGAAAGACTACTGTAGCGAAGTTCTTTCCACCGGCATTGCATTGGATTTGCAAATACTGCATCACTACACATAAATTTCCACCAAAATGGAACTTGATTATTGTCTGTTTTCAAATTGGCATACAATGCCAATCCATTTGTTTCCCATCCACTGTAATAATTTGCATTTCCGAAAGTCCGGTCAAAATCCCAGAAAGGCCCGGCATGAAGCGGCCCATTTTTCTCTTTGAAAAGAAAAGTACTCAGCCGGTATCCATCAACATTCCTCGAAATTTCATTGATAATTACGAAATCGAAAAAGGATTGCCGGTTTATATATTTCAAATAACTGTTTCCATCATAATCTTCATGATTAAAAACTGCAAATTCAAAATCGCTGATATAGTTCTGAATATAGTTTTTCTGATTTTCCTGAATTTCATCAAATTTGGGGTATTCGTATTGGTAAATTGTTTTTGTATTATTCATATTATAAAAATCTGAAACCCAACCTTCGCCCCAACTCCCTGTTTTTTTATCGATTTTTACGATATATCCGCCAGTTAATTCCTCTCCTTCCAAATCTTCGGGTTTTAACTTTGCAATGTCCACACGTGACGAGTCACGTTTTATTTTTTCCATTAACACATAAATTCCTTCGTATTGTTGATTAAGAAAAAGTTCAACATACCTGCATCGTGGTACATACGCATTAGACAACTGGCTTGCCAAAGTAAGTGCAAAAACATTTCTTGTAAGCGTTTTGTCGTTGTACGGCGCAAATAAAATCCAGTCACTTTCTTTGGGCATGCCTAATAACGGAAAATCCAGGTCAGCACCGGTTGAATCTATTAATTCCAATCCGTACGATTTTTTTGGAAGATTCTGTGACGATGAACCGCGTGTTTCAATTTTAATATCACCAATAAAATGGAAATGAATATCTGCAGTGCGGTTTGGCTCACCTTTTGTATTCCAGGCAATCTCTATTTTTGAACTAATTTTAGGAGTATCCAAAATAATTTGTCCTCCGGTATTTAAATATATAATTGGCAAATTGGTTTCGAAATCCAGATTTTGAGCACAAACCGAACATACCGAATAAATAAGTACAATAAATGGAAGAGTAAATCTTGGGTTGGTCATAGTAAAGTTTAGTCATAAAAAAGCCCGGAAAAATTCCGGGCTCAAATGTATCTAATTATAAAATTCATTTACAATTCACGGATCCAGATATTCCGGTAACTCACCGGATTTCCATGATCCTGCAATTCAATGCTGCCGGGTCCGTGTTTTTTAACTGTATATTCCGGAACTCCGATATATTCAGTTGGTCCGCGCATTTTAACATTGTTCTGCACTAAAACTCCATTGTGCAAAACTGTAACTGTTGGCGGTGTAAAATAAGTAATGCCGTTTTCATTAAAACGGGGAGCTGTGTATATAATATCATAAGTTTGCCAAACTCCCGGCGCTTTACACGCATTAACCAGCGGTGGATGCTGTTTGTAAATGCTGCCAGCTTGTCCGTTACGGTAAGTACGGTTGTTGTAGTTATCCAAAACCTGAACTTCATAAATTCCCTGCATAAATATTCC
>JBGSRA010000032.1:0-71559 GCA_041737765.1 Draconibacterium sp. | reverse complement strand
AATCGGCTGTCCGACAAAATTTATTTCTGTATTTTTGCTCATGTTGTGATTTAGTGTGCAAAACAAATCTACAACATGGGGCCAAACCTTCGGGGAGTAACCCCAAATTTTATTTTATTCCTCGTTCAGTAGTGATATTTTGTATTCACCTGAATTGAATTTGATAGAAATATTGCAACCTAAGCACAAATATCAATGGCTGAGTTTTGATGCTTATCTCTGTTTTTCGAATCTAAGAGAACAATTATTAAATGCCTTGCAAAATGTTGGTTTAATATGCAACATTATATTTTTACAATTACTTAACGCATTCCCTTTTAAATTTTTTGCGGCTTTGAAAAAACTGAAATAAAAGTTATCAAATTAAATTTTTTAAGTTTTAAAGCCGGGCTTTCCACTGCTTTCCAACTCATAAAGGCAAAAAGCATAACAGTGGGAAATACGATTGCACAAAAAGTGTAAATGTTTAAATATTTCCCGAAAAATAACATAATTAATTGTTGCAAAGGCCATCCATAAAGATAGATACCATAAGAGAAGTCACCATATTCTGCAAATTTTGGAAATATAAATTTATGATGATAAGCTGCATAAAACAATAAATAAGTGCCAAAAAAAGGCCAAATAACATCAATCAGGTTAAACTTAAATGACAGAATGAAAAGAATCAATGCAGCCACTGCCAACCAAACATTTCGGAGAATCAGATTTCTATATATATAAACACAACTACCACAAAGGAAATAAGTGAAAAACCGTGGGTAATAATAAGGATTCCCAATAATTCCGCCACTTAAGCTTTGTTTAAAGGGGAAAATGTATCCGAATGATTGTAAGCACAATAATAAATAACTGATTAAAAGTATAATAAGCAACCATCTTTTTTGTTTTATTAAACCTAGCCAAAAGATTATTGGTACTAGTAGATAACAAATAAATTCATAATGAATTGTCCAGAGAGAATTATTGAGTCCGGATTGTGGTAGTTGTGTAAAATATCGGTTCTCAAGTGGGGATTGTAAACTCAGCATATTGGCAGTTTCCCTTTTTAAAGGTATTCCATTTAGGAAATTTTGAAATTCTGCAAAATTGAATTCTATCATGTGTCCAAGTGGTCCAAAAATTAAAAAGCTGAGGATGAACGCTACAAAGAACCCCGGATAGATACGCAGAATGCGTTTTTTTATATATTCCCAAAAATTCACTGAATTTTCAAAACTTCGTACTATTAAAAAACCACTAATTACAAAAAAGAAGTTTACCGCTGCGCTGCCAAGGCTAATCTTGCCTCCGCTCCATTTCATAAAAGGTTCATTTTTGACAAATTGTTCCCATCCAAAAAAAATTGCATAGCAATGGCAAATTATAACAGCAGTTGCCAGTAAAAATCGTAACAAATCAAAATTGTTTTGATTTATGGTATCAGGTATCAGCAGATTTTTTTTCATTAGTTGTCGCGTTCAAGTTTTTCCATAAATCTATGTAATGAAGAAGAATTAATACTCCAGTCAGGCTCCTTGATATCTCCCCATGCACCTGGAGTATCACTCATGTTAAAATAGTTGATACCAATGACTTGTGGATTTTTATTTAATGTTTCGGCTGCATCTTCCAACCATACAGTTTTATAATCTTCCGGACCCTTTACTCCAAACTCGGTAATAAAAACTGGTTTATCAAAAAATCTGAATCGCCATGACTTAAATTTAAATATTTTTGAAAAAGAGTACTGTTTTTTATGGTCAGTTATGTTTTTATCTGGCAAACCGTAAATTGCAAAACTAATATAGTCCACCACATCATTACCCGGATAAAAATCCGGAGAAGAACGGTCACCCGCAGGTCCCCAAATTCTTTTAACATTTTGAGGGAACTGTTGAGGGAAATTCATGAAATAGCGAAAGGCTCTGATATAAATAAGAGGATCCTGACTTTGCCATGAATAACGTGTAATCGGGATTTCCATTTCATGAGCAAAACGCAGATAAACAGTTCTCGTTGTTTGTGAAATATCAGCATAAACCTTTTGTATAATGCTGTCATATTTCCCGAATAAAATATTTTGTAAAACAGTTGAATCAGGAACTCCTGTAAGATCTCTCCATGGTTCAACTGTTAGAATGGCATCATGGTTTCGTGAAAAAACCTCTTGCAGTAACCTGGTGGATTCCCCCGATTGTACCTGTCCAAAATCTACAAATATATGTTCCACAGAAATTACAGGTTCATTCGTAAGTGCTTGATTTGGATCATATAAACCCATAACAAATTTATCATTTTTTAAGTCTTTATCAAGCTTTGCCCAGAGGTATTCATTATATGCAACATCACGATATTTAGTTATCGAATCAAATTCAGCATTGACATAATTGAAAACCTCGAATCTGTAAATGGTTTTTTTGTTACTTAATATAATTATAGGATGATTGAAAAAACGCAAGCGATGGAATTTTCTGTGAATTTCATTCTTCATATCAGGGTAGGTTGGATACCAGTTAACCTGATTTTCTGTTTCACTATTTAAAGTAATACTCATTAAATCAACCACATCTTTGCCGGGATAGTATTCCTCTGCGCCCATAAATCCATCCGGACCCCATACAAACTTTAAATCAGGATTAAGATTCTTCAATTTTACGAACAAATAACGGTATGAATCAATATAATGCTCCCCAGACAGATTTTGCCATCTATATTTGTTAACAGGTATTTCCATTTCAGGCATTAACCGAATATAAATATTTTTGTTTTTCAGTAATATAGTTTGGTTAATGTATTCCAGTTTTTTATCATATAAACCATTGATTATCTGAATGTAAGGATTGTTGTGGAGATTATTAAAGAATCTGTTACCCATAAAGTCAAAGCTAATAAGGACATTTTCTGCTTCCTCGATTTTTTCTATATCTGAGTTGTTAAAACGAAATGATTTATCGGTATTTATTTTAAATACGAAATGGGAGAAATTACTCACTGTGTCAAGAGGAGGTGTAATTTTTCTATTAGAAATTCCAATAAGGATTTCGTTTTCATTTATCACAAGTTCATCTTTTGCCATTTTTAAATACCAGTCAATTGTATTTTTCTTCATTGAAATAAAAATAACTGACAGAATTAAGAATGAAGCAGTTAAAAAAATAGAAAGATTAACTTTTGTTTTGGCGTTGAGCATATAAATGGAATTAATATATCATGATCATTGTCAACAAATAAAAATTTAATACTGTAAATATATATAAAACAAAAAAAGACCGCCATTTCCGGCAGTCTTTTAATTTATGATTTGTTAAGAGAAATTATTTCTTATAAATCTTTTTATACCCATAAACTGCACTTGCACCCAACTCTTCTTCGATGCGAAGCAGTTGGTTGTATTTTGCCATCCTGTCGGAGCGACTCAAAGATCCTGTTTTTATCTGTCCTGCATTTGTAGCAACGGCAATATCGGCAATGGTTGAATCCTCTGTTTCTCCTGAACGGTGAGACGTTACCGAAGTATAACCAGCACGGTGTGCCATTTCAATTGCATCCATGGTTTCTGTCAAAGTACCAATCTGGTTTACTTTAACTAGAATTGAATTTGCTGCACCAAGTTCGATTCCTTTTTTCAAATACTCAACATTGGTTACAAAAAGGTCGTCGCCAACCAACTGGCATTTGTCACCTAATTTCTGAGTTAATGCTACCCAACCATCCCAGTCACTTTCACTCATACCATCTTCAATTGAATCGATGGGGAAATTGGCAACTAATCCTGCCAGAAATTCAACCTGCTCGGCAGAAGTTCTTTTTGCACTGGTGGGAGTTTCAAACTTTGCATAATTATAAATACCGTCTTTGTAAAATTCAGAAGCAGCACAGTCGAGAGCGATAGAAATGTCTCCGCCATCTTCTGCACGTCCTGGTTTGTAACCTGCTTTTTTAATAGCTTCAATAATGCTATTCAATGCATCCTCGGTTCCATCGAGGGTAGGAGCAAATCCACCTTCATCGCCAACGGCAGTACTTAAACCACGGTCGTGAAAGATTTTTTTCAACGAATGAAAAACTTCAGCTCCCATACGTAAACCTTCGCGGAAAGAAGTTGCACCAATCGGGCGGATCATAAATTCCTGAAATGCAATTGGGGCATCAGAGTGAGAACCACCATTAATAATGTTCATCATCGGAACAGGTAGCGTTTTTGCATTTACTCCACCAATATAGCGGTAAAGAGGAAGTTCGGAATAATCAGCAGCTGCTTTTGCAACAGCCAGCGAAACTCCCAGCATTGCGTTTGCTCCCAGATTCGATTTAGTTTTGGTGCCATCCATTTCCAATAATTTACTGTCGAGTGCTACCTGATCGGTTGCATCCATACCAATAATTTCTTTGGCAATAACATTATTCACATTCTCAACAGCTTTTAAAACTCCTTTTCCAAGGTATCTGCTTTTGTCACCATCGCGCAGTTCAAGCGCTTCGTTTTCACCGGTTGAGGCACCTGATGGTACTGCCGCACGGCCAAATGCACCACTTTCGAGTAACACTTCAACTTCAATTGTTGGGTTTCCACGAGAATCTAAAATTTCTCTTGCTTTTACGTCGCTAATAAACATTGTGAGTAGTTTTTTATTGTTTAACTTATTTTGTTTTAATCAGAAAATCAGTGTTTTACTTCCGATTTGCCAAAGCGGCTCAAAGATAGTAAATTGTTCTCTTTCTAATAGACGGATAATCGGAAAGGTTAATATTATTTCATATTGTTTTAACCTGACAAAAAATGCGAGAATGCGAGAATGCGGGAATGCTTAAATGAAGAAAATAAATGACCAATTCATGTACAATAACGGGTTGTAACTTAAAACACTGAACAACTGAACCCCTAACTTTGTACTTCTTTATTTTCTATATTTTTCTCCTGAAATGTAGCGAATCACATCTAATTCCTGAAAAGTTACCAGTCCTCCCTTTTTGCTTAAATCCATTAATTCATTAATTTTTTTTGCAAATTCATCCAGCTTTTCAATGTTGTCAACTATCTCGATAATAACCGGCAAATCGCCAGAAAGTGCAAAAATTTTCATCGTATGTATTGAATGACTTGCACCAAACGACATAATTCCCTTTGTTACGGTTGCGCCTGCAATTCCGGCTTTTCGGGCTTCAAAAACAATTTCTTCGAACAAAGGTCGACCATGAACTTTATCTGTTTCGCCCATGTAAATCTTCAAAACCCCGGTTTTTTCTGAAATTTTCATTGCGGTTAATTTAAAAAATTGCACGAATAACAATAATTCCAAGATATACAGCCAGAATTCCTAAAAATATGTTTCCTCCAACATTTATAAATAACTGGCCAAAAGAATGCTCCTTGATCATTGTGAAATTATTGTATGCAAATGCCGAAAAAGTAGTAAAACCTCCACAAATACCTACAGTAAGAAAAATACGCCATTCTGAGTTCAACAGGTTTCCTTTTTCGGCAATTGCAAATACCATCCCAATAATAAAACTTCCGGCTATATTGGCAATTAATGTACCCAGCGGAAAAGTACTGCTCATTCCTTTTTCAATGTAAAACTGAACCAGGTAACGCATAACACTACCAATAAAACCTCCTGTACCAACAATTAATATGGTTTTTAGCATTTGCTGTTATTAGTTTAATCTGCTATTTTTAAATATTCAAAATTAATAAAAATGATAATACGGATTTTTGTAATCTTTTCACTGTTTATTATTCAGATGAGCAGTTTTGCACAGCAGAATTTTCAATCTGAATTGCAAAAGCTACTCACAAAACCTGAATATAAAAATGCAACGGTAGGAATTAGTATTGTTGATTTGAAAAATGGATTGCCCCTTTTCGAACTGAATTCAGAAAAACTAATGATTCCTGCTTCAACATTAAAAATAGTAACCACAGCTACAGCTTTGGAAATACTGGGTGCTGAATATCGTTTTAAAACACAAGTGGGTTTTATTGGTGATATAAAGAATATTAATGAATTAAAAGGCGATTTGGTTATTATTGGTGGAGGTGATCCGACGCTTGGTTCATCATATTTCAGTAATATTAATAAGAGTGACAGTTTTATTAATGTTTGGGTACAAAAAATAAAGTCAGCCGGAATAAGTAAAATCAACGGTGACTTAATTTTTGATTCTTCAATTTACGATACCGAAAAAATCCCTTCGTCATGGAATTGGGGAGATATTGGAAACTACTACGGGGCAGGAGTGGATGCATTTACTAGTTATGATAATTTATTCAGTATTACTTTTAAATCTCCGAAAACAGTAGGAGAGAAGACCGAAATTATTGCTGTAAATCCAAAAATAGAAGGTCTTGAAATTGAAAATGAAGTAACTGCATCAGACGATAGTCGTGATTTGGCAAACGTTTTTGGAAGTCCGCTTGATAAAAACCGGGTAATTCGAGGAACTATTCCAAAAAATAAAGATGCGTTTAAAATAAAGGCAGCTGTTCATAATCCTGAAAAATTGATAGCTGCAGAATTGATAAAAAGACTCGAAAACGAGGGTGTTTTATTTGCCGGAAAGGTTTTATACAAAACAATCGACACAAATAACTTTAAAACGATTTTCATAAACGAATCTCCGAAATTAGCTGATATACTTAAAGTGTTGAATTATGAAAGTGTTAACT
Organism: Draconibacterium sp.; assembly: GCA_041737765.1. Classification (GTDB taxonomy): domain Bacteria; phylum Bacteroidota; class Bacteroidia; order Bacteroidales; family Prolixibacteraceae; genus Draconibacterium. The sequence continues at coordinate 64,907 of JBGSRA010000032.1, read as the reverse complement.
TGTTTGCAGAACATTTGGTGATGCAAATTGCAGTTGAAAAAGCAGGGTACGGAAACAGGGAAAAGGGTATTGAGTTAATTGAACAATTCTGGCAATCAAAAGGAATTAACATCGATTATATTATTATGGAAGATGGAAGTGGATTATCTCATTTCAACGTTGTTTCTCCGTCTCTAATAACTTCAATACTGGTTTTTATGTCTCAAAAAAGTGAAAACAGTAAAGTATTTCTAAACTCATTACCAAATGCCGGCAGCGGAACTCTTTCAGCGTTTAATACCAGTTTTTTTCCTGAAAATACATTAAAAGCCAAAAGTGGATCGATGACCCGGGTAAGGTGTTATGCCGGATATCTGCAGTTGGATTCAGGCGATACTGCTGCCTTTTCAATCATGTTTAATCACTTTTTAGGATCACATTCGAAACTTACAAAAGAAATGGAGAATCTTCTGTTTACTTTAAAAAAATCATTTTAGAAATTAAAATATTTAATTTTAATTTTCTTATTATCAATATGTTGTCATATGATTTTTGGTCTTAAGGAAGTTAACAAAAATTAAAAATGCGGGTTGATCTTAAAAAAGTATTGACTTGTACTTTTATATGTTGTAACTTGATTGCCGTATCCATTAAGTCAGATTAAATCAATAAGTGTTTTTAGCATACTCGGTAAGGACGTATAAATTAGATTAAATTTTAAAGTTAGTGAATTTGGTTATGTAATAGTTTCATGATTCAAATAGATTTAAAGGTCTTTAAATATTAATAAATTACTGTTTTCAATAAGAAAACAGTAATTAAACTTTGTATTGAAATGATTCACACTTCGCTGTCGTTTATAACTAACGAATTAAATGATTACCTGAAACTCAGGACAGGTTCGCCAACAGTTGACAGGGTTTTTCTGACAAGTGTGGCTACCGAAGGCGGGGGTGTGGTAATTCCTAATAAGTCGGTGGGAGTTTCGCTGATTAATATTGAAGAGGACAGGGTATATAAAGATCAGAAATCGACTATCATCAATAATCAGGGAAATGTTGAACACCTTAATCCTGAGATAAAACTAAATCTGTACGTATTAATCTCGGCCAACTTTCAAAATACAATTGAAGATGATTCAACAGACGATTATGTAGAGGGTTTAAAACAGCTTTCATTTATTATTTCATATTTCCAGGCAAAGAATGTTTTTACTCCCGAAAACTCACCAAAACTGGCTGAATACGATCCAAATTTGAAAAAGCTGGTTGTAGAGCTTTATTCATACTCTTTCGAACAATTATATAATTTCTGGTCAGTTGTAGGTACCAAATATTTACCATCGGTACTATACAAAGTGCGCATGATAACCTTTCAGGAAAGGGAATTCTTTGATTCATCTATTCCGATTGAAAAAATTGGCATCAACAGCAAAACGAAGTAAAAATGAATATCATTTACAAACGGATATTGAACCTTGTTACGAGCCACAACTATTTCAAAGATGGTTTCGATAAATTTGTGACTTTATATCCTGATTCTGCTACTGATACACTACTCAGAAACGGTAAAATGTTATTCAAAAGACTTCCAAACGGGATTACAATACTCTATAAAACACTGGATGATGAAACAACTCCCTTTGTGGAACTTGCCAAAGACCAGCATTTTACATTTGTTCTCAAATCGCAGAATATTTCCGGCTTGCTGAATATTACAGATCTTGACGAATCGCTGGTACGACCTTTCAAAACCGGAAACATAATTTATTTTACAAATAATCCGGCAAACGCTTCATTCAACAAAAATAATCCCGAAATTCTTTCATCAGAAATTATAGATACATTAAGAAATCCGCTTTTTACGTATAAATTTATTGTTAACGGCAATCCATCGTCAGTTAAGCTATTCGTTACCAATGCCTTAGGGAATCCGGTTTCTGTTGGAAAAGATGCAAATGGAAATTATTTACCCGAAACTGTTTCATTATCAATTAACAATAGCAATACTTTCGAACAGCAGATTGATTTGAGGGAATACCAAAAGGGACGATATCTGATAACAATTAAAAATGCTGATGAATCAATAACCCTAAAGTCGGAAGAAATATATGCAGATGAACAACTTGAAAGAGAAAATATATTAGGAATAGTTGACATTGTTTACAACGCAGCATCCAATAATTTGTATGGTAATACTGAAGAATATAAACTCCAGTTCGAATTCTCAGAAACATTCTGGAAATATTACATCGTCAACAAAAGTAAAAATATCAATTTCGAAACCGATTCATTGTTGATTTCCGATGTTGGCACTTTAAATGGTTCTCCTTATTTAATAAATGATTTCCAAAGAGTTTATTCCAGTATTGAGATTACAGCAAAAACTTCTGGTACGGCCGGAAATTCAACCTTACTTGCATATTCGGGAGGAAGTTTTCTTGCCATATCGTTATCTGGTCAAACCTTGTCAGGGGGTGCTGTTGGAATAAATGCCAAAGGAAGAATTACTATTATTAATAACGATGTTACAGGTTATACCGTTAGTATTGGCGGGATAAATTTTACAGAAGGTACAGATTTTACAAAAGGCGCAACTCCGGCTGACACTGCAAACAGTCTGAAAGATGCCATTAATTCGCATGCAACTGTAACCGTTGAAGCTGCAAATGTGGGATTTGATATTCTGGTAAATGACCTTAAAACTTTGGTTTTTAGCTCGGTTCAGAAAATTCCCTTTTACGAGGTGCCAAAACTTAAAATAGAGCTTAGAAAAACTTCCGACAACCAGCCAATTATTGCAAATCTTCCCAATCCGTCGCACAGTGGAATCAGGAAAGTTTTTGCCAACAGGGTTGAATCTGAAGTATATGTATTTATATAATTGAATCATAATAATTGAAATTAATTTAAAACAACTTTAAAAAATAGTATTATGGCGAACTACAAAACTCCCGGTGTATATGTCGAGGAAATATCGAAGTTGCCTGCCTCAGTAGCTCCGGTTGCCACAGCAATTCCCGCATTCATCGGTTACACTGAAAAAAGGGTAAGAAACGGGAAAACACTGGCAAAAGCTACACCTGTTAGGATTACATCTCTTCTTGAATATGAAGAAATATTTGGCGGGGCATTCGATGAAAAGCTTTCGGTAACACTCACCGGCACGAGTGTTGCAGAAGTTGATACTACAATTGCTGTAACAGCAACTACAAAATTGTCACCTTATACATTATATAATAATCTGGTGATGTATTTTGGAAATGGTGGTGGCCCTTGCTATATCGTGTCGATTGGCACTTATACAGGTGCAGCAATACCCGCTGACCCTTCCACTTTGATTAGTGTTTCTGATTTGCAGGCTGGATTAACTGCTGTTGAAAAGGAAGATGAAGTGACCTTACTTGTTGTTCCTGAAGCCATTGTTTTAAGCAATGTCAATCGTAAAACAATTAACGATGATATGCTTGCGCAGTGCAATAAATTGCAGGATCGGTTTGCAATTATGGATGCTGCTGTTTTAGGTGGTACGGTAAATGACGATGGAATTGGTTTCAGAGCTGATGTAGGTACCGATTATTTAAAATATGGCGCCAGTTATTATCCTTCATTAAAAACTACCATTGGTTTGAATTTTGAAAATTCAGGAGTTTCAATAACCGATAGCCGGACAGGAGGAACATTTACGGGAGGTTCAACCCTCGAAACTGTTAATAATGGTAATAGCGGCGCTGTTTCTGCAACAGGTACAATAACTATTGCTGATTTTTCGGTTTTAGCTAATGATACAGTTACAATTAACGGTCATGTTTTTGCCGAAGGTGCAGCACTTGACTGGCAGGCTGGCGGAACCAATGTACAGGCAGCAACATCGCTACTGGCAGCAATTAATGCTTTTGCAGATCCAGGCTATTCAGCCGCAAGAGTGGCTGCTGTAATTACCCTTACTGCCGTTGCCGGAAGTGCCGGAAACAGTATTGCAATGCTTTATACCGACAGCGGAAGCGGGAATGGAATTACTCTTTCAGGAGCAACCCTAACCGGCGGTTCCAATGGAAAAAATGCCGATAAATCGCTCTACAATAATATTGTAAAAGAAATAAAGAAACTGTTTGAAGTTACACTTTACCCATCAGCTGCAATGGCAGGAGTTTTTGCCCGGGTCGATTTTGAAAGGGGAGTATGGAAAGCTCCTGCAAACGTGAGTTTGAGGTTGGTTAAAGATCCTACAGTTATGGTTACCAGCGCACAACAGGAGAATTTGAATGTTGACGCGACTACCGGAAAATCAATTAATGTTATCAGAAAATTTGCCGGGAAAGGAATTATTGTTTGGGGAGCAAGAACTTTGGCCGGAAACGACAACGAATGGAGATATGTACCGGTAAGAAGATTATTCATATTTATTGAAGAATCGGTTAAAAAAGCAACAGAGTTTGTCGTTTTCGAACCAAACGACGCCAACACCTGGCTGCGAACCAAAACCATGATTGAAAACTTTCTTACCGGTTTGTGGAGAGACGGTGCACTTGCCGGCGCAAAACCCGAACATGCCTTTTTTGTAAAGGTTGGACTTGGCGAAACTATGACTGCACTCGATATTCTGGAAGGCAGATTGAACATTGAAATTGGACTGGCTGCCGTTAGACCTGCTGAATTCATTATCCTGAAATTCTCTCATAAATTACAGGAATCATAGAATTTAATTCAAAAAACAAATATAAAAATTGATAATATGGCAAATTACAAAACACCGGGAGTCTATATACAGGAAATATCGACTTTACCTGCTTCAATAGCAGGTGTTGAAACGGCAATTCCCGCTTTTATCGGGTACACCGAACGCGCTACTGAAAATGGAGATGATACTAAACTTCTGTTTACGGCAACAAGAATCAGTTCACTTTTGGAATATGAAGAAATTTTTGGGGGACCAAACAGCGAAGACATTTCAATTACAATTGCAGATACACTTGACACCAGCAATGTACTTACCGACAGGCAAATTACTGCTGCACTCGCAACACCGTCGGATTATAAAATGTATTACCAGGTTCAAATGTATTACAGTAACGGGGGAGGACCTTGTTATATAATGTCGGTTGGTGATTATGGAGATGCTGTTGTTGCACCTTCAAATAATTCGGATGGAATAACAAAAGGTATTCTTGAACTTGAAAAAGTGGATGAACCAACATTACTGGTTTTTCCCGATGCACATGCACTTGCCGATGTAACAGAATATGGTTCTGTAATAAGCGCTTCGCTGGCACATTGTGCCAAATTGCAGGACAGGTTTACTATTGCCGATGTTTATGGCACCGACATTACCGCATTCCGCACTGCAATTGGTGCTGATAATATGAAATACGGTGCGGCTTATTATCCAAACCTGAATACAGTTCTCAATTATGGATACAATGAATCAACAGTTGATATTGATACACATACTGAAAATGGGGCAGCAGCTACAGTTGATAATGTGGCGGGTGATTCACTTAGCGATTTGAGTGCAAGCCATCCGAGTCTATACCGGTCCATTCTGGCCGAAATCAAAAAATTATTTGTTGAGTTGTCGCCATGCGGTACAATAGCTGGCATTTATGCCAGGGTTGACCGGGAACGTGGTGTTTGGAAAGCTCCGGCAAATGTTGGTGTTAGATCGGTTGTTGGTCCGGTTGTTAAAATTACACACGAAGACCAGGAATTATTGAATGTGGATGCTTCAACCGGAAAATCAATCAATGCATTAAGGGTTTTTACCGGAAAAGGAACACTTGTGTGGGGTGCCAGAACATTGGCTGGTAATGATAATGAATGGCGTTACGTACCTGTGCGCAGACTATATATTTACATCGAGGAATCGGTTAAAAAAGCCACCGAATTTGTGGTGTTTGAGCCCAACGATGCAAATACCTGGCTTCGGACCAAAACAATGATCGAGAATTTCCTTACAACATTGTGGCGCGATGGTGCTCTTGCCGGCGCAAAAACTGATGACGCATTTTTTGTTAAAGTCGGACTGGGTGTTACAATGACTGCCCTCGATATTCTTGAAGGCAGAATGAACATCGAAATTGGACTTGCTGCAGTTCGTCCGGCTGAGTTTATCATCTTAAAATTCTCTCATAAATTACAGGAATCTTAAAAATAAAATTGATTAATAATTAAACTTTTAAATAATACAGTTATGGCAATAAATTATCCAGTAACAGTTTTCCACTTCCAGGTTGAATGGGGCGGACAAAGAATTGGCTTCACCGAAGTCTCAGGATTGACTGTTGAATTACAGAATATCGATTATCGCGAGGGTAGTTCTCCTGAGTACCAGGTTACCAAAATGCCCGGTATTCCGCAGTATTCAAATATTACTCTGAAAAGGGGAATGATGAAAGCAGACAATGAACTTTTTCAGTGGCTAAATACAGTTAAAATGAATAGCATCGAAAGAAGAGATCTTACCATTTCGCTGCTGAATGAAGAACATGCCCCGGTGGTTACATGGAAAGTAAAAAATGCTTACCCATGTAAAGTTGAAGGACCTTCCCTGAATTCAACAGGAAATGAAGTAGCTATCGAAAGTATTGAATTGTGTCACGAAGGTTTGAATATTGAATTCTCATAGTCTGAATATTAGTTAATCAATCAATATATGGCTCTTTTCTATCCACCACTCGGATTTCATTTTGTTGTTCGGTTTGAAGGCTTGCTCCTGAAATACCCGGGCATACCCGATATTGGATTTCAGTCCATATCCGGAATAAATGCAGAAATAGGTATTGAAGAATATCACGAGGGTGGCGAAAACCGGTTTAAACACAGATTGCCAAACCCTGTAACTTATCAGAATCTGGTGATGAAACGGGGCATGTTAATTGGCTCACAATTAATGCAATGGTTTAAGGATTCGGTAGAAAATTATGTCTTTGAAGCAAATGACATCACAGTTATTTTATTGAATGGGGATCATATTCCAATTCAGGGATGGAATTTTATAAAAGCCTGGCCAGTTAAATGGGACATTTCAGAATTTAATGCTGAACAGGGAACGATTGTAATTGAAAGCATTGAGTTTGCCTATCAGTATTTCAGACGGCTGGATGTGACCTCAATATTATTTTAACACTTTGAGATATGATTGAAATCAGGGAGTTGGTTATCAGGGCTACAATTGAGGATTCCTCTAAAAATAATGGTGGAAGAAATGGTAGTGAAGTAAAACCCGGTAATGGTAATAAAAAAGAATGTTGTTCCGAAACCGTGGATATGTTGCTTCAAATCATCAATGATAAAAAAGAACGCTGATGGGATTATTAAATTTATTCGACGGACTTGCTGAAGTTGCAAAGCTCACCATTGAAGCTTATGAAGATGTGGACTTTACCACGAAAACAGGCGACAAGTTTACTGTTATGTATAATCCAAATACATTCAGCCAAAACTACCGCTCGGTTTGGATGGACGAAACTCCTCAGGGTGGATCAGCTGAAACTCAGGCATACCGGCGTTTAAAATCGGATAGTGTTTCTTTTGATTTTCTTTTTGATGGTACCGGTGTTTCGGGTGTTGGAGGTACTTCTGTTGACTTAAATCCGAAAGTTGGCGAAGTTGGATATGTGCAGGAACAAATCAATCTTTTTCTGGCAATTACTCAGGGATTAAATGGTTCAACTCACGAACCAAATTTTCTCCAGTTGAGTTGGGGCACATTTATCTTTAGTGGAGTAATGGAAAGTGCCACAGTTACATATAAACTTTTTCATTCTTCAGGCGCTCCTTTAAGAGCAAATGTAAATGCAACGTTTAAGCAATCTGTTTCACGCACCCAACAAGCGGCGCAGGCAAGATTAACATCACCTGATCTCACCCATTTTAAAATAGTAAACGAAGGCGAAACATTACCGCTTATTGCTAAAAAAATTTATGGAGACTCAAAGTATTACCTCGAAATTGCCCGGGTTAACAACATCAATAATTTCAGAAAATTAAAGGCAGGACAGCAACTTGTGCTCCCACCGATTGATAAAAAAGAGAATGGCTGAATCGAGAATTATACCAACACAGGCAGAAACCGATCTTGCCACATTCACTGTATTGTCGAACGGACAGGCAATCAGCAGTGAAATTGGCATTGAAAGTATTTTTGTAATTAAATCGGTGAATAAAATCCCAACGGCAAGAATTGTTGTTGTCGATGGAAGTATTCCGCGTGAGGATTTTGAAGTAAGTTCAGGAGATTTGTTTGTGCCTGGAAATGAAATAGAAATAAAGGCAGGATATCATTCTGATGAAAGTACCATTTTTAAGGGAATCATTACAAAACACAGCATTCAGTCGAAAAAAGACAAACCATCTTTTTTATTTCTCGATTTGAAAGATGAAAGTGTAAAAATGACCATTGGCAGAAAAAGCAAATATTTTGAAGATGTTAAAGACAGTGAGATAATTGAAGAAATTGTCGGTGGTTACGGACTTCAGTCGGAAATTGAAGCTACAACAGTTACCCACAAGGAAATGGTTCAGCATCATGTTACCGACTGGGATTTTTTGGTTACCCGTGCCGAAGTGAACGGAAAACTCGTTTTTGTTGATGACGGAAAAGTTACAGTAAAAGCTCCCGACCTTTCTGCCGAACCTACTCTTGAACTTGCATACGGGCATAATGTGTATGATTTTGAAGCCGGAATGGATGCCCGCGATCAGTTTACCGCTGTAAAAAGCAGTTCATGGAATTTTACTGATCAGGCAATTGTTGAAGGTGAAGCTGATGAACCATCATTTACTGAACAGGGAAATTTTACTGCTTCTGATTTAGCCGGAGTTATTGGGTTGGAAGAATTGCCATTGCAACACTCGGGCAAAATTGCTGACGATGAATTAAAAGCCTGGTCCGACGCCAAAATGATGAGAAGTCGTTTGTCGAAAATCAAGGGAAAAGTTAAAATTCAGGGATTCAGCGATATCAAACATGGCCAAGTAATTGAACTGGCAGGATTTGGAGACCGTTTTAACGGTGTTGCATTTGTTTCTTCGGTAGCACATCGGATGTCAGGCGAAGAAGCATGGTTTACCGATATTGAATTTGGCCTTGATAAAGACTGGTTTACTGATATTTACAATGATATAGTTGAAAAACCGGCATCCGGACTTGTACCATCAATTCATGGATTACAGATTGGTATTGTAACCAATATTCACGAAGATCCTGAAGGTGAGGAAAGAATCCGTGTAAGGTTGCCCGTTATTGATAATGAAAACGATGGCGTTTGGGCCAGACTTACAACAATAGAGGCTGGTGATTCACGTGGCTGGGTTTTCAGACCGGAGCTTAGTGATGAAGTAATAGTTGGTTTCCTGAATGGCGACCCACGCGACCCGATTATTCTTGGATCATTGTTTAGCAGTGCAAAACCTTCACCTATTCCGCCGGAAGAAGAAAATAAATTAAAAGGCTACGTGAGCCGCAGCGAAATGAAATTCACGTTTGATGACGATAAGGTAATAGTAACTACAGAAACACCTAACGGCAACAAAATTATTTTGAGCGACGACGAAGGCAGTATTCTCATCGAAGACGAAAATGGCAACAAAATCGAAATGTCATCGGACGGAATAACCATTGAAAGTGCAAAAGATATCAATATAAAAGCAACGGGCGATGTAAATATCGAAGGTGTGAATATTACCGTTAAAGCACAGGCACAATTTAAAGCCGAAGGCAGCGCCGGGGCAGAAATGTCAACCAGCGGTCAGGCCGTAGTAAAAGGATCGATAGTAATGATTAATTAAGAAAATATATGCCACCTGCAGCAAGAGTAACTGATACTACCACACATGGCGGAACCATAATTGGTCCCGGCTGTGCTACTGTTTTAATTGGCGGAATGCCGGCAGCAGTTTTGGGCGATAACCATGTTTGCTCTTTACCGCCAAATGTTCACCCGCTAACGGTTAGTCCGTTTCCAATGGGAAGCGCAACAGTTTTAATTGGTGGAATGCCGGCAATCAGGGTGGGAGATGCTGCAATTTGCGGAGCATCGGCTGCAGTGGGCGAACCAACAGTAATGATAGGATAAATGGGAAAAATTAAGATAGACGAAAACTCATTTCTCGGAAGAGGATGGTCATTTCCACCGGTTTTTACCCGTGGTGACCACGGCGTGCAAATGGTTGACGAGGAAGATGATATTAAGCAAAGCCTGATTATTCTGCTTTCAACAATTAAGGGTGAACGGGTGATGCAACCTGATTACGGAGCAAATATGGAAGATTTACTGTTCGAACCATTAACTGTATCGTTTGCAAAACGAATGAGTGATCAGATTGAAAGGTCAATCCTTTTTTTCGAACCACGGATTAAAACCGATGATATAACCTACAACCAGGATAATGAAAACGGTCTGGTGGAAATAAGGATTGATTATACCATAATTGCCACCAACAACAGGCGCAATATTGTTTACCCGTATTATTTAAACGAAGGAACTGATATATCTGAAAAATAAAGACACATGTCGGTAAATTGCAACTCAAAGAATCCGCTTCAACGCGATGGAACCAGCCAGGAGCAAAGAATACTTAAAACTTTGCTTCCGGGGTATGTTGCTGTTGATGAACGAAATATTGAAGATCTAAAAACATTTGTCAAAAAATTCGCCGAAGAAATAGCTTATATCGATTTAAATAATCTGGCTGATGGCAACTGGAAAGACTTTTTCGATAAAAAATTCGATGAAGGCAGTCAGTACAATTCGTCTCATTTTGCCTTGTTCATGGCGTTTCTGAAGCTTTTCAAATATGCGCAGGACGAGATGAACAAAATAACCAAAAAACATCTCGACTTTTATTACCGCGATGTGCTTCATTTGGTTGAAAAACCTGCAGTTCCCGACCAGGTTTACCTGATTTTTGAACTCGCAAAACATGTATCAGCAACATTGCTGAAAAAAGCTACCGAATTTAAAGCCGGAAAAGACGAACTTGGAAATAATGTAGTTTACGCAACGAAGGAAGAAACCGCACTTAATAAAGCCACGGTTGCTGAAATAAAGACTGTGTTTACAAACAAACACAACAATTTTTCAAAGTATATACCTTATCCCAAAAATGATTACCGCATTTATCATTCTCCGGTTGCCAACTCTGAAGATGGGAAAGGTGCAGAAATTAATAACGACGAAAAAAGCTGGCGAACTTTTGGCGGAATTAAGTTTCCAAATCTGAAAGCGGGCAGTGATGATGCTTTGATTGCCGACCGTGAACTTTCAGAAATCGGAATGGCCATAGCTTCACCAAACCTGTTTCTGGCAGAAGGTGAGCGAATTGTGACCATTTATCTTAATTTGCCTCAAACCTCAATTCTGGATAATATTTACGATGAACTTTTATTTGATGCTTTCCGGCTGAAATTCAGTGGTGAGGAAAAATGGATTGAGCCGGTTTGGGAGAAAAACTATTCTTCTGGTGCCGACTGGGAAAATGTCGATCCCATTATTGCAAAACGTGTACTCGACTTTGTAAATTCAGCCACAAAAGCTGAAGATATTGCTGGATCAGAACCATCGGAAGGTCCGGTTTTCGACGATCCTTCAAAAGGCTTTGGAAATCAGATCAGGGACTATGATATTGGAATTACTGTAGCATCACGCATAATTACAGAAAGAAATAAACTGGGAGCCTCAGGTTTTACCAGCCTGAAACAATTGTATGATATTAAATATGTGGGCACCGACAAAATGAACGACCTCGTTTACAGTTTTGGCGACCCGCTTCATTTTACAAAAATCGATAAAGTCAAAAAACGGATAATTATTAAACGCACCATCACCCGCGATCAGGAAGCGATTGTTGCCTATAATGAGGAAGCATTGCTCGATCCGATTAAAACAAAATGGCCTGTACTGAAAATTGAGTTGAACACAAAAAGTATCATCGATCCTTTTGTTTACTCTTTTCTGAAAGATTTAAAATTCGAAAGTGTTGATCTCGTTGTAGATGTCAGGGAAGTTAAAAATCTGGTGATACAAAACGATCAATCTGTTCTTGATCCGGGGAAACCATTTCAACCGTTTGGAAACCGTCCGATTGTAACATCAAACTTTTATATCGGAAGCTGGGAAATCTTCCAGAAATCGCTAAACCAGTTAAATGTTAACTTGAAATGGTTTGGACTTCCTGAAGATGCCACCGGATTTGGCGGTTATTACGGCAAATATTACAATCCAACGGGAGCTACTCAAAGAAGTAACACATCCTTTTTAGCCAAAACCAACCTTCTCGATAAAAAAAGCTGGAAAGCAATAACTCCGGCTAAGAACCAACTTTTTACAAATTCCAGCGGCAAGCTGCTAGCCGACAATGTGTTATCATTTGAAAATTCCGATGCTTTGGGAGAGCCACCCCATACTGTTTTAGGCAATGTTAATCGTGATACAGAACTGGAACCATTCACTGAATACGACCAGAAAAGCCAAAAAGGGTTTTTGAAAGTTACTTTGGATGGGACTGATTTTGGTCACAAAGATTACCAGTTGTCATATACAAAAGCAGTATTAAATGCTATTAACTCTACTACCCCAAAACCCGATTATTCAGAGGATTTGCCCAAAGAACCATACACACCTCAGATTGAAACCATTTCGGTTGATTATGTTTCGTCAGTGAAAATTAATACGGTAAATGTCAAAAAAGAAGATTACAACGAAAGGATAGAGCAGGTTTTTGCTGTTCATCCGATGGGTGTTGGTGAAATAAATTCAACAAATTCCGACAATTTTCTTTTCCCGCAATACAACAATGAGGGCGAACTTTATATTGGTGTAAGAGATTTGGTTCCGCCTCAAAATCTTTCGATTTTGTTCCAGATTTCCGAAGGTACATCCAATCCCGATTTGAAACCACCTGTAATTAAATGGAGTTACCTGGCTGGCGATAACTGGGAAGATTTTGCCGATCAGAATATTCTTTCAGATTCCACAAAAGGATTGATTACAACTGGCGTAATTCTTTTTGATATTCCATCGAAAGCATCGAAAGAAAATAATGTGCTTACCAACGGTTATTACTGGCTGCGTGCTGCTGCAGAAAAAGACTCAGACGGAATTCCGCACCTGATTGATGTTAAATGTCAGGCGGCCAAAGTTGAATTTGTCGATAAAAACAACGATCCCGATTATCTGGCCAAACCGCTGCCTGAAAAAACAATTTCGAAAATGGTTGTAGCCGATTCGTCGATTAAAAAAATTGAGCAGCCTTTTACGTCTTTTGGCGGAAAAATTCAGGAAGAAAGCGATGAGTTTTATACCCGTGTCAGCGAGCGGCTTCGTCATAAAAACCGTGCAATTACAATCTGGGATTACGAACGTATTATTTTACAGAATTTCCCATCGGTTTATAAAGTGAAGTGTTTGAACCACACCCGTTTTGAAGGAACATCAACAACCATAAACGAAGCATCGCCGGGAAATGTCAGCCTCGTTGTTGTTTCCAATATCCGCAACAAAAATGCAGTGGATCCGCTAAAACCACGCACAAGCCTGGTTACGCTCGACGATATTAAAAGCTTCATCAGTAAAATTCAGTCGCCTTATATTAATCTGCACGTTTACAATCCTTTGTTCGAGGAAATCAGGGTGAAATTCAATGTTCGGTTTCATATCGGTTTCGATAAAGGGATTTACTCGGTTAAACTAAATGAAGCATTGATAAAATTCCTTTCGCCGTGGGCGTACGCAACCGGCTCCGATATTGTGTTTGGAGGGAAAATACATAAATCGGTTATCCTGAATTTTGTTGAGGAACAGGAATATGTAGATTATATTACCTGTTTTGAGATGTTCCATATCATACCCGGCAATCCGGCCAATAATCCTGAAAAAGACGTTGATGAAGCGGTTGCTTCGTCTTCAGCATCAGTACTTGGTTCGGCAGCCGGTCATATCATTACTGTTCTTGAAAATGAGGACGAATGTGCCTGCGATGATAATGTTGTTGAAACCTTTGAAATTGCGTCATCGGATGAATGTCCGTGCGAATAAAACCTTAAATTGAATGTCAGAATCAATTACTATATCGAAAAAAGCACCGGAATCGAAAAGTCAGCAATACGATTTTCTGCGCGAAGAGGGGATAAAATACATTCAGAAAGTTGCAGGGAAAATATGGACTGATTACAATATCCACGATCCCGGTGTCAGTATTCTGGAAGTGCTTGCTTATGCAATTACTGAACTGGGATACCGTGCTTCATATAACATTGAAGATCTGCTTGCAAATGACCCGGACAATAAAAATGCCCGCGATATCCGCAACTTTTTTACTGCCCGCGAAATACTTCCAAATGCGCCGGTTACAATTAATGACTACCGGAAACTGATGATTGATGTTGATATTCACGATTTGTCGGAAACAAATTGCCAGCATGTCGGTGTAAAAAATGCCTGGATTGAAAAATCAAAATCAAACGAAATTCCTGTTTACGTTCATAAAGATGAAAGTAAACTCGATTATCTTCCCGATCCGGCAATTCCGGGTCAGAAACCGCTTGACATTGGTATTTTATACGATATTTTACTTGAGTTTGAAAAATGTGACGAATACGGCGATCTCAACGAAAATACCATCACACGAACTCTTGTTATTGAAGAACACTTACCTGATACAAATCTTAACGGATTAAGTATAAAAATATCTGTCGATTTTCCGCGATGGGACAGCGAAAATACCGATTGGAACGAGTTGATAAGTGTAAAATCAGATGTTCAAAACATCTACATACAGTTTTACAACTCTCCCGGAAATTACAACTTTGGTTATCAAACCGAAAACAATCTTGTAAAACTAACTGGCACAATTACAACAGCTTCCGATATCGTTCCGGTTCCCGGACTGGTTGAAATCGAAAATAAGATCAATAATTTTATTTATTATGATGTCAACAGTTTACTTGCCTTTTATCTTCAAAAGATCAATAAGATAAAAGAAATTGTTGAAGCTGTAAAAGCCCGGTTACATGCCAACCGCAACTTGTGTGAGGATTTTTATAAGCTGAGCGCGTTAAAAGTTGAAAAGATTGCTGTTTGTGCTGATATTGAACTGCAAAAAGATGCTGATGTTGAAACTGTTCAGGCCGAAATCTATCATGAAATAGCTAAATTCCTGTCACCAACGGTTTATTTTTATACGCTCGACGAGATGCTCGATAAATGCAAAAAACTGCAGGAACTTTCAATACTCGAAACTGATATCACGAATAAATATTTTAAAGTTGGTGCGAACCTTGACGAACTTTTGGTGGAAGGTGACATAATTACTATTACCAGTTCAAGGAGCAACGACGGCGATTACACTGTAAAATCGTTAACAGTTGATACCGATTCATCAACAACTAAAATTTATGTTACCGAAGATATTTCGTCTGATTTACTGACTGAAGGTGAACTTCTGACTTTTTATATTACCGTTGAAGATGAATGTCTTTCAGTAGATCAGATTTTTGAAGGGCCTGCGCTCGAACATGGTTTTATCGACGACAACGAATTGGAAAAGGCCGACCGGAAAAAGTTTATCCACGTTTCAGATCTCATTCAGATTATAATGGATGTTCAAGGCGTAATTTCAGTTAAAACAATTCAGATTGCCAATATTCCACAGGATAATGAAGATGGTTCGATAGAATCGAAAGCTGTAAAATGGTGTCTGCAACTGGCTTTCGAACAAAACTATGTGCCGCGGTTAAGTGTACTCGATTCAAAAATAGTGTTTTACAAAGATCAGTTGCCATTCAGGGCTTCGGCAACAAAAGTTGAAGAACTAATGGAAGTGTTGGAAGATATTGAACGTGTATCGAAATTATACAACCCGGTACTCGATTTTGAAGTTCCCAAAGGTGAATACCGCGATTTGGAAAGTTACGAAAGCATTCAGAACGATTTCCCGATAACTTATGGAATTGGTGATGAAGGTCTGCCAAATATGGGAAACAACAAGGTAGTTAACGAACGAAGAAAAGCCGGTGCACGACAGTTAAAAGGATTTCTGATGCATTTCGATCAGTTGCTGGCCAATTATTTTTCGCAGTTGGCACATGTCAAGGACCTTTTCTCGATGAATGCCGAAAAAGATGAATTTGGAAATTACATCATAGGCAGAACTTATTACACACAGCCATTATTCGATATTGTTCCTAATGCCACCGAATTGTATGTCGATAAAAATGGGCACACGGTTTCACTAAATACAATTGCCGAAAGTGAAGAGGATTTCTTCATCAGAAAAAACAAATTTCTCGACCACCTGATTGGCAGATTTGCCGAAAACTTTGCTGATTACGCCTTACTTACCTTCAAGTTGTCGGGCGAATTTAAAGCACCTCACGAACTTGTTGAAGATAAACTTGCTTTTTTGAATGCATATCCAGCCATCAGTTCTGCCCGGGGAAAGGGATTTAATCACCAGGATCCCTGCGAAATATGGCATATCGATAATATTTCAGGTCTCAGAAGAAGAGCATCATTTCTTACCGGAATAGATGAATCTAAAGGTGATAATTTACATTTTTCAACTGGGTTCAACATTATTCCGGTTGGCGACAATTTTGAATTTGAAATTTCGGATACAACTCCAAAAGTTTTACTTAGAAGCTTTTTGTCTTTCGAAAGTGAAAATGAAGCAAAACTGGCCCTTGAAAAAACAATCATCAATGGTTTGAATAAATCCAATTACCAGGTAATTTCCGAAAATAGCGGTACCAGCTATTATTTTACACTTGGTTGTGGCAACGATGAAGTTTTGGGAATCAGCAAAAAAATTGATTATCCCAACAGTTTTAGTGGCGGAATTCTTGATACTGATATTAAAAAACTTATTGAGCTGTTTACCGGCGAGTTTTATACTAATATCGAATCGAACCGGAATAACCTGGCCTGCCCGTTACTCAATTATATTCAATACACTATCTCTGTTGACATGGAACCCAATCCACCGGTTGCCATCGTTAGTTACGAACTGTATTCGAAACCTTTAAGTACAAACGCATCGGATAAACTGTTAACCGGACAGTATCTGGTTGCCGGCGAAAGTAAATCGGAAGTTGATGTTATTTCAGTAGATACAGTTTCGAAAAAAATAGTGATTGACGGTAACATTGCAGAAATATTAAATACGGGCGATGTTTTGGTTTTCGAAGATTCACAGGATAATGACGGTATTTATACAGTTGTTTCGGCAACCGACGTTGCAGGAACAACAGAAATTGTTGTAAGCGAAACTATTCCCTCGAATGTTGTTCCATTGGGCGAATTGCTTTATAACACTGAAAAAGAAGAAGATCTGCTGAAAAAAGCGGAAGAACAACTCCCTGAAATTTTATGGCAACTGGTAAATTACAGTTCGCAAAGCGGCAAATATTATTTTTCAGATGAAAGTGGAGCATACCGTTTTCGCATTTTCAACAACGCAGGAATAGATTTGGCTGAAAGTGTTGGTTCTGATTTTAACGATCCACTGGCGAGTGAAATATCAAATCTTGTTTCGGGTGTTATACAAATATCCGGTTCTGCTGGAAACGACGGAGAATACCATGTTGCCTCTGCAACTGCCAGTGGTGCTGATGTTAAAGTAAATTTAACCGAAACTTTGCCTTCTGTTATTGATGACGGAACAATTGGTTTTACCGAAACATTTGCATATTCAGCAAACAAGGAGAAAAATACAATAACTGTTGAAAGCGACCTCACTGCAAATTTATTTAAAGGCGATAATATAAAAGTATCTGGTTCTGACAGTGTTGACGGTGATTACACCATTTTTTCTATCGAACTGGTTGCTGCCAAAACTGTTATAAAAGTTGAAGAACCAATTCCGGCTGATGATATTACAGGTGAATTTTCTTATTCCAAATCTTTTGAAATACAAAAAATCACTCCGAATTCAGTCACTTTTAAAGGTGGTTACGATACAAATGCAGTAGAACTTTTCAATGATTTTATCATACAGAAATTTTTTAGCAACGAAGGATTTCACGTAGTTGAACATGTTTTGTTGCGCCCAAAAGTAAAAGGAAAATATTTTGTTGATGCAACGCCTGAAACATTAACAGAAGGACTTGCCAACCCGGGAACACTCTATTTTAATGCTAAATTTCCCCTGTTTTCGGCAAGCAGTGCCACAAATACTTTTAAAGTTGAAGGAGATCTGTCAAACGACCTCGATGCATTGAAAACAACCGAAATTTCAAGTGAGTTTCTTGTTTCGGAAACAGAGAAAGATGATGCAATATATCAGGTTAAAAGTATTCAATATGATTCGGTTACGAATCGCACTAGCATTAAAACAATAGAAAATGTACATTCCAATATTCTGTTTTCTGCTTCCTACGGAAATCTTTCATTTTTAAAGGGAACTGCCATTACAAATATTTCGGCGGTAAATTTAAGTATCACTGTTGCCAATCCTTTAACATTGGGTATTGCAGTAGGAGAAATTTTTGAAATCAGGGGTTCTACAAATAAAATAAACGACGGACGTTACCAGGTAAAAGAAGTTATTGATAATATGGAAACGCAGGATATTACAATCAGTCGTGTTGAAAGTGAAGTTCAGGATAATTTACTACAGATTGTTTTGGACAAAGATAAATGCGAAGACTGTCAGATTCAGGATCCATATACCTGTGTTGCAAGTGTTATTCTTCCGCATTGGCAGGGACGATTTGATAATATGGATTTCAGGCGTTTTTTCGAAAGACAACTCAGGCTGGAAGCTCCTGCACATGTTTTCCTTGTTATCTGCTGGATAAGTTGCGAACAAATGACTGAATTTGAAATGAAATACAAAGCATGGCTAATTGAAAATGCCAGAAAGAATAAAGATTTTGGAATGTTATCGGCTCGTTTAAACGACCTAACTGACATTCTTGGAAGGCTCAGAAATGTTTATCCTTCGGGAACTCTGCATGATTGCACGGAGGATGAAACACTGGAAAATGCAGTTATACTTAATTACTCGGTTTTAGGAAATGCTTAAAAAATAAATACGATGAGTGATATTCTAAATACATACCCGGTTTTCGAACGCAACCAGGTATTAACAAGTACCCAACTAAATAACCTTGTTAATTATCTCGATCAGCAAAACAGGCTGACAAGGGCCAGACTAATCGGAATGGGCGTGGTTTGCGGTTTGGAGGTGAGTTACAATTCGGTTGAAAACACATTAACAATTTCGAAAGGTACAGGAATTACTTCCGAAGGTTATCTTATTAATATTGGCGAATGTATAAATGTGAAATACCGGCCGTACACTTTGCCACCCGGAACAATTTACGAACCTTTTGTTGATTCGAATAACAAGCAGGATATCAGTTTATTCGAGTTGCTTACCGAAAGTGCAAAAGTCGGATCAGAAGATGAAACACTTGAAGATGAAACCTTTCTGGCTGACAAGGTGGTTTTGCTTTTTATCGAGAGTTTCGACAAAGATCTAAAATCATGTCTGGGAAAAAGTTGCGACGAACTTGGTAAGGAAAGGATTTTAACCCTCAGGAAATTACTCATCAGCAAAAACGATCTTGTAAAAGTTTGGAACAGAACAAATACTGGTAAACTTGATGCGGTATTTCCTGAAAAATTCAGTTTGCCTGTAATTAACCTGCAAAGGGTTTTGTTTTTTCCCGACAGTGCTAACTCAAAAAGCTATACCGATTTTTCAAAAAGTTATGCAAATGCAGTTTTGGCCATATTCGATAAATTAATTGAAGCATTTTCTGAAACTTACGATGTTTACAGGCCTTTGCTTATTAAATCGTATGGAGAAAAAAATCCGTTTGAAACAACTTCGGTAATAAATAAACTGGCAAAAATCCAGAACTTCTTAAATGATTCGGATGCAACTTTAACTTCCTATCTGGGTGTTCAGTATGTTTACGATTTGTTCCAGGATTTGATTCTTGCGTACAACGAGTTTAAAAATGCGGCTTTCGATTTAATGTCAGAGTGTTGTGCTGATATGTCGAGATTTTCGAAACACCTGATGTTGGGCGAGGCAATTCCACCAATTTCTGCAAATCCCGAAAATTCTGAATATCGTCATCATTTTATTCAACCTCCAATTTACAATCTGCAGAAATTACTAGTTCAGGAAACAATTTCATTACATAACCGAATTGTACTGATGGTCGAAAGTTTCGAACTGAAACGCATAAATGGTTTTAAAGGTGCCGATGGTAAATCATTTCCGGTAAAAATAACACCGAGTCTCGAAAAAACCACTCTGCTCAGCCAAAGATCAATACCGTGGTATTACGATCTGAAAAAGAAAAGCAGTTTTTCCGCCCTTGGAACGCTGAAAAATTACTGGAATTTTAATGTAACACGCAAGTTTGTTCCTGAATCTGAAGGTTTGGTAATAAACTACGACGATCAGGCAAATGACCAGTCGGTTGTCAAAAATAAGCTTGTTACACCGTTGTATTTTGATATTCAGGATTATTCGTTTTTGAGGATAGAAGGTCAGATTGGTAGTGTACCAGACCTCGCAATCAAAGAAATTACCAACCTGAAAACAAAATTTAATTTGCCTTTCAATATTGTTGCTTTACAACTCGATGTGAAGACAGAGACACTTGCATTGGATTACAAATGTGGGTTTGAAGATATTCAGGAAGAATACAGGTTTCTGAAACTCAGCTTTTGCAGATTAACCGGCGATTTCCGCGAGATATTTTCGTTTATTAAAGAAAATAGTAAAACTCTTTTAAACAGCGGTGAAAAGGAAGAAGAGCAATCTGCATTACTGAAAAAAATAGAGGAGATAGTTGATATTCTCAGTAAGCTATGCGAATCGATGTCCGACTGTTTGAGCGATTTTAATTTCGATTTATTTCAGGATTTGTACAAATCGTTACTCGAAAGCAGCATCGGTTTTATACTTATTGATTTGAAGCTGCTTGAAAAAATAAACATAGGCACAAAAGATGCAGAAAAACAAATACCATTGATAAATGGATTTATTCAGCGGTTGTCACCAATCGTAAATAAATTGGTTGATTTACTATTTTATAACCGCTTTTTACGCTTGTATTATTCATTTAAAAGAAGGGAGTATTACCTTAAAAAAACAACCGGTATTTTTTCAAATTATATCATTAAAAATCCCGGAGTTGAACATCAGGCAGGTGTGCAAAAAGGAGGTACATTTATTTTAGTGTATGATAATTCAGAAAACAGCAAAGTAATTGCCGATTTTAATCTGCCATATTTGTGTTGCACAACCGAAAATTGTGTGCCGATGTGCGATGAAGACGGAAGTTTTGTTTTTGAAATTAAACCTTTTGCAAGACCCGATTACGCCATTACGCTGGTTAATACTCCGGTTGAAATTGATGTATTAAGAAATGATATTGGTTTGTTGGGAGGCGATTTTGCCATTAAATCAGAAGAAGTCTCGAAAGAAGGAGGCACCATCAAGCAAAATGCAGACAAAGGGCCGCTGTTATTTACGCCAAATAAAGGTTTTTCAGGCACCGATTATTTTAGTTATTCATTGTTTAATACAAAAACGGGTTTTGAAGACAAAGCAACCGTCACGATTGTTGTGAAAAAAGCAGAACAGAAAACATGTTACACTATTGAGATTCTGCAGTGCTGGGGCGATAAATCGGTGTTGGAAACACTCAGAATACGTGGAATTCAGTTCACTGAAGGAGATAATATTTTTGAACTTTTACTAAGCGATTTACGAAAAACAGGTGGTTTTACCCAAAAAGAAATTTTTTCAACGATTCTTGAAAAAATGGAAAGAAAACAAGGATTGTTAAATTGTATGGGAATTGATTTTAATGCAGATACCACAAACGATCAACTGGGACAACTGATTCTCGATTATCAGAAAAACAATTGCGGGGCCGTTCAACCAGTTAAAGAATGTTACTCGGTTGAAATTCTGCAGTGCTGGGGCGATGAAGCAGTAAAAGATGCTGTCACCCAAAGAGAGCTGAATCCTTCATCGGGTGCAAGTATGTTCGAAGTTTTGTTAACCGATTTGCGCAAAACAGGAGGTTTTACTGAAAATGAAATATTTTCAAATATTCTTGAAGAAGAAGAAAGAAGACGCAGATTATTAAGTTGTTTGGGAATAAATGTCGGGCCAAATACAACCTACCAACAACTTGGAGAAATGATTCTCGATTATCAAAACAGCAATTGCGGTGCTGTTCAACCCGCAAAAGAATGTTACACAACCGGTGTTTTACAGTGCTGGGGAGATCAAAATGTTCATGTAATACTTAAAAACAGGGGAATCCAGGCTACCGGAGATATCTTCCAGCAACTGCTCCAAAGTTTACGGCAGACTTTTGGTTTTACTCAAAAAGAATTACAGGAAATGAACGAACAGGTAATTCTTCAATTACTTAATTGTTTGCAAATTACAGTGCCTGAAAACAAAAAACCAATCGAGATTTTAATCGAATACCAGTTGCAGAATTGCCAGAGCACAGTCGAAAATCCAAAAGTTAAAGTTGATACAGGAGCTTTACCGGTAGCCGAATTGGTGAAAATTCTTGAAAAACGTGGTGTTACCAAAAGTGGAACCGAATCGAAGGAAGAATTGGTAAAAGCAGTAGTATCAAGCGGTGGCGGTGACGAATTATCGGAAGATGAAATCTCTGTTTTATCGAATAATTCAATCGTAAATATTCTTGTTAATAAAAATATTACGCATGCAGCCAGCGAAAATAAATCGCAGTTAATTAAAAAATTATTTAACCGGGGATAACTGAAAAATTTGAATGAGTGAGCAAAAACACATAATAAATCGTCAGGTTCTGGAACTCTCAATTCCTGAACGTGGTCGTGCTCAGTACATTCAAAACATAACCTCTGAAATTGTCAGGCAAAAACTACTGCTTGCTCTCGATGTTTTATTTACATCGTTATCGGGAAGCGACGAAATAATCAGAATAGATAAACTTGAAATTGATCTTGGTGTTATTTCGGAAAGTGAACTTGAAAATGAGTTTGTTGAGAGAATAATAAAGGAAATCAGAAATAAAATAACCAAACAAATGATATCAGGATCAAAAACTACAAATTTCAATGCAGTAAAAGGCAATAACATCAGCTTAAAGAGGGAATTAACTGTAACAACAAAATCAAAAAATTTTCTGGAGCAGTTTATTTATTTTTTGCAATCAGGCCATTTACCCTGGTGGCAAACATCGTCTGGAAATGAGGTGGTTGGACATATATTTAAAGAAGCTTTAAATGTTGACAAAGCAGTATTTAATAAAGAAGTAATTCCCTTACTAAGAAAACCTAAAGTAAGACAGCGATTTATTTTTCAATTGAACCATTCACAACTTCATACTTTTCTTAAAAAACTGAATGAGAAATTGTTGGAAAGTTACACTGTACAGTTTCAGTATTTATATTCCTTTTTTAATTCAGCAACAGATAAAAAAACGTTAAAAGAAAGCTTTTACGAGATTACACTTTTGTATTTTAGTATGGAACTTGAATTATCAACCGATGAATTGAAAATTGGTTTTATTCATCAGATTTTCAGCTCTGTTTTGTCGAATGTGCCAGAAAATGAAAAGGAAAGAATTCTCCTTCAAATTTTGAATTCTGAGCAGTTAAAACAACAAAATTCATTTCAAAAAGAAACTTTATTGATTTTGTCAGCTGTAATTCAATCTGTAACCAGTTTTCCGTCACACAGTGAAATCCTTGTTGAGATTATTCGAAATTTACCTGTAAAAAATGACACTGAAATATCTGGTGTGGTTGAACAGTTTTTGGTTAAAGTAAAAAGAAATGTCTCAGGGAAAACTGATGTAAAAACGGAGGAATCTGCAATATCAGGAATACAGGATTCCAGGGAATTAGAAAATATAAATAGAAAAGAAAATCATACCAAACCTGTTCTCTTTTCAACACAGCAATCTATATCCGATGAGGAACAAACAATTGTTTTCAACGCTGGATTGGTGCTGGTTCATCCATTTCTTAAATATTTTTTCGAAGGTTTAAACTTGCTTGATAAGGAATTAATGTTTAAAAGCCAGTCTGAAGCTTTTAAGGCAGTTCATCTGTTGCAGTTTATTGCAACCGGGCTGGAACTGACTGAAGAAAATGACCTGCCGCTAAACAAAATTTTATGTGGACTTGATATTTCTGAACCGGTACCTAAAAATGTATTTCTTTCGGAAGAAGAAAAGGAAGAATGTATTTTTCTGATAAAAACAGTACTTGAAAGGTGGGAAGCCCTGAAAACCACTAATCCTGCCGCATTAAGGGAAACTTATCTGCAACGTGACGGAA
This sequence comes from Draconibacterium sp., assembly GCA_041737765.1. GTDB lineage: Bacteria > Bacteroidota > Bacteroidia > Bacteroidales > Prolixibacteraceae > Draconibacterium. The sequence goes on along the minus strand of JBGSRA010000032.1, from coordinate 40,609 downwards.
TTTTAAAAAGATCGGGTCAGTCATGGACACTTGTAGTTGAGAGAAATACATTCGATATTATGCTCGAAAAATTACCCTGGTCATATAGTTTGGTAAAATTGCCATGGTGCGAACAAATACTATATGTTGAATGGTAGATAAAAGCAAAATAGAAGCCAATGCAGTTGATATCGACCGGGAAATAGCCTGGTTCAGGGAGATTTTGAAAACACGCTCGCTGTTGAATGCAAAAAAAGAGACAGAATATAAAAGTGTTTACGAAATTTCTCCGCCATATATAAACGGAAGTACTTCCGCTTTTGCAACTTTCATACAAAATCATCAGTTCGATTTTGAAGAAAGGTTTCTGCTGGCTCTTGCTTTAGTTCCACATATTAAACCCGAATTGCTTGATATGTTTCTTGCAAAAAATGAAACAACACAGCAGATTTACACTGAATTTGGCGGTAAACATGGTAAAAATCACAATGGTTTTATTCCAACCGGCGAAACAGCCATGTTTATTCTGGCAGGGAATAACCTTCAGAAAAGATTCTCGTTGCAGCGTTGTTTCGATGGATTTCACACTTTCAGCAAAGAAAATATTATTAGCATGGAAGAAATTGATAAAAATGAACCCATGTTAAGCGGTGCTATCAGTGTTTCGCAGGAAATTCTCGATCTTTTTACGATTGGTGAAGCCCGAAAACCAAATTTCAGCGCTGAATTTCCTGCAAAATTGCTTTCAACAAAAATGGAATGGGACGACCTAATTTTAAATAACCATGTAAAGTTGCAGTTAAACGAAATCGAAACCTGGATTACACATCATCATAAACTGATGAAAGACTGGGGAATGGAGAAGATATTAAAACCCGGTTACAGGTCGCTTTTTCATGGTCCACCCGGAACGGGAAAGACCACAACTGCAGCTTTGCTTGGCCAAAAAACCAACCGCGACGTATATCGCATCGACTTGTCGCAGATGGTTTCGAAATATATTGGAGAAACCGAAAAAAACCTGGCAAAATTATTCGACCGGGCAGAAAATAAGGAGTGGATACTTTTTTTTGATGAAGCTGATGCACTTTTCGGAAAGCGTACCAGTACCCGCGATGCACACGACAGGTTTGCCAATCAGCAGGTTTCGTATCTTTTACAACGAATTGAAGATTATAACGGGTTGGTAGTACTTGCAACCAATCTGAAAGGAAATATCGACGACGCGTTTATGCGCAGGTTTCAGTCGATAATATTTTTCCCCTTACCCAATGCAGATGAACGATTTAAAATCTGGAAAAACGGTTTTTCAGATGCAGTTGAATTGGATAAAACCATCGACCTGAACGAAATTGCTCAAAAATACGAAATTGCCGGTGGTGCAATTATCAACATTATACAGCATTGTTCACTCAGGGCACTTGGCAGGGAAAGCAATTTGATTAACCAGAACGATATTATTGAAGGAATAAAAAGAGAGTATCACAAAAACAGGAGGACACTTTAAAATATCTGATATGTTACAATTGGAGTCACAAACTAAAGAAAGTTATTCAGGAGCGCGATTTCAGCCAAAATTGAAAATCGGACAGCCGGGTGACAAATATGAGCAGGAGGCTGATGCAGTTGCTGACCAGGTGATGAGAATGAGTACAACCGAAACTATGCGGATGCAACCTGCTGAGGAAGAGGATGAAGAAATGCAGCCAAAGTTAAGGATGCAGCCGATTAAGGAAGAAGAGGAAGACGTAGTTCAGGAAATCCATATAAACGAGAACGAAAGGATTTTTCAAAAACAAAAGCCTATTCAATCCTATGAAAATTCAATTGGGACAATAAAAAATACAAGATTACCATCATCGGTAAGGAATGGACTTGAAAGTCTTTCCGGAATTGATCTTTCAGGGGTTCGTGTACATTATAATTCAAGCAAACCTTCAAGTATAAATGCATTAGCTTATACTGAAGGACAGGATATTCATGTTGGTCCGGGACAAGAGAAATATTTACCTCATGAAGGATGGCACGCAGTACAACAGTTACAGGGAAGAGTAAAACCAATAAAACAAATTAAAAGTGTTTCAATAAACGATGATAAAGGGCTGGAAAATGAAGCTGATGTAATGGGGCAAAAGTCTCTTTCGGTAAATAGACAATTTGGGGAAAAACAAAAATTAAATGAAAGAAATACACCTTTGCAAAAAGTTGCACAGAAATCCACTAATTATATTTTAACAGTTACGCAGCATGTTCCATTAAGATCAGCGCCCGGTGATACATCTGCTACACCTGGTGATTTTATTGAAATAGATGACGGATTATTATCGGTAAACCGTGGTACAAATATGGAGCTTTTGAACAGTCAGCAGGATTGGATTGAAGTTCGGGGCGAAGCTGTAGTTTCTAACAATTCTAGTCCTTCAGATTTAGATGTCTCGGCAGGTATTCGCAGTGGGTGGATTCTTCGAAGTGAAAGCAATCTTGAGGCTTCTACCAATACTATGACTGAAAACTTAAGGGTTGCCCAAGATCTTGATGACTTGCTCGATGCAGAAATTATCCCGGCTATGTTATCCTGGGAAATAGGTGTTCGTACTCAGGGGCAAGCTTATTCCGCTGCACATCAAAGTTTTTCAGATACATTGGTAGCTGCATCACAGGAAGCAAAAGCAAGAGCAGATTTTTATGCTGCAGTATTAACAACTGTTTCTGTTGGTGCACTTGGATGGATTGGAGATGCTGCTCTAAATGCGACCTCGGTTACAAGAATATTGCAAAGCGAAGCATTACGCGGCTCGATTGAAGACGCACTTCAAGCGGGGGTGGGAGAAACAATTGACATAATGCAGGGGGGATGGTTTACTCAACAGGTGAATAGAGAAACACATCCATTACGTTATCTTAATGGTGCACTTCGAGCACTTGCGGGTACAAAAGCTGAACTAATTGCACATGTAGGTAGTGCAAAAACGGCCATAGGACGATCTATTGAACCAGTAGATCGCGCTAGTATTTTAGTGCAATTGTATTCATGGTGGAATGGAGCTCGTCTTCGTAACACCCCAAGCATTTCGGAGTCGGATCAGGATGGAATGGCAAGAGAGTTTGAGCGTAATTTTTGGGTAAAATATATTTTGGAAGATCTTACACGCATAGCTCCTTTACCATATTATGAAGGCTGGACGTTACACACTTATTATCATCCTGAATCCGCAGTAGAAAACCGATTAGATTTATTGGGAATTTCAGCTGAGGCAGGAATAGATGTATGGGACTCTTGGTATGAACCAACTAATACCAGTGGTCCTCGTGATATTTCAGATCACATTAGAGCTATTGGCTCAACATGGACTCAGCGACTTTATGCCTGGGCATCCAATTATACTCCAAATACTTTTTCTTAAACGAGATTGATTAGAAAATAATAATCGAAACTAAATTAAATTGCAATTAAGTCGTTCATGATTATACAGTAGGTAATTTAAGAATATTTAAAGCCAATGAATTATGTACCAGTTGAAACCACTGCAAAAAAAAGAAACTCTAAATAAAGCTTTTGAGAAATCAAGGATTCAAACAAAACTAAAAATTGGCCAAACAAGCGATAAATATGAGCAGGAAGCCGATTCTGTTGCCGATAGAGTAATGAGAATGAGTGACAACGATTCCATGCAAATGCAGCCTGTTGAGGAAGAGGATGAAGTGATGCAGCCAAAATTGAGGATGCAACCATTAGAGGAGGAAGAAGTGCAAATTCAAATGAAGTGCGCAAATTGTGAAGAAGAGGAAATGTTGCAAACTAAATCCGGTTCAGGGGAGCAATTTGCTTCTCCATTTGTTTTACGACAAATTCAGATGTCAAATGGAAATGGCAAATCCTTACCTTCAGATACAAATAAATTTATGAGTAATGCATTTGGAAATGATTTCAGCAGTGTTCAAATCCATAACGACTCAAATGCGTTTCAGATGAACCAGAAATTGGGAGCTCGGGCGTTTACTATTGGTAGTGATATTTATTTTAATGAAGGACAGTATAATCCAAATTCAGGAAGAGGCAAACATTTACTGGCACACGAACTGACGCATACAGTACAGCAGGGTGCAGCATTGCAACCAAAAGGAAAAAGTAATTTAATCCAGAGATATCTTGAGGCAAATGGTACTGCCGGTGCAGCAATTGGAAATTCTTATAGAATATCAGATGATTTAACCACAGCGGTTAAAGTTGGATATCCTAATCACGATTTATATGCTGAAGCAGGTAAAGCCGCAGCATCGAATGCTATGTTGGCAAAAGTTGGTTCCGGAATAGAGCTGATAGAAGAAAGCACAACCTTTGGTGTATCACAGGGAAGTAATAAGAAAACACTAAAGAAAGTAATTCCTAAAAATGTTCAAAATCTTACATCAGGCAATAATATGAAAATCTCTGATGATTGTGGAACCAGTTGCGCAGTAGTAGTGGGAGGTAATCGAAGAAATGCCTTACATTTCGATGCGATGACGAAAACTAATGCTAAAACATCTGCAACAACACCTGCATTAATGAAAGCAGAAATAATGAAGAAATTGCTCAACAAATGGTTGTTAAATCCATCAACTTCAGCAGCGGTAAAAACAGAAATAAACGATACTATTGCAAAAGCCGATGCTAAACAGCTTGAAATAAATATAGCTATTGCCGATTATAATACCGCTGCAACTGAAGCCGACAAAAAAATAAAAAGTGATATCTATTGGGCAAAAGTGGAAGAGTATGGAAACATCATGATGTCGTTTTACAATAAAATGTCCGAATCAAAGCGGGAAGAAATAGATAAATATTTGGAAATAAATAAATATGTGAATCCCGATGTTGGACAAGGATATACTATGTCATCTGGTGGTACTAATTATCCTGGTGAAAGTACATGGAATTTTCATTGGGGAGGTGTTGTGATGAAAAGTAACGATCAAAAGGATACAGTAACTTTAGAAAATTATGCTGTAGCTGGTGATGTAGAAAATGAAAATTGGGATTTCGCCATGTACGGAACAGCTGCTAAAAAAGGGCAGACTTTTCATGAACAACACCATGACACAAAACAACACGGCGACAGACCAACTACAATGACAATTGAAAAGACATGATACTGAAATTGGTTTTCGTCAGTATTCAAATATTATTTATTGCGTGCAACATAACTAAATCACCTGATAATATGCAAAAGAATAACACCGAAATTCAATATAATACAAAGGTAACAATAACAGGTACTTATGTCAAAAGTACACTATCAACAAAGGGTGAAGGTAATCACTCCGGGCTTTATAAATTAAAAATAAATGACTCATTGGAAGTGAATTTGTTACCTCCTTATCATAAGGAAGCAGTTCGGCCAAAGGAAGAAGTTCAACGTTTTGAAGGGAAAAATGTAATCGTAACAGGCATTATTTTGAGAAATACTGCTTTTTCTGAACCTTCCCTGGAAAATCAACCTTTAACTGTAAATATACCCTGTTTTATTACGATTGAATCTATCCATCTGGCAAATAAATAAAGAGATTGTGAAATGTTAACGCTTGCTTCTAAAATTCAGAAAAACGAAAAACCAGTTGGTTATTCCAATGATAGGTCTGATCAACAGGCTGATACTGTTGCTGAGCAAGTAATGAGCATGTTACATGTAAATTCTATGGGTATGCAACCCTCTGTAGAAAATGAGGAAAATATAAGTCAACCAAAACTCCAAATGCATCCTTTAATTCCAAATGAAGATTTAATTCCTTATAACCCGGAATCGCGAAAATCGTTGGAACAAAACATCTCCACAACACCAACCAGCATCCAAATGGTTCCAATGCCTGAAGAAAGTGCTGTAAATACATTGTCAGATTATGCTGCCTCTTCGCGGCAAGGAATTATTTATGATACCGGTTTCGACTGGCAATCAGTTCTTTCGCGCTATTTTGTCAGGGGAATTGTGATGGATGTTCGTTCTGGTTACAATGTAACATATGTTGTCAGAGGTTTTCCTACCGGTGAAGAATGGGTGTCGGATGCACTAAGAGCTTTAATGTTGTACAATTTCAATCTGAGCAGCAGTTCAACTGAATCTCCGGTTGTAAACAGAACTACCGTGCAACATCTCGATTTAACCAGTTTCACAAATCCTGCTGATACAGCTATCCTTGGTCCGAATGCAAATTTCCGTTTTACTTCCGCTCAATTCGAAGCCACCGGACCAAGAAGCGCCCGGATTCAGAATGTACAACTTCTGGTTGAAAAATTAGGCAATTTTAATGCAACAACTTCAACTGAGACTGCTGATCAACGTCGTCAGCGATTTGCAAATTCATATCAGATAACCAATGCTGTACCAGTCAGAAACGATCCTTTGGGAGATCCACTTGAAGCAATGACTGACAGCCAGTTCGACCAGGTGTTGGAAGGATTAAACCGTGTGCCGGCCAGTTTACTTGCCAGAGTTACCGGAATTCCAATTCACCGCAGTCTGGATGCACGTGGTCCCCATAATGAGGTAGCCGAATACAAACAAACCAGGGCTGCAGGAAGCACAACCTGGGAACGAAGAATTGTTGTTTACAACGACTTTTTCCGCATGAATGCGGAACAAAAAGCATTTACAATGATTCATGAAATCGGTCATGCACTCGATTTCAGACCAAATGAAGCAAGCGGAGGAAGTGGAGGGCCATCATCAAGTGCGGCTACCGGAACGGGCAGTTTCAGAGCGGCAGTCAGGCTCGATGGCGGACTTGCCAAAGGTGTAAGTACTTATGCAGTAACAGCAACTGATTATGATGAATATTACGCTGAAGCATTTGCAATGTATCAAAGTCAGGCAGATACTTTGAAGGCTTTACGTCCTAATGTATATGAATACTTTAAGACTCAATATCCGTAAAAGGATTAAAACTTTAAAATGTCATAAAAATGGTTCAGTTAACAACATATCCAAAGAGTAGTAAGCTGATTAATCCCTTCCGGCAACCTGTAATTCAACCTAGACTAAAAGTTGGCGAACCGGGAGACAAATACGAACAGGAAGCTGATGCGGTAGCCAACACAATAATGAGAATGAATGATGGCGAATCGCTCAGAATGCAGCCTGAAGAAGAGGAAGAAAAAATACAAATGCAGCCTTTGGAAGAAGAGGAAAAATTGCAGATGAAATCAGAGGAAGAAGAAGAGCCAATTCAGAAAAAATCAACAGAATCTTCTCAAACATCAGTAGCTTCTGAAAATATAAATACTCAAATCGAAAATACCAGGGGATCGGGGATGCAAATCGATGAACAAACCCGCTCTTTTATGGGAAACCGGTTTGGAACAGATTTTAGCAATGTAAATATTCATACCGGACAAACTGCGGTTGATATGAATAAACAAATCAATGCACAGGCATTTACTGTTGGTAACGATATTTATTTTAACAGCGGAAAATATAATCCGGGCAGTCGGTCAGGGAAAGAATTACTAGCGCACGAATTAACCCATACCATTCAGCAGGGGGCAGGAATACAACCCATGATTCAAAAAGATGGGGAAGAAGGAACTGAAACTTCAACCGGAAGTAGCACTCCTTTGGCAGACCTTGTTGCCGGTATTTTACGCGACCAGTTGTCCAATTCAGGTATGCGTGGTCATTTAAGTAGTTTGGGCACAGCTTTGCAGGGACTTGCGGTTGAAAGTACCACAGAAGAAGGAGATCAACCTTTGGCTGGTGCCGAACGATTGGCGGCCCTTGGAATATCGGGAGCATTTGAAACTACATCGGGGGCAATTCTTCGCGATCCTGCGTTTGCAGCACTTCGTCAGCGGATCATTGATGTTGTCGGCGGCAGCGATGAAGCTGCTTTAATTGCCGTTCTGGCGGCAGGACTTGCAGCAGTTTTGGCTGATGTAAAGGTTAAAGGCTCTCCATCACACGATATAGGAGCTGGTTTTAGTGTTGGAGGTTCTTTCGATTTGGGAACAATTCAAAGTTTGCAGTTCAATAATTTACAATTATATGCCCAATATGCCAACGATTATTTCAGAACCAGGATAACAGGTTCTGTTAGCAGGGATGCAGAAACCGAGGAATTTTCAGGTTCTGGCACAGGCGAAGTCAGAATTGGCAGCGATATTAGTCATTTATTGGGACGAGTTACAATTAATTCTGATGGCGAAGTTGTACTGGTTGGAAGATTCTCCGGCGGTACCGGTTTTGGCGGTAGCGACAGGTTGGTATTTACCACCGACCTTACACATACATTTGCAACCGGTGAAACAATTATTGAACCCGGTGTAAGTGGCAGGTTCAGTCTGGGGTCGGATCAAAGTCTCAGAATTGGCACTTCGCTTTCAATTTCAACAGATAGCGGACTTACAGGGGTTACCGGTTTTGTTGAGTATGGCTCTGATTTTCTTCGTCTTAGAATTGAAGGAAGTATGACCGGAATTGCAGAGGAAAGAGGACTTGCACCGGGTGGAGATATGCGGGTACAGGGAATGCTGATAGTTCCTTTGTTTTAATTCAAATTTTTATTTCGAAACTGATATTTCAGAAACTATAAACTCCGATACTTTCAATGCGCCGGAATCATTAAAATGAGTTGCATCTTTCCAGTTTAATGGATTTGTTACAATTGAGTCAGGTAATACTATAAGTTCACCTAAATTTTTGTAATAGTCAGTAAGTAAGGGTGTTGATATTTTTGAACCCGACTCGGGTAAGTACAAAAACAAAACTTTACAGTTATTTTGACGTGCGAGTTTTACTATTTTCTCAACGTAGTGTTTCGAATAATTCAACTCAATATTTCTGACAAAATCTGATTTTGTTTTGGAAAGACGGTTTAACCAGTCAATTTCGTTTTGTTTCAAAATCTCAGGTTCTGCAATTTGAACTGAAGGCAGATAACCGAACCCATTGGAATTTTGATTTCTAATCAAACTCTCTTCCTGAAATAACCTGTATTTTAAATATTCAAATCGAACTACTACTCCTTTCCATATATTCAAAAAATAACGTTGATTGAAAAATACAAATGAACCCCACAAATCATTGCTTTCAGCCAGGTAAGGAAAAACAGGATGACTCTTTTTCGGTTCGTCTTCTGCAACTTCAATCACCAGAATTTTTAGCTTTTTCTGTTGAAACAAGTCTTTTAACATCACATATTGAATATCTCTTCCACGCCTGCAATATCCAAGATTGGCAACATTAACAGGGTTTCCGGTGAGTTTTGTAAGTTCGTTCTCAATATTTTCATCCATAATTGCACAACTGGTTTGTGACGCTCCTGTAAAAGCAATATCAATATTTTCTTTTTGCTGAAAAATCCGGTTATAAATCCAGCTTGCTTTGTTGTCGCATTCACCTTTTACAAAATGGTAACTGAAATTTTTGTCAACAGGAATCAGGAAAAGAATTACTATTCCTGCAAAAACAGGAAGGATAAAAAGCGTGATATTTGAAACTAACTTCTTCATTTAGAATTGAAAATAAATAAACTGAGGAGCTGAATTCAAGACACCAAAAAACAGTATTGAAATCAGAATGATATAATAAAATCCCCACCTGACAAATTTTGGAGAATTGCTAAACAGATCGTTAAAGTTCTTTTTATTAAGAAAAAACTCAATCGTTAAAAAGATTGGAAAAACAAAAAGAAGCATTCGTCCGGGTGCAGTTAAAATTGTTGAATCACTTAAAAGTGAGATGAATGAACTTAACCCGGCCGTTTTCGGGATAAATATATTATTGAATAAAATTGTTAAATGATTCCAGCTTTCTGCCCTGAAAAACAGCCATGTAAAGTTTACAAAACTGAAAGTAATAATAAACCCTGCAAAATTCTTCAGTTTACTGTTTAACCTTAAAACGAGAGAAAGAAAATGTTCAGCAACTAATAAAACACCGTGAATTCCGCCCCAAATGAGAAAAGTTATATTGGCTCCGTGCCATAAACCCGAAATCAGAAACGTAATCATAATATTCCTTGCCCATTTTAGTGAACTTCCACGATTTCCACCGAGTGGAAAATAAACATAATCGCGAAACCAGGTAGATAACGATATATGCCAGCGACGCCAGAATTCACGAAAAGAAGTTGAAAAATAGGGCGTTTTGAAATTTGTCATTAACTCAATTCCAAATAATCGTGCTGTTCCGATAGCAATGTCAGAATACCCTGAAAAATCGCAGTAAATCTGGAATCCGAATAAAAACGTTGCAATTACGATTCCCAATCCACTAAAATTTTCAGGAGTTGAATAAACAGCGTTAACAATTTCTGCCAGTTGGTCGGCTATAACCATTTTCTTGAATAGTCCCCACAAAATCAGTTTTAACCCTGAAGTACCCTGCGAAAACGAAAATACGCGTTTGGTTTCGAATTGAGGAATAAGGTTTCGGGCACGTTCAATCGGACCAGCGACAAGTTGCGGGAAAAATGCCACAAACGTAAAGAAAGACAATGCAGACTGGGCCGGTTGTGTTTTTCGGTTGTAAATATCAATTGTATAACTAAGGGTTTGAAAGGTGTAAAAACTTATTCCAACGGGTAATATTATATTTAAAGTGCTCCACTGGTCAGTTTCAGCTAAAGGGGCAAAGACTTTTTTAAACGAATCAATAAAAAAATTGAAGTATTTAAAAAAGAAAAGCATTCCCAAATTCAATGTGATGCTGGTAATAAGAAGCAGATTTCTGTTCTGGTTATTATTGGTCCTGTAAATTTTATTTCCAATATAAAAGTCTGCTGCCGAGCTGATTATAATTAGAATTAAGAAACGCCAGTCCCACCAGCCATAAAAAATGTAACTGCTTGTTAAAAGAACAACATTCCCCCAACTCCTGGAAAATACATTTGTCTTCCAGAAAATAAAAAAAACAATTACCAGAAATACAAGAAAGGTGATTGAGTTAAAAAGCATATTAACGCATCTTTGCAGCGAATGTATAATTTATTGGTTTATTTGACTGAATTAATGGTTTGTAAATTTAGTCAACAATTATTTGTTAATTGTTTATATAAAAACTTCAGCATCTGCTTGATTATTTTGTAAAAAAGTATTTTCTTTGCACTCCGTTTAAAGAACGTGTTTATTTTGATCATCAAGAAATTAAAAGGAAATGTCACGAGTTTGTCAAATAACAGGTAAAAAAGCAATGGGTGGTAACAATGTTTCTCACTCAAAAAGAAGGACCAAAAGAAAGTTCGATGTAAACCTGTTTAAAAAGAAGTTTTATTTACCCGATGAAGATCGTTGGGTTAAGTTAACAATTTCTGCTGCGGGTATTCGCACCATTAACAAAAATGGATTGAATGCTGCTTTGAAACACGCACAGGAAAAAGGTTTTGTCGAATAAATTTAAAAATCTTCAAAAATGGCTAAGAAAAGTAAAGGCAATAGAATCCAGGTTATTATGGAATGCACTGAGCACAAAACCAGTGGCATGCCAGGTACTTCGAGGTATATTACTACCAAAAACAGGAAAAACACTCCCGAACGTTTGGAGAAAAGGAAGTACAACCCGATTTTGAAAAAGGTAACAGTACACAAAGAAATTAAATAGTTAAGTCATGGCAGTAAAGAAAACGGTTGCATCGCTGCAAAAAGGTGCTGGTAAGGGATACGCTAAAGTTATTAGAATGAGCAAATCGCCAAAAACAGGTGCGTACACTTTTAAAGAAGAAGTTGTTCCTAACGACGAAGTTACAGGTTATTTCAGTAAATAATTCCGGTTTAACCCGGGGTAATATTCCGTAAATCAGGAAAAGCTTTCATCAATGGTGAAAGCTTTTTTTGTTTAATTTCTGAATTAAATGAATAACTGCAAAATATTATTATTTTAGTTTCTGAAAATCAATAAGGTAATGGGAATATTCGGTTTTTTTGATAAAAAAAAGAAGGAAAGTCTTGACGAAGGACTGGCCAAAACAAAAGAGAGTGTTTTTGTAAAACTGGGTCGGGCAGTCATCGGTAAATCGAAAGTTGACGATGAAGTACTCGACAATCTGGAAGAAGTTTTAATATCGTCTGATGTTGGCGTTGACACCACTCTTAAAATCATTGAACGGATAGAAGCCCGTGTTTCGCGTGATAAATATATGGGCGTTAGTGAGTTAAATAATATTCTGAAAGAAGAAATTACCGCTTTGCTCGAAGAGAATAATTCTGCAGATGTATCAGATTTCGATTTGCCTCAAACCGATGGACCATATGTAATTATGGTGGTTGGTGTAAATGGGGTGGGAAAGACAACAACAATCGGAAAGCTGGCATATAATTTTAAACAGGCCGGAAAGTCGGTTGTGCTGGGAGCTGCTGATACTTTTAGAGCCGCAGCAATAGAACAACTCGAAATTTGGGCGAAACGTGTTGATGTTCCTATTGTTAAACAAAAAATGGGTGCCGATCCTGCATCGGTTGCATACGATACTATTGCTTCCGCCAAAGCATCGAAAGCCGATGTAGTAATTATTGATACAGCCGGACGATTACATAACAAAGTCAATCTGATGAATGAGTTGTCGAAAATTAAGATGGTGATGCAAAAAATTATTCCCGATGCGCCACACGAAGTTTTACTGATTTTGGATGGTTCAACCGGGCAAAATGCATTTGAGCAGGCCAAACAATTTACACTTGCAACCGAAGTTACCGCGCTGGCACTCACAAAACTCGATGGAACGGCTAAAGGTGGTGTTGTAATTGGGATTTCAGATCAGTTTAAAATCCCCGTAAAATATATTGGAATTGGTGAAAAAATGGAACACCTGCAAATTTTCAGACGGCATGAATTTGTAGATTCATTGTTCTCCTGATTATCTAAGAAAAATTGTACCAGATTATTTTTTCTTTTCGCTTTCCTGATTTTTTTTGCCGGGTTCAGCTAAAAATGGTTCTATCAGTTTAAAAACAGGTATTTCGTCGGTGGAAGTTAAATTTGTTGTACCTGCAATTACCAGTTTTTTATCCGGAATAATCAACAACACAGCGCTGCCACCGGTAACTCCGCCAACTCTTCCATACATAAAAAAACCTTCAGTATTTTTTAAAACTACCCAGCCATTGGCCATTGTTGGCGGAAAATCGCCCAACAAATCAATAGGTTTAAATAATCGCGATTTTATATTTTCTGAAATAATTTCGGAATATAACAGGGCATTTCCGAATTTAACCAAATCTTCAGCGTTTGAAAGAATTCCTTCTGAAGGTGCTCTATAACGCATATCACGGAAGGTTGCATTAACAACTTGTGCAACAAGGTTGTAATCAAAAAAATCTGTTCTTCCAATAACTGTTCTGAACGGATTATCAACCTCTGTATTGGTAAGTTTTAATGTGTCGGTAATATAAGTTTTCAATAAATCAGGGAAATGTTTTCCTGTAGCTTTTTCCATAATTGCCCCCAGTAAATTGTAATTGTATGCGCTTGGCGCTTCAATCCAGCCCGGCGCAGAATTCAATGGGTCGTTTTTAAAATTATCGATGCTGTTTTGAAGTGTAACATTTGCACCTGTCCAGATTAGTTCATCGTCTGATGGTTCCCTTATTCCGGAAGAGTGGTTAACAAGCTGACTGAGTGTAATTTTATGAAAAGTTTGTTTGTAACTGGCCAAAGGATATTCGGGTAAATAATGCTGTACTGCTGAATCGGGATGAAGTGTTCCGTTTTCAATCATCATTTGATACATTAACGATGTAAAAGGTTCAGAAAGATCGCCTATTCTGAATTTTGTTTCTCTTGATGCCGGAACTTCCAGGTCTTTCGAAGCCACACCCATACCTTCAGAATAAATTATTTTACCTTCCTTCGAAATTGCCAGTGATGCACCTGGAATATTGTTCAGCATTAAATAAGTCGATAAATCTTCTCTAACCTTTTTTATCTCATTTTTGTATTTACCGTCATAAAGAATATTATTTGTTTTTCTTTCACAATTCGAAAGGCTTAATGATATAATAATCAGTAATATAGATTGAAATACCAGTTTCATTTTAATCGGTTTTAGTAATAAAATCAGGCAAAAATAAAATTTTTGAGTGAAATGGGTTTTAAATGAGATATTATAAATGCGTAAAATTCTTTTTGCTGAGCAGGCTGTTAAAGGCAATTTTATAGCTACTGCTTACCGGAATCAATTTATCCCTAATTTTTATGGCATTATTTTCAATATAGTCGATTTTGTCGATTGCAACAATAAACGATTTGTGTACCCTGATAAATTTCTGAGGATCAAGTAAATCCTGTATGGTTTTAAAATTCAGAAGCGTCATTATTTTGCTGTCTTCGGTATGAATTTGCAGGTAATCGCGCATTCCTTCGATGTAAAGTATTTTATTGAAATACATTTTTATGGTCTTATTTCCCGATTTCACAAAAGTATATTCCGTTTTTTCCGGTTGAATAGGGGCCACTTCCAATCGGGGCTGTTTACTTTGAATATTGGTGTCTTTTAAAAAACGGGCATACACTTTTTCAACTGCCTTTACAAACCGCTCAAAAGGAATGGGTTTTAATAAATAATCCATAACATCGAGTTCGTACGCTTTAAGTGCAAATTCATCGAAAGCAGTTGTTAAAATTACATAGGGTGGGTCTTTTATGGTTTCCAGCAGCTGGATTCCGGTAAATTCGTCCATTTGAATATCCAGAAAAATAAGATCGATGTGGTTTTCGCGAAGGAATGAAAATGTAGAAAGGGCATTATCGAATGTTCCAAGTAAATTCAGATAATCAATCTTTTCGGCATATCGTTTTATCTTTTTAAGGGCTAAAACTTCGTCGTCAACTGCAATACAATTCATCTTCATAATAAGGGAATCTTAAGATATACTTCAAATTTATCCATATTACTGTTAATATCAAAGATGTAATTTTTATCGAATAACAACATTAAGCGTTTTTCAACATTTTTTAACCCGTTTCCCGAACCTGCATCGGGGAGTTTAAAATCGTTTCGTTTTACAAAATTCGAAGTTTTCAGTTCAACAAAATCATTTTCAACTTTAAATTCGATTTGAATTCCAGGTGACTTGGTTTGTTTATTACAATGTTTAATTGTATTCTCTATAATTGGAATGAAAAGCAACGGCGGAATTTGTTTACCACTAAAATCACCCGAAGAGGAGAATAACAGAAATTTTGGATCTTCGAAACTGAGTTTTGCCAATTCAATATAATCCTGAATGTATTCCAACTCATTATTTAGCATTGCTTTTTCTTCGTTCGATTCTTTTAGCATGTACCGCATTATTTTCGACAACAGAAAAATGGCATTCGAAGCTTTGTCCTTGTCTTCATAAATTAGCGAATCGATATTGTTTAAAACATTGAAAAGAAAGTGAGGATTGATTTGCGACCGCAGTACTCCGAGTTCCGACCGAACACTTCTTCGCTCAAGTTCCGACTGAATTAATTGAATGTTGTACGAATAACTAAATAGTTTTAGTGCCGATGCCATTCCAACAATCATGAAATTGGTTAACAAGGCATAAAACAGATCTACTGTTAAAGCACGTCGTACAATCCAGAAGCCTAAATTGGGTTGAACAGTGTATTTTATATATTGTGAAATCAAAATATTCAAACCAATTGCAGCAGCAGTGCCGATTATAAATAATATGAAGTTTCTACGTTTTAGGAGAAACAGAGGAATGAGCAGTTCGATAACCAGGTAAACTGTCATTATATCGAATGGTAAATAAATAAGATTTATGAAAGCATCGGGCTCAAAACCATACGATACAATAAAGGGCACTGTATAAAATGCGTAAATAAATATCCAGAAGAGGATATGGTTTAATATTCTGAATTTAAAGATTTTCATTCTGATGTTTCCGAAATAATATACAATAGTATGACATTTATTGTATCGAAAACCAAGATTTCTGTCAGCATTTCAATAAATTCGGCATCTGCATTTTGCAGATTGAAAGTTTCATTTTGCCGATAGAAACCAATGTTTTGCAGAAGAATTGGAATGAAATCATGTTTTAATGGATTCTGGATGCTAGATGCTAGATGCTAGATGCTAGATGCTAGATACTGGATTCTAGATGCTAGTATCAAATATCAAATATCAAATATCAAATATCAAGCATCAAATATCAAGAATCCAGCATCCGCCATCCAGTTTAATATCCCGAAATGGTAATTTTCACCATGAAACTTTCAAATTTGGTTCCCTTAAAACCGGTAAAAACGCCTAAATTACCAACAAAAAACAGACTGTTTAAACTGTAACCGGCTTCCCAGTAATTATTTAAGGCTGGCGTTGAAAGATAGTTCAAATGCAGACTTTCGCTCCAGGTTCGGGTATTAATAAACGACAAATAACGAAGTAGAATATATTCGGTGCGAATTTCGGAACCAATATTCAAATAGCTTTCATTTGAACTGAGCTCGTAATCGTTAACCAACTGAAACGAATGTGTGAAAAAGTTCAGCATTACCGGTATCTGGTTGGTTTTAAAATGTTTAAACTGAGAAAAGTGCATCTGACCGTTATTAAAGAAATGACCCGCATTTACATACAAATCAATACCAGCAGCCGGTGAAATATTAGCTTGCTGATGATAAGTAAAATCGATTTGGCTGAAACTGGAAACCGAAGAAAATATGTTTTTTACGCCTTGTTTGAATTGTAAATTGATATTGTAAAAATCTTTAATAAAAATAAAAGGAGACTCCTGCAACCAGGGTTTTCGTTGTCGTTTGTAATAATTTGCCCCAACTGCATAAACAAAGCTTTTTTGTGCTGTAATCTCCTGACTTTCTGCGGTAAATCCGGGTGGAAGGTTGGGTGAAAACTCCTTGTTTTCAGTAAACAGGTATTCCACATTATTATCGAGTGGTGCAAACTGATTGTAATCTAATGTGGCAGAAAGTGTTAGTTTTTCTTTAACACGTTGTGATACATTCAGTTTGAAAAATGTTGTTTCATAAAGTTTCATGTAATTCTCTGCAAAAAACCACGAACTCGCGGCGTTCAAAATAGGCTGAATTCCGGCGGGTGAAGTTTTAAAGTCGCGGCTCTCTTTTCCAAAACCTACTCCAACTGTACCTTTTTTCCAGAATATATTTTTAAATGTACCAGTAACAGAACCAAACACAGCATTACGGTTGATTGCATATCCAATTTCGGGGTTTAAAACCAACTGTCTCCCCGAATCGAGTTTGAAACTGATATCGAATTTCTGTTTGTATTTATAACCATCAACTGTATTGAAATCGAAATTTTTTAACGAAATTAATCCGTCATAACCTAATCGAACTATCGAGTCTTTTGCTAAATCCCAGTCGCCTAAAAGTATTTTCTTAAACATCGTTTTTTGTTTTACAGGCTTAACTTTCAGCAGGGTATCGGTTTCGTTCAGTTTCATGAGCATCAGCGAGTCCGTCATCGCATAACTTTGCATTTCAGCCGGTGAAAGCGGTATTGCACGCATGGTATCCCAGTATTCAAAATTGTTTGATAGCGTATCTTTTATTTCTTCAACTTTGTAATTGGTTCTGAAAACATCGTTTAACACGGTATCTTTGTACTGTTCCTTTAAAATTTTACGGTTCAAACGAGCTGCTTTTGCCAAATCGCGGTTCGATGGTTCTTCTTTCGACAATACCGCTGCAACTTCTGCCCTCATTTTCTTTTCCTTTTCACTTAGCGCCTTTGAACTTGCAGCAACGGGTTTTTCGGGTTCCAAATGTCGAATTTCTCCAATATTGTTTTCAATTACTGTTTTGTATTTCAGTGCTACACCATAATAAAACTGTCCTTTTAATCCCAGCATCGATATACTTCCGTCGATATTGTCGGAAACAGGCAGCCAGTTGTTATTTCCAAGGTTTTCGAATTGTTGTTTTATGCGGTATTCAAAAAATTCGAAACGACCTTTTAAGTCGAGACTGTAAATACACCAAAGTTTATCAATAATATAAATGTAACCCTCAACAAGTTCGTCGCTTTTACGGTTAGGTGTGACCCTGATTTTAAAAACATCGAAATCGCCCACGGTAATAAAACCTTCGTACCTGAAATTATAGTGTTTTACAGCCAGAGACGAAAGTGGAGAAATGAGCTGGTTTGGGCGTTCGTCGTAAAAACTGGCAGCCATCAGTTCCATAACCGGTGGTTCATCCAAACCAGTAAGCGATGTTTTTTTACTGATTACTTTCTGTTCATATTTATTAGGGTAGTCAAAGGTTATTTTGTTCTGAGATTCAATTACATAGGTTACATTTTCCTTTATCAGTTCTTTTAGCTTTCTACCCTCAATTTCAATTTTATTTTGATAAACTTTTGGAATGCTGGTAAATGCAAAATTGCTTTTAATATATAAATCTGCTTCGTAATGTTTTATTTTCTGGCGGTACAATGGCGCTTTCGCAATGGCTTTTCGCATGATAAACCAGGCAGGGTCTTCTTTCCCGGGGAATACCTTAATTTCCTTAATTTCAAACGATTGTTTTTGCAACGAGATGTTCAGGTTTAAGCTGTCCCGGTCAATATTTACTTCTTTAATTATCTGTATGTAACCCATCGAACGGATGGTAAAGTGATAAATTCCATGTAATAATTGGATTTTAAAATCACCCTCCGAATTGGTTATTGTTCCTTCTTTAGTTTCTGCAACAAAAATGGTTGCATATGGTACAGGTTCATTTTTTTCGTTAACAATTTTACCTGCAACAACTTGTGCGTATGTTTGAAAAGATAAAAAAGTACCAAATATGAAAGTGGCCAAGATTTTTAAATCCCGAAATTGCATAAATTGATTTTGTTTTCTGAATAATTGTTACCCAAAAATAAGATGTTCTGCTTGAAAAACAACCAATACATGGTTATGTTTAAGAGTTTTTAAGAATTGAGGTTGACTGATAATTTCAAATCAGGTTTAAAAAACTTCAGTTTAATAGTTTCCAAACTGAATGCTGATAAATTTTTTTATAAAAATTTTGATTTAATGTTCCTGAAATAATTTTATTCGCGATACCATAATTGTAATTCCAATCCCAAAAAGTCCAATTACTGCAAACGAATATCGCAGACTTAAAGCTTCAGCAATATATCCGATAAGTGGCGGTCCCATCAGAAAGCCGAGGAAACTTACACTTGCAACTGTTGCCAGCGCTATTCCGGGAGGTACTTTCGATTGTTTTCCGGCAGTGCTGTAAACAGTTGGTACAATGCTCGAAACACCAAGTCCAACCATCATAAACGCCAGTGTACTTGCAATCAGGTAAGGGAAAAATACAGCTGTAAATAATCCTCCAGAGATCATTAACCCACTGAATTGAAGCAGTCGTTTCCGGCCAATCTTTGAAATCAGAAAATCGGCAAGAAAACGTCCGGCCGCCATCATTATCATAAACGATGTATAACCAAGTATTACAAGTGATGCAGGTGCATTTACCACGTCTTTAAAATATAGTCCACTCCAGTCGAACATGGCCCCTTCGCTGGCCATACTGCAAAAACCTATTATTCCCAATTGAACCAATGCTGAATCGGGTTTACCAAAAAACCGGCGCCGCACAGGTACTGTTGTTTCATTTGGTTTATTCTCAATCATAAACGGATGATTCGCCAGAAAAATAATCCAAATCAGAATCAGAACAATTGTAAAATGCCAGAATGGAGTAAATTTGAGGTTTATCATTGCCAATCCAATAAGTGCTCCGGTAAATCCGGCCAGGCTCCAACCACCATGAAAGGATGCCATAATCGGCTTTCCGTATAACTTTTCGGCTGCAATACCCTGAGTATTAATCGAAATGTTACACATATTTCCAACTAATCCAAACAGAAACAAAATTATTGCCAGTTGCCATCCCTCGCGGACAAGACCAATTAACAGAAGGCAAATAGTATAAGCAGGAATTGCTAATGCCATAACTTTTGGGCTGCCGAAACGGGTTACCAATTTACCTGAAAATGGCATCATTAAAAACTGCCCCATTGGCATTGCGAAAAGGATACTTCCAAACATCGCATCGCTCAAGAGAAGCGTAGTTTTAATATCAGGAATTCGACTTGCCCACGACGAAAAGCCGATACCCATACTAAAATAAATCATTGCTACTGCAATTCTGATTCGTTTTTTACTGGGTGTATTTTCTTCATTAACAGATATTTCTGCTCTTGTATTGCTCATGTAGGAAATCTGATAAATATTTACACTGCAAAAATATGAAAAGGAACCGATGCAAGTCTGTTAAATTAAAAAGAAGTTCAATCGTTAATAAATTGCAAATATCGCCTGCTATTACAATTACTGTTTTTTTACTACCAGTTTTTTCGAAATGGTTCGTGTTCCGGTATTAATTTTTACAATGTAAACACCATTCTGCAAATTCGAAATATCCAATCCATTCTCTCCTAAAACGTTTTTTGCAGAAAACACTGTTTTACCGGCAAGGTTTAAAACGGATATCTCATCAATTTCCCTTTCGTAGTTTCCATTTATAAAAAATTTAAACGAAGCCGGATTAGGGAAAATGGAAAATTGTGCAATTTGCCGTTCACTGATTCCAGTTATCATTCCATTTTTAAAATGTATGTTTATCTCAAGATTTCCCCCGTTACTTTCCAATAGAATTTTAGTAGAATCGGTGCCTGCGTATTTTGGAGAGTGAAAAACTGAAAAATTATAGTTCATTGCACCTTCAATTGCAACGGTTTTTTCAAAATTATGATTTACAGGATGAAAATCGTCAACCGAAACTGAACCAAAAGTGAGTTTTTCGTTTGCCCGATTGGTAATTGTTATTTTAATGGTGTCGGTATTTAAACCCTGAATTACTGCGCTTTTCGAAACAAGCATCAATTTTGGCCCTATCACTGTGGTTGTTGGTAGTTTTGCACTATTCCACGCATTCAAACCACCAATCATTTCATACACTTCAGCAAAACCCAGAGATTTCATTTTTGCAAATGCTCCGGCACTTCGGTTCCCCGATTGACAATGTAATAAATATAACTTGTGTTTTGGCAACGCATTTAACTGAGCATCAAAGTCAGTAAGCCCGGTACTTCGGTTGATTGAACCTAAAAGATGATAACTGTTCCATTCAGCGGGAGTTCGTACATCCAGAATCACAAAATTTGGATTGAAATCATTGGCTTTTATCAAACTGTCGCACTTAATTGCTAAAAGTCTTTTGTAAATATTATCAAGTGTTTCCGGTTGTTCTGCAAAAACTGTTTTCGTTACAGACAAACTCAATACCACAAAACAAATCATCAAAACACAAAATGATATTACTTTCATTGATGTAAATTTTTGAATTAAAAAAAGCAGTTTTAAAAAAAAAGCAGTTTTAAAAATAGATGTTTTTATTCGCAAATATCATTATAAAAATTTAACATGTTGGGGAGATTTTCAATTGAAAAAAAGTTTTTATATTGCAGCACAGTTCAGCACAGTTGAAGGAGGGAATGTTGCTATACAGCAATACAAAAATGCTAGAATGCGAGAATGCTACAATGCTGGAATGAAAAAAAATATGAAGGAAAATCAAAAATGATTCGTTTTTTGAACTTTGAACTTTGAATTCGAAACTCGAAACCTGGAACTAAAAAGTACTCAATACTAATTACTAATATCTCAATATTAAAAAGATGGCAAACAGATTAATTGGCCGGCTTCCAAAAGTCGGCATTCGCCCGGTAATCGATGGGCGTGAAATGGGAGTGCGTGAGTCGCTCGAAGTACAAACCATGAACATGGCAAAAGCTGCGGCAAAACTTATAGAAGAAAACCTGCGTTTTGCTTGTGGTGAAAAGATTGAATGCGTAATTACAGACACAACTATTGGAGGTGTAGCCGAAGCAGCCATGTGTGCCGACAAATTTGAACGCGAAGGAGTAGGGGTTTCGCTGACAGTAACTCCGGCATGGTGTTACGGAACCGAAGTGATGGATTCTCATCCGTCAATCCCAAAGGCAGTTTGGGGTTTTAACGGAACTGAACGTCCGGGAGCGGTTTATTTGGCTGCTGCGTTGGCCGGTTACACACAAAAAGGATTACCAGCTTTTGGTATTTATGGCCGCGATGTGCAGGATGCCGGCGACCAGAATATTCCTGCAGATGTGAGTGAAAAAATCCTCCGTTTTGTAAAAGCTGCTCTTGCTGTGGCACAAATGAAAGGTAAATCGTACTTATCATTGGGATACACTTCTATGGGAATTGCCGGTTCAATGGTTAATCCCGATTTTTTTCAGGATTACCTTGGAATGCGAACAGAATTTGTTGATATGACCGAAGTAAAACGTCGTATTGAGGAAGAAATCTATGATAAAAAAGAGTATGCAAAAGCGCTTGTCTGGACTAAACAAAACTGTATTGAAGGCGACGATTATAACAAGCCTGAAAAACAAAGCAGTCGCGAGCGCAAAGACTGGGAATGGGAAATAGTGGTGAAAATGACACTCATTTTCCGCGACCTGATGATTGGCAACCCGGAATTGAAAAAAGCTGGTTTTGGTGAAGAAGCGCTTGGACGAAATGCCATTGCCGGTGGTTTCCAGGGACAACGCCAATGGACTGATTATTACCCGAATGGTGATTTTTCGGAAGCAATTCTTTGTTCGTCATTTGACTGGAACGGAATTCGTGAAGCTTTTGTTTTTGCAACTGAAAACGACAGTTTAAATGCAGTTCCTATGTTGTTTGGCCATCTGCTAACCAACACGGCGCAGATTTTTTCTGATGTTCGAACATACTGGAGTCCTGATGCTGTTAAACGAGTTACAGGTATTGAACTTACCGGTTTGGCAAAAGATGGATTTATCCATCTCATCAATTCAGGACCGACCACACTCGATGCAACCGCTCAGCAAAAAGATAAAGATGGCAATCCCGCAATGAAACCTTTCTGGGAAATTACTGAAGAAGAAGTTAAACTTTGTCTGGAAAATACCAATTGGTGCCCGGGTGAAAAAGAGTATTTCCGGGGCGGTGGATATTCGAGCCAATTTAAAACTGCCGGCAAAATGCCTGTAACCATGTCGCGAATTAATTTGGTAAAAGGGTTGGGACCCGTATTGCAATTGGCTGAAGGTTACACGATTGAACTGGAAGATGCAGTTCACAATGTTTTGGATCGTCGAACAAATCCAACCTGGCCAACTACCTGGTTTGTTCCGAAAACAACTGGAAAAGGTGCATTTAAAGATGTATATTCAGTAATGGCCAATTGGGGAGCCAACCATGGGGCAATCAGTTTTGGTCACATTGGTGCCGACCTGATTACACTTGCTTCGCTGTTACGTATCCCGGTTTGCATGCACAATGTTGACGATGATAAAATTTTCCGTCCGAGTGCCTGGAATGCTTTTGGCGAAAATAAAGAAAGCGCTGATTACCGCGCCTGCGTCAATTTTGGCCCAATTTACGGGTAATAAATAAAAGTCGTCACCCGACCTTCAAGTCGGGTGACAACTTAATTCAAAACTAACTTAATTTAAGAAATAAGGAATAACAAATAACTAATCAGAAAACATCTGAAATGAAAAAACTAACCAATTTGTTTATCCAACTTTTTTTAATTGTTGGATTAACCATTACTTTCTCCTGTACATCAAACCAAAAATCAAAATCTGATGACACCATGAAAACTTTCGAAAAAGGTACTTACGGTTACGACCTTAAGTTTATAAGTGAACATAAAAAGCCAGTTGAATTAAAAGCCGGAACTGCCCGCGTTTTAATATCTCCTGAATACCAGGGACGTGTGATGACAAGTACTGCCGATGGAGAAACGGGTAAAAGTTATGGCTGGATTAACTACGATTTAATCGCTTCGGGAGAAATTAAAGAGCACATCAATGCTGTTGGTGGCGAAGAAAGATTCTGGCTGGGCCCGGAAGGAGGCCAATTTTCACTTTATTTTAAAAATGGAAGTACTTTTGATTTTGCCAACTGGCAAACCCCTGGCTGCATTGATACAGAACCTTTTAATCTGATAAATTCGAATGATTCTGTTGCTGAATTTTCGAAAACAGTGAGTTTGATGAACTACAGTGATTTTCTCTTTAAGTTCGATATAAACCGTAAAGTATTGTTATTGAACGATTCACAGATTAACACCGAACTATCGGTTAATATTACTCCCAGATTGAAAAGTGTTGGTTATCAAACCGAAAACAGCATTAAAAACACAGGAACTGAAACATGGAAAAAGGAAACCGGTCTCATTTCGGTTTGGTTATTAGGCATGTTTATTCCGTCTGATTCGGTTACAATCATTGTTCCATATAAAACCGATGCGGTGTCTGATTACATTGTTAAATCTGATTATTTTGGTGCAATTCCGCCTGACAGACTGGTTGTAAAAGAGGGATTTGTTTTTCTGAAAGGCGACGGCAAACAACGTGGAAAAATTGGAATTCCGCCACAGCGCGCAATCCCAGTTTTGGGAAGCTACGATGCTGCAAACCATATTCTTACCATTGTAAAATGTGTGGTTTTTGAAGGTGTAACCGATTATGTAAATTCAGCTTGGGAAATGCAGGAATTCCCTTTCAAAGGGGATGCAATAAACTCTTACAACGATGGACCTGTTGCTGATGGTACTCAAATGGGGCCTTTCTACGAGTTGGAAAGTTCGTCGCCGGCGTTGGCCCTAAAACCAAATGAAACAGCAACTTACAAACAAAGCACTTTTCATTTCGAAGGTACTGAAGAAGAACTAAATACTGTTTGTGTGCAGGTTTTAGGAATTTCACTTGAAGAAGTAAAGGCTGTTTTTTAATCGTTCAAGTTTTTAATGAAATGAAATCTGTGAATCTGTAGCATATATTTCAGCCACAAATTCACAGATTTAAAAATATAGAGTTTAAGTGTCAGCTTTTCAAATCAATACCGATAATTCAGGTGGTCAAACCAAGCTACAGCAATTGGTTCATTCAATTAGTGAGGCCATTGGCAACGGAAAGCTAAAAGTAGGAGATGTTTTGCCTTCTGTAAATCAATTGAGCAGTGAGTCCGGATTCTCGCGCGATACTGTATTTAAGGCATACAATATTCTTAAAAAAAGAAACATAATTGAATCAGCACCACAAAAAGGATATTATGTTTCAGGCGAATCGTTTAAAATTTTAATGTTACTCGACGATTTCAGCGCATTTAAAGAACAGTTGTACCAATCTTTCAGGCAAAATCTTCCTGATTCTTATTCAGTTGATTTGCTTTTTCATCATTATAATCCCGTTGTTTTCCGTCAGTTGGTCGAAAGCAGTATTGGCAGATACAGTATTTACATCATTATGAATATAGATCACAGGAAAATAGATCCGGTTCTAAGAAAAATTGATGTTAATAAACTGCTGATACTTGGAATGGGAAGTCCTGAAGACAACAAAATAAATTATTTATTACAGGATTTTGGAAAATCGGTACAGGACTGTCTTTCCGAAAGTCTTTTCAGAATAAAAAAATTCGACGAAATGATTTTGGTTTACGAGCAAAAAACTACTGCACATCCATCTGATACGGTTCCTGCAATGCGCGAATTTTGCAAGGAAAATCAACTTGCATTTCGTAATGCAAGGCAATTTAATGAATCAGAGGTTAAAAAGGGTCAAATTTGGTTTGTTATCCGTGATGCCGACCTTGTTCAGGTTATTAAAGCCTGCCAGCTAAAAAAACTGGTTCCGGGAGAGGATTTGGGAATTATTTCGTACAACGACACCCCAATGAAGGAAATTATTGAAGGTGGAATAACGGTTATTTCGACCGATTTTAAAAAGATGGGAGAAATGGCTGCTGAATTTGTAAAATCAAAACAAAAACTGACAGAAATATTACCAACAAAATTGATTGTCCGAAAATCGCTCTGACAATTATACTTGAACTTTTTTAGCTTCCCTCATTTTCAATGTTCATGTCCATAATACCGGCATTTTTGTTACATTCGTCTCAATAATTTTAAAACTAAACCAATGAAACGAGTTTATTTCATCCTAACATTTTTTTTAATTACTTCACTTTCAATGGAAGGGCAACAAATGTTTTCAAAATATTCAGGTCAGGATATTGGCAATCCTAAGTTAAAAGGCAGTTTTCAGTTTGATGAAAAAATGCAGAAATTTACTGTAACCGGCGCTGGTTACAACCTGTGGTTTGCGCGCGATGAATTCTATTTTGTTTCGCAGCCGATAGAAGGCGATTTCATTATTTCCACCAACCTGAAACTGATTGGACAAGGAGTTGATCCTCACCGGAAAATGGGATTAATGGTTCGTGAATCGAATGCAGAAAATGCAGTTTATATGGATGGCGCTGTTCACAGCGACGGGCTGACCTCTTTGCAGTATCGCGAAAAAACCGGCGATAATACACTTGAAAAAGCTGCTGATAAGAAAGATATTCCGGATTTTGTTCAATTGGAAAGAAAAGGGAATGAATTTATTTTCAGAATATCGAAAAACGGGGCGTCACTTACCGAGGTTGCGAGGGTGCAACTGGCTTTGGGAGAAAAAGTTTTAACCGGTATTTTTGTGGGTTCGCACAATGTTGATGTACTTGAGAAGGCTGAATTCTGGAATGTGCGAATTGAAAAACCTGCTGCTGAAGGTGTTGACGGTTATCAGAAACAATCGCCGAGCCGACTCGAAATCATGGATGTTGAAACCGGATTGCGCGAAGTGATTTACGAAACCGAAACTCACATTGAAGCACCAAACTGGTCGCGTGCCGGGAAATTTCTGATTTATAATTCAGCAGGAAAACTATACAAATTCGACCTGAAAAAACGGGTTCCTGAATTGATGAACACGGGAGAAGTTGTTGCCAATAACAACGACCACGGTATTTCGTTTGATGGCAAAATGCTGGCCATCAGTAGCAGTGCACCTGTTGGCGATAAAAATGCATCAGTTGTTTTTACCGTTCCACTAAAAGGAGGAACACCAAAACGTATTACCGAAAAAGGTCCGTCGTACTGGCATGGATGGTCGCCAGATGGAAAATGGCTAAGTTACTGTGCCGAACGAAATGGTGTTTATGATGTGTACAAAATTCCTGCAGAAGGCGGAAAAGAAATTCAGTTGACAACTGCTGAAGGCCTTGACGACGGACCTGAATATTCACCCGATGGCAAATACATATATTTCAATTCTACCCGAACCGGAATGATGCAGATCTGGAGAATGAAACCCGATGGATCGGAACAGGAACAGATTACATTCGATAATTTTCAAAACTGGTTTGCACATCCGTCTCCCGATGGCAAACAGTTTATCATGATTTCTTATCCGCCCGAAGTTCCGGCAACATCGCATCCTCACAATCAGTGTGTAATGTTGCGCACTATGCCAATTGATGGTAAAGAAATTAAAGTGGCAGCATTTTTATATGGAGGACAGGGAACACTCAACGTACCATCGTGGAGTCCCGATTCGAAAAAAGTGGCTTTTGTTTCGTACACTTATTGAATAACCGAAAAAATAGAATTAATCGGGATAAATTGTCAGACTGTTTTTAATTGGCAATAAAAGTCGAATTTTTATGGAGTTTTTCGACATGAAAAACAGGTTTGTTTTGAACCGATGGTAAAATAAAGTAAAACTTTGAACCGGTGCCGTCGTTGTTACTTTCAACGCCGACTTTACCTTCAAGTTTTTCAACTATCTTTTTTACAATCGAAAGTCCAAGTCCATATCCATCGGCTTTCTGCGGGTGCAGTCTGACAAACTTTTTAAACAACCGGTTTTGTTCATCTGTTGTTAGTCCTTTGCCATTATCTTTTACCCAAAAACTGATGTTGCCGTTTTGTAAAATGTCAGCTCCCACTTCGAGTTTAGGTGGTGTACCACTATATTTTATAGCATTGCTGATGTAATTGGACCATACTTCTTCAATCCAGGGAGCATAACCAAAAGATAACGGCCAATTAGCAGGTTCAGTTATTTCAGTATTTGAGTTTTTAATCAGTTCAGCAAGTTGTTGTTTTGCTTCCCTAAAAATAGCTGCCATATCCAGTGGTTTCCTGTCAACCTCAGTTTTGTCTGTGGTGGCAAGCAATAAAAGTTCGTGTGTAATTTGAATCGATTTGTTTGCAGAGTGGTTAATTAAATTTGAAAGCTCGCATAATAGATTTTTGTCATTCAGTTTAATTATTTCTTCCATAATTTCGCTGGCAGAAAAAATTGAACTTAAAGAATTTCGCAAATCGTGTGCAACTGTATGTGCAAAGGCATCCAGATCTTCAATAAGCTTTTCCCGTTTATCAATTTCGTTAAGCAATTTTCTGTTTGTTTTCTTTAACTCTTCGTCAGCGTTTATTATCGAGGTAATATCATGAAAAAGCAGTATATGTCCTGATAACTTGTTTTCGCGGTAAATAGGTGAAAACTTAACCTGATAATAATTTTTCCGGTTATCATGGCTAATTTCAAGTTGTACGGAAGCTTTATTTTTTGATAAACCATCGGTTAATTTTTTGTATTGACCGAAAATCGAATAAAATGATTCATGGATAATCGATTTCTTTTGCCAGTTAAAAATGTTGAAAATTGTTGAATTACTATCTTCAATAAAACCATCTTTATTAACAACGACAACACCATCAATCATCATTTCAAACAGTTTTGTTCTTGCCAAAGGAACAATGTTGAACATTTGAAAACGAACAATACCAAGTGCTATGATTAGACCTGTTAACACAAACGAAACGGGTGTCCAGTCGAACCCGGGAAATGGATTGATATTGGTAATGTACATCAAATTACCAATTATCGGAATAACAGAAGCAATCAGTAAAGTCCCGATTTGCTTTTTGTAATACGCAGAAAAATAATAAATTGAATGTACAAGGTTGTACAAGCCCAAAATTAACAGGGTTTCTGTGTAAGCATAGAATATCCAGAATCCAAAACCATGACTGTAATGTACAATATTATTAACCGGATCGAGTGTTGTCGATGGCCACATTAAAAGGTGTTTTTCGTTGGTGAAAACCAGAATTATTGTTAAAACCGGAATTACCGATAACAAAGCTATATTTTTTGAATTTATAAAATTCTTTTTCTGGCTATAGGCAGTTGTAAACAAAAAATAGAAAACAGGAATAAATGCTATTCCAAAATAAGATATTTTCGACCATAAAATTTTCGAATTTAAATCAGGATTTGCAAATTCAAATGCATATGAAACTGCCCAAACAGAAATGAAAAGTTCAAGATAAATCAGAAATTTTACTTCAGTTGATTTTCTGAATTTCCATAATAAAGCAATGGTAAATAACGCGGCCAATGCTGTTAATATATGAACTATGCTATTGGTTGATAAATGATAAATCATCACCTAATGTGTTATAATGGTTGTAATTTGATTTAATAGCGACTGTAAAATTAATAAAATTATATTACATAAATGGTTTAAAAACAATGGATTGATTCTAAATAGGATTAGTGAAAAATGAAAACAAATTGAAAATGATATAAATTTTGTTTAAGAAGTAGGAATTGAGTAAATTGCTTTAAATGATTTAATTTTAAGATAAGCAGATTTAAATATTAACTAAAAACTTAAACTATGTCGAACCATAAATTCTCAAGGCGTGAAGCAATAGCTACCGGTACAATTGGTTTGGTTGGTGCTTTTGCAAATCTGTCATTCAACCCAAATAGTTTTTCTGTTTCAAGCAAACTTGCCATACACGGAGGCGAGAAAGTCAGGTTGGCAGCCTGGTCGGAGTGGCCAGTTTGGGATCAGCGGGCTGAAAAGGAAGTTATAGAAATGTTGCGAAGTGGCCGGTGGTGGAGAGGAAGTGGAGAATCGGTAGCAGAATTTGAAAATCGTTATGCCGAAATTATGGGAGCTAAACGATGTCTTGCCACCGCCAGTGGTACAACTGCATTGCTCGTTGCTTTGCACGTATTGGGAGTTGATGCAGGTGATGAAGTTTTGGTCTCGCCATACACCTTTATTGCTACTTACAATGTAATTTTTATGAATAAAGCTTTGCCAGTTTTTGTTGATACCGACCCGGAAACATTTTTAATTAATCCAGCCAAAATTGAAGAACGGATTACCGAACGGACTTCTGCTATTTTACCTGTACACATTTATGGTTTGCCGGTTGATATGGATAAAGTTAATGCCATTGCCAAAAAGCATGATCTGAAAGTTGTTGAAGATGCATGTCAGGCGTGGCTGGGTGAATACAAGGGTAAAAAACTTGGAACGCTGGGTGATTTGGGATGTTTTAGTTTTCAGAATTCCAAAAACCTTCCAACAGGCGAGGGTGGTGCAGTAGTTGGAAATAATGACGAAATAATGGATCGTTGTCATTCGTTTCACAATTGTGGAAGACCATTCGGCAGTGTGAAAAATACCTCGAATTACCCGATTAGGGGCAGTAACCGGAGAATGCAGCAAATACAGGCAATCACTTTACTTTCACAAATGAACCGCATTCATAATGATGCTTATATTCGACTGGAAAATGCCCAATATCTAGATAAAAAGTTGGCTGAAATTCCCGGAATTGTTCCTTACATAATGGTCGAAGGCAATAACCGTTCGGCATATCATATGTATCCGTTCCGGTTTATTTCCGAAAACTTTGGAAATGTGACTAGAGATAGATTTATTGAAGCTTTGCGGGCTGAAGGTGTTCCCTGTTCTGCTGGTTATGGCAGGCAAAACTATGACGGATTAATCGAGGAGGCGTTGAACTCAAAAGGGTACAAAAGATTGTTTTCAGAAAAAAGACTAAACCAGTGGCGCGAGGAAAATATACTCCCTGGTACTGATCAGTTGACCCGCGAAGCGGTTACATTTTATCAAAGTATATTACTGGGGAGCAAATCAGATATGGATGATATTATAAATGCGATTACAAAAATTTACGAAAACAGAGATTCTTTAATTAATTAAAAATCAGTAAGTCAGGCTGATTTTGTGTCATTAGTTTTTTAAGATTTCTGTGAAATTCATTGGTGGTTCGTGTATGAAAATAAGGATAAAAAATGTAGTTTTTAAATACATTATTACTCTTGTAAAAACTTGTATGTAAAATACGAGTGTAGCCTTTTTGTGTGGTCGAGAATTGAACCCTTTGTTTTCCTTCTGACAAATTGCCGGTTAAATAACTGAACTCTATTGTTTTATTTTCATAATCAATATTAATAAACTCAAATGCAGTAGCCAGGTTTTTTAAGCCACTTATTAATCTTAAGTTCAGATATACGATAGTGCCTGTATCTATTTTACTATTGCTTTCGTCACAGTAAACAATCCGATCATCTTTTTTAGAAAACAGAAGCCCAAATGAAATCTTTTTACCATTCCACATTTTTGCAGCATCGGTATTTAAATACAGTTTCCAGACTTCTTCAATATTTTTTTTGATTTGATATTCATTTTCGCGAACGAAATATCCTTTGATATCTGAATCGGCCTCCAGTGATGGTTTTATATCAGAAAATGAGTTAATTCCATGCTCTTGCTGTTGATGAATATACTCCTGTATTTTATATTGGCTGATCCTGTCAAGTTCAATGTCATCCAGACATATTTGTCCATCAGCCTGATAATCAATAAAAATGAGAAATATGTAAAACAATATCTGCCTGAACTGCATAAATACGCTGATTTGATTAATCAGCAAATAAAATCAAAAGAGGTTGATTTTATTGTTAAAGTCCTGAATATTTTAAAATATAAACTGAAAATAACCACTGATTCCAGTCACTTTTCACTGTCTGTGAAATTCAAATTATTGATTG
This sequence comes from Draconibacterium sp., assembly GCA_041737765.1. Taxonomy (GTDB): domain Bacteria; phylum Bacteroidota; class Bacteroidia; order Bacteroidales; family Prolixibacteraceae; genus Draconibacterium. The sequence goes on along the minus strand of JBGSRA010000032.1, from coordinate 8,887 downwards.
TGGTAGAAAAAAATTTGTTTCTTAATTACAATTGTCATAAATTTCAACTGACTTTAGGGCTTTATTTCAAATAATTCAAAAACATAAAACAAATGAAAAAATCTACTTTACTTCTCTCTTTTATTATTCTTGCTTTTTTTGCAGGTGCTCAAAACAAGATTGATTTGCAAAATAAATTGCAGCGGGCACATGAAAAAAATTCAAAAATCATACAGAAAACAACACATTTTTCAAGCTTTATAAAAGCACAGGCTTCAAATAGAGAAACACTATATTTTAAAAGTGCAGCTACCAAGCAAAAGTTAGACAGTGCGGTAACCCGGGTTTTGAATTCTGAAACGCAGGTATGGCAATATGATAGTAAAGACGAATTTATTTATGACTCAAATTTGAAAAACACATCCTGGTTGTCTAAAGAGTGGGATCTCACTTTACAAAAATGGGAAATCTGGACAAAAACTGATTTAGGATATGATAACCAGAATAGGGTAAATTCGATGTTAATGTCTGAAAGTGACGAATTGAATCCTGGACTAACACTTTTTAGTAAAATGCTGGTTTATTATAATTCAGAAGGAATGCAGGACTCGACATTATCGTTTTTTACTGAAGATGATGGGGTGAACTGGGATTTGGAAATGAAACAAATAAATCATTACAACGCATCGAAACGGCTTACTAAACTGGATGTTTGGGCATTGGATGAAGAATCGGGTGTTTTAACACTGAGTATGAATGTAGTTTATACATACACAGCAGCCGGGAAAATACAAACTTCAACTTCAATTTACATTATGGAAGGTGAAGAAATCCCCTGGTCAAAAATGGTTTATAATTATGATAGCTCAGGAATGTTAACTTCAACTGAAGACTGGGGAATAAATTTTATGACATTAGCTCTTGAAAAAACTTCACGGAATTCGTATCAGTATAATGCTAACGGTGACGTAATTGTTGATATATATTCATCCTGGAACGGAACGTCGTGGGTTGACCAGGAAAAGGATGAAAGCACTTATGGTACAACTAATTTTTCAGATGTAGTATTCCCAATGTACATATCAATGCTCGGAATGGTGGGTGAATCTTTTGAATTTAATTATAACAAAGTTTTAGCTGGTACAAACACTTTTGAAATGGTAAATGGCAGTTGGAAAAATACTGAAAAAACGGTTTTTTACTATTCTGGTGGAACATCTACCAATATCGACGAAACTGGTAATACTCTTTTCAATATGTATCCAAATCCTGCATCAAATTCGGTTAGTTTCAGGTGGAAAGGTAACTACGACAACCTTACTTTGGAAATGTATCAGATTTCCGGGGTAAAAGTAATGGAACAAATTACATATTCGGGCAAGCCGGTTTCAATTTTAAAATTGGAAAATGGAGTTTATTTTTTCAAACTGTTGAACGGGAAACAGATGGTTCACACAGGGAAATTGATAAAAAGATAAATTATAACCGGATCCCCTGTAATGTAAACAGCCGGGAATATTTGATGAAGAATTGACCTTTCGTGATTGGATGCCATCCTGTTTCGTAAAAAACGAAAGGATGGCATCTTTTTGAGGCGGTACATAGAGTCGGTACTCGTCCTTTTTGACAGCCTCTCTAATTAAAAAAATCGTTAGAATACTGTTACATCTGAATGCTTTAATAAGGCTTTGGCCTTTTTGGCATACGTTTCGCCATCGCTGTTTTCCGGAAATACAATGGTTAAATGAGGATAATCGGTATAATCGGTGTAAATATCCAGTCGCCATTCATATTGTGTGGTTGTATTTGAAACGGTAGTGGAAGAGCCACTATAGGTTGCAAAATTATTTGTCCAGGCAAATGCTGACCCGGAAGTTGATGTGTTGGAAATTGTAGTTGATCCTAAAAGTTTATGTTCCAGTTCAACATCTTTTATATTGTTTCTGTGATAGCCTATCCAACTTCCTTCATTCGCATTAATATAAATACACATGTGCTGATTATAAATAAAACAATGTGCATTGTCAAAAACATAAGAATACCCCCTGAAAAAATCACGCATTACATCTGCCAGTTTATAGGTAAATGCATTTCGTTTTTTAAAATACCTGTCTTGTGTTATTCTAACCACTGTTTTTTGGTAAATTTTGTAAACCGTATAAAAAATAAGAAAGCTGATTCCACTGATAATGATAGCACCTAATAATTCATCAGTACCATTTTCTATTATTATTATCACAAAAATAATCACTGCTGCAATCATACCAATCTTCTTTATCAATTTGGCAATTTTTACATTGTTTTCCCATTGGTTTAGTAAACTTTTCCCATCTGTAGTATCCTGAAACGGTGTAATTTTGAACGTGTCAAGAATATTCTCCCAGTTCGGAAAAGTGAATTGTACGTTTTTGTCTATTTGCATTTTTTCCATTTTTTAGTTTGTTAATTATTTTAGTTATATTTTATTTATCGAATACAATATAAATTCAGGTTTATTCTTTTATACATCGCACACTAAAGGCTTTACTTTTAGGATCTGAATCCACATTTAGCCAACTACCTGAACTGCTAATCTTCCAGAAATCCGCCGTAAGTTCTCTGCTATCGTTTGACCACCAATAACCAAAACGATCAAGGTCAGAAAAAAAACCATATCCTGCAGTGTAAATTATTGTGCCGGCATAGTTACCGGAAAATCCATATTTGTTTAAACCATCTTCCTTTAAATGATTTCCAACGGAACTCCAGGAACCGTTGTCCTGCCTAAGAGTAATGCCGTTTTCACTATATTCTTCTTCCGCAATATAAGCAGCCAATTTATCCCAATCATCATTGGTTGGGAGGCGCCAACCATCCGGGCAGGCAGTAATGGCAGCAGTCCAGTTATACAAAACTCCATACTTTTGAAAATTTAATGTTTTTTTTGCTTCGGCAACATCATTCCCATTGTAATCATAAACAAAATAATGTGTATCAGAAGTTGAAAATGCATTTGCCTTATCCACTTGTGGCAAATAAGCAAGGTTCTCTGCCATCCAAATCTGGTTACCAATTTTTTCAGTACGATACTCTTTCCCATCTCTGGGATCGGTTAATGAATTTGTTTCTTCCTGTTCAATGGTGATTATCAAAGTTGTTGCAGAGGCACATAATTCTTCGGAAGGAGTAAAAGTGTAAGCAGTAGTTTCCTGGTTGTTAATTTCAGGTTGCCAGGCACCGGGGATCTCATTATCAGACAAGATTGGTAAATCAGGTATGGATGCTCCTTTTGAATAACTTTTTTGAACATTGAAAACCGGCACAGTTTTACTTTGGATCGTAATGGTAAATTTAACGGTTTCCGCATTTTGATCTTCATCCGGGGTAAAAGTGTATTCTGTTGTTACTGTATTGTTGATTTCAGGAGACCATGTACCTGTTATCCCGTTAATGGAAACTAACGGAAGATTTGCCACTTCATCACCTTCGCAATACGGACCGGGAATATTGAATTCGGGTATAATTATATTTAATTTCAAATTAATAATATCGGGAGTAAGCCCTGAATTGCGGAACGCTGGTTCGACTTTGATTTGAGAATCTTCTTTTCCCATCTTTAGAGTAGTTTTAAGAATTCCACTTAACGAATAAATAGTTTCTTCTCCATAACTGGCATCACCATAGTTTCGGGTTATTTTAAAAGGAAGGCCGGTGGCAAGTACTTCTGACTGATCTTTTGACAATATAGTTTTCAGGTTTCCTCTTTCAAATTTATAAGTAAATGATTTTTCATATACACTGGTGGAATATAAAAATGAATCTTTTGGAGCACCTTCAAATATATCAGAAGCATTGAATGAGTATAGATCATTAAAGGAAATATTATCGTAGAAGTGCCTGTTTTCACTTTCATTCATATCAGATAAATACCCGTCGCGGATTAAAAGTGATAAATTTGTGGCTGCTTCAACATAGTTGATAATATCAAGTTTTTTACCCAAACTAACCAGCATTTCATAAAAATTGGACAATGGCACATCTTTTACACATTCTTTAACCACACCGACAAATCCTATGGGAACATCTTTTAATATCGTTACAAAATCTTCCGTTGTAAAAGATGCATCCTCCGATAAACTTGATTTTAATTTATCGAATGTCGGGCCTATCAATCCCATCATACCTTCCACACAGCCAGACTTAAAATATTTGAAGATGACTTTTGGGAATAAAAGCATAATCAATTCTGTTTTAAAAGTACTTCGGTTGTGATTAAAGATATATTCTTTATTATTACACAAACTGATGTTATTCTCCTTCATTGGTTAATTGAAAAAATGAATTATTAACAAGAATCGATTCATCCATATAAATATTTAACCCATAAGCCAGAAGAGAAGTTGGAGAAAACATATACGAATCGCGCTCAATAATTTTCGGGCCAAATACCAATGAATTATCATCAGCCTTTCTTATTTCAAGGCCAAGAGAACTAAAACTTGGAACTTTATTTTCCCATTTTATAGTTCCGTCTCTCTGGAATTCATATTGATAAGTCGACGCTTGTGTTGATTTTGTTTGGAAATTACCTTGTTGGTTCCGGGAAGTGATATCACCAATCAGGTTTTTCAGAGAACTCACAAATTCAGCGTTATCAGCAGGAAGTATTTTATTAAGTAATGAATTTGAAAACGCATTATTGGTTGAATTATAATAGGAACTTTCAATTGCCAATTCCATTAATTCGGTTTTCGATAATTCCATTCTTCTTATATCTGATGATAAATCGAGAAAAAAATACAAAACATCATCCAAGGAAATTGTAATATCCGATTCACTTGTTGGATAATATCCGAAAACAACATCTTCACCTTTTGTAAAAAATAATGGTGGTTGTTCATTATCTTCAAATTGGTAATTACTGATTTCAAATTTGCCCTGAGCTGACATCTGGAAAGAATCGGTAACCGACATGATTTGTAGTTCTTCAGCGTTTAATAATGACATTAATGTTTCATCTAACTTTCCGCTGACTAAAATATCTTGTGAGTTTTCTGTTTTGTCTTTCACATATCTAACCGAAAAACCATAATTAATATTGCTATAACCTGCTCCTATTGCAGTATCTGATTTTGTTATTTTCCGAATAGTAGCCCTGATTGAATCTGTTCTTGTTGCTGTCCAGAAATACGCGCTTTCGCCACTGGCATAAAAAGAGCCGTCATAAAACCAGCGTGCTCCTCCTGGGACAATGTTAAATCCACTGGCATCATTACCGTTTGAACTGTTTTTATTTTCATCCGACAACCAACCCACTTTAGATTTTAATGCAAGCGGAACTTTGTCGTTGTACGTAATCCGCACATTTTCTTCCATCTCAAGCCATTCTTCATGAGTTGGTAAATGCCATCCTACCGGTGCATTATTCAATGCATCTTCCCAGTTATATAACAAACCATAGTTTTCAGCATTATTCGGGTTATTATCGTATATCCATGATTTTTCAGTCGGGCATTTGAGGTTTTCTGCCATCCAGATTTGGTTGCCAATTTGTACTGTATTATACACATTTCCGCATTTATCTTCACATTTTACATATTCAAAAACAAAAGTGTGTTTTTCTTCCGGCAAAGGTTCTGTCTCCTGCATAACAAATCCTCTGGTTAGTTCCCAGGGCGCATTGGTTGGCCACACCCTGACCGTAATATTATCATAAACTTCGTAACCCAATAACCTGGCGTCGGTTGTGCTTTTAGTTTTCAATTCGAAATCCTGTAATTGTTCTGAATGAATTGCAGTTATTTCCGTTTGGCTATTGCTTTTTTGAAGATTTACAATTTTAATTTGTTCTGCATTGCTGCCTGAATTAAGTTGAACTATAAAAATTCCTGTGGGCAGGTTTTTTACCTGAAACGAGTGTATTCCCTGGATTACAGTAGATTTTTTTAAAATTATTTCCCTTCCTTCAAAATCAAAAATGCGGACAACGATATTTTCAGGTTTCCCGGTTTTAAATTGCAAATTAAATAGTGATGAAGATGGATTTGGAAAAGCTTTTAACCTGAAAGATTCAGATTTCCGCCAGGTATGATTCCCGGTTTCTGTTTTGGTTAAAAAAAGCGTATCGTTACTATTTAATTTTATTCGGATGTTTTGGGTTGCATTTTCAACAATTACTGAATCGATTGAGTTTACTTCGCCTTCCAATGAAAAAGTGAGTTTGTAATCCTGTGCATAAACCTGTGTAAATGAAAGCAGAGCAGTTAAAAAAAACAAATTTATTTTCATAATAATCAGGGTAAAAAGTTGATTAAAATGAAACCTCCAAATTCAAAAAGAGGTTTCATTTTAGATGTAATAAAGAATTAGTCACCTTCGTGATATTCGTAAGGAAGAGGAATACTGTAAGTTGTCATAATACGTACATCTTTAGTAAGTCCACCATTACAATTTACTCTTATATCGAATTGGGGTAAAGTGTTCATTTCCCAATTGGTAGCGTATTCAATAGTTAGCGATAAAGTTTCATCAGGCTGAATAATTGCATTCCGGCCCATTTCTGCCGGACGACTCCAAACTACATTTCCACGCTCACCTGTTTGTTTAGAATTAATAGTCTTTTTTAATCCAGTGAGCGGAATATCAACACTCGTTTCCTTTTGAGCTTTATTCTGTACGCTGTATTCAAGCGTAAGCTGTTGATTTTCATTTTTACTTGTTTTCAACAGCTTGAAAACCAAATCATCGACCACAAATACAGCACTAAAAGCAGGAATTAGCTTTGATGTTTTGACGGCTGTTTGTGTTAAACTGGCATCTTTACTGATTGCAGTAATTCGATCGGCTACATCCTGAACATATAGTTTGTAATTCTTTTTCGAAAGATTTCCTACTGCTTCTGCCCAGCCTTTTTCTGATTGATATTGACGGTCGGCTATTTTTAAAATCAGCGATGGACTTTCGTATTTTAAATATAGGCGGGCATGGTTTTTAATTGCGATTGCAGTCCAATCAATCCAGTCAGACATTAAAACACCTTCAGCCATATTTAATTGCCCTATTGGAATGGAATTGTCATTCATGGCCATTTCGACAATTTGCCATACCGACTCGGGCGCTAAATCATCGATTTTTATTTCAGGATCGTTGCCAAAAATCTGGGCAAATGAATTTAACGAAACCGTAAATAAAAGTATGCCCACTAAATAGTGATGTATTTTTTTCATGGGATAGGAATTAATTATTAATGATTTTTATTAACCAGTCGCCATCAACCTTTACCAGCGATAACCTGTCTGTATCTGTGTCGCCGTTTCCGTAAGTTTTTACCATTTTAACTTTCGCGGAATTTCCGTCTTCAGCAATTGTCTCTTCGGTAATTTCATAACTCTTTAATCCTCCTTTTTTATCATCTTGTTTAACTGCAAACGGTAGCATAGCTTTTACCTTGTCAAACTCTTCTTTGGTAAGTTTTTTCGAATCACCCGATGCATAAAATGAAGCAACTTTGTCGAAATCTTTTTTCATGTAATAATCAAAGACTTTTTCAACTGTTTTCGACGGTGAGCTGCCAGAACCAGCAATTCCTCCGCATGAGGATAAAACAACTGACAGTGCTAAAATGAGCACAATTAGAATTCCGTTTTTTTTCATGTTCTTTAAGTTTTTAATGATTAATTATTTTAAAAAAATGAGGGTTCTCTATTATATTTCCAGGCATAATCACATCAAGTTTTCCAAAAATGAAATTCAGACTGGTTGATTGTATTGTGAGAGATTTTAATGAATCAGGCTGAAATGCCTTTAAAACCAATTCAGTACAATACAATTGGTCATCTGATGCAAGATCATATTTATCGTCAAAAGTCAGTTTGTTTTCAAAAAACTGAAATGCATTAACTGCAGCCCGGTTTTTAATTTCTTTTGAAAAATCGGATCGGTATATTGCGAATTCCGATACCTTTTCAGGATTCAGAAATTCAGCAAGTTTTTCTTTTTTAATAAAGTCAGGTTCCCTTTTATTTTCACTGGGAACGGAATGAATAACAATTGGTATCCCATTTTCAATGTAAATAATGCCCACATGTGAAAACCGGCTTTTGCAGTCGGTTATTATAACTAACTGGCTTTCGGTCGATTGGCCACGACGAAAAATTAGATCGCCGTTTTGTATATTATATTCAGTAACCGTATTTATTTTGGAATGTTTGGATTGTGAAATATTCAGGATTAAAAACAAGGAAAGCAAACATGCTAAAATTGAAAAAACGATAAGCCTTGAAATGAATTTCATCTTTTGGTTTTTCTTTCGAAGTTAAATGGGGTAAATCATTTAAACAACTAACATTTGTTCGGTTTTATAAAACCGGACAGTTAACCGGACAAATTTTACGATATGCAAACAGATTTGCGAAAACGGCTGTTAAAGTGTATTTTAAAATGTTTTCGTATTATATAAAATTACTTCGAATTGTAATTTTCGAGGTATTGAGTGGGTGTTAATCCTGTTATTTGTTTGAATGACTGATAGAATGTGGATCGGGAGTGGTAACCAACTTCCTCTGCAATTCCTTCGATACTGTATTTTGAATATTCGGGTGAAGTGAGTAACCGGCGGGCTTCGTTGATGCGATATTTATTGATAATGGTTTTAAGGGATTCATCAAAGCGGTTGTTTATTATAATTGACAAATAAGATGTGTTTGTATTTAATTCTCGTGCCAACTTACTGGCTGAAATGTCTGATTGTTTATATATTTTCTCTTTTTCAAGCAATTCTTTTAATTTTTTATCACTACTGAACGAGGAATAAAATAAAATTTGGGGTTACTCCCCGAAGGTTTGGCCCCATGTTGTAGATTTGTTTTGCACACTAAATCACAACATGAGCAAAAATACAGAAATAAATTTTGTCGGACAGCCGATTTTC
>JBGSRA010000030.1:0-36459 GCA_041737765.1 Draconibacterium sp. | reverse complement strand
AATCGGCTGTCCGACAAAATTTATTTCTGTATTTTTGCTCATGTTGTGATTTAGTGTGCAAAACAAATCTACAACATGGGGCCAAACCTTCGGGGAGTAACCCCAAATTTTATTTTATTCCTCGTTCAGTAGTGATATTTTTATTATTGTTCCAAAAACGTAAAAATTCAACTTGATTTTTATCAGAAATCCTGTAAAACAGGGTAATTTGTTTTCTAATAACGAATCGTTTTACACCCTCAAAATCCGTATTTGGAAAATCAACATTTCCTTGCCTAAGAATAAATTCAATGTGGTTCACTTCATCGATGAATTGTTGAGCAGCTTTTTCTGACCATTTTTCGAGTAAATAATCAATATTCTCATTATAATCAATTATTGCAGTTGGATTCCACCTAATTCTTCTCATTTAAATTTCAGATTGGGATACTTTGCACCTGCTTCGTTTATAACATCCATATGATCAACCAATTTACTTTCTTCACTTTTCTCCAATGCTTCCTCAATTGCTTTTTTTTCTAGATCATTCAATTTATAAACGGCATTGATGTCTAACAAAGCAATAATTTTATGATACAGATTTTCAAGGTCTGCTTTTGGAAGACGATCTATTTTCCTGAATAAGTCCAATTTTATTTCTGCAGCATTCATTTTATTAAATTTTGATATTCCTCAAAGTTAATTAATTCATTTATAAAAACTGAGATGCACTGACTTGTATTGGGTTGAAGATAATGTGGAAATTTTGGCATAATTAAGTTTTGATGGCGAAAGATAATAATTTGAATGAATTCCCTTAAAAATTAAACTGTGTTGGTTTCTAACAAGTCCCCTTCAGTACGAATTCATTCACCTTAAAAAGTGTTGATAACTACCTTTGAACAAAATTTTTAAAAAGAAGAATTTAATTTCTTTCAATCTTTTTATTAACGCCTGAAAATGAGGCCATTTGAATGTATTTTCAGATTTTACTCAATACTATGAGTAAAATTACTCAATTAACTAAGCAATCAGTATTTTTCAGAAAACAATGAAGCCCAATATCACAACCGCCGGTAAAAATCCCAACAACGAAATTGCCTTTGCCCTCGACTGGTATTTCACTTTATCGTTGAGCCAATAAAAAATACCGATTGGAATGATGGCAATGAATAAAACTGTTCCCAGAAAATTGAATATTTCATCTTTATCAGTGAGAAACGAAAATGACCTGATTCCTTCTTCGAAATACCAGATACCAAGAGCTATTACCAGTGAAATAACAATCAGAATGACAGGGAAAATACGGCAGCAATATTTATTCTTTTCCATTGGTTAAAACATTTAGAAAATAAATATAACAAAAAATTATTCCTCAATTTTTATGACCGCGGATTTTGTATTTGAACTCCAGGCCGAAAAATATCCAAGTGCACCGTTCGAAAAGTTGGAGTTTGGGTTTGCGGGTGCCGCCGACCCCGGATTGCTGTTTACCAGTTCCTGAAAAGTTCGTAAATATTCATAAGCATCTTCGTCTAATGAAATCAATTGAAGGGTAATGGTATCATTCAGTTCCAACGGTTGATTAAACAACGTAACTTCAATGGTATTTCCATCAACGTAACGATCATTGAAAAGAATTAGATCGTCGATGGTGTTTTGAAGCTCTCCGTTTTTGGTATATTTTAAGCGATAGAAGTTTTTTTCTCCGGGTGGATCAAACAGGTAAATGTTTATGTAATATCCGTTATCCAAAAACGGACTGTCCTCGTAATAAAACCTCATTGAATCGATAGTTACTGCCGGATTTAATCTCGAAACAGCTTCATATTTTTCCCCATTAACATCAACTTCCAAACTGTAAGTGCTTCCTTCCCTGAACCAGACTTCTTTTGAGTTGTAAATACCATTTTCAGTTTCGTTGAGAACATAACTATCACCAAAATCTGATTTTAAAGTAACGGCAGCACCCGAAATCATTTCTGAAGGTATTGTATCAAAATAACTTGATGTCATCGATATTTTAACTTCTGCCCTGTTTGGAATGTTACTTAAATTTCCCTCGATAACAATAACCGGAGCTGCATCATTCAAATCCACATCAATAACCTTTTCGCAACTATACACGAAAAAGGCTATAATCAGCAGGATAAATATGTTTTTCATTTTCAATATTGTTGTCATTTGTCACTGGATACTTGATTCTTGATACTTGATTCTTTTTTATTCCTTATTCCTTATACTTCCAATTCTAGCATTCACGCATTCACGCATTCTCGCATTATATCATTCGCCCATTCCCCCATTCCCCCATTCCCCTATTAAAACTTAAACCTGTAACTCACCGAGGGAATTGCCTTAAAAATAGCAAATTGAACCGCTTCAGTAAGCGCTGGATTATCGGCATTTTGCCTGAATTGGATAAAATAAGCATTTTCGCGTGCATAAGCATTATAAACCGAAAAATTCCAGCTCGACTCGAACTTTTCCGTTTTCTTCCGCTGCCATGTCAGTCCGACATCCAGACGGTGGTAAGGTGGCATGCGGTATCCGTTTCGTTCGGTGTAATAACCGGCAATCAAACCATCGATTTCGTATTTTCCACTGGGGAAAGTAACTGCATTTCCGGTGTAATAAATCCAGTTGGCAGAGAGACTCCATTTTGGCGTAATATCGTAAATACCAACTAACGCAAGGTCGTGAATGCGGTCTTGACGGGCAGAAAATACATTTCCATTGTTTATTTCGTCGAATTGGCGCAAAGTTCGCGACCAGGTGTAACTAACCCAACCGTTAAACCTGCCAAAATTTCGTTTAAACATAAACTCTGCTCCATAAGCCCAGCCGTGCCCGAAAACCAGTTCGGCTTCAACTGTAGAGTTAAAAACCAATTCTGCACCATTTTTATAGTCAATTTGATTTTTCAGGTCTTTGTAATATACTTCAAACGACGATTCGTATTCGTTTTGTTTAAAATTTCGAAAATATCCGACCGAAACCTGATCGGCAATTTGCGGTTTTACATTGTTACTGCTCGAAAGCCATAAATCGGTTGGTGTTGTGGTGGTTGAGTTCGAAAGTAAATGCAAAAACTGATAAATACGATTGAAAGAAGTTTTTACCGAACTGCGGCTGTTAATCAAGTAATTCAGTGCAAAACGAGGTTCAATACCTCCCTGAGTTTTTACAAATTCGAAGTCTTTAATTTCGGTGGTATTCGATAATTCACCATCTTCGTTAAACTCGTAAAAATCTCCAGGCCCCACGTTACTAAATAATGCCAATCGTAAACCGTAATACAATTTCAGTTTGGCCGAAATATTCTGACTGTTTGAGAGATATGCTGCCCATTCAATTGCTTTCCGAGTTGTTATGGTTTCCGGATTAATTCCCGAGTTTCCCGAAACTTTTATTTCGCCGGGCATAATATTGTGGTAAATCACGTTTCCACCAAATTTTATGGTGTTTTGTGCATTTGCATACCAGGTAAAGTCCTGTTTCAAATTGAGATCGTTTATCTGCGAACCAATGGTAATATTTACATCGCCCAGAATATTGATGTCGTATGAATAATTGCTGACCACAAACGAGGTATTTGAGAACAACTTTTCGCTAAAGTTGTGATTCCAGCGAATAGTACCTGTCGCATTGCCCCAATCGAAACCAAATTCATCGGCAAAACCGAAATCATCGCGGCCAAAATAGCCCGAAAGATAAATGCGGTTGTTATCGTTGATTTTGTAATTAGCTTTCAAATTTAAATCGTAGAAATAGAGTTTAGTATTTTGTAAATCTTCCTCTTTCGAGAACGCCAAAAATAAATCGGCGTAAGTGCGGCGGGCGCTAACAATAAATGAACCCTTGTCTTTTACAATTGGACCTTCAACGGCAAGATTTGACGAGATTAGTCCGATACTTCCTGCAATGCCATATTCTTTCAAATTTCCTTCCTTCATTTTTATATCGAAAACCGACGAGGCACGACCGCCATATTCAGCAGGAATTGAGCCTTTCATCAGGTTGGCGTCGCGAATGGCCTCAGAATTAAAAACGGAGAAGAAACCAAGTAAATGTGAAGCATTGTAAACAGGGGCTTCATCAAGAAGTATCAGGTTCTGATCGATTCCTCCACCACGAACATAAAAGCCCGAATTACCCTCGCCCGCAGCTTTTACACCGGGTGTGAGTTGCATGGTTTTAACAATATCCTGTTCGCCAAAAATTACCGGTATTTTTTCAATTTCCTTTGGCGCCATTTTTACATTTCCCATTTCAACCGATGTAACATTTCTGTCGGGACGTTCGCCTGTAACCACAATATTGCCGAGTTCATAGGTTTTTTCAACCAGTTCAACATCGTTTTTTATGTTTTCGGTCAAGTCAATTTCTATTTCAGAATTGGTATAACCTACATATTGATAACGAACCTTATGTTTCCCGGTCGGAAGTGTAATCGAGTAGAAGCCATATGCATTTGTAGTAGTGCCTAAATTTGCCTTGTCATCAACAATCACAGAAGCACCAGGTAAATCTTCACCGGTTGCTGCATCCCTGATATGGCCGCTCAAAACAAATTTTTGCTGCGCCTGCAAAGAAATTTGAAGAAGCACCAAAAATACAGCAAAAAGAATTTTTTGAGACATGCAATTAATAATAGAGGGCGTAAAAATAGGAATATAATCGGGTGCTGTTACTTAAATCCTTATTACAAAAAAATTAAAACTTACTTTTGTTAATATACATCCTGCTGAAACCGTTTTTCGCGCTTTAATTTTTTAACATATTCCTCAGCTTTTTCGATACTTACACCACCCTGTGTTTTAATAATTTCGAGTAAAGTTTTATTCACATCTTTTGCCATCGATTTCATATCGCCGCATAAGTAAAAATGGGCACCTTCTTCGAGCCAGTTGTAAACATCATGCTGGTTTTCGAGCAGTTTATGCTGTACATAAATTTTCTCCTGCTGATCGCGCGAAAAAGCCACTTCCATCTTCTCGAGATGTTTCGATTCAAGCCATTTTTGCCATTCATCGCGATACAAAAAATCGCTTTTCAACTTTCTATCACCAAAAAACAACCATGTTCCTCCCGATTTATTATCGCTTTCGCGTTGTTGCAAAAATGCGCGGTAAGGAGCAATTCCGGTTCCCGCTCCAACCATTATTAATTTTGAACCATTTAGAGGAAGTTTAAACGATGGATTCCGTTCGATATAAACAGGAATCTGGTCGTCAATTTCGATATTATCAGCCAGATGCGATGAACATGCACCGTTGCGAAGCCGATTTTTGCGTTCGTAACGAACTACAGAAACCGTTGCATGAACTTCGTCGCCAACAATATCCTGGCTCGACGAAATTGAATATAAGCGTGGTGGCATTTGCCGTAAAATTTCAACCAATTTGTTTACATTCCAGTCATACGGAAAATCTTCAAGCAAATCAAGCAAATCATGACCAAACAGATATTTATCAAGTAACTCTTCATTATTAAGCAATTTGCCAAGTTCCTGATTTTTTGTTTTTTCAAAGTACTTGTTAATCGTATCGAAAGTAACAATGGTAATTTCAAGATGATGCAAAAGTGCTTCCCTGATTGTCATTTCCCCTGATTCGAGGGTAATTTTGTATTCCGGGTCGAAACCTGTATTTTGAAGGATTTGTTCAACAAGTGATTCCGGATTGTTTGCATAAATACCTACAGAATCTCCTGGTTCATAATCCATTCCCGATTCTTCAATTGACAGTTCCAAATGATAAACTTCCTTATCAGAATCATCTCCGGTTAATTTCACCTTTTCGAGAACCGTTGCCATAAATGGATTTTTCTTCGAATATTCAATTATCTGGCTGGCTGTATTAATATCATCATTTCCTGATTTTGCCGAAGGTGCAACATTTAAAAGGAAATTATTCATCCATATTTCGGCATTCACCTCGTAATCCACATCGCATTTTACCAAAGGAGTTAACCTGAATGCACCATGAGATTTAATTGCTGAGTCGAAATCTTCACCTGTTTTGCAAAAATGTTTGTACGATTTGTCGCCTAAAGCCAAAACAGAAAAACTCAGTTTATCGAGTTTTAACGAACGTTTTCCGGTTATAAATTTATAAAATCCCAAAGCCATATCTGGTGGATCTCCTTCTCCGTGGGTACTTACAATAATTGCAACATTTTCTTCGGTAACCAGTTGTTTTGGATCGTAATCGTACATATTTACAACTTTGGCCGAAATATTTTTATTGCCAGCTTTTTCGGCCAGTTTTTCGGCCAGTTCGTGCGAGTGGCCGGTTTCCGATCCGTACAGAATTGTCAGATTGGCAAAACTTTTGAATTCTGGTTGTACTGTTTGAATTGCAACTGGTTTACCTGAAATTCCAGAGAGCCTGCCTTCAAAAAAACCATGTAACCAAATTAACTGTTCGGGGGTGGCATCCTTAATCAAATCATTCAAGGCATTTTGCTGCCTTTCGCCAAGTGGATTAAAACTCATTGTCAATAAATTATCCTTATAAAATTCATATTGTACTCAAAACGTTTGAAAGCGAGCGCAAAGCTAAAAAACATTGCAACCACATGAAAAGTTTAATGAAATTATTTTTATTCATTCTTAATAAGTGGCAAAACGAAAATTGTTTTGATTTCAAAATAGAAAAAATTACACCAAAAAACTATAAATACAATCTAAAATTTAGGGTACAACCATTAACTAAAATACAGTTAAAACCTAATAAATGTGCAACTTAAATAATAAAGGAAGATTTTAACATTTTATTGATTTTCCATCAAAATATAAGGTAAAAACATGATCCGCAAACTAAGATTTGTTTAACATTTTAACTTATTTTTAGCGCTGTTGGATGTTAATAAATTATTACTATTTTTGGTGGCCTTTCTCAAAAAAAACAGACCAAAAGGGATTAAAAAACAAATAAAACTAATACATCATGAAAGTTTATAAAACTGATCAGATTCGTAACATTACCTTAATCGGGAATGCCGGCAGTGGGAAAACCACCCTTGCAGAAGCTTTGCTTTTCGAGGGTGGAGTAATAAATCGCAGAGGTGAAGTAACCGCGAAAAACACGGTTTCAGACTACACACAAATCGAGCAGGATTATGGGAACTCAGTTCATTCATCGATAATGTACACCGAGATAAACGGTAAAAAAATTAATTTACTCGATGCTCCCGGAATGGACGATTTATGCGGAAGCGTAGTTTCTTCGTTGTATGTTTCAGATTTGGCTTTACTGGTTATTAATGCTACCAATGGTGTTGAAGCCGGAACAGAAAGTGCATACCGCCATGCCGACAATGCAGCCATTCCAGTTGCATTGGTATTCAATCAGCTCGATCACGATAATTCAAATTTCGATTCAGCATTCGAACAGTGTAAAAATTCGTATGGAAATAAAGTAACCATTATCCAATACCCGGTTGATGCCGGTCCCGGATTTACTTCAATCGTCGATGTATTAAAGATGAAGATGTATAAATACGGAAAAGATGGAGGAAAACCAGAAGTACTTGATATTCCGGCATCAGAAACCGATAAGGCATCAGAACTACATAATCAGCTGGTTGAAATGGCTGCAGAGAACGAAGAATCTTTAATGGAACTTTATTTCGAACAGGGATCACTTTCTGAAGAAGACATGCGGAAAGGTATCAGACTTGGTATTTTGGATCGCAGCCTTTATCCGGTGGTTTGTGTAGGCGCCAAAAAGAACATTGGAGTTGGACGTTTGCTCGAATTCCTTGCAAATAATGCACCCACTCCATGCGAAAGAAAGAAAATAGCTGTTGAAAGCGGGAAAGAGCTTCCAATGACTGAATCGGAAAAACCAAGTTTATTTGTTTTTAAAACATCGGTTGAACCGCACGTTGGAGAAATTACCTATTTTAAAGTAATGTCGGGTAAAATTACCGAAGGACTCGATTTAATCAATACATCAACCGCCAACAAGGAAAGACTTTCTCAGATTTTTGTATCGTCGGGTAAAAACCGTGAAAAAGTTGAGGAATTAGTTGCCGGAGATATTGGTTGTACCGTAAAACTGAAAGAAACCAAATACAATCAAACACTTTCATCAAAAGAAGCCGACACAAAATACCAGCCAATTAAATTTCCGTTGCCTCGTATTACTGTTGCCATGAAGGCGAAAAACGAATCGGATGACGAAAAAGTAGGCGAAGTATTAAATAAAATGAGACACGAAGATCCAACCTACATAATTGAATACTCAAAAGAATTAAAACAATTGATAGTACAGGGACAGGGAGAATATCACCTGAATGTGCTGAAATGGTTTTTCGACCATGTTTATAAAATTGAGGTGGATTCTTTTGCTCCAAAAATCCCTTATCGCGAAACCATTACAAAAGCCGCTCAGGCCGATTACCGCCATAAAAAACAATCGGGTGGTGCAGGTCAGTTTGGCGAAGTACATTTAATAATCGAGCCATTTGAAGAGGGTGTTGAACCTAAAAAAATGTTCAAGTTTGGCGACAAGGAACAAAAACTTTCGATTCGTGAAGAGCAGGTTCATGCTTTGCCATGGGGTGGAAAATTAATTTTCCTGAACTGTATTGTGGGTGGTTCAATTGATGCTCGTTTCCTTCCGGCCATACTGAAAGGAATTATGGAAAAAATGGAAGAAGGACCACTTACAGGTTCATACGCCCGCGATATTCGTGTGTATGTGTACGACGGTAAAATGCACCCGGTTGACTCAAACGAAATCTCGTTCAGACTTGCCGGAAGAAATGCATTCAGCAAAGCCTTTAAAAATGCCGGTGCAAAAATTCTTGAACCGATATACAACCTGAACGTTTGGGTTCCATCTGACAGAATGGGTGATGCTATGAGCGACCTGCAGGGCCGGCGGGCATTGATTATGGGAATGGGCTCGGAAAGAGGCCTCGAAAAAATTACTGCCAAAGTACCATTAAAAGAGATGTATAAATACACAACATCGGTAAGTTCGTTTACAGGTGGCCGTGGATTGTTTACACTTGAATATGATAATTACGAAAAAGTTCCTGCCGATGTACAGGACGAACTGCTGAAAGCATACGCTGAAGAGCAGGAAGAAGAATAGATTTTTTTCTAATCCATTTTACTATAATCTAATCCGAAGACCCTGGTTTGCAAAAACCGGGGTTTTCTTTTTGAAAAATTCATATCAAATCATATCAATGGATTTTTCTCTTTTTTGTAAATTGCATCAACCTAAGAAATTACTGCCATGAATACCAACTATAGTCAGCCACTCTCAAATGGGTTTGAGCGCATGAAAAAAGCCCTTTTTCAACCTTTCGATATTTCTAAATGGATAAACATAGGTTTTACAGCTTTTCTGGCGGGATTAACCGAATTCTGGGGAAGCACTGGGGGAGGTGGAGGAAATTCGGGTTTTAATTTCAACGAACCCAACTGGGATGAATTTTTCTCTTTTCCTGAAACAGCCTGGATCTGGCTTACAACTCACCCGTTCTGGTTCGGATTAATAATTGCCGGGGCATTTTTATTAGTAATTCTTTCAGTAATATTTAACTGGATTAGTTCGCGTGGTAAGTTTATGTTTTTATATAATGTTGTGAATAATAAAGATGATATTATAAAACCCTGGCATAATTTCCATAAAGCAGGGAACTCTCTTTTTTGGTGGCAGTTTGTATATGGATGGCTGGTTTTCGGAATATTTGTCTTATTTCTTATCTATACTTTCGGAGTATTTAAGAACATACATAGCGGTATAATTTCTGATATTACAAAATATGGTTTTATAGCAGGTATCGTTTTGACTTTTATTGGCATACTTGTAATAACCGGCTATATATCACTTTTTCTAACCGATTTTATTGTACCAATAATGTATAAACACCAAATTTCAGCCTTAAAAGCCTGGTCAGTTTTTCTACCTCTTATGTTTCGGAATATGTGCAGCTTTTTCATTTACGGGCTGTTTATACTGATTTTAAAAATTGCCACAGCTATTGCAGTGATTTTTGTTGCTGTACTAACCTGTTGTATTGGACTCTTGTTAATAATGATCCCGTTTGTTGGTACCGTAATTCTTTTACCTGTCAGTTATACTTTCCGGGCGTTTAGCCTTGAATATTTTGCCACTTTTGGCGATGAGTTTAATTTATTTCTCACTGACGAAAATACTTTTTCAGAAAATATTCAGGTTAAAGATTAACCAGGAACAAATAATTATATAAGTTCAGATTACTGAATCAGTCTTTATCTCTGAAAAGATGGAAAAACCCGTGAGCCCGCCGCTTTTCGCCGTCGCGTCCCTCTCCTACTACATTGTAATAATAAACACCCGGGCTTGCAAACCGGCCTCCCATTAACCGTCCATCCCAAACAGTTTCTGTCCAGGTGCCTTCAAATCCCCTGACATCGCCACTTTGCCAGCTGTGAATCCTTTTTCCCCAGCGGTTAAAAATATCAATTTCGAGACTTTGCATCGACCAGAATTTAACAACGAACTCGTCGTTTGTGCCATCGCCATTCGGTGTAAAAACATTGGGAACAGCTACAAAAGAAGTGTCGGCAACAATATAATCGGCCAAATAAACCGTATCGACACAAACACTATTTTGTGAGATTTTTTTAGACACCAGTTTTACCATGTAAGTTCCAGAATATTCGTAGGTCCAAACTGGACTTTGATCTACAGCAATAAAATCGATACTATCTTCCGGCGAGTCAAAACTTTCTGCGTTTTCTTTTATCCAATCCAGGTCATAAAAGAAAAACCATTCGTAAGCACCGGGAGTCCCATTTTCCGAATTGTTTGTAAAAGTTACAATCAATGGGGCTTCCCCACTTTGTTTATCGATTGAAAAAGCTGCTTTGGTAACAATCGAAACATAAGTAATAGTTGATATGCTTTCACATGAAAATTTATCGTAAATCCTGAAAGTATATTCTGTATCCTTGGCAGGGGGATTAAAAATCTGTGGACTTAAAACTGCTGCAACAGTTTCAGAGCCGGTTGTCCATTCTACCTTTAAATTTTTATTTACCAGTAACTCTGTGTTATTTGTTAAATCGTAATATTTAAATTCACCGGTAGTATATTCACCAGCCAGTTTAAACCAATCGCAGTTCGATTCTGTAATATCTGCTACCGAAGTAAACCAGTCATTAAAAACCCATGCCCTGTTGGTAATCGTGTTTCCGGCCTGCGTAATTGTTGCTCTGTAACAACCATCTGACAATCCGTTTATTTCAGAAAACTGTGCAGTTGAACTTTCAGAAAAATGAAATTCGAAAGCAGAAGTGCCGGGATTATATTTTTCCCACAAGAATGTTTTTGTACCGGTTAAATCTGTATTTGCCCGCAAAACCCCAATCGCATTTCCTTCAGTCTGGGCACAAAAAACATAAATGCTATCGGTTTCATTAAAAACAGGATAATTGGTTTTATCCGATCCAGATGCACCGGGAGCAGAAATCTGACTCCGGCTAAATTCCGGAATCATTAATATTGAAACAAAAAAACAAAAAAACAAAAAGGTTTTGTTATTCATAAAATCAACCATTTGAGTTGCAATATTAACGTATAATTTCTATTAAATTGTCTGCAACAAAATAAAAAATTGGCATCTGATAATCCGATAGGCTCGCTGCACTTAGCAATCCAAGCTATTGTAAATATCCAACGGTTATGCCACTGTTGCATTTCCGGCCTCTCTCATAACTTTCCTGTAATTCATTAAACTAGCATCTCTGAAATGTCTGTTTACTTCATTAATCAGTTTATAAGGTCGATTAAATGCTTCCTGAGATACCTTAAAATAATCAGAAAGCTTCCGAATCGTATCTTTTGAAAGTCCTTTATGATAGTTTAAAATCTTTGAGATTGTCCCTTTTGATAAATCAATTATATCAACCAAATCTTTTGCCTGTAACTCATGATTTTTCATAAGTGCCTTTAGCAATTCTATTGGCTCTAAGTTATTAAAAGTATTATGCTCATTATCCCATTTCTCAATTAACAGAGTAATAAGTTCAATCTCGTCTTCCATTTCAATATCATCCCGAAGAATTAATTTCTCCAAAGTGTCACAGTAATTTTTATATTGATATAAATCCTTTATTACTGAATATTTTAGTGTTTTCATATCCTCCTTTTTTTATTTTAATAAACATCAATTTCATATTGTTTTCCCTCATTACAAAGTTTTGTGTACTCCGCATGGTTGCCAATCCATTTCACAAACAAATGGATTTTTGTTTTGCCAAAATGATACTTACAAATTAGTCTGTAACTTTTTCCTCCAATATTAAAAACAACTCTGTCTGAACCTCTGCCAAGAATATCTGCACTATTTAAAGTCGAAATAATCTCATTTGGTTCTCTCCAATCACTTTGTTTAATAATTGATAACCAAATCTCAAAAGATGCCCTGCTTCTGGCATTATTCTGGACATAATCCTCAATCGATTGCTTTTTAATCAAATGTACTTTCATATACTTATCTGCAAAAATACAAATAATGTTTCACAAAAGGAAACTAAATTATCAAGTTTTACTTTTTTGAAGAATATCTTTTTTTAAATATTGAGAAACACAAAAAATAATAAGGCTTTACTTTGTACATTGTTAATAAAACACCCTCCGAAAACAAATGAAACCATTGAACATCTTTTACTTTTGCATTTTTAATTGAAAACCATTTATAGTGATTGATTACTTAAAGGAATTAAATAAAGCCCAGTACGAAGCAGTTGTACGAACCGAAGGACCAGCATTGATTATTGCCGGTGCTGGTTCAGGTAAGACCCGGGTTTTAACCTACCGGATAGCGCATTTACTAAAACAGGGTGTCAGACCCTCAACTATTTTGGCGTTAACTTTTACAAACAAGGCAGCCCGCGAAATGAAAGAACGCATTTCGGTTGTAGTTGGAGAAAAAATGGCCCGCTATTTATGGATGGGAACTTTCCACAGTGTGTTTGCACGGATACTGCGCTCTGAGCACGAAGTTCTGGGATACCCGTCAAATTTTACCATTTACGACAGTGCCGACAGTAAAAGCCTTGTAAAAACCATTATCAACAGCCTTGGATTAGACGATAAGACCTATAAACCCAATGTGGTTGCCGGGCGAATTTCGATGGCAAAAAACAACTTGATTACGCCAAACGTTTATGCCAGTCATGACGAAATCAGGCTTGTTGATAAAAATATGAGAATGCCTGCCATTTCCGAAATTTACCGCGAATATGTAAAACGTTCGTTTCTTTCTGGGGCGATGGATTTTGATGATTTACTCCTGAAAACAAATATTCTGTTTCGCGACTATCCTGATGTTCTTCAAAAATACCTCGATCGGTTCGATTATATTTTGGTTGATGAATACCAGGATACCAATTATGCTCAATATCTGATTGTTAAAAAGCTGGCTTCGAAAAACAATAACATTTGTGTTGTTGGCGACGACGCTCAAAGTATTTATTCGTTTCGCGGCGCCCGAATCGAAAATATACTGAATTTCAAATCGGATTATCCCGAACATAAAATTTTTAAACTCGAGCAAAATTACCGCTCCACGCAAACCATTGTTAATGCGGCAAACAGTATTATTTCGAAAAATAAAAAACAGATTCAGAAAACCGTATTTTCTGAAAAAGAGCTGGGAAAACCAATAAAAGTTTTTTCGGCATTAACCGATAATGAAGAGGGTTTTATGGTGGTACAGGAAATTGCTGAAACACAGTTGCGCGAGCACTATAAAAATTCTGATTACGCCATTTTGTACCGCACAAACGCACAGTCGCGTATTTTCGAGGAAGCATTGAGAAAAAGAAATATTGCATATAAAATATATGGCGGACTAAGTTTCTACCAACGCAAGGAAATCAAGGATTTGTTGGCTTATTTCAGGTTAACCATCAATCCGGCTGATAACGAAGCGCTGAAACGAATCATTAATTTTCCGGCACGTGGCATTGGTGAAACCACACTCGAAAAACTTGAAAAAGCTGCCTTTGAAGGTGAAACTTCGATATGGAATTTAATTGTGAACATTGACAAAAACAATGTTGCCGGATTAAATAAAGGAACCATTACTAAGGTTTTGAATTTTGCCCTGATTATTCAGAAATATCAAACTGTATCAGCAGAAAATGATGCTTTTTATGCAGCAAAAATGATTGCCGAGGATTCGGGAATCCTGGTTGAACTCCACAACGACAAATCGCCAGAGGGTGTCAGCCGTTTCGATAATATACAGGAATTGTTAAATGGTATTCAGGAATTCAGCTTGAACTCACTTGAAACCGGGGAACCGGCCAAACTTGAAAATTACCTCGAAGATGTGGCACTTTTAACCGACCAGGACAGTGAAAAAGATGAAGATCGCGACAAGGTAACTTTAATGACAGTGCACTCGGCAAAAGGTCTTGAATTTAAAAATGTGTTTGTAGTTGGTTTGGAAGAAAACCTTTTTCCATCACAACGTCAGGGCGAAAAACAAACAGAGGAAGCGCTTGAGGAAGAACGCCGGTTGTTTTATGTGGCGCTGACACGTGCAAAGGAAAACGCTTATTTTTCATATGCAAATCAGCGATATCGCTGGGGAAACCTCGATTTTTGCGCTCCCAGCCGGTTTTTGGAAGAGCTGGATTCTAGTTACCTCGACCAAACCAATATTTCCGGTTTTCAGCAAAACAGCAGAAACAGAAACGCTATAAATACTGTAACTACTGACAGAACATTTAACCGGCAATCCACTAAACCAGTATTTAAATCGCTGCATCAGCAAAACATTTTTGGTAAAAAACTCGTTTCGTTAAAGGAATCCGATGATCAATCATCGTTTACCAGCGACGATCCAAATACGATTCAGTCTGGGATGGTTGTTGAACATCAACGTTTCGGAGAAGGAAAAGTGTTAAAAATTGAAGGAAATATGCCCGATTTAAAAGCAACTATTTTTTTCCAAGGATCAGGACAAAAACAACTGCTGCTAAAATTTGCAAAGCTTAAAATAAAGCAATAAAGGAAGCATTCGAACAAAAAATTGCTTATTATGCGGAAATCATTAGTTTTGCAAAAAATTCTACTCAAAATAATCCCTTACTAACACCTTACAATTAATTTTAGATATCAAAAGAAAAATGGATGTAAATTACAACACACAACGGAAAAAACTTCCGCTTCCCGAATACGGAAGAAATATTCAAAACATGGTAGATTACCTGTTTACCATCGATGATAAGGAAAAACGAAACAGATCGGCTCAGGTAGTAATCGATGTAATGGGAAATTTGTACCCATATTTAAGAGATGTTGCCGAGTTTAAACACAAACTTTGGGATCATCTTGCAATTATGTCCGATTTTAAGCTGGATATCGATTATCCGTACAACCCGCCAACACCTGATATTCTTACCGAGAAACCCAAGATTGTTCCTTACGCGCAGAATAATATCAGGTACAAACATTACGGTTTTATAATGGAATCGCTGATTAAAAAAACAGCGGAAATGGAAGGCGAGGAAAAAGAGATTTTGGTTGAATTACTGGCCAACCACATGAAAAAATCGTACCTGGCATGGAATAAAGATGGTGTTGATGACGACAAAATTTTCCAGGACTTAAGAGAACTTTCGAGAGGCAAACTGATTGTTAGTAAAGATGACGTTCAACTTGTTGACACAAAATCAATTACCGTATCAACAAAGCCAAAAAAGAAAAAATTCAAAAAGAAATAACACAAATCCCCATTTCAGATGTCAACGTTCACAATCGAAGGTGGTTTCAGGTTAACCGGCGAACTTGAACCACAAGGTGCAAAAAATGAAGCACTTCAGATTTTGTGTGCCACACTGTTAACAAATCAGGAGGTATTGATTGAAAATGTACCCGAAATCAGCGATGTGCTAAAACTCATCGAAATTCTCGGACATTTGGGAGTTGAAGTTGAAAGGAAAAAAAAGGGAACTTTTCTTTTCAACGCTTCAACCATTAATATCGATTTCCTGAAAAGCCCCGAATATGCAAAAAAAGCAGCCAGTTTACGCGGTTCAATAATGATAATCGGCCCGCTACTCGCACGTTTCGGAATGGGATTTATTCCACAACCCGGTGGCGATAAAATTGGCCGCAGAAGGGTTGACACGCATTTTATTGGTCTGCAGAAGCTGGGAGCAACTTTTAAATTCGACACCGACAAACAGTGGTATTCGGTTACTGCATCGAAACTAAAAGGCGCGTACATGCTTTTAGATGAAGCATCGGTTACCGGAACCGCCAATATTTTAATGGCTGCCGTTCTGGCTGAGGGTACAACCACAATTTACAATGCCGCCTGCGAACCGTACCTGCAGCAATTGAGCAAAATGCTGGTTTCGATGGGAGCAAAAATTTCGGGAATTGGCTCAAATTTGCTTACAATCGAAGGTGTTACTTCATTAAAGGGATGCACACATCATATTTTACCCGATATGATTGAAGTTGGCAGTTTTATTGGGCTGGCAGCAATGACTGACTCAGAAATAACCATAAAAAATGCGGGTGTCGATCACCTTGGAATTATTCCGGCATCGTTCCATCAGTTAGGTATAAAAATGGAGCAGAAGGATGATAATCTGGTTGTAAAAGGAAACCGGCATTATGAGATAGAATCATATATTGACGGATCGATAATGACCATTTCGGATGCTCCGTGGCCAGGATTGACGCCTGACTTGTTGAGTGTATTTCTGGTGGTTGCCACACAGGCTAAAGGAAGTGTACTCATTCATCAGAAAATGTTCGAAAGCCGCCTGTTTTTTGTGGATAAACTGATTGACATGGGTGCGCAGATTATTTTGTGTGACCCGCACCGGGCAACAGTAATCGGACTCAATCGCACGCATAGTTTGCGGGGTACAAAAATGAGTTCACCCGATATTCGTGCGGGAATTGCATTGTTGATTGCGGCAATGTCGGCAAAGGGAAAAAGTATTATTGAAAATATCGAACAGATTGATCGCGGTTACGAAAACATCGATGAAAGATTAAACCAACTTGGAGCAAAAATTTCAAGAGATACTAACTGAATCACATGTTCGTTTTAATTTCGAAGTTACATGTTTATAAAAAATATATTACTGAATTCAATAAAAATAAATAAATAGAAAATGAAAAATTTAATCTTAACATTCTCAGTATTAGTGTTTGCAGCCAGCATTAGCTTTGCACAACCAAAAATTGGCACCGGTATTGGTGACAAAGCACCCGAACTTACAGGGAAAACTCCAACAGGTGCAACACTCAATCTCTCCGATGTAAAAGAACAGTTGATTCTGCTGGATTTCTGGGCTGCCTGGTGTCCACCATGTCGCAAAGAGAATCCAAATGTTGTGGCTGTTTACAATAAGTACAAAGATAAAAAATTCACTAACGGCAAGGGATTTACCGTTTTTGGTGTTTCGCTTGACAGAACTGAAGCCGACTGGAAAAAAGCCATCGAAGCTGATAAACTGAGCTGGCCATATCACATCAGCGATTTACAGTATTGGAACTCGAAACATGCTGCAATTTATGGTGTTCGTGGTATTCCTGCCAGTTTTTTAATAGACGGTAACGGTATTATTATAGCCTCAGGCAATAGTTTACGTGGTCCGGGGCTTGCTGCAACACTCGAAAAATATCTTAAAAAGTAAATACCAGAGATATTTTCAACTGTAAAACATTTCGAAACAATTCAAATTGACATTCATCAAACAAGTATGAGTGTCAATTTGTCGTTTATATTTGCGTGGCAAAATTTTTGCAATAGGTCAACGACTGAAATAAATAAGTAGTAAAATTTTAATTCATGTTAAATTTCAAAAGGACCAAAAAAATGGCAACAGAAGATATTATTAACAATAATCAGGAAGTAACTGCAGAGAAAGTATCTGATAAAGAAACGGTTGCTGAAATGACAGAGGATAAAAATGAAATCCACTCAGAAGATAAAGCACACAAAAAAATGAAATCGAAAAAAGACAAGGATGAAGTTTTATTACATGAACTTACTGAAAAACTGGCTGAAATAACCGATAAACATTTGCGTTTGCAGGCTGAGTTCGATAATTTCCGCAAACGAACCATGAAAGAAAAAGCCGAACTGATTAAATCTGGCGGTGAATCGGTGCTGGTAAATATACTTCCTGTAGTCGATGATTTCGAAAGAGCTCTTGTATCTTTAAAAGAAGTACCCGACGAAGATGCCGGAAAAAAAGGTACGCAGCTTATTTACAATAAGTTCAGCGAATTTCTGAAACAAAACAACATCAGGGAAATTGATGCCATTAGTCAGGATTTTAATGTCGATTTGCACGAGGCAATCACAAAAATTCCTGCACCCGATGAATCGTTGAAAGGTAAAGTTGTTGATGTTTTACAAAAAGGTTATTTGCTAAATGAAAAGGTAATCCGGTTTGCCAAAGTTGTAATCGGAGAATAACAGAGTATTCAATTAACATGGCGAAAAGAGATTATTATGAAGTTTTGGAGGTGAACAAAAATGCGTCGCCTGAAGAAATTAAGAAAGCTTATCGTAAAAAAGCCCTCCAGTTTCATCCCGATAAAAACCCGGGAAATGCTGAAGCAGAAGAGAAATTTAAGGAAGCTGCAGAAGCATACGAGGTTTTAAGTAACAAGGATAAAAAACAACGTTACGACCAGTTTGGTCACGCCGGAATGGGCGGAGCTGCCGGTGGCGGTTTTAGTGGTGGTGGTTTTCATGATATTGAAGATATCTTTTCGTCGTTTGGCGATATTTTCGGAGGCCATTTTAGCGGTTTTGGAGGTTTTGGCGGATCGGGCAGAGGCGGTGGTCGCCGGGTAAGTCGAGGTTCCGATTTACGTGTAAAAGTCAGCCTGAATCTGAAAGAGATAATCGAAGGAGTTGAAAAGAAAATAAAAGTAAAAAAATATGTAGCCTGCGAACATTGTAACGGAACCGGAGCAAAAAACGGTTCGTCGCACTCTACCTGCGGTACTTGTCGCGGTTCTGGCCAGGTAACCCGCATTACCAACACAATACTCGGACAAATGCAAACTACGCAAACTTGTCCGACTTGTCAGGGTGATGGAAAAATGATTACCGACAAATGTGTTCATTGTGCCGGAGAAGGCGTGGTTCGCGACGAAGAGGTAATCAGCATCAGGATTCCTGCCGGTGTTGGCGAAGGAATGCAACTCAATGTTTCGGGCCGTGGAAATACAGGTCGCCGTGGCGGAATTAACGGTGATTTACTCGTAGTAATTGCTGAAGAGGAACATCCCGAATTGCAACGTGATGGAAATAACCTGATATATAATCTTTTTCTTTCGTTCCCCGAAATTACCTTGGGAACAACTGCTGAAATACCTACTGCCGAAGGAAAAGTAAAAGTTAAAATCGATGCAGGAACCCAACCTGAAAAAATTCTACGGCTTCGTGGTAAAGGAGTACCCGATGTAAATGGTTATGGAAAAGGCGATCTACTGGTGCGGATTCATGTCTGGATTCCAAAAAAACTGAACAGTGAGGAGAAACGTACTCTCGAGAAACTAATGAGTTCACCGGGATTTATGGAAGGACCTTCTGCCGATGAAAAATCATTCTTTGAGAAAATGAAAGATATGTTTGAATAAAACACGTTATTCATTTTTAATTCCTTATTTCTGACAAATCCCCCGTTTAGTTTAATTTCTATTGACTATTTTTAAAAACTAATTTTTTCAATTTTCAATTTAAATTAAATCATCATGAAAAAACTATTCATTCTTTTATTCGCTGTATGTTTTGCATTGCCAGGTTTTGCAAAGTTGGAAACCAAACAGGTTGTTGGAACCTGGAAATACAAAGTTGATACCGGCGATCAGATTTTAAGCGGTACTTTAACGTTTTCCGAAAAGGAAAATGCACTTACAGTTGCTGTAGTTACAGGCGAGGGCGATGTTTTTCCCATTACCAAAGTCGAAATAAAACCTGAAAATGTTCTGTATTTTGAGATAAAACTGGACAGTGATGTAATTAAAGTGACCTTGACAATGGAAGGAGACAAATTCAAAGGAAAAGGCTCGAATTACCAGGGAGAATTTGTTGTTACTGGCGAAAAACAAAAATAGGTACTCAATAATTCAATTTAAAATTTTATGAAAAAGATATTCATTCTATTATTTGTATTGGGCTTAACATCACCCATTTTTGCACAACCCGATGCAAAACAGTTAGTTGGAAACTGGAAATACAATGTTGTAACTGACCAGGGCGAAATGACCGGAGTTTTCAAATTTGTTGAAAAAGAGGGAAAACTAACCGGCGAAGTAGTTACAGGCGATGGTTATACAATCCCCTTCTCAAAAATTGAGATGAAAGAAGAAAACAATCTTTATCTTGAAATCAAGACTGATAACGACCTTATCAAAGTAAAAGTTAAAGTCGATGGAAAAACTTTTAAAGGAACTGGCACTTCTTACCAGGGAGAGGCTCCAATTACAGGAGTAAAACAGGAATAGCCATAAATGGAAGATTTTAAGACTCAATATCACTTTTTTGAAAAAGAACTTCAGGACGAAATCATAAAAATCGGAATCTTAAAAACTTTCCAGCCGAATGATATTTTAATTCGTGAAGGTCAGTTTATTACAAGCTTTCCACTTGTTTTAAAAGGTTTAATCAGGGTAACACGAAATAACGATGACGGTAACGAACTTTTACTTTATTACCTGAAACCTAACGAAGTTTGTGCCATGTCGTTAACCTGTTGCATGACCAATTTAACAAGTAATGTAAAAGCTGTTGTCGAAGAAGATACTGAAGTAATTATGCTACCTGTTGAAATGCTCGATACCTGGATTTGTAAATACCCGGGCTGGAAACAATTTGTGATGCAAACTTTTCAGAACCGGTTTCGCGAATTAATTAACACCATCGATACAATCGCATTTCTAAAACTGGATGAACGGTTAATCCGTTATTTTACTGACCGTTACAAACAAACCAGGGCTACGAAAATTAACGAAACGCACCAGGATTTGGCACTCCGATTAAATACATCGCGCGAAGTAATTTCACGACTGCTTAAAAAACTGGAGAATGAAGGAAAGATAAAACTTTCAAGAAATTTTATCGATTTTAAGGGGCTTGTGTGATATTTATTACATTCCGGTTTTACAACTCTTATTTTATTTGCAACAGATTATTCAAAGTAAATAGTTCATAGCTTTTACTTCATAATTTTTTGGGTTATAAAATCGGTTAGTAGTTGAAGGTTATTAAGCCAGACTCTGTTGGAGCCTGGCTTTTTCTTTTATATCAATAGATATCATTCAACGATTTCAATACAAAAAATAACCACCGTATGATACAGATATTCTTCATTTTATATCGTATCGAAATGAGATAAAATCGGTTAATATTAAATTCATATTGAATTTTTACTCTCTTTTTAGTAGAATGATTTAGATAAAATCTTCATATTTGTCGATATTCAGTTACATATAAATACCACCTTAAAAAAAGTAAACCAATATGTTCAAGATTCAAACGTTAAACAAAATCGACACCGAAGGTTTAACACTTTTTCCATTGGGCAAATATGAAATTGCCAGTGAATTACCCAATCCCGATGCCATTGTACTTCGAAGTTTCGAAATGCACAACATGGAACTTCCGGCATCGTTGAAAGCTGTGGCACGTGCCGGCGCAGGAGTGAATAACATTCCTATCGACAAATGCACCGAAAAAGGGATTGTTGTTTTTAATACACCCGGAGCAAATGCCAACGGAGTAAAAGAACTGGTAATTGCTGGAATGTTGCTGGCTTCGCGCGATATAACAGAATCGATAGTTTGGGCAAAAACCTTGATTGGTCAAGGCGACCAGGTGCCTGCATTAATCGAAAAAGGAAAAACTAATTTTGCCGGACAGGAAATACAGGGAAAAACACTTGCAGTAATCGGGCTGGGCGCAATTGGGGTATTAATTGCCAATGCAGCTACCGCTCTTGGAATGAAAGTAATTGGATATGACCCGTATATGTCGGTGAAACAGGCATTGAAACTGAGCCGCGAAGTTATTTGGGTTGAAGGTATTCAACCACTGCTTTCGCAAGCCGACTATGTAACCATAAACATTCCGCAGACTCCTGAAACAAAGGGATATTTGAATAAGGAAAAATTTAAGATGATGAAACCGGGTGTGCGTATCATGAATTTTGCACGTGGCGGACTGGTAAACAACGAACACCTGAAAGTGGCAATTGCCGAAGGAAAAGTAGCTCGTTATGTTACCGATTTTCCCGATGAAAATACGCTTCAAATGGACAAAGTAATTTCAATTCCACACCTTGGAGCATCAACGGTTGAGTCGGAAACCAACTGTGCAATTATGGCCGTAAATCAAACCAAAGAATTCCTGGAACATGGAAATATTATCAACTCGGTCAACTTTCCGGATGCCGAAATGGAAATGCACAACGAAGCCCGAATTCTGATTGCCAACAGAAATGTGCCCAATATGGTAAGTCAAATCTCGGCAGTACTTGGTGCCGAAGGCTTAAACATTGATAATATGCTGAATAAAAAACGCGGCGAAATGGCTTACAACATTATTGATGTTGACAGACCAGTAATCGACGAGTCGATAAGAGAAAAACTTTTGGCTATCGATGGTATTTTTATGGTTCGAATCATCCAATCTAACTAACCTTTTACAAAATTTAAAATGAATAAAAGTATAGAAACAAAAGCAGCCGACAATATTCGTATTCTGGCTGCTGCAATGGTTGAAAAAGCAAAATCAGGTCACCCGGGTGGTGCCATGGGAGGAGCAGATTTCATCAACATTTTGTTTACCGAATTTCTGAATTACGACCCGTCAGACATGACATGGATCAACCGCGACAGGTTTTTTCTCGATCCCGGTCACATGTCGCCTATGTTGTATGCCACGCTTTCGCTTGCAGGTTTTTACAACATGGAAGACCTTAAAAATTTCCGCCAGTGGGGAAGTGTAACTCCGGGACACCCTGAAGTTGATGTTTTAAGAGGTGTGGAAAACACATCCGGCCCACTTGGACAAGGTCACACCATGGCAGTGGGCGCAGCAATTGTTGAGCGCTTTCTGGCTCAAAGGTTTGGCGAATGGATGAAACATAAAACTTACACTTTCATTTCAGACGGTGGTGTGCAGGAGGAAATATCGCAAGGTGCCGGACGAATTGCCGGAAATTTGGGTTTGAGCAACCTGGTTATGTTTTACGATTCAAACGACATTCAGCTTTCGACCAATACCGATGAAGTTACCAACGAAGACACCGCTAAAAAATATGAATCGTGGGGATGGCTTGTAATGACTATCGACGGTAATAATACAGACCAGATTAGGGCAGCATTAAAAAGAGCCAATATGGAAACCGAAAAACCAATCCTGATTATTGGTAAAACAATTATGGGAAAAGGAGCGGTTACAGCCACCGGCGAAAGTTTCGAACGCAAATGCGCTACACACGGAATGCCGTTGGGAGAAGCCGGTGCATCGTTCGAAAAATCGATATTAAACCTGGATGGAAACCCAGAAAATCCGTTTGTGATTTTTGATGATGTAAAAGAACTTTACGAAAATCGCAAAGCTGAACTTATTAAAGCTGCTGCAGCAAAAAAAGCTAGCATGAAAAACTGGGAAGCTGCAAATACCGAATTAGCTGCAAAACTTAATAAATTCTTTTCAAACGATATTTCAGGTTTCGATTTTTCTGCCATCGCGCAAAAAGACAATTCAGCAACAAGGGCAGCCTCAAGCACTGTCTTAGCCGAATTTGCAGGAAAAATTGAAAATATGATCGTTTCATCTGCAGACTTGTCGAATTCCGACAAAACCGATGGATTCCTGAAAAAAACCAAAGCTTTCAAAAAAGACGATTTCAGTGGGTCTTTCCTGCAGGCAGGTGTAAGCGAACTGACAATGGCAAGCATAGCAAATGGAATGGCGCTGCATGGCGGTGTAATTCCGGTTTGCGGAACCTTCTTCGTTTTCAGCGATTATATGAAACCGGCAGTCAGGTTGGCGGCATTAATGGAACTTCCGGTTAAATATGTTTGGACTCATGATGCATTCCGCGTTGGCGAAGATGGTCCTACTCACCAACCGGTTGAACAGGAAGCACAAATCAGGCTGATGGAAAAACTGAAAAACCACAAAGGTCACAACAGTATGTTGGTTTTACGCCCTGCCGACGCAAATGAAACCACAGTGGCCTGGAAAATGGCATTGGAAAACACCCACACTCCTACCGCGTTGATTCTTTCGCGCCAGAATATCACCAATCTGCCGGTTGAAGGAAACCGTTACCAGACAGCTTTGCAGGCAGAAAAAGGCGCTTACATTGTTCAGAAACCTGAAGGAAAAGCCGATGTAGTTTTGTTAGCCAGTGGCTCCGAAGTTGCAACATTGGTTGAAGGCGCAAAATTACTAAATGAAAAGGATGGTTTGAAAGTACAGGTAGTATCTGTTCCTTCCGAAGGATTATTCAGAAATCAGCCAAAAGATTACCAAAACAGCGTACTTCCGACCGGAGTTCCACGTTTTGGAATGACCGCCGGATTGCCTGTAACACTGGAAGGGTTGGTTGGCGAAAACGGAAAAGTCTGGGGACTTGAATCATTCGGATTTTCGGCACCGTACACTGTTTTGGACAATAAACTGGGTTTTAACGGAGAGAATGTTTATACTCAGGTAAAAGAAATGCTATCATAAAAAGCAACAAATAAACTTTACAGAAAGGCGTTTCATTTTTGGAGCGCCTTTTTTAATGCGAGAATGCGGGAATGCATGAATGCGAGAATGTAGAAAAGGAACCAGTCATATATTATAAAATACCGAAGGCATGAAATTATTATAGCAAATTTATTGGGAAAGAACGGGTGAGAATGCAGAAGGTATAACATTCTATTTTTAGACATTTATTCTTAAATAATCCGGCATGTTTATGCTTTGATTTGATTATTTTGGCCTAAAAATATTGGTAAAATGAAAACTACTTTTTTAATCCTCTCCCTGATTTTCGTTTCGGTATTTGCAAAAGCCCAAAAACCCGATTCCACTGCTTTAATTCTTATCGACATTCAAAATTTCTATTTTCCTGGAGGAGCTGCCGAATTGGTTGAACCTGAAAAAGCAGCGGAACAGGCAAAAATCCTGCTGAATTATTTCCGTGAAAATAAAGGATTGGTAGTGCATGTAAAACACGATTTCAGCCCGGGAGGAGAAATACATGAGTTGGTGAAACCGCTTGACAGCGAAAAGGTATTTACAAAAAAAGAAGTGAACGCATTTTTAAACTCAGGGTTGAATGAATATCTGAAACAAAACAACATAAAATATGTAACGCTTTGCGGAATGCAAACCCACATGTGTCTGGAAGCCGGAACCCGTGCTGCGCATGATTTGGGTTACATTTGCACAGTTGTGGAAGATGCATGTGCCACCCGTGATTTGAAATTCGGCGAGGTCACTGTAAAAGCAAAAGATGTTCACTACTCTACCCTTTCTACTTTAAAAAGTTACGGGAAGGTGGTCGACCTGAAAGAATTCCTGGAAAAGCAGAATAAGGAATAAAGTAACTATAAATATTACTGATATTCTGGTTTCGAACTGTTAAACATGACGTTACCTGAATATTCAGAAACAAACTTGTCGGATTTCAACAACCAAATCTGTAACCAATCCCCGATTCGGTATTAAGTAATTTTGGTTTTGCAGGGTCCTCTTCTATTTTCTTTCGTAATTGGGCAATAAATACGCGCAGGTACTGGGTTTGCTCAATATAACCCATTCCCCATATTTCTTTTAAAATATACTGATGTGTTAAAACCCTTCCTTCGTTTTTTGCCAGTAAAGCAAGCAGTGAAAATTCGGTGGAAGTAAGTTTGATAATTTCGTTATTCCTGCGTGCCGTGTGATTTGCCAAATCTATAACAATTGAACCAAATTCAAGAACAGGTTTATCGGAAGTTCCTTCGCTCTGACGAATCGCAACCCTGATTCTTGCAAGTAATTCACCGGTTCTGAAGGGTTTTGTCAGATAATCATTTGCTCCGAGGTCAAGTGCTTTTATGATATCATCTTCCGAATTTCGAACCGATAAAATTATCACGGGTTTTTTATACCATTCACGAAGTTTTTTGAGAATATCGAGTCCGTCGGAATCGGGTAACCCTAAATCGAGAATGATTAAAACGGGATGTATTGATGCTGCAAGATTAACACCTTCTTTGCCAGATGCAGCTTCCGAAATTTTATATCCATTGGCTGAAAGCGTAATTTCAAGCAACCGGCGAATCTGTACTTCATCGTCAATTATCAATATTGTTCCTTCGTTTGTCATTTAATTACTGATTGTTAAATTGTTTAATATCAGACATATCAACCGGAATTTTAATGGTAAACAATGCGCCACCGTTTTGCCTGTTTTCAGCAGTTACCGTACCTTTGTGTGCTTCCACAAAACCTTTTACAATCGATAAACCTAATCCCGATCCTCCGGCTTTGGCTTCCTTTCCGCGGTAAAATTTATTGAAAACCGATGTTAACTCAGACTCAGGAAAACCATTTCCCCTATCCATAACCAGCATGGTAAAAAACCCGTTATCGACAAAAACTTTTAACCTTATTCTGCTTCCCTGCGGAGCATGTTGAGTGGCATTGAGTAACAGGTTGTGCAACACCTGTTCAATAAGTCCGAAATCGATATAAACCATTGGTAAATCCGCGGGTATAATCACTGATAGTTTAAAAAACGACAATTCCTGTTTCAGGTTTTCAGTTACTTTATTCACCAGGTCGTGTACATCATGCCAGTCATACCGAAGTGTAATCATACCCGATTCAAGACGCGAAATATTCAGCAGATTTTCAATTAGCCGGTTAAGACGCACTGAGGCAGTATTGATTTCGGTGTAAAGCCTGAGTTTTGTTTCTTCCGGATAACTCTGCATCAAAAGGGTATCAGATGCTCCCATAATTGTAGCTACCGGAATCCGCAACTCGTGCGAAATAGAATTGAAAAGGGTTTTATAAAGTTTGTCCGATTCATTTAAAACATAAGCTTTTTTTGCTGTATCACGTAAAAACTCACGTTCGAATTTGCCTGAAATCTGAGAAACCGATGCTTCCCAGAATTCATTTTCACCCTGGGTAAAATTATTGATGAGTTTAACAGCAATAACACCCATGTTTCCGGTATTCCCGATTAACGGATAAAAAGTATAATCCGAGGCCGGAAGGGTATTTGTGAATTTTCCTGCCTTGGTTGAGTTTTTGAACACCCACTTTACAATACTCATTTCGTTTTCAGAAAACTGAAATCTTTTACCGCCCGGAACGATTGACTCCAACTGATTTTGTTCGTTTTTGAGTAAAATAATCCCGTTTAAACCAAAATATTTCGAAATATATTTTTCTGCAATAACCGATACTTCTGCAACTCCGGCGGCATTGGTAAGTTCCCTGGCAAGCTGATACAATGCCTGGGTACGTTCTTCTCTTATTCTAATTTTTTTCTCTTGCCTTCGAATTCTTGATGTTAATACCCCATTTAGTAATGCTATAATAAAAAACATAACCAGCATAAGAATCTCTACCGGATTATCGATGTGAAATGTAAACTGTGGCGGGATAAAGAAATAATCCCATATAGCTGCACTAAGAGAAGAAGCTAACAATATGGGACCTGTTCCGTAAAAAAGTGCAAGTATGGAAACTACAATGAGCAGGCAAAAAGATACTATTTGATATCCGATATAATTTTTCAGCAGATAACAAATTAAGGTTACCAATATAATTATGGCCGTAACTATAATATATTGTTTGAAATTCGAGGTAAATGAAGGCACAGAAGCTCTTTCCTTAAATTTATCTTTTGCCTGATAATCGGAACCAAGAATGTAAACGTCGATATTTCCGCTGTACCGGATAAGCCGGTTTACAAAATTACCAAGCAATAACATCGGTAAAAGGTTGCGGGTACGGGGTTTTCCAACAATAATATGGGTTACATTTTCTTTTTGGGCAAAACCAACAATTGCTTTAACAACGTCGGTATTTGTAATTATTCTGAATTTAATTCCCAACTTACCTGCGAGGCTGATATTTTTATCAAGCTGCTCTCGTTCCCTGGTTGTTAAGCGGTGCAAAGTCTCGACATAAACTGCCTGAATTTGAGCTCCCATCGAGTAGGAAAGGTTTTTCGCCCATCGCAGTAATTTTGTCGATTGAGCAGAATAATCAACAGCAACCAGTAAATGAAGACCAGATTTCCAGGGACCCTTTATTCGTTTTTGCTGCATGTAATCGTGCAGTTGTTTATCAACCCGGTCGGCAACTATACGCAGGGCCATTTCGCGCAGAGCAGTTATATTTCCTTTTCTGAAAAAATTCAGCACAGCTTCCTTTGAACGTTCCGCTGTATAAACTTTACCCTCAGAAAGCCGTTGCAGTAATTCATCTGGTGTTAAGTCAACCAGTTCAACTTCGTCAGCGTTTTCGAATATTTCATCGGGCAAGGTTTCTCTAACTATAATCCCTGTAATTTGCGCTACTGTTTCCGAACGGCTTTCGAGGTGCTGAACGTTTAATGTTGTATAAACATTAATCCCGTTTTCGAGTATTTCCTGAACATCCTGAAACCTCTTCGTATGCCGGCTGCCCGGTGCATTGGTATGTGCAAGTTCATCAACAATAACAAATTGGGGTTTTCTGGAGATGATTGCGTCCAAATCCATTTCCTGAACCGGAGTTGATTTATATTCCCAGGTTTTGCGAGGTATCTGTTCAAAACTTTCAGTTAATTCAGCAGTTTCCTTTCGGTTGTGGGTTTCAATATATCCGATTACAATTTCTTTGCCCTTTTGTTTTTCGGCGCTGGCAGTTTGCAGCATGGTATAAGTTTTTCCCACGCCGGCACACATACCAAAAAATATTTTTAGTTTACCACGTTTGCTTTTTTCTTCTTCATTTTGAAGCGAAGTCAGCAGTTCATCAGGATTTGGTCGATTGTCCAACTGGTCCATCAAATCTATTTTGTTTTCAAATTTCGCAATTAATTCATTGGCTTGTTCCTCATTTATGTTGAATCATATAAATAATTGCAATTTCTATTTGCCAGATATTTATCATGATAAAATCTCAGTCACCCATTTTTTCAACATTTCAATCTGATCAAACAGGATTAATTTCTTTTGAGATTATCCAAATCAAGGTTCAGTTTTAACACATTGACGCGTTCCTGTCCTAAACATAAAAACTGGGGTGTTTCGGTATTTTTCTTTAATATTTCATGTAATTTTTGTTTTTGAAAATCATCAAAATTCCGGGCTTTCGCAATTCTGTTGACCTGTAATATTGCAGCCTGTACCGAAATATGCGGATCTAAACCGCTGGCTGATGCAAATAACATTTCTGAAGGAATCTCAGTATTGCTTTCCAATCCGTTTAACTCAATGAATTTTAGTCTTCTATCGTTAACCTGCTGCATCAACTTTTGACTGGTTATTCCAAGGTTTGAACCTCCAGAAGGAAGCGGATTGTATGAAATTGCCGATGGACGCGAAGTAAAGTAAATTGCAGAATCAAATTGTTGTCCGATAATTTCGCTTCCAATTATCTGATTATTCTGTAAAATCAGACTTCCATTTGCTTTTGACGGGAAAATAATCTGTGCAATTCCGGTAACCAAAAGTGGATAAACAGTACCGGTTAATACCGTGAAAACCAGGAAAATTTTTAAAGCAATTATTAGTGTTTTCATCTCATTATAATTTATTGTTTTTTTAAAGGTATTCGATGGAACTCGCATATAATGATTCGCCTTTGTGAGAAGTTATTCTCATGCTCATTTCATCAATGAATTTGTTTTGTTTTTTCAATGTAATTAATCATTTCATCCAGTGTTTTTATTATCGAATCGAGTTCAAATATTTTACCCGAACAGATAAGTATCAGGTCTGTGAAACCTTCTTTAGTCAATTCTTCAATTTTAATTACCTCATTTTTTCTTCTGATAATAAGGTTTTCTTTCAGGTCGATAATCAAATGTTCCATTTTATAGGTTTATTAAAACGTCGATTAATTTAATACCTGCAAAAGGGGCAATCAACCCACCAACACCGAAAATCAGAAGGTTGCGGATTAAGGCGTTATTCGCTGAAACAGGTCGATATTTTACACCTTGTAAAGCGAGTGGGACCAAAAGAATAATGATTAACGCGTTAAAAATAACCGCACTCAAAATGGCACTTTGCGGAGAACCTAGGTTCATGATATTTAAGGCTGATAGCGGACCGACTCCTGAACCACCCGAATACAACGAAATGGCAATTGCCGGAATAATAGCAAAGTATTTGGCCACATCGTTGGCAATACTAAAAGTTGTGAGCGAACCCCGTGTCATCAGCAATTGTTTGCCAACTTCTACCACTTCTATTAATTTGGTTGGATTACTGTCGAGATCAACCATGTTGCCGGCTTCGCGCGCTGCCTGGGTTCCCGAGTTCATTGCAATGCCGATATCAGCCTGTGCAAGAGCCGGGGCATCGTTGGTTCCGTCGCCAATCATTCCTACCAGATGGCCATTTGCCTGTTCTTCACGAATGCGGCGTAGTTTATCCTCAGGTTTTGCCTCTGCCATAAAATCATCAACTCCGGCTTCAGCAGCAATGGCTGCAGCAGTTAAAGAGTTGTCACCGGTAATCATCACTGTTTTTATACCCATTTCGCGGAGTTCGGCGAATCGTTGTTTTATACCACCTTTTACTATGTCTTTCAGGTGAACTACACCCAAAATCCGGTTATCTTCGGCAACTACCAGTGGAGTTGCACCCTGGCGCGCCAGGTCTGTTACTACATCCTGAATTTTTTGAGGATAGAATCCATTGTTGGTTTGAACAAAAGAACGAATTGCTTCTGATGAGCCTTTGCGGATTTGATGCAATTTCCCATCGGCGGTTTTAAAATCGACCCCGCTCATCCGAGTTTGTGCAGTAAATGGTATAAACTTAGCGTTAAGCTGATGTACCTCGCGACCGCGAATATTGAATTTTTCCTTTGCTAGAATAACAATCGACCGTCCTTCGGGAGTTTCGTCGGATAACGATGAAAGTTGCGCGGCATCGGCAAGTTCTTCAATTTTTACTCCATCGGCAGGAATAAAATCGGTTGCCATCCGGTTTCCAAGAGTAATTGTTCCCGTTTTGTCGAGCAAAAGTACATCAACATCACCTGCAGCTTCAATAGCCCGGCCACTTGTTGCAATTACATTTCGCTGTAAAAGCCTGTCCATTCCGCTTATACCGATTGCACTGAGTAAACCCCCAATTGTTGTTGGAATTAAGCAAACCAGAAGAGCAATAAGAATTGGAAGTGTCAGATTCTGAGTCATTGGCAGACCCGAAGCAGAAAGACTGTATCCGAAAAATGCGGGAAGAGTAACAACTGCCAACAGAAAAATGATTGACAAACCAGAAAGAAGAATGGATAAAGCAATTTCATTTGGTGTTTTCTGGCGTTTGGCACCTTCAACCAGCGCAATCATTCTGTCAATAAAGGTGTTGCCGGGTTCTGCGGTAATTCGAATTATTATACTGTCGCTGATAACTTTTGTACCACCTGTAACTGCAGAACGGTCGCCCCCGCTTTCGCGAATAACAGGAGCAGATTCGCCGGTGATGGCTGATTCGTCAACGGTAGCAATTCCATCAATTACTTCACCATCCGATGGAATAATATCTCCTGATTCGCAAACAACGATATCTCCTTTTTTTAGTTCTGTTGCATTTATCAATACTTCATTTTTCCCTTCCATTCTCCGGGCTTTTGTGTGTATCCGGTTTTTTCTAAGACTGTCAGCCTGCGCTTTGCCCCTGCCTTCGGCAATTGCTTCCGAAAAATTGGCAAACAAAACAGTAAACCAGAGCCAGATGGCAATTTGAAAATTAAATGCAGAAAATCTGTCATTTAAAATATCAGAAACTACTATAAAGGTTGTAAGCAACGAACCAATTGCAACAATAAAAATGACAGGATTTTTTATCAGTGAAACAGGATTTAATTTAATTACACTGTCTTTTGCAGCCTGTAATAATATTTTTTTATTGAAAAGACTTGTATTTTGTTTTAAACTCATTTTTTTGAAATTAAAAAGTTAATCCACTCTTCATTAATAAATGTTCTGTAATAGGGCCGAGTGACAGGGCCGGAAAAAATGTTAATCCGCCAACAATCAGAATAACAGCAATTAACAAACCTGCAAACAACCAGTTATCAGTTTTAAAAGTACCTAAAGAAAGAGGCGTTATTTTCTTTTTTGCCATATTGCCGGCAATTGCAAGCACTGGTATTATAATTCCAAACCGGCCGATTAGCATACCAACTCCCAATGTTAAATTGTAAAAAAGTGTGTTTGCATTTAATCCGGCAAAAGCGCTCCCGTTATTTCCGGCAGCCGAGCTGAATGCATAAAGTATTTCGGAAAAACCATGTGGACCAGCATTATTCAAACTCGAAAGTCCGAAACTGCTTACCGAAGCCAGGGCAGTGAAAACCAGAATCACAAATCCGGGAGCCAGAATGGCAATGATTGCCATTTGCACTTCGAAGGCTTCTATTTTTTTCCCAAGATATTCGGGTGTGCGGCCAACCATCAATCCTGCAATAAACACGGTAATTATTATAAATACTACCATTCCATACAGTCCGGCTCCTACTCCACCAAAAATAATTTCACCCAGCATGATATTTACCATTGCAACCATTCCGGCCAGTGGAGATAAACTGTCGTGCATTGCATTTACCGAACCGTTTGATGCCGCTGATGTTGAAGTTGACCAAAGCACACTGTTTGTGATTCCAAACCGGGTTTCCTTGCCTTCCATCAACTGTAAATCACCAAATACCGGGTTGGCAGAAAATTCGGAATAAAGAGAAATTATTAATCCCGAAGCAAATAAAATCATCATCACTATAAAAATAGTCCAACCCTGCCTGATTGAACCGACCATTTTTCCATATGTGTAAGTCAATGCTGCAGGAATAAGTAAAATGAACAACATTTCGAGAAAATTGCTAAAGGGAGTTGGATTTTCGAAAGGATGAGAACTGTTGGTATTAAAAAAACCACCTCCGTTAGTACCCAATTGTTTTATGGCAATTTGCGAAGCTGCCGGTCCCATAGGAATTGTCTGTTCAGCTCCCTGTAAAGTTTGAATGGTTTCGTACGAATTAAAATTCTGAACTACTCCCTGACCAACCAAAACTATGGCAAATACAATTGAAAGCGGTAAAAGCATATATAAAACTGAACGGGTAAGGTCGGTCCAGAAATTACCCAGTTTGTCGGTAGTTTTTCTGGAAATCCCGCGAATTACGGCCATGATAACAGCTATTCCGGTGGCAGCGCTCACAAAGTTCTGAACAGTTAAACCAACCATCTGTACGAAATAACTGAGTGTTGTTTCTCCCGCATATCCCTGCCAGTTGGTATTTGTAACAAAACTTACCGATGTATTAAAGGCAGAATGCCACGAAACATTGGATAAATGCGATGGATTTAATGGTAAATATTGTTGGAAAATCTGTATCAGAAATACAAAAACAAATCCAATCATGTTAAACAAAAGCAAACTATAAGTGTACGATTTCCAATTTGATTCTTCGTTTGAATTAATTCCGGCAAACTTGTAAATCAATCGTTCTGACCAACCAAAAACAGGTTGCATAAAATGTCTGCTACCTGTAAAAACATTACTCATATAACTGCCTAAAATTGGTGTAAAAGCAATCAGAAGGGTAATAAACAATACTATCTGAATGATATCGTGAATTGACATGACTTTAGAATTTTTCGGGTTTGATAAGAGAATATAGAAGGTATCCAAGAATGAAGAGAGCAATTACAGCTCCGATAATATAGCCGGTTGTACTACTCAATTCAACCGGCAGAGTTTCCATTAAAATTTTTGTATTCATTTTAAATCAATTTAAACTGATACAAAAATGCAATTGAATTTATAAGGGTTTTGTAAGGAAATATTTATGGGATATAAAGATTTTATAAAATACAAAAACCTTTAAAAAACTAATAATCAAAACAGATTTCAATTTTTTAAAGGTATTTAAATTTGGCAGGAGAGAAGAAATTTCAATTGATTCAATACAAAAGACACGAAATAGTTTCCGACTTTTAATTCTTTGACTTCGTTCTTCCGGCTTCCGACTTCCGGCTTTTTATTCCACCACCCGCAGCCAGGCTTCGGCCATTAATTGTGCGCCGGGCATGGCTGGATGAACGCCGTCACCGGTCCAGTAAGTAGCTGGTGCATGTTTAACAGCTTCATCAAAAACCTGCTGAAACGGAACCCACAATGCATCAAATTCTTTAGCAATTTTTTTCGCAACAGCCTGGTATTCTTTCATTGGAGAAGCCCAGGTTTCATCAACAGCCGAAGTGTTCAAAACAAAAAACGGTTCACAAATAACGAGTTTTACATTTAGTAGTTTTTCCTTTGTCGATTGAATTAATTTCCGGTAATCATTTTCATAAACTTCAACAGTTCCGTCGTATTTACCGTTGCGTTTGTGCCAGTAGTCGTTTACACCGATTAAAATACTCAAAACATCGGGCTTTAAATCGAGGCAATCTTTTTGCCAGCGTTCTGCCAGTTGATAAACTTTGTTTCCGCTGATTCCGCGGTTATACATAGTCAGATTTTTTTCGGGCAGCGCATTTAAAAGTGCCGATGACGCCAAAAAAGCATACCCAAGTCCAAACGATCTGGCGACATTTGGGAGTTCCTTTTCCTTATCGCGCCCGGCATCGGTTATCGAATCGCCTTGAAAAAGGATGGTATTTCCATTACTAAAAATGGAGTATTTATCCTGAGATTTCTCCTTTTCGGGAGCGATACTGGCAGAAATAATAGATGGAATACTGGCAAGTGCAGCAACTCCAACTGCTGATTTGGTAAAAAAACTGCGACGTGATAAGTTCATTTTTTTTGTTTTTGTGAATTGCTAAAATTAGAAAAAAATCCTGGATTCACTTTTATTTAAATCATAATACTAATCGGAAATATTCACGCGGTGACCCAAAGTCAACAGGTGAAAAAACACTTTTACGATCGTGACTTCCCTTCATATATTCAATATGAAGTTATTTCAAAATTGTATTTTTCAGTTCGTTAGCAGAATGTTCAACCATTGAAACGCTAAGATAAAGGAACCGTTCTCTTTCTTTTATAGGCTTCTCAATTTTAAAATCCTGAATATCGATATTGGGAAAAAGAACGGTTCCCTGACAAAATCCTGCTCACCAATCCGTCTTACAACGGACTTGTAAGTGAACTACAAAATTACTAATGCATAAAGCGGCAGCGTCGCGTTGATATTTATCGGAAAAATGCTGTTTGTTTTCTCAAAGGTGCAGCGCACCGTTACCGACAAGGCATTACGGTGCGCTGCACCTTAGTTTTTCATCAACTACATTTGTTCTAATCGGGTAGGAAGAGAAGA
This sequence comes from Draconibacterium sp., assembly GCA_041737765.1. GTDB lineage: Bacteria > Bacteroidota > Bacteroidia > Bacteroidales > Prolixibacteraceae > Draconibacterium. The sequence goes on along the minus strand of JBGSRA010000030.1, from coordinate 921 downwards.
CCCGAACATTTAGACCTATGGAAATCCACAAAGGTGTAACGGCCGTCTCTGTCCTCCCACACCACCCGGCATACGTACTCCGTACCAAGGCGGTTTCCATTAAACTACCGAAAACCCATTGCGGTTTGTAAAGGACGCAGACCTATCTCGGAGAACCATTTTAGATTTAAAGCTTTATTGACGGCTTATTTATTGGACATAGCCCACCATCCATGGGTGTACATAACAACGTACCAGCTTGTGGACTCCTCAATTCCCTTACCGTGTAGAAGCCTGAAAATTGTGTATTTCCTCCCGCATTGCTTCAATCGGTAACATCTCAACTTCCGTCAAATCTAACTATCCAATGCTTTGATGTCACTTAGCCAGCAATTGGCCAAACGAAAGTAATTTGTCCATCCTGTTATCACAACATTCATTTCTTTTACGATTTGCTCAATCTTAACTCCCCTGTTCCTTTTGGTCATTTCCCTGACCTTGGTTTTGAATCGTTCGATTGTTTTATCCGAAACCCGTATTTTCCCTTCCTTCATGATGGTGTACCCTAAGAATTTGACCTCTGAGCAGTGCCTAACCCCGCTTTTACCTGAGTTAACTTTCAGTTTCAACTTCTCTTCGATAAAATTGGTCAGCGACTTTAGTACTCGTTCCCCGGCTTTCCGGCTCCTGACAAAGATATTACAGTCATCTGCATACCAACAAAAGCTTAATCCTCTCCTTTCCAATTCCTTATCCGGTTGCTTCGTCTAATACAATATTGGACAGTAATGGTGAGAGTGGACTGCCTTATGCAAAGAAAGTACTTATGCGAAGTAACCCACTTAAATAATTAATAATCAGGAAATTCACTTTCATTTACTTTGCATAATACATAATGCATAAAAGTTATGCATTCAAATTAAAGTATCTTACCTTAATATA
>JBGSRA010000029.1:0-55846 GCA_041737765.1 Draconibacterium sp. | reverse complement strand
AACATTGTACCACAATATGTTACTCCTCGAGCGATTTATTGACGTGTTCGCTGTAAACCCAAACAAACTAAAAAATCAAGATATTGTCAAAGAACTTATATATTACGGTACTTTTGCCGCTTAAAACTTAACGGAGTATTGGATAAAGGAGAAGCTCTAAAAATAGCCAAAGCATATATTGATTCAATTAGCACCAGATACAATATAAAACAAGCTATTTTATTTGGATCGTTCGCCAAAGGAACAAATCACGATGATAGTGATATTGACATTGCAATAATTGTCAATAATATTGTCGATATCATTGATACGCAGATTGAAATGATGAAACTCCGCAGAAAAATCGACTTACGAATTGAACCACATCCATTTATGTTAAGCGATTTTAATCAAAGCAATCCAGTGGTTAATGAAATTTTAAAATTTGGTATTCCTATCAAAAACACTTACTGATTCATTACTTAAAAATAACAAGTAAATCAGCTTGAATTTCCCCATCTGGGATTACTTGGGGTTTTCTTTTACCCTGCCAAAAGTTTGTCAGCCATTGCATCCGCCAGTTTCAAAAGCTCTTCACGGTTATTTGGTTTTAGCGCCCCCTTCTCTTCGATAGGCTGATAAACCAATTCCCATTTGATATTTTCGGCAAATGTCAGCAGATTTTTAACCCCGCCACCATTCCACGAATAATTACCAAAAATGCCCAGATAATGGTTTTTTGGTCCCATGTGTTCAATGGTGGAAAGCAGGATTTCGACATTTGGGAAAAGTGCATTGTTATAAGCCGCGCTGCCGACAATAAAACCTTTATACTTAAAAATATCGTTGATGATGTATGATGAATGTGTTTTAGAAGCATCGTAAACCCGGATATTTTTGATGCCACGTTCAGCAATCCTTCGGGCAATTACTTCGGCCATTTTCTGGGTATTGCCGTACATCGAACCATAAACAATTACAACTCCCTGTTCCAAATCGTATGAACTCCATTTGTTATAACGGGTTAAAATCCATCTCAAATCGTTTCTCCAGACCGGACCGTGGGTGGCAGCAATCATTTTAAAGTCGAGCGGTTTCAGTTTTTGAATGGCACGCTGCGTATGTGGGCAGTACTTTCCAACGATGTTGGTAAAATAACGCATCACTTCAATTTCGTAAAAATCGAGATTGATTTCATCATCAAAAATTCCACCGTCTAAAGTTCCGTAACTTCCAAAAGCATCGCCTGTGAACAGAATTTTATTTGTTTCTTCAAAAGCCACCATTGTTTCGGGCCAGTGTACCATCGGAATCATTTGAAACTGAATTTTAAATTTCCCCAAATCCAGCACGTAGTCATCATGAACTATCAAAACATTTTCCGGTGTCATGTAAAAGCTTTCAACAAAACCAAAAGTCTTTTTATTCCCCACCAAAATAATATTTGGGTATTTCTGTACCAGTGCTTTCAATGCGCCCGAATGATCGGGTTCCATGTGATTGATAATCAAATAATCAACTGACCGATCACCAATAATTTCCTGTATATTATCGAGATATTCATCAATAAACGAACGTTCGACTGTATCAACGAGGGCTATTTTATCGTCAACAAGCAAATATGAATTATACGAAATACCATGTGGAATGGGCCAGATATTTTCGAAAAGATGTGTTCGGCGATCATTAAACCCCAGGAAATATATATTCTCGGCAAGATTTACTTTTTGCATAATCAGTATTTTTGTATTGAATTTTCAGGCTGCAAAATTAATGATTTTAAGTTGAACTGAATTGAAAAAATATAATCTGGAAAATGAATTAAGAAACAGATAAAACCTTGTTTGCAATTTTTACAAAAGTTGAATCTCTAAAAATGTTCTATCTTTGAATTCATGGATAAAAGAGAATTCATATTATCGGCTGTCAAATCACGTGTTTCAAAAATTGATTCTGAAGCTAAAATTATTCTTTTTGGTTCGCGGGCAAGAAATGATGCTAAAAAAGAATCGGATTGGGATTTTCTTATTTTGACACATTTTACTGTTACAAGGGAACTAAAAAACAAAATAAGTGATGTGCTATTTGAAACAGAACTTGAGACAGACCAAGTTCTCACCGGAATTATTCAAAACATTAACAGTTGGGCAGATTACGCAAACACGCCTATTTACAGTAATATTTTAAAAGATGGTATAGAAATATGAATTCAGAAGAATTGATTAAATACCGTCATTCCAGGGCTTTGGAAACATACGAGGAAGCTGCGATTTTAGCAAGGGAAAATCATTGGAATGCAGCTGCAAACCGTTTATATTATTCCTGTTTTTACGCCATAAGTGCGTTACTATTAAAGAATGGTTTGAGTAATTCGACACACAACGGAGTTAAAACAGAATTTCATAAGAGCTTTGTTAAAACTGGTATTATTTCAAAACAATCAGGTCGCACATATAGTCGTCTGTTTAATCTAAGACAGGAAGGTGATTATTTGGATTTCAAACGCCTGGAAAAAGCAGATGTTGATTCATTTTTTTCAGAAGCAAATGAATTCTTAAATGAAATTTCTTCCATGTTAAACTAATAATCATTAAAAGTTTTATATGTCAGTCGATGAAAAAAGCAAGTTGAAAACTTTTCCGCGAATCGGGAAATTTATAATCATTTTTGTTGCCATTGCATTTATCATTGCCGGAATCAGGGCATATCAACTTTACCAGTATGTTTTCAGGGAAAATGTAAAAACTGAATTTGTTCTTTACATTCCTGACAATGGCACGTTCGAACAGGTTACCGACAGTTTAACGAAAAACAATGCTATTATTAGTTTAAAAGCTTTTAACTGGGTTTCGAAAAAGAAAGACTATGCCAAATCCGTAAAAACCGGGCGTTATCTTTTAAAGAAAGGAATGAATACAAACCAGGTTGTCAACATGTTGAAAGGTGGCCTGCAAACCCCGCTGAATGTAACTTTCAACAATGTTCGCACAAAAGAAGATCTTGCGGGAAAAGTAAGTAAATACCTGGTTGCCGATTCACTTTCGATTCTGAATTTATTTTCGAATGAAAGCCTGATTCAAAAATATGGTTTTACAACTGAAACATTCAGAACGATGTTTATTCCTGACACATACGAATTTTACTGGACAACTTCGGCTGAAGAATTTGCCGAACGCATGAAATTGGAATACGATAAATTCTGGAATGCAGAACGCAGAAAAAAAGCGGAGGAAATAAACCTGACACCTGCCGAAATAACTACCCTCGCATCAATAGTTCAGGCTGAAACTGCGAAAAAGGAAGAACAAAAACGGATTGCCGGTTTGTACATGAACCGACTGAAAAGAGGCCAGCTTTTACAGGCCGATCCAACTGTGAAATATGCTGTTGGCGATTTTTCACTGAAACGGATTTTAAACATCCATCTTCAAATTGATTCGCCTTACAATACTTATAAAAACGCGGGTTTGCCACCGGGTCCAATTAATTTTCCGGAAACAACTGCAATTGATGCTGTTTTGAATTTCGAAAGACATAACTATTTGTATATGTGCGCAAAAGAAGATTTCTCGGGGTATCATAATTTCGCTGTTACGTTGGATGAACACAGCCGGAATGCCGCAAAATACAGAGCTGCACTGGATAGAAATAATATAAAATAAAATGAACCGAGTCTTTCAATTTTCATTCGCCATCTTACTTGTTTTTATTTTTCTGAATTGCAGCCGGAAAGAAATTGATTTTAACGACCTTCAAAAAAAGTTCCTTGCGGGCAATTTTAAAGACGCTACTTTGCTAATTCAGAAATTCAAATCTTCGGATTTAACTGAAGGTCAGTCTGCAGAAATTGAAATCATAGAGGCAAAAATGGAACGAATTCTGATTGATTTTTCGAAAAATGAAAATCAGATAAAGAAAGAATTATCGAATTGGTATCCCAATGTTACCGACGAGCAGTTACGTACATGGGAGGAAGATAAAAAGCTGGAAATGAAATTAATTGACGGTGAAAGAAGTTATTTCAAAAATGCAGTTGCGAATCTTTTTCGCCTGGATTCGGAAGCCCGCAAAATAAAAGAAAGTATTGATGGTGAATTTGTTGATTCGCTCGATATTTTTTGCGTCGTTCACAATTCGGAGTTGATAAATGTGGTGAATTCAGGAATCAACAGTTTGGAAAAGCCACAAAAATACAAAATCGATTTTAGTATCACTTTGGAACCGGATGCAGTTCCGGCAGGTGAAACAGTAAAATGCTGGATGCCATTTCCGCGCGAATCATTTCCACGTCAAAAAAATGTTAAACTGATTTCTGTTAATTCAGATAATTACAATCTGGCTGATAACGAAGCCATGCAGCGATCATTGTATTTTGAAAAAATAGCCGAAAAGGGAAAACCGACCGTTTTTACCTACACCGCTGAATTTGAAACTTCCGCGCAGTATTTTAATATTCAACCCAACGAGATAAAACCTTACGATACCAACTCTGAGAATTACAAATTATTCACTACCGAACGAAAACCACACATTGTATTTTCAGAAGAAATAAAGCAGCTTACTGAAAAAGTAACTTCCGGAATTCAGAGTCCCTCAGAAAAAGTAAAAGCAATTTTTTACTGGATTGATAATAACACAACCTGGGCTTCGGCACTGGAATATTCAACCATCGAATGTATTCCGCATTATGTGTTGCAAACCCGCCACGGAGACTGCGGCATGAAAACGCTGCTTTTTATGTCGATGGCGCGTTTTGCCGGAATTCCGTGCAAATGGCAAAGTGGCTGGATGCTGCATCCGGGGGAAGTGAACCTGCACGACTGGTGCGAAGTTTATTATGAAGGCATTGGCTGGGTGCCGGTTGACCAATCATTTGGATTACAAAAATCAGAAAATCACCAGGTAAAAGATTTCTATATTTCAGGTATTGATGAATTCAGACTTATTATAAACGATGATTTTGGAAGGGATTTCGAACCCAAAAAGCAATACTATCGCAGCGAACCCATCGACTTTCAGCGTGGCGAACTCGAATGGAAAGGAGGAAATATCTATTTTAACCACTGGGACTATCATGTTGACATTACATACCTGAACTAAATTGAAATGACATTCGACAGAAGAAATTTTATAAAGACCACTACCCTATTTTCGTTGGGTGGAATTATTTTACCAATCAATAGTTATCCGAAAATGAAAAATGGAAATCTTCCAAAAAGCGGATTGAAACTGAGTTTCGAGCCATATAATCTCCAACTGAAACATGTTTTCACCCTAGCGGGCAGTTCGCGAAGCACAACTCCGGTAATGCTTACCAAACTTGAATTTGATGGAATAACGGGTTATGGTGAAGCATCGATGCCGCCATATCTTGGTGAATCGCAGGAATCGGCAGGAAAGTTTTTATCGGCTTTGAAACTACAGCAATTCACCGACCCTTTCAGAATGGATGAAATTCTGGAATATGTCGATTTATCAGCTGCCGGAAATACTGCTGCAAAAGCTTCGGTTGATATTGCACTTCACGATTTGGTGGGGAAAAAAATGGGGCAACCCTGGTACAAAATCTGGGGGCTTTCGGCTGAAAAAACTCCTGTAACTTCATTTACAATCGGCATTGACACACCTGAAGTAGTAAAACAAAAAGTAAAGGAAGCCGCCGGTTTTAAAATACTAAAAGTTAAACTGGGTCGCGACACCGACAGGGAAATGATTGAAACCATCAGATCGGTTACTGAAGTACCAATGTGTGTTGATGTAAACCAGGGATGGAAAGATAAAAACCTGGCGCTTGATATGATTTTCTGGCTAAAGGAAAAAGGAATTCAGTATGTTGAACAGCCCATGCCAAAAGAAAGTAAGGATGAAATTGCCTGGCTCACACAAAATTCACCTCTTCCGGTAATTGCCGATGAAGCATTGCAACGCCTTTCTGATGTGCAGGCTACAATTGGTGTTTATTCAGGAATAAATATAAAACTGATGAAATGTACCGGAATGCGGGAAGCTCATAAAATGATGAACCTTGCCCTTGCCAATAACATGAAAGTAATGATTGGCTGTATGACAGAGACTTCTTGTGCAATTTCGGCAGCAGCACAGCTTTCGCCGCTTGCCAACTGGGCTGATCTGGACGGAAACCTGTTAATAAGCAACGATTTATACTCGGGGATGAAAATTACCGACGGAAAAATAACGCTGAACGATTTACCCGGGATTGGAATTAGCATTCTTTAAGGAATTGCAGTAAACCAAAGCCTGTATTGATTTGTTTACAATTGCATGAAAACAATGATATCAATATTAATAATGGGGCTAGCGTTTACTATGAATGCACAGGAAAAGGATAAACAACAAAAGGAAAATCAGAAAACGGAATACCGTAAACTGACTGATTTCGAGGAATACGTTATCGTCAAAAAAGGTACGGAACGCCCGTTTACCGGGGAATACACCAATAACAAAAAGGCAGGCACATACACGTGTAAAAGGTGTGGTGCAGCATTGTATAAATCGGGCGACAAATTTGATTCAGATTGTGGCTGGCCGAGTTTTGATGATGAAATTAAAGGCGCAGTTACCAAAACTCCGGATGCCGACGGCCGGCGTACAGAAATTACCTGTAACAATTGTGGCGGGCATTTGGGACATGTTTTTTATGGTGAAAGATTCACGGATAAAAATACAAGGCATTGTGTCAACTCAGTCTCGTTGCTGTTTGTACCCGATGAAAAGAAAAAATAAAGGAGGACTTTCAATCCTCCTTTTCTCTTATTTATCAGTAGTTGTTGTGATTACCTCTTTTACAGCCAGCCCCTCAATAAAATAAACCACTTCGGCTGCTTCCTGCGCCTCGGCAATTGTTTGATGAGCCGCTACTGCAGCTGAATCGTCATTTTGTTCAGTTCCATGTTCTTTGGCTGGATTATGCGCGTCAGCTTCAGTTTTTACTTCTTTTAAAATGCCAACAATTTCGAGTTCGCTACCCATCTGTTCCTGATTAAATGCACCAATTTTTTCGCCGGCTTCAATTCGTATATTAATTTGTTCAGTACTTCCCATCAAAAAGCAACGTGCACCGCCTTCTTTGCAAACATGCATCACTGTTCCTTTTACAACCACTTCCTTATCTGCCAGTTCAGCAGCTTTTCCGTATAACTCGTCAACAGTTAAAACCACTGCAGCCTGTTCTGTGGCTTCCTGCTGTTTTTTACTTTGATTTCCGCAACTAAAAAACAGAAAAACAATTGCGCTTAATAAAACCAGATTTTTCATTTTTGTATTCAGTTTAAAATTTAAATAAAGATCAACGCGAAAACCAAAGGTACAACAATTCCGGCAACCATCAACCACCATCCCCATTGATTAAATCCCCTTTTCCCTTTTAATAAAAACAAACCCGAAATTGCAACAAAAATCAGGATAACCGCCATAATATCGCTCACCCATTTCCATACTGTGCCAATTGAGGCACGGTGCAATTTATTAATCGAATAAATAATTGGTCGTTTCTGTAAATATTGCATGGTTCCTTTGCCGGTAGCCGGATCGATTACCGCTTCACCATTTTCAATAAATATTTTTATATTTCCCTGACTGTTCAAATAATGTTTCTTGTAAACCACCTCATCGTCAACCGATTTTAATGCAGTTTTAACATCATCTGCTGTTAATCCCGATTTTTCGGGAAGTTCTACCTGAAATTCAGTAATAAATATTTTATAATCGGGATTAAAATCGTGACGGTGATTTAAATATATTCCTGAAAGACCATAAACTATTGTCATTCCAACTATGAAATACCCGAAATCGCGGTGTAAAATCCTTAAAAGTTTGCGAATTTTCATTATTTTCAAAAAAATTAAGCCGCAAATATAGATAAAAGGGTACTGATTTTATAATGCTTTTTATCAGAAAATATCAGAAAATAAAGGATGATATACTTTGAAAATGAATGATTTAAAAAAATTAGGAATAAAGAGTAGTCAGTATTCTGTTTTTTGGAATTATGTAAAGTATTGAAAATAAATTTATTAAAAGCTATTGACTTGAATAGTTATAATACTTAAATTGCAGTTCCTAGTGTGTTAGGGCTCTGGTTTTATCACAACTTAATTGGGTGCCACCGGGTAATGACCCGGTGGCTTTTTTTATAATAACCTGAGTTTTATTTCGTGTAATAATCATTCAGCGAAATTAAATCCTGCGAACTACAAACGGGGCAATTTGTAACCTTATCGGAATAATCGCTGAAACTGGCCTGACATCCGTTGCATTTGTACCAGTTTTTATCGAAATAAATATCGCCTCCCCTGAACAGAATATCGCGCCCTTCGACAAACGCAGTTGCTACCTTATTTCGGGCTTCTTCGTAAATCCGGGTTAATGTTGGCCTCGAAACATCCATAAAAACGGCTGCTTCTTCCTGGGTGAGATTCTGGTAATCGAGCAACCTGATTACTTCATACTCTTCGATATGTAGAATCACTTCATTCGATTTTCTACCTCTCACACCATAAACCGACATCCCTTTAATAACCGGGGGTACTTGAATTCTCCTAAAACGTTTTTTTCTTGGCATTTTTAATTTGAATTAAGTTTTCCTAATAAATAATGATCGATAAGTACCAGTGCTGCCATGGCTTCCACAATTGGAACAGCCCGGGGCAATACACACGGATCGTGTCTGCCTTTGGGATTAATCGTTATTTCGTTATTGTTAATATCAACCGTATTTTGTTCTTTTAGCAATGTTGCAATGGGTTTAAAAGCTACTTTGAAATAAATATCCTCACCGTTTGAAATGCCACCCTGAATTCCACCAGAGTGATTTGTTTTGGTACGAATACCACTTTCGGTTTGAATAAAAACATCGTTGTGTTGCGAACCGCTCAGTTTGGTTCCTTCGAATCCCGAACCATATTCAAATCCTTTTACGGCATTAATTCCAAGCATTGCAAAACCAAGGTCGGCATGTAATTTATTAAAAACCGGTTCTCCCCAACCTGCTGGAACGCCTTTGGCTACACAGGTAATTACACCACCTACAGTGTCATGATCCTTGCCAGCTGCTTCAATTCGTTCAATCATTTTAGAGGCAACTTCGGCATCGGGACAACGAACAATGTTATCCTCGGTTTTCGAAAGATCAAGTTCTGTATATGGTTTTTCCAGTTTTATCTCACCTACCTGCGAGACGTATGCCTGGACAGACACTCCGGCTTTGGCAAGAATTTGTTTTGCTATGGCTCCTGCTACTACACGTGCAATTGTTTCGCGTGCCGACGAACGTCCGCCACCCCGGTAATCGCGGGTCCCGTATTTTTTAATGTAAGTGTAATCGGCATGCGATGGTCTGAAAACATCTTTTAAATCGTTGTAATCATTCGAGTGCTGATCTTTATTCCAAACGGCAAAAGCAATGGGAGTACCCTGTGTTTTACCTTCAAAAATTCCGGAAAGAAATTCAACCTGATCGGGCTCCTGACGTTGGGTTGTTATTTTCGACTGTCCCGGTTTTCGGCGTGCCAAATCATTCTGAATCTGTGTAAAATCAAGTTCAAATCCGGCCGGACAGCCATCAATAATACCACCTATTCCACGACCGTGAGATTCGCCAAATGATGTTAACCGAAATATGTGACCAAATGTATTCATGCAAGTACAAAAAACCTCGTTTCCCAAAACAATGAAGAAAACGAGGTTAAAATAATTAAATTGAACAAATAATCATACCCACAGGTTAACAGCCGCAACCGCAACCACCGTGTGAATGTTCGCTGCTGCACGAGTCATCGCTGCAACCATCGTCGCCGCAACCCCCGCTACCACAACCGCCGCTGCCACAACCGCAACCACCGCCGCTACCCGATAAAATCTGGGCAACTTCCTCGTCAGATGCTTCGCGTACAGCCATCACTTTTCCGGCAAAAAACAGATCTTCACCAGCCAGCGGATGATTAAAGTCCATCGTTACAACCTCGTCATTTACTTCAAGAACCAAACCGTTCAAACGCTGACCATTGCTGCTCATCATAGGAACCGTATTACCAATTTTAATCAGTTCGTCGTCGAATTTTCCACTAACCAAAAAAACATGTTTTGGCAAATCAACCACTGCATCTTCGTTTACTTCACCGTAAGCGTCATTTTTGCTTAGCTTAATTGTAAAGGGTTCTCCTTCACGCAGACCTGCCAGTTGAGATTCAAACTTAGGCAACATTGCCCCTGCACCATACAAAAACTCCAATGGCTGCGTTTCAGTTGCCTGTTCCACTACTTCACCGTTTTCATCGTCAACACGTAAATCGTATGTCAACGTTACCATTGCGTATTTTCCTATTTCCAACATTTCGATATATTTTTAATTTTTCAGATAAAGCGCAAAATAAGTCATTTTAAAGAATACAACAAAATACCTGAATGTCTTATTTTTGATATATTAACAAAAGATCACATAAAATAGTTGACATACAGCCATATTAAATCTTATTTCACCGCTGATTTTTCTTTGAATTACCCGTTCATTTTTGTTTAACACCAAATAAACCGCAACAAAAAAATAGTACAACTGTTATTACACCAATTCAAATTGTATAAAAAATGAAATATTTTATTTTACTGTTATTCTCTGTTTTATTGATCTTTCCTGCTTTTATTGACGCTCAGGAACACAGCGACGCTGTTATTACAGGTCACGTAGTTTCGAAAGGTGAACACATTCCGTTTGTAAATATTTATATCGAAAACACAACCATAGGAACCGCTACCGATATCACCGGGCATTATATGCTGGTCGATCTTCCAACAGGTAAATATACCCTGGTTGCAAAAATGGTGGGGTATAAAATTGAAAAGAAAGAAATCGAACTTAAACCCAACCAAACCCTCGAAATTAAATTCGATTTGGTAGAAGAATTTATAAGGGTTGATGAAGTGGTGATAACCGGTACAAAAACCTTTAAACGCCAAACCGAAAGTGCAGTGATTGTTGGCGTAATGGACTCGAAAGCCATTGAAAACGTTGCGGCTCAAACCATTTCCGAATCGTTGAATTTTCAGCCCGGGTTGCGTATGGAAACCGACTGCCAGACCTGTAATTATTCGCAGCTCAGAATGAACGGGCTTGGCGGCGCTTACAGCCAGATTCTCATCAACAGCCGTAATGTTTTCAGTCCGCTTACCGGTTTGTACGGGCTCGAACAAATGCCAACCGAAATGGTTGAACGAATCGAAATTGTGCGTGGCGGTGCATCGGCATTGTATGGTTCGAGCGCCATTGGCGGTACAGTTAACATTATTACCCGCATGCCACAGCGGAATTCATACAAAGTGGCAATAAACGAAGCAGTGATTGGCGGCAACGCCAACGATTTCTCGGTGAATGGTACATTAACAGCCCTGTCGCAAAAAAGAAATGCAGGAATGGCTTTGTACACCTCGTATAAAAAGCGCGAATGGTACGACCACAACGGCGATAACTATTCCGAACTTCCGGAGTTGTACAACAATTCATTTGGCATCAATTCGTTTTTTAAACCTGACGAAAACCAGAAAATTGAAGCCAGCTTTTCGAGTATGCACGAATTTCGATATGGTGGTGAAATGATTACAGAACCATCGTACCTCGCTGAGCAGTCGGAAGAAAGAACACACAACATTATCACCGGTGGAATTGATTATGAACTGACAAGCTCTGATAATCAGACTACATTTGCGGTTTATGTTGCCGGACAAAATACCGACAGAAAACATTTTACCGGAATTTCGCCCGATGATGAAGCGGGGAAAATTGAATACAACAGCAATCCACCTTACGGAACTTCGAAAAACTATACATTTCAGTTTGGGTCGCAGGTAAACCACACTCTAACCGGTTTTATCAGCGGTATTAACGTGATTACAGTTGGTGCCGAATATGTGGTGGATGATGTGTACGACGAAATAAAAACCTACAATTACCTCACCGACCAGAACTCGCGCAATTTTGGCACGTTTGTTCAAAGCGACTGGGCAGTGAGTCAGAAAATCACGCTACTTACAGGTGTTCGTGCCGACAAGCACAATTTTGTGGATAACATGATTTTCAATCCCCGCGTTTCGTTCCTTTTCAAACCAAACCCAAATGCACAGGTTCGTTTGTCGTGGTCAACCGGGTTTCGGGCACCGCAGGCATTTGATTCGGATATGCACATTGCCTTTGCCGGTGGTGGAATTCAAACCGTTGAACTTGCCGACGATTTAAAAGAAGAAAGATCGCAAAGCTGGACTACCTCGATTAACTGGGACAAACCCACCGAGAAACATATTTTTGGTTTTACCCTCGAAGGATTTTATACAACGCTGAAGGACGCTTTTGTTTTGCAGGAAATTGACACTGACGCCGACGGAAATTCAATAATGGAAAAACAAAACGGCGGCGAAAGCCATGTACTGGGTACAACACTTGAACTGCGTGCCAATTACAACCGGAAATTGCAGGCCGAAACCGGTATTACACTGCAGCAAAGTTTGTACGAAAACCCTGTGCAATGGTCGGAAGAGTTGCCTGGAACCAAAGAATTTCTGCGCACACCCAATGCGTACGGTTACTATACTCTAACCTGGACTCCCGGCGAAAAATTCAAAACCACGCTTTCAGGAATTTACACAGGCAAAATGCTGGTACCTCATTACGGAGTGCCCGGGAATATTGGCACACCCGAAAATGATATATTATTCGAATCGCCCGATTTTATGGAAACCAATATTAAAATCTCATACACGGTGAATTCAAAACGACTCGATTCGTCGGTTGAGTTTTTTGGTGGTGTTGGCAATATGTTTAACCAGTACCAAAACGATTTCGACTCGGGCAAATACCGCGACAGCGGTTACATTTATGGCCCTGCAAAACCACGTAATTTTTATGTGGGGATAAAGATTTTTAATTAGGATTGGATAAATACAATTAAAACAAGATACAGGGGCATCCCAAAAGGTGCCTCTTTTTATTTGTCAAATTTCAAATTATTTTATCCCCCCTATAATCGTCTAGGTAAATTACCTACTTATCTTATAGGTGAATCACCTATTAAAAAATGCGTAAATAAAGCTTGTTTTTAGTTTTATATATGATAACCTTTGATACGGAAAAACGTAAAATTTGACATGAACATTTCGGTACATAACAATCACAATTCTACACAATTAAGAAGAAATTCTTCTCCACACAAAGATTCTTCTGTAGAAATAATGATTTTAGTTCCATATTCCCAAAAAATCATTATCCTACCCGGTGGAAATTACGGTTGTTATGCATGGTTCTGATGAATAGTTAAAACTTGAAAAGTCTTTGAATATGAGTAATCAGGAAAAAACCAAAGAACAATTACAAGATGATTTAAGACAATGCGAAATTGAAATTGGTGAACTAAAAAACGCTGAAGACAAACAGAAAAAGATCATTGAGGCATTACAATTAAAACGTGATTTATACACTGATTTGGCAAATGCATTGCCATCAGGAATCTATCGCACAAGAGTTTTTCATGAGGTATCATTAAAAGAAGACAAATGGTTAAGTTCAAAGGAGGCTCCTTATAGAGTGGAGTTTGCAAACGATCGTTTCTTTGAAATTCTGCATTTGGACAGACTTGATTTTGAAAAAAATCCGGGTATTATTCAAGATTTAATTTTCGAAGCCGATAAGGCTGGATTTGCCAGGTTAAATGTAGAAGCCAATTTGTATATAACTCCATTTGTGTGGGAAGGCCGTTTCATCATTAATGACACAGTAAGTTGGATTAATTTTAAATCAATTCCCCGCGTACTCGAAAATGGTGATATTATCTGGACAGGTACCTTAGATGATATTACAGAGCGCAAGCAAATCGAGGAAGATATAAAATCTAAAAATGCCGAACTTCAAAAGTTAAATGCCGATAAAGACTATTTTATGTCAATCCTCGCGCACGATTTAAAAGCTCCATTTAATTCGATACTTGGCTTTTTAGATTTATTGGTAAACAACCTCCATACTTATGATATCAATGAAATTGAAAGGCAGATAACATTTGTCAATAATTCAGCACTTCGGGCATATCGATTGATGGAAGACATTCTCCTGTGGGCAATGTCACAATCGGGCAAAATACCATTTGAGCTCAAAGAATTCAATTTCAAAAACACTTGCGATAAGGTTGTTGAAATGCTAAAACCAAATGCCGATAATAAAAGCATCACCATAAAAAATGTTGAAGCAGAAAAAATCATTGTTTTTGCCGATACAAATATGTTGAACACCATTTTGCGCAACATCATGTCGAATGCAATAAAATTTACTGGTTACGGCGGGTTTATCGATATTTATGCAGAGCAAAGTATTTCGGAGGTTACCATTTCGGTTTCCGACAATGGAACAGGAATATCTCCTGAAATATTTGCCAACCTTTTTGATGTTACAAAAATGCATTCATCAAAAGGAACAGCCAACGAAAAAGGAACAGGCCTGGGATTACTGCTTTGCAAAACTTTTGTGGAGAAACACGGTGGCACGATTTGGGTAGAGAGTGAATTGGGTAAAGGGAGCGTATTTAAATTTACACTGCCAATTAAATTGAAAATATCGGGCACAGTATAAAAACATTAGATTACCATTCGTTTCCCTGAAGCACTAAAAACAAGATAACATAAAAAATTTTACCCTTCTGCAAATCACATCTATTTAGCTTTTTCCTATCTTCGGAAAAAATTAACCTGACATGAATCCCTTCTACTCCTAGCTTGCACCTTAAATCCCACAAATACAACAGTCAGTTGTTGAATAACAACCAAAAGTAGCGAAATTACAACCAGATGTTTTTGTTTATTTTTGACAGGTGCAAAAAGCCCCGGTATCTTTGTTGTGTCGAAAATTTAATAACAAAAACGATTTAAAAATGGAAGCAAAAATGATTGGAATTAAAATTACAGAAGCACGAAAGAAAATCAATATTTCGCAGGCACAACTGGCAGAGAAACTCTTTATCAGCGCGCAGGCCGTTGGGAAATGGGAACGCGGGGAATCACTGCCCGACATCATTACTTTAAACCGTTTAGCCCAAATGCTGGGTGTTGACCTGAACTATTTTTCAGAAAACTTCAAATCAGTGGCCACAGAAAATAGTTCTGTTGAACCTCAGATTAAACCACTGGCGGAATTCGCTCCCGATAGTGGGAAAAAACTGAGCTGGGATATGTCGCGTGGCAACTGGGTGGGTGCAGACTTTTCGGGGTTGAAAAATCTGCACGAAAAATTCAGTTCTTCGAACATGCAAAACTGCAAATTTGTGGGTTCCGATTTATCAGGTCTGCTTCTAAAGGGCAACAACATCTATAAATGCGATTTTTCAGGTTCAGATTTGAGTAGCAGTCACATTCAGCGCTCCAACCTGTCGGGCAACCAATTTAAAAACTGTTCGCTGAAAGAAACCGAATTTACCGAAAGCTTTATTTCCGGCGGCGATTTCTCCGGCGCTGATTTTTACCGGCGTGAAAATCAAATCGGGCGGTTTTGAGAAAAACACCATCTCCGGTGCAATTTGGAACCAAAGCAGTTTTATTGACACGTATGTTGCCGATGTGGTTTTCGAAGGCGCTGTGGAAGATTGCTATTTTGAAAACTGCGCCTTTAAAAGGGTGACATTTAAAAACGCAACGCTTAAAAACACCTTCTTTAAAAACAAGAGACTGAAAGGAATCAGATTTATTGAATGCCAGGCAGACCGTATGACATACGAATTCCTGAAAAACGGGAAAGCCGATTTAACGGGAATTGAGTTGATAACCAATGATTAGGATTTGGAATGTATGTTTTGCCGGAAAGATTAGACAAAAAAATTTGATTTTCAGTTCAGATTGCTTTGTCACTCGTGCCTTGCTCCTATTAATGACAGATTTTTGCGTATTGCTGAAATTAAATGAATTACCAAATAACAAAAACCAAATAACAAACAAGCTCCAAATACAAAAAATCAATTTTAGAAACAAGTTCATTGTAAGTATTTTGGAATTTAAATAATTTGAATATTGGAATTTATTTGGTTTTTGAAATTTGATTATTGGTATTTCCTGTCATGACCTCATTAGTTTCAAAAATAAATTTGAGTGAACCCTCGCAATAACGGGATTGCAAATTACACACCTCCCAAACATTTCCCCCTTCCCTGTGTTCTTTTCCCAAACAGTTGTAATTATTAACCATAATTTCTTACCATTAAACATAGTTTTTGCATCAGTTAGTTTTGCTTATTCATTTAAAACATAAAATATGAAGAATTCGGTTTTTATTCTCTTTTTGTTTGCAACCGGAAGCCTGTTTGCACAGGAAACACGGCTGCTACGGCAACCCACGCTGAGTGGCAGTAAAGTGGCCTTTACATACGGCGCCGATGTTTGGGTGACCAACCTCGAGAACAACATTAACACGCGGTTAACCAGTACAGGTGCGGTGGAGAGCAACCCGGTGTTTTCGCCCGATGGCAAAACCATTGCTTTTTCTTCGAACCGTTCAGGAACCAACGCAGTTTACACAGTTCCGGTTGAAGGTGGAACTCCCACACGGTTGACATGGTACCCAGCCGGTGCAACAGTTTGGGGCTGGACACCCGACGGCGGGCAGGTTTTGTTTAGCTCGCCCCGCGAAACCCCTCCTGCCGGTTACGACAGGTTGTGGACGGTTTCAAAAAACGGCGGCCCAGAGAAACTGCTTACCAAACAGTGGGGAAACAGCGGCTCGTTTTCGCCCGACGGGTTAAAAATTGCCATCGACAGGGTTTCGCGCTGGGATGTGGAATGGCGCAATTACCGCGGCGGACAGAACACTCCGCTCGTAATTTTGAATTTGGCAGACATGTCGGAAGAACTGATT
The DNA here is from genome assembly GCA_041737765.1 of Draconibacterium sp. Classification (GTDB taxonomy): domain Bacteria; phylum Bacteroidota; class Bacteroidia; order Bacteroidales; family Prolixibacteraceae; genus Draconibacterium. The sequence continues at coordinate 38,979 of JBGSRA010000029.1, read as the reverse complement.
CCAAACGAAAGAACTTTTGATATCATCCCGGTTTGGCTGGGCGAAAAAGTATATTTTCTTTCCGACCGCGACTGGGTGATGAATATCTGGTCGTACAACACGGTTTCGAAAGAATTGAAACAGGAAACAAAATTCAAAGGCGCCGATGTAAAATGGCTGTCGGGCAGCAAAAACCAGCTCATTTTTGAGCGCGAAGGTTATCTGCACACCATGGATATTTCAAGCGGTAAAACAACGCAACTTTCCATTACCATTACCGGCGATTTTCCCTGGGCCGAAGTACAGTGGACAGATGTAAGCCAGTCTGCCCGTTCAGTGACTTTGTCGGCTACCGGCAAAAGAGCTATTATGGAAGCCCGCGGCGAAATCTTCACCGTGCCGGTTGAAAACGGAAATACACGCAACCTCACCAACACATCGGGAGTTGCCGACCGCGCTCCTGTCTGGTCACCCAAAGGCGACAAAGTGGCCTGGTTTTCTGATGCCGGCGGTAAAGGTTATTCGATAATGATTGGCGCGCAGGACGGACTTACCCCGCCCAAAAGCATTGCCATTGGCGAGTCAAAACTGGGCTGGGAACCGGTTTGGTCGCCCGATGGAAAACTGATTGCCTTTAATGATGATGATGTAAGGGTGCGCGTGCTGGATATCGAAACTGAAAAAATAAATACCATCGATGTGGCTGGTAACAACCTCGAACGCGGTGATATGGGACTTACCTGGTCGCCCGACTCACGCTGGCTGGCTTATGCAAAATCGGGGTCCAACGGTTTTAAAAGAATCAATGTATGGTCACGCGACGATAATTCGGTAAACCAAATTACCAATGGTTTTGCCGATGCTTTTTCACCGGCATGGGATGCTGGAATGAAACACCTGTATTTCCTTGCAAGTACCGATTTGGCGCTGGGTTCAGGCTGGGCAAATACCAGTTCGATGACTGCAGAACCCAAATATTCGGTTTACATTGTCAACCTGCAGAAAAAAGACGATTCGCCTTTTAAACTGAAAAGCGACGAAGAGGAAAAGCCGAAAGAAGAGGAAAAGGATAAGACCAAGGCAGAGGCGGAGGAAAAGGCAAAGGAAGAGGCGAAGGATAAGACAAAGGCTGAGGATAAGAAAAAAGAGGGTGACAAAAAAGAAGGCGATACCAAAACCGAAGCAAAAAAGGATTCGGTAAAAATTGATTTTGATGGAATCGACACAAGAACACTTGCCACGGCAATGCCTGCACGCAGCTACAGAATGCTGATTGCCGGACCAAAAGAGTCGTTTTTTGTTGGCGAAAGTATGCCAAATGCACCCGGTTTAACTTTGCACAAATTTACTTTAGAAAAACGCAAAGCCGAAGAGTTTGTGTCGGGGGCAAGTCAAATCAGTGTTTCGGCTGACGGCAAAAAAATGCTCGCCCGATTCGGTAGTACATGGAAAATTATGGACACCTCAAAACCATCGGGAAAAGACGGTGAAAACCTCAGTGTAAACCTGAAAATGAAACTCGACCGCAGCGAAGAGTGGAAACAGATGTTCGACGAAGCGTGGCGCTACGAACGCGACTATTTTTACGACCCGAATATGCACGGCCGCGACTGGGACGAAGTCTATAAACGCTACGCCCCGCTGGTATCTTTTATTAAACACCGCGCCGACCTCACCTATATTCTCGACCAGGTTAATGGCGAACTTTCGGTTGGGCACAGTTTTGTGTTTGGCGGCGACTACCCGAAAACCGACGAAAATCCGGTGGGTTTGCTGGGCGCTGATCTTACAGCCGATAACAACCGCTGGAAAATTACCCGTATTTATACCACCGAAAGCTGGAACCCTGAATTGTCAAGTCCGCTGCAGGAACCCGGGTTGAAAGTGGAAACCGGAAACTACATTGTGGGTGTGAATGGCCGCGAAATAACAGCATCCGAAAATATTTACAAGTTCTTTGACGGAACATCGGGAGTTCAGACCGTTTTACACATCAACAAAACAGCAGATTTTAAAGACTCCTGGACAATTACGGTTAAACCCATCGGAAGCGAATCGGCATTGCGCCAGCGCGCCTGGGTGGAAGATAACCGCCGCACGGTTGACAGTCTTTCAAACGGGAAGCTGGCCTACATTTGGGTGCCCAACACTGGCGGCCCGGGTTTTGTGTCGTTTAACCGTTACTTTTTTGCACAGCAGGACAAGCTGGGCGCGGTTATCGACGAGCGTTTCAACGGTGGCGGACTACTTGACGACTACATGGTTGATTTGATGACCCGCAGTCTGCGTGCATCGCTTACCAACGAAGTACCGAACGGAAAACCAATGCGTTTGCCAGCCGGAATTCTTGGCCCGAAAGTACTTTTGATTAACGAAATGTCAGGCTCAGGTGGTGACTTTTTCCCATGGGTTTTCCGCCAGCAACAGGCCGGGCCACTGATTGGAACCACCACCTGGGGTGGTTTGGTAAAATCGTCGGTACATTATTCGCTCATCGATGGTGGCGCGCTGACAGCTCCCGACAACGCGGTTTTCGACCCGATAAATAACAAATGGGTGGCCGAAAACGAAGGCGTTGCACCCGATATTGAAGTACGGCAGGATGCAAAATCGCTGAACGAAGGCCGCGACCCGCAATTGGAACGTGCAGTAAAAGAGGTTTTGCAGTTGGTTGAAAAACAAAAAGCAAAGGAAATTACACCACCGCCATTTTCAACACCGGCGAAGAAAAAATAAAAACAGCGACTGATTCAGTCGTTATTTGAAATACAGCAAAAGCAGGGAATGCAGGTACCCCGGGAAACCGGAACCAGTGCGTTCCCTGTTTTTTTATTTTCAATCATTGTTGTCCGGTAAAAAATCAAAAATTTTTATTTTAATTATATTTCGCAGCTCTGCAGCTTTGGTGCTCAGGTTCAATTGCCTGACTACAAATATTTTGCTGCTCTGCAGCTTGTCTAAGCGGCAGCGCCGCAAAAGTTTTTGTAGAAAAAAAAGTAAAATCCGGAAATAAGCATGATTCAAATAATTTTTATCCAGACAGAAAATCCGGTAATCACAGCGGAATTTATTCTCTGTAATCTGGAATTGTATTTATTCCTTAGGGAATCACGATTATTCCGGATGGAATTATATTGCTTCCACACGGAATCATAGATTTTCTATTTGGAATTATCTCCATTCCATAGAGAATTACTATTATTCCGTATGGAATGATGTTGCTTCCACATGGAATCATAGATATTCCATTTGGAATTACTCCTATTCCATAGAGAATTACTATTCTTCCTGATGGAATTGCTTTCATTCCACATGGAATATGTCTCCTTCCCGTGGAAATTTACTGTTTTCTGCATTGCAATAATCTGCTGAAAGTGAGGCAGAATAAGGCAATGCCGTGAAAAATGTGTAAATGATTATTCCCTTTTAATATTAACCGGGAAAACAGGCAAAAGCCATTTGTAAAACATAAAAAACACGTTTGCCTATACCCGGTTTTATTTCTACTTTTATGCAAAATCAAATAAACTTTGAACCACTGGCAACTAATTATAAAATCAGTAAAATATTGTGCACCTCAAATAGCAGAAAAGGTTTACAAAACCTACCTGTTATCGGCGGATGTTAACCTTTTTGAAACAAAAGGTTTATAAATAAACGAGTTGTAAGCCATTAAAATAGACACTTATGCAAGTTAACGGATTAATTTTAGAAGAATTAAATGAATACGGAGAACTAAAATCTTTCGTACTAAATAAGGATTATAAAATTGGTGACTTATGGATAGCTTTCCCCGAGGAATATGATAATCCCAGAAGTGGCCCATTTCATTTTTTAGATGATTCTTATGAAAAACTTTTCTCAACTGTATTTAATGACATATCAATGCGTAAAGTTGGAAGCAGGAGACTTCGAGAAATAGGTTTTAATCAATATGAGTTTTATACAAATTGGGATAACATCCCTGTTCAAGCAAGTTACGAGCTATATTTCTATTCTTTGTATTTACCAAAATTTGCATACCCAATTGATGTGGATTTTAGTCTATCTATTAAAAATCAAAGGGATAGCAAATTAATCAAATTTGTTAAAGAAAAAGACAGATACATTATTTATATTGAGTGTAAAGGAAGTGATGTCAGTTATGAGAAAAGACCTCAAGATTTAAAATTAACTGTTAGATATGAAATAAATCAAAATTTATTTGAAAATGAGCAAGTTGAAGACACTGAAATCTCATGGAGTGATAAAAGTCCGATTTCAAATAGAGAATTTGTGCGTGATCGACACTTAATGGAAGGTAATCAATATGACAAACTAGAAAATCTATTAGAAATGATTGGCTCTGGACACCGATTTAACAATCAAAAAATGAAACTTGGGCAAATACCATCTAAAGTTAAAAGAATTCTGTTCGTATTAGCAAACCCATTGGATACTACAAGATTGAGACTGGATAAAGAATATCGAGAAATTGAAAATGGACTTCGACTTTCTAGTGGTCATGAAAACTTTGAATTAAAAATTACCACTGCAACCAGACCTAATGATTTAAGGAGGGAAATGTTAAGATATGATCCCAGTTTCGTACATTTCTCTGGTCATGGGGAAAAAGACGGAATCATATTAGAAGATGCAAACGGAGACTCTCAGCTTGTAAGTACTGATTCATTAGCAGAGTTTTTTTCTCTATTTGAAAATAAAGTTGAATGTGTTTTACTAAACTCATGCTATTCCGAAGCACAAGCACAAGCTATCGGGCAAAATATTCCATTTGTTATAGGAATGAATAAATCAATTCCTGACAATACAGCGATTCAATTTGCAGTAGGATTTTATGATGCTATCGGTGCAGGAAGGTCTATTGAGGATGCATTCAGGTTTGGGAAAAATGCTATAACTATAAATGAAATTTCTGGAAAAGATATACCTCAATTGATTGTTAAATAACGATTTACATTTTTTATAAGTAATCACAGGGAAAGTATAAAATATCAAGGTTCCTAGCCAGCTAAACTACGTAGCAGTTTGGCAGGAAAGTTCCACGCAATCTGCCACTACTTGTACAATATACAGTAGGGCAATTATTAAATGATGAATTGAAATTAAAAAACCAAAATTAAATGAATATACCAGAATCCTTAATCGAAAGAATTTCTAAAAATAAAGTTGTAGTTTTTGTTGGAGCAGGTTTATCAATTCAAGCTGGCCTTCCAAGCTGGAATAAAATAGTTGAAGTAATTCTTGATGGCATTGGCGATAGGGAACCTAAAAAGGACAAATTTAAAAATGCCTTGGCTGATGGTATATTATCACCGCTAGAAGTTTTAACCAAAATTGAACGACATAAGGAATATGCAATTGAATATTTAGATAAGGAAATTAGGTCATATGATTCTGTCAAACCCACATCTATTCATAAAAAAATTGGAATGATTTCCACGAACATAATTACTACAAATTACGACTGTTTATTAGATGAAAATTATCCAAACTTTGAAAAAATAAATTACTCTAATAACTATAAGATTTCAAAACTTTCAGAATATCAAAATTACATTTTCAAAATTCATGGTGATATTCATGAACCGGACAAATGCATTTTATTTCCTTCACAATATGAAAATTTATACAGTGATAAAGTATCTTCCTCTGTTTTTGAACTCAAGAAGATTATTTCTGAAAAATCCATTCTATTTATAGGTTTTAGCTTGTCAGATCCATATATTAATCATGTTTTTGAGTTTATTTCTAACGTTTATAATGGATTTACACCTGAACATTATATTATAACAACTGAACACAATGGGAATTGGCCGAATAGATTAACTCCAATTCAAATACCCGACCACTCTTTTACAGAGACTATTCTTCAAGAAATAATTGAAGCGTCAAATAAAACTATTAAAAGTAAAATTGAGTCCAAAATTAATGTTGAATCTGAGGACATTTTGGGCGTTTCAGAATTGCTTGAATACGATTTGCCTCCTCAAAATAAATATTGGGCTGGTCGTAAGAAAGAACTAGAAAATATTTCGAGTAATAACTTCAAAGTTATTTTTATAACAGGAATTGGTGGGCAAGGAAAATCAAGTTTAGCAGCGTATTACTTGAAAAACTGTTTTGACAGTGAAACATATGAATTAGCTGACTGGAGAGATTTTAAGGAAGAAACTAATAGATTTCAAACAAAGCTTATTTCCATTATAAAACGAATAACCAATAATAGAATTACTTCTAAACAACTTGATAATGTAACAAATAAAGAATTAGTTGACACGTTTTTTAATGAGTTAGGGCAAAAAGGAATAATTTTCGTTTTTGATAATATCGATAGCTATATTGATTTGGAAGAATTTAAGCCAACAGGTGGTTTGGGGTATTTTTTTGAAAGAGCACTTGAAATTGAACATAAATCAAAATTTATATTCACTTGTCGTCCTTTTATTAGAGAGGCTAGTTTAAATTTTTACCAACTAAAACTTAGTGGATTAAACAAAGATGAATGTCATGAACTATTCACATCCTATAAAATACCATTAAAACCTGTCTTATTAAAAGAATTAAGTGATAAAACGTTTGAATTAACCAAAGGACATCCGTTGTGGTTAAATTTAATTGCAGCACAAGCATTTCGAGGAATTGAGTCTGTAAACAAATTCATTCAAAATATTGTGGAAAGAACAAATTTTGATGAAGATGATTTTTCATCTATTTTATCACAAAAAATACTTGATTCCGTCTGGAATTCACTAAATGAAAAACAGAAAACTTTATTAAGGGGAGTTGCAGAAACTGTTAAACCTGAAACTATCTCAGAATTGAAGCATATACTTGAACCAGAACTAAATAACAACCAATTCAATAAATCATTTAAAGTGCTTATGAATCTAAATCTCTTAGAACTAAAATCATCTTCAATAAGCGAAGAACAGGTTGAATTGCACCCCTTGGTTAAAGAATTTATTTTATCAAAATTCCCTCAAAAAGAAAGAGCTAAATACATTACACTATTAGTAAAGCATTACGATAGTTTTATATATATTCTAAAGCCTAAATTGAGTTCAGGTATGAGTCTTAGTGCCTTTCAAAACTGGACATCTAAAATTGAACTGCAGATTAATAAAGGCGATTTTGAACCCGCTTTAGTAGCTCTTGAAGAAGTCTCAAAGTCAATTCTATCTGCAGGATTCTCAGAGGAATATTTAAGAGTTTCGGAACGCCTATTTAATAATTTAAATTGGTCAAAAGCTATTGAAAATGAGTACGCTTATTTCCACAATCAGTTCTCAACTCTAACAACAACGTTGACTCAATTCGGGAGGTATGACAGATGCAGAAGTTTATTAGAGAAATACTCCAAATTTATAACAGGGAAAGGAGTTCACTACTTATTATATTGTAGTGAGAAATGTTATTTATTATGGTATCAAGGTCAATTCCAAGATGCTATAGAAATTGGAGAAGAAGGGATTTTTATTCTTAAAGAGTCTGGTGTTGCGGATAGCTATTCACTAAAACACAATCTGGCTTTAGCACAAAGAGACTCTATGCAAATTGACAACTTACAAAAGGCATTATCTTATTTTAGCCGCGGTGAAGATTTGCCAGTTATACTTGAAAAAATAAACCCTGAGTTAAGTGGAAATTTCTATGGAAATATTGGTAAATGCCTTGAACTATTGGAAAGTAAAGATGAAGCTTTAAAATGTTATTTTTATTCAATATCTATACTTTTCAAAGAAGACAATACAAATTCAAAGCTTAATATTGGTTATGCTAGTTATTGGATTTTTAATTTGCTAAAAGATAATGGTCAAAAATTGAGAGCTCTTTATTATTTAAAACTTAGTATTCAAACTTGGGAAAAGGTATCGCCGCCGCGAGCTGAAAATATGAAACAAGAGTGGAAGCGATTAAAATTTGACAATGAATCTAAAAAGGAAATTAATAAGCTCCCTGAATGGAAAATTGAAAATTTCTGTAAAGACGATGTGCAAAAAAGTCTAAAGAAAATGTAGAAATAATAGGCACTTACAAAAGCTATATATCATGGCGGGATTCGCTGTATTGTGTAGGTCCGATTCTCGTTTAAAAGTATTTCTGGACATTAACCCTCCCCGAAATCTGCTCCGGAAAATGACTCAAACATTACACCAACCCTGATCTTCCAAGTATCCCTTTCCACCCATTCTCGCCTAAGTCAGGCCTAAACCAAAATCGCCCGTACCCATCAACTTTTTTATACCACCAAATGTTAAGGGTATTGCGAAGCGGCACTCAGCTGTCGCCTGAAGAAATTTAAAAAGTTGACTACTAATTTGAAATAAAATGGCAAAACAAATTTTTATCAATCTGGCAGTAAAAGACCTGCAAAAATCAATGGACTTTTACACTGCACTGGGATTTACAAATAATCCGCAGTTTTCTGACGACTCCGGAAAATGTATGGTGTGGAGCGATAACATTTTCGTGATGATAATGACTCACGAAAAGTTTTCAACTTTTGCCACAAAACCCATGGCTGACACCAAATCAAATCTGGCAGGAATTTTTTCCTTATCGGTTGACAGCGTTGACGAAGTAAACCACATTTTAACCAACGGACTGAATGCAGGTGGTACTGAACCCAGCGAAATTAAAGATTACGGGTTTATGCAACTGAGAACCATTGAAGACTTTGACGGGCACACCTGGGAAGTTTTCTATATGGACATTACAAAATTTCCGGCTGAGCAACCCAACACATAAATTAAATTCAATTTAACAACCTTAAAAAATTAATAAAATGGCACAAATAAATCCATACATCCACTTCAATGGTAATGCTGAAGAGGCATTTACATTTTACAAATCGGTATTTGGCGGCGAGTTCGCAATGATAAGCCGGTTTAAAGATATGTCGTTTCCTGAGTTCCCTGTTTCTGAAAATGAAGCGGATAAAATTATGCATATTGCCTTGCCAATAGGCAGTTGCAGTGTCCTCATGGGAAGTGATACTCCCGAATTTATGGGAAAGCAAAACGAGAATGAAAACAGAAGCAAAATTTCGATAAGTGCAGAAAGCAGGGAGGAAGCTGACCAGATTTTTAACGGGCTTTCAGATGGCGGAAATGTAGAAATGCCCATTGCAGACAGTCCCTGGGGTTCTTATTTCGGAATGTTTAGAGACAAGTACGGAATTGAATGGATGGTGGACTTTGACCCAAAATATAAAGGTCAGTTGTAACCTGTAAAAAACAACTACCACCAGCATGGGTTTGCCATAAGCGGGCCTTTCGTAATGTATATGGCATTGAGTATTGAAACTGTTATGTTCCCTGCTAATTGTAACGCCTATGACTTCATTTTCTTTTACTTATCAATGTTTAGCTCAGAATGTAACCACCCTGAATTCAACAACAATTTTTGACATTATTAGAAGTACTGTAAAAACATGACAATTAAAGTTGATTTTAAAAACGTAACCACAAATGGATTAGAATCGTCTCCTGTAGCGCAGGCACTTGCCGGTTTACGGGCAAACGAGGCCCGGTATTTTTTGAATAAATACAAAGCTGAATTTGCAGTTTCGCCAGCCAGTGAAAGTCAAAATATAATTTCCTGGGTAAACAAAATTCTCAAAGATGAACGTAATATTGAAATCCCGGGTACACCTTTGGAAACGGCTGAGATGTTTGTTGAGAATATCAGATGGGTTTTTGTCTTTTACGAAAGTGGTCTTGCCATTAATGTACTTTATACGTTAGACAACCCTAAAAAGCGGGCTGTAGGTTTTAAGCTTTCAGAAGGAATGGAAGTGCCCGCAGAACTTAAAGAAAAATTTAAATTTGCCAGGCAAAAATCAAAATTAGCCGGAATAATCAGGGGTTCATTTTTTGTTATTAAAGGTGAATATTAAGAAACTGTTTTGAATTTTGATTCATTGTTCCATAAGCAACGGAATGTGGGTAGAATCAATTTAAAATAGTTTGTGTATTGTACTGGAAGGGACAAAATTTCACTTTGATTTTAACTTATCTACCGACATGTTTTCCTGCGCGAAATTTCAAAACAATCTTTATGACCTTACTACAATAAATAGCCCGACCCAAATGGGGTTTAAAAACAAGGATTTAAAAGTGGTTTTCAAGGATCAGTCCCCGATGGCAATGTTTTTAAACCAAATCACCTACAGGTTGTTAAATAGAAACAATAAACAGAAAACTTCGGACAATGAATAAAAAGGAATTACAGAAAGAAAGTCGTGATGAACTGACTGGAATATTAAAAGCCCGGTTTGCGAAAAATTTGAACAGGCATGCCGGTATTGAATGGGCCAAAGTTCAGGTAAAACTTGAAAATGCTCCGGCTGAAAAGCTATGGTCGCTCAGCGAAATGGAAGTTACGGGTGGAGAGCCTGATGTAGTTTCCCATGATCAGACAACCGGTGAATTCATTTTTTACGATTGCTCGGCTGAAAGTCCGAAGGGCCGCAGAAGTATTTGTTACGACCATGAAGCGCTGGAAGCCAGAAAGGAATATAAACCCGAAAACAGTGCCATAAATATGGCTGCCGAAATGGGAATTGAAGTATTGACAGAAGATCAATACAGGCAATTGCAGCAACTGGGCAATTTCGACACCAAAACTTCGAGTTGGGTAAATACACCCGAAGAGATAAGGAAACACGGCGGTGCCATTTTTTGCGATCGCCGTTACAACCATGTGTTCACCTATCACAATGGTGCAGAATCGTATTATGCCGCCCGTGGTTTCAGGGGTTCGCTGAAGATCTGACCACTGTAATCAATTTTCTAATTATTGATCGGGACATCTTAAATTACTTTTCAGGTAAATCAATAAAGCGTGAATTTTTATCAGAATCAGAAAATATTTAAATCAAAGTATAATGACAACGGTAAACACTTACATCACTTATAACGGTAATTGCGAAGAAGCTTTTACATTTTACAAAACCGTTTTTGGTGGCGAATTCCAGTACGTCGGTCGTTATAAAGAAATGCCATCACCGGAGGAAATGCCGCAAATTACAGTGGAGGATGACGAGAAAATAATGCATATTTCACTTCCCGTTAGTAAAGAAACGATACTGATGGGTTGCGATGCAGCCGGAGAATGGGGTACCCATCTGATTAAAGGAAATAACTTTTCTGTATCAATCTCAACCGACAGCAAAGAGGAAGCAGACCGCTTATTCAATGGCCTTTCGGAAGGCGGGAAGGTAACAATGCCAATGGTAAAAACATTTTGGAGTTCATATTTTGGCATGTTTACCGACAAGTTTGGAATTAACTGGATGATTGATTTTGAGGAACAACAAAAACAATAAAAATGGACAAGGCAACACAAACAATGATTGATAACCTGTTTATAAACACAGGCAAATCTCTGGAACAATGGATTGAAATTGTGAATTCTGAAAACTTTGCCAAACATGGTGAAATAATCAAATTTCTGAAAGAAGGCTTTGGACTGAGTTACGGTTTTGCAAATCTTGTTGCGCATAAAGCAAAGGGATCCGATGCTGGTTCGGCAGACGATCAGGAAGAACTGATTACAAAGCAATATGTGGGGAAAGAACATTTCATTCCTGTGTATCAAAAACTGATGACAGAAATTGAAACATTTGGCAACGACATAGAAATTGCGCCTAAAAATGCTTACGTGAGTTTGAGAAGAAAAAAACAATTTGCATTGCTTCAACCTGCAACAAAAACACGGTTTGAAATTGGCATAATTCTGAAAGGTCAGGAATCACAGGGAAAACTTGAAAAAATTAATACTGCCAATGCCATGTGTTCGCATAAAATAAATGTTGCTGATATTAACGACATTGACAGTGAAGTAATTGGTTGGCTTAAAAAAGCATACGAAAACGCCGGTTAAGGGAACAAAATTAAGTTTGACAGTAAAGTAACTTAAAGAAACATTGGTGTCAAGTTAATAAATAAAATAATGATGAAATTCCCTTACTGCGGCAGGCAGGTTTCGCTACATTTCATTTTGCTGCCAATGACAGAATAGAGCAACATATTAATTTTCAATCCAATTCATTTGTATGAATTTTGTCAAAAGAAAAATAAGTAGAAGCGAAATCAGATTCCTCTCTTCGTTCGGAAAGACAGGTGATGCGGTGGATTTAGGGAGGGAAAAGGGACGGCTCCGCCGTCCCTTTTCCCTCCCCCCGGATGCTTACTAAATTGTCATTCCGATGCGTAGCGAGGAATCTGAGAAATTAACCAGACAGTAGTGATTAAAAAATTATAAATCAGAATAAATAATACTTTAAAACTAAAAAACAATGACAACAGAAGGAACAAAAGAAAATCCCTGGAAACTAAAAACTCCACCTTTATCATCTGACTACGAAATGTATAAAGATGAAAAAGACGGAAAGGAAGTGATTGTGTGCGTTGTAGGCAAAACAACTTTACTCTACGATTATCGCTGTTTAAATGACCTTCATGAAATGCTGAAAAAGCACGGCGACTGGATGGAACTCGGAAGTGCAGACGAACAAAAACCGGCAAAAGACGGTACTGTTGAAGCCTGGGGACGTTCAGAAAATAATCCGGTTGGAGGTTGGTACGGTCTTAAAAAAGGACTTCGCGGACGTTTTGGAATGTACGTGCCGCCATTGATGGAAAAACTAGGACTTGCAGAAGTTACCCACGACGCGAAGGGAAATAAAATGAAAGCCATCTAAAAAATGACTAGTCTTGCAACACTTCGGCAAATGGCGCTTTCGTTTCCTGAAACGACCGAACTACCACACTTCGAAAAAACTTCATTCAGGGTAAAGAATAAAATATTCGCAACTTACGATTCTGCCAATAACCAGGCCTGTATAAAACTTTCTGAAATCGACCAGAATGTATTTTCACTGGTTAACAAGGAGGCTATTTATCCGGTTCCCAACAAATGGGGCAAACAGGGATGGACATTTGTAAAACTTAACCTTGTTGATACCGAAATATTTGCCGACGCTTTAACGACTGCATATTGCGAGGTTGCACCAAAAACACTTTCGGAACAGGTAAAACCTAATTACAAAAATGAATAAATCAAACTCATCAACAGTAAAAAGGTTTTGAATTTGACAGAGAAATACCCAAAAGAACTATTTGTGAAAGTTGTTATCTGTGTTTGAACCCTGAATACATTCCGACTGTTAGTATTCTTATAATTCAGAAAACAATTTTGCCATGAAAAAACTTTCTTTGTTTTTTGTTATTACGGGTTTACTCTTAAGCGCCGAAGATCTAATTGCCCAGACAATCTGGACCGGTGAAAAAATAACTTTTACAAAAGCTGACAGTACGGATTGGACATTACATTCGAATCAGGATAGTATTACAAATAATGTAAGGATTACCAGGGCCGTAACCAAAGGTATCTTTAACATTGCCAAAGAAACTGTTTATACAACCGATGTAAGTCCGGCTGACACCAAATGGGCCTTTGGAACAACCACCGGAATTGATACTTTAAAATTCGACAACTGGGAAATTACTGTTGCAGGGAATCCTCCGGGAATGATTAACCGGGATATGGTTCTTTATTTAATTACCGACAGTATTTATATCGATATCAAATTTACCTTGTGGAGTGTTGGCGCTGCTGGCGGTGGATTTAGCTATGAACGCTCTACTGCCCCGACAGTAGGTGTAAATGAGTTTCAAGCTAATAGAAAAATAAAATTATTTCCAAATCCGGCTGCCGGGTATATTCAAATTTCAGGGCTAAAATCAAATGAAGATTATATCATTTACAATTTAGCTGGGACCCCGGTTTTTAAAGGGATAATTTTTAACAACGAAAAAATTGACATCAGAAACTTTCCCGCCGGTTTATACTTCCTGAAATTCAAAAACGGAAATACATTCAGGTTTGTAAAAGAATAGATACAGTAGGTTGCAGGAAACACCCGGCAATTCACTCATTCGGGCTTTTCAATTTATCGCTTTCAGCAACCTGGTTTTTTGCTGAACATCGCCGGTAATGGCAAACACAGAAACAGTGGCACCCGAAATTCCGTCGATATCTTTATTTACTTCAAGTGTATCTTTTTCGGTAAGCCCGATAAATTGTTTCAACCAGCCTTTTGCAGTTATTTCGTATCCGTGGGTGGCCGCATAATTATAAACTTCAACCAGTTTTACGGTTTTGGCTGAGTCGAAAAATATAAAATAATCGAAATATTCCGTTTCAGCATTTAACGTTGGATTTCCGGAAACGGAACAGCCACCTGCACGGCAACTGTTCACTCTTCCAACGAAAACATATTTAACCTCGCTAACTTCTGATTTACTCCTGAAAAATTTGCCCTGAATTTCAGGATGGATTTTTGAATTACAACTGATTTCTTCGAGCTGCGAAAAATCAACTATCCCGTTTTTTTTCAAACTGCCGATGATTCGTTTGTTCTGATAATCTATTTCGTTTTGGCCAAAACTGGCCAAAGCAATCAACAGAGTAAAAACCAGTATTAAACCTTTTTTCATCTCGATCTTTCGTTAAAACATAATACCAAACCCGGCATTGAATGTGGTTGCGTATTTATCGGATGCAGCGTTTTTAACAAACTGCAAATCGGTTTTTACAACGGCTCCCCTGGTTAAAAAGAATGACAACCCGGTTGTAATCACATTTTTCTGATAAGATAGATTGTCCGTAAGATTTTCAGGCACGGTGTAATGTGTGTCGTAATTAGAATAGCGAACAAACGGAATGAGTTGTTTTTCGGTTTTTACACTTCTTAAAACATTGTACCCTAAATCGATGTACCAGCCAAACATCGAACTGCCCAGGTTACCGCCGCCTTTGTTTTTTGTAAATTGGTTGTACGCTTCGGCATTCGACAAATGGGTGTAATACAGCTGGCCGGTTAATTTCAGTCCTTTGTACGAATAGCGTGCATCGGCGCCAACCATCGAAATCCCGACTACCGACGAATCTGCTTTTGCCATTGCTGCTTCATCATTTTTATCTATTCCATTATAAAGCGTGCTTTGTGTATTTCCAAAATACCCTGATAATCCTAGATTCAGTCCGCGAATACCAAAATATTCCACTTTACCGCTGAAATTTGGCGAACTGATGTAAGAGTTGGCGCCTTTTTGTCGTCCGCCGCGCAAACCGCTTGGGCCACCAATACGCGCCTGTCCGTCGTATCCGTTGAAACCATTCATGATATACGCCTGGTATTTCAGCGAAGCCGGCAAAAAAACACCGGTGATTCCAAAACCAATTTCGCGCCATGTAGTTGGCGAAATATTGTTATCGATTTGCGGACGTTCAACGCCGTTAAATGCAGTAGGTTCGTGGTATTCGTTTACAATTCCCATGGGTGTTAGAATCAGTCCGCCACGCAGGTTGACCGATTTGCTGAGTTTGTATTGCAAAAAAGCCTGCTCCACATAAAACTCCGAAACATGTTCAAACTCCAGCTCGGTCACAAACTGCAAACGGGTGTTAAACTGGTACCCCATCATCATTACAAACCGGTGAACATCGAGTGTTCCATTTTTGCGTTCATCTGCCGAAACCGGCTGGTTGTAATGTACTTCGCCATAACCGCCGATTTTAAGGTTTCCGTTGGTCATCAGCATTTTTTCGGCGCTGCTGATGTAAAAGTTTGCCGGAATGCTGTCGGTTTGAGCATTTAGAAAACCTGCAGTTGCCAGTAACAAAACTGTAAAAAGGATAATATTCTTCATCTATAAAATTTAAAGTTTATAATGAAGGCAAAAGTACCGGTGACTGAACTTTCCGGCAATCCCTATTTATTGGGGTTTTAAGGGGTGTAACTCATTAAAAGTAGGGAGAAAGAAAATGGTTGATTTTCAATTTTCAGGATTTCCGAAGATTAAAAGATGGAAGTAAAGCCTCTAAAACACAATTCCGATTTTATGGAAACACAGAGAATCGCAAAGTTTTGAATTATAATGATTTGTAATTGGTGTAACCTTTGTGACTTAGTGCCTTTGTGGCAATAAAATACTTTACAGAAATTATGAATTTTATAAATCGGGCTTTCTACGATAAATAATCCAGCGGAATAATTTTCTTCGTAATTGCGTAAATTGTTAATCCCGACAAACTTTTAATTCCTGTTTTTTCGGTGATGTTTTTACGGTGGCTGATTACGGTATGAATACTGATGTTGAGCATATCAGCTATTTCCTTGTTGGCAAATCCTTTTACCATTTGCGTTAACACCTCAATTTCCCTGTCCGACAAATCATCGTGCGTACTTTTATCTGAAGTTTGATTGATTTGAACGATTTTGTTTGTAATCTGATCTATTGAAGCGGTTACTGAAAGTGTATCGTCAAATTTCTGAAGAATTTCTTCATCATAAAAGGAATAAACCAAGGCAATCCATAAAATGCCGGATTGACTGTTTTTCAGTTTTATAAAGTCAGTCAGCCGGTTCTGAATGAGAGATGGATTGACCACTGCAACATTAAAATCTTCTTTTGAAGCCGAAATTTTGAACTCTTCCAAATCGTTAAACCGATAGATATAAAAGTTCTTTTTCAACTTCATCAAAATATTCGAGAGTCCTTCGAAAATAATCTGCGACGATTCGAATACGGCAATATTGATCCTGCTTTTATCCATTTACCTGATTTGTTTCAATTTTGCCAACCAACGGAAGCAAAATTTTATCCTCAATCAGCGAATGAATATTTAAGTCAAATTCCAACTCGAAAAGACTGAAAAGAAATTTCCTGCGTAACGAAAAATCGTTTTTAAGCGAAATGTGTTTTAACAGCAGGTTTTTTAAATCAGTGAGTTTGGTTTCAATATCGGTGTGGTGATCGCGGTATTCGTTAGCCGAAAAATTATTATTTGTTTTAATTTTTCCGCTTTCAATTAAACTGCAGATGTATGGAAACACAATGCTTTCCTCGTAATCGAGATGTTCGAGCACTTCGCCGAAATAGTCGTTAAAAAATTTTTCGATGAGCAAAATATTTTCCTTATCCTGTTTTTCGTGAAGCTGATGCAAATACGCTTTTAACTCTGGGTATTTATCGTGTTTGTAAAACCGGTGGCTGCTTTTTAAAAACCTGATAATTGAAGAAACATCTTCCAGCGCATTTATTTCGTTTTTATCGGGGTAAAATCCGTTGTAAAGGTTCCCAAAAACCAAAAAAACAGAAAGGTCGATTTGATTATCCGCGCAAAGTTGTTTTGCACTTTTATCCTTTACTGCAAAATCAATTTCGAAATGTTCAAGCAGCAATAGTAGTAACGAATTTTCAGCGATTAAATCCGTCATTCGCATTTCAGGAGTGATGAATGTTTTATGCGTTTGATACATATCTTATTTTGTGTTTTGAATGCAAAAAAAATCCCGTTTCATTAAAACGGGAAAACCAAAAACTATTTGTTTTTATAAAACTTTTCGGGTAGTTTCAAGGCCCGAATTGCTAAAAACAAACCTCCCAGAACAAAAGGGATACTTAACCACTGACCCATATTCAGTGCCATTCCTGCTTCAAACGCTTCCTGATCTTCCTTAATAAATTCGATTAAAAAACGTGAACCAAAAATGAACATAAAAAAGATCCCAAAAATCAAACCTTCTTTGTTTTTAGCCCTTGTTTTCCAGTACATATACATTAAAACAACGAAAGCTATCAAATATGAAATGGCTTCATACAACTGAGTTGGATGTTTAGCTACAGTTTCGGCATTTCTTTCGAAAATAAAACCCCAGGGAAGCGTAGTTTGAATCCCGTAAATTTCAGAATTCATCAGGTTTCCCAATCGGATAAAAGCAGCAACCAGCGCGGTTGGAACAACAATACGGTCAAGTATCCAAAGCATCGAACGTTTGGTAACCACTTTCGAATAAATTATAATGGCTAACAAAATTCCCAAGGTACCACCATGACTGGAAAGTCCGCCATGCCAGACCTTAAATATTTCACCTGGATTTTGTGAATAATAATCCCAGCCGTAAAAGAAAACATGCCCCAATCGGGCACCAAGAATGGTAGCAATGATGATATAAAAGAAAACGCTATCGATCCATTTTTGTGGCACACCTTCAGATTTCAGCATTTTTTCTCCGATGTAATAACCAATTAAAAAGCCTGATGCAAAAAGAAATCCATACCAACGTACTGACAATGGTCCCAAATGAAAAATCTCAGGATTTACGTTCCAGTGGATAAAGTTGAGTAAATTAATCATGTGCAATGTTTTTATTTTTATTTCAAATTATATTTTCGGTTTTCCACCTCTGAAGGATTCCATCTGAAAGAAAAAGATGGAATCCATTGTCATCTGCGACTTTCAACTTTAAACTTTAAACTTTGAACTCTAAACCTCTCCCCTTCCATGGCAATGTTTGTATTTTTTGCCACTGCCACAAGGGCAATCATCATTTCTCCCAACATGTTTTTCAACCGTAACGGGTTGTGGTTTTGCCCGTTCCTGGGTTTGTGTATTGGCTCCTTCCATTGGATTTCCAGAGCCGGGCAATTCCGATTTTTGAGTTTTATACCGGCTCAAATCTATTCTTTTCCGTGTTTCGGCTTCACGAATCTGATCGGGATTCTGAATTGGAATATATCCTTTCATCAACGTGGAAACCACGTCTTTATTCACTTTTGCAACCATTTGTTTAAACAGGTTAAACGACTCGAACTTGTAAATCAGCAAAGGATCTTTCTGTTCGTAGGTAGCGTTTTGAACCGATTGTTTTAAATCGTCCATTTCGCGAAGTTCCTCTTTCCATGCTTCGTCGATGGTTCGCAAAACAATTTGTTTCTGGTACGATTTTACCAACTCTTTCCCTTTGTTGTTATATGCTTTTTCGAGGTTGCAAATAATTTGATATACCCGCTTTCCATCTGAAATAGGAACAACAATATTGTGGTATAATTCACCTTTGGTTTCATACACATTTTTTATAACCGGATATGCCTGTTTCGAAATGGCTTCCACTTTGCGGTTGTACGCAGCAATCATTTTATCGAAAATGATATTTGAAACTTCAGCGGCTTTCATACCTTTGAAATCCTCAGCCGTTACAGGCGATTCAAGCGAAAGCAGGCGCAACAGTTCCATATTGAAATCTTCGAAATTGTCAGAACCATGATGTTCGTTAACCAGCTCTTCCACCGAGTCGTACATCATGTTCAGCAAATCAACTTCCAAACGTTCGCCAAAGAGGGCGTGTTTGCGTTTTTTGTAAATAACCTCGCGCTGCGAGTTCATTACATCATCGTATTCGAGCAATCTTTTACGAATTCCAAAGTTGTTCTCTTCCACCTTTTTCTGTGCCCGTTCAATCGATTTCGAAATCATGGAGTGCTGAATCACTTCTCCTTCTTTCAGACCCAGTTTATCCATAATTCCCGAAATACGACCCGACCCGAACAAACGCATTAAATCGTCTTCGAGCGAAACGTAGAACTGTGAAGTTCCGGGGTCTCCCTGACGACCGGCACGACCGCGCAACTGCCGGTCAACACGGCGCGAATCATGGCGCTCGGTACCGATGATTGCCAAACCTCCTGCCTTTCGCACTGCATCTGTAAGTTTAATATCGGTTCCGCGACCCGCCATATTTGTTGCAATGGTAACAGTTCCAGGTTGACCAGCTTCAGCAACAATTTCAGCTTCGCGGGCATGTAATTTGGCATTTAAAACATTGTGTTTTATGCCCTTGATTTTTAACATCCTGCTTAATAATTCCGAAATTTCGACAGAAGTTGTACCTACTAAAACAGGGCGGCCTGCCTCGTGAAGACTTTGAATTTCGTCGATAACAGCATTGTATTTTTCACGTTTGGTTTTGTAAACCAAATCTTCGCGGTCTTTTCTGATTATCTGCTGATTGGTTGGAATTACAACCACTTCCAATTTGTAAATATCCCAGAATTCACCAGCTTCGGTTTCGGCAGTTCCTGTCATACCGGCAAGTTTATGGTACATTCTGAAATAATTCTGAAGTGTGATGGTTGCAAAAGTTTGCGTGGCAGCTTCCACTTTTACATTCTCCTTGGCTTCAATGGCCTGGTGCAAACCGTCGGAATAACGGCGGCCTTCCATGATACGGCCGGTTTGTTCGTCAACGATTTTTACCTTGTTGTCGATAATTACATATTCCACATCTTTTTCGAACATGGTGTATGCTTTAAACAACTGGTTAATTGTGTGAACCCGTTCCGATTTCACAGCATAATCCTGTAATAATCTGTCTTTCGCTTCGATTAATTTTTCGGCATCAAGACCGGAGTTTTCCAAATCTGCCATTTTCCCGCCCATATCGGGCAATACAAAAAACTCTTTGTCGTCGAGGTTTTTTGAAATGTATTCAATACCAAAATCGGTAAGTTCAACCGAATTTTGTTTTTCTTCGATGATAAAATAAAGTGGATCGGTAACAAGATGCATGTTTTTGTTGTTTTCCTGCATGTAAAAATTCTCGGTTTTCTGAAGTAAGGCTTTCATCCCTTCCTCACTCAGAAATTTGATTATCGATTTATTTTTAGGCAATCCTTTGTAAGCGCGCAGTAAAAGTAATCCACCTTCCTTTTTTTCATCCGAAGTGGCATTCTCTTTTGTAAGTAATCTTTTCGCATCGATAAAAATCTGGTTAACCAGTTCTCGTTGCGCCCTGTACAACTTTTCAACATAACCTTTAAGATCTTCGAATTGCTGATCTTCACCTTTTGGCACCGGTCCCGAGATAATTAACGGAGTACGCGCATCGTCAACCAACACAGAGTCAACCTCATCAACAATGGCAAAATGATGCTTCCGTTGCACCAAATCCTCGGGATTGATTGACATGTTATCGCGAAGGTAATCGAACCCAAATTCGTTATTTGTTCCAAAGGTAACATCTGCATTATAGGCCTTTCTGCGGGCTTCGGAGTTGGGTTGATGCTTGTCAATACAATCCACTGTCAGTCCGTGAAATTCATAAAGTGGTCCCATCCACTCCGCATCGCGTTTCGACAGGTAGTCGTTAACAGTTACAATATGAACTCCGCGGCGGGTAAGGGCATTCAAAAATACAGGCAAGGTTGCCACGAGTGTTTTTCCTTCACCTGTAGCCATTTCGGCAATATTACCATTGTGAAGCACAACCCCGCCGATTAACTGAACATCGTAATGAACCATGTTCCAGATAATCTCGTTTCCACCGGCGATCCACCTGTTTTTCCAGATTGCCTTATCGCCATTTATAATGATACTGTTGCGTGTTGCTGCCAAATCGCGGTCATACTGCCGTGCTGATACTTCCACATTTTCGTTTTCAACAAAACGGCGCGCTGTTTCCTTTACCAATGCAAAAGCGATTGGCAGTACTTCGTTTAAAACTGCTTCCAGTTTTTCATCGATTTGTGTTTCAAGTTTATCTACTTTTTCGTAAATTTTTTCGCTGGCCTGAATATCAGCATCTTCAACCTCAATTTTCAGTTTTGCTATTTCATCCTCTTCAGGTTTAATCCGTTCGTCGATAATGAGTTTAATCTTGTCAGATTCTTCCCTTAAACCATCGTTCGATAATTTTGAAATACGATTGTATTCTTCCTTGATTTTTGCCAGTACCGGAGCTACTTCTTTAATATCTCTTTCCGACTTGTTCCCGAAAATTTTTCCTAATAAACTATTGATAAAAGCCATTTCTAATTTGTTTTCAATGAAAATAAAATCAACGCAAAGGTAATGATTTGTACAGCCTAAAAAATACAGCACATTCTTTTTTCGTTTTCCTTGCCTGTTTTTAAAGCAAATTAACGGTTTTGCAAGCTCCAAAACCTGCAGAATAAAACATAACTGCGAAGTCTGTATAATTCATCAATATCAAAACTTTAATATTGGCATTTGCACTTCCGAAAAATGTGCCACACTGCAAAAGAGATTTAATTCGGCTAAAAATACTGCCAGTTTTCAATTTAATATGACAATTTAACTGTTCAAAATAATTTTACCTTTGAATAATTACATAATGAAACTGTACTTATGAAAGTTATTCAAAATAATTTATTGGTTTTCATATTAATATTGATTATAACATCATGCCAAAATAAAAGAAGTGAAAGTCTTTATTATTATCCCGCAGATTTTGATCCCGTGGAATCGACATGTTTTGTTTGGACTAACGAATATTTTGAAATTGTACCAAAATTAACAGGAATAATCTCTGCCAAAGACAAGGTCACAATATATTTCGACGGAACTGAAACCGATACTACTTTTATTCAAAATATTCTTAAAAGTTATAAAAGCAATTTCAAAAACATAAAACTTATAGAGGTAAAAAACAAACCCAAAAGTAATTGGATAAGAGATTTTGGCCCCGTTTACTTAATTAATGAAACTGGAAAAAGAAAAATAATTGATTTTGGATATTTTGGGAAACAACTGAACTTTAGCAGTGAAATTGGAGAAAAAAATAAAATTCCAATCATCCAAAGTACCATAAGTAGTTCTGGTGGTTCAAGGGAAACCAATGGAAAAGGAACGTTGATTCTGTGTGAAACCCATGAACTGGATGTAAATAAACCAAAAACCAGGGCAGAAATAGAAAATGAATATAAAAATAAATTAGCAACTGAAAATATTATTTGGCTGAAACACGGACTGCCCCAGGATGATAGTCGCTTAAACGGTCCTTTGTTTGACCAGATATATCCGAATGGCGTAAATGGCCATATTGATCAGTTTTGCCGTTTTGCTGATGAAAACACTGTTTTAATTGCGGCGGTTACTGAAGCAGAAGCAAAATTGCATCCGATTCTTGCTGAAGCAAAAAAACGGTTGGATGAAAACCATAAAATTCTTGAAAATTCGACAGATATTAAAGGAGTAAAATTCAAAATTATAAAAGTTCCTATTGCGCCATTGCTTTTCATGGAAAAGGGGCAGGGATCAAACCGAATTTTTGTTACCCCTGTTACCAGTTATTTGAATTTTATTGTCACTAATTCCATGATTATTTTACCCTCATATACTTCCAGCCAACCAGAAGATGAATTGCTTAAAATTAAAGAAACAGAATTGTTTGAGATATTCAGAAAAGCATTTCCAACCCGCGAAATCATCATAATACAGGCAGCCGATCTAAATTCCTTTAGTGGTGGCTTTCATTGTATTAGCATCAATGAACCTCTTTTGGTAAATTAACTTGTTACATGCAATTGTGATGAGTAAGATAAAACACAAATTTAAATGCAACGCAAATCCTGTTTAAATAAAAAATATTAACCGCTTTTTTACACAGAATTGTTGACGATACAAAAATAAAATACCATATTTGTTACCATTAAAACAAATATTTAATATTAATTTAAACATTAAAGACTATGAGATTAAAACTTTTACTTTTAGCTTTATTGATATCCGGAGGCATTTTTGCCCAGGATACAATTCCCTATCGATCCTTGGTAATTACCGAGGCCAGGATGAGTGCTCAACCTGACAACTACATTGAACTTACCAACATGGGTGATGAGGCAATCAACCTGAAGGATTTCAAATTAGGGACAATCAGGCCATGGAACCAGGCAATCACAGATGTGTTCACAAGTGCATGGGTTCCGGATGCCAACAGGTATATTATGTTACCTGATTTTGTACTTGAACCTGGAAAAAGTTGGGTGATTACAACTGCTTATGACTATGGTCCTGAACAGCATGCTAAAAAAATACCAACTTGGGAAGGCGCTGAAATGAAACCACAGAAAATTCAGATGTATTCAATTGCTGATTTGGTTATTCATGTTGGTGAGTCCTCAACAAGTGACCCAACCGATAGTATATCAAGGAATGCTGCCGGTGCTGATATCAGCTGGATGTTTGAAAACTGGCATGGCCGTGAATGTATGTACATTGAACAACATTTATCAGAAATTGATTCTGTTGTAATTGACCAGGTTAGTGGTGTTTTTGATAATGCCGGGCAGAACTTCACAGCAGGAAATTATGACGTTGCCGGTGTAACAGGTGCTACAGGAAACTCCATCCTTGTTCGTAAATTTAAGGTTAAAACCGGTAATGTTGATTTTGCCAATGCACGTGGTGTTGGAGCCGATGACTCTGAATGGATACCTGTTCAGTGGCCGGAAGGCTGGGGTCAGTGGCGTGATGCTTTCTGGACAGTTGGAAATCATGGAGCTTATACCCTTGATGAAAATACGCTGGAATCGGATAAAGCTGATGTTGATTTTGCAGGAAAAACCATTACTGTGCCTTGGGGAACACGCAGAGGAGACGGTGTTATGCAACTGATGAAAAAGAAACCAGGTCTTTCGTGGATTTATGACCTGAATCCTAATTTTGAAGATTCTTTATCGTTTGCCGCACATACTGGTGACAAGATGACTATAATTGTTAGCGGAAATGAAGGATATAAAGAAACATTTGATATTGTTGTTGCAGATCCTACTGCTGATGTGAATGTTGTTGTTCCAGTTACTTCATTAAACTACCCGGCAACTTCAACACAGTGGTGGAGAAATGACAATCAGGAAGGTATTCTTACCTGGCCAAGGATAACTGCACATGCAACAGGACCTGACACCATTACCGGACAATGGTATGGAATTCCATATTCTACACGAATTGATTCATTGCTTAAACGCCTTGAAAAACCGACTAATGCCAGTTGGGAAATTGTAATGAACGGTGCAACCAGACCAGACCTGAAAAATGGTGATAAACTTAAAGTAACTGCAAAAAACGGTTCTGTGAAAGAATATTTTATTCATGTTCAACCAGTAGAACCGTCTCATAATGCATTATTGTCTGCCATAACCTGGCCCGATATTCCGGAAGAATACAGAGGTATTTATGGTTGGCTTGGTGATACAATTCCTGGCTTTGGTTCTACTGTTTTCAATTATCGCGTTCAGGTTCCGGTTGATGTTCAGGGAATTCCGGCTTTAGTTGCAAAAACGGAAAATCTTAATGCAAAAGTTGTAGTAAAACGTGCTGCAAACCTAAGTGGTTCTTTGCAGGATAGAACAATAACTTTTACTGTAACAGCCGAAGATGATTCAGTAATTAATGTTTATAACATTGAATTAGTTAAAGAAAAAGATCCAGCCAATCTGCAGCCTTATAATGCTGAACCATTCCTTTCGGAATATGTATTTCAGGATCAGTGGAACAATGGATTTGTTGAAATTTGTAATCCAGGTAACCAACCTCTTGATTTAAGTAATTATATGTTTGCTCATCCCTGGGGAGATGCAACATCTGGAATCACCGGATGGGCAGCAGTTGGTGATTGGGGAGGCAGATTAAACAAATATATTCCAGGTTATAAATGGGTTGATCAAACCCAATGGGGTGTTACACCCGCAACCGTTGTTCAGGATTTAAATGTTAGTCCGATTGTTATGCCCGGCGATGTATTCGTAGCAGGACAAATCAACTGGAATGGCGTTGCAATGGATCAGTGGTGGGCAGATGATCAAACCGATGTTTTCTTCAATACCGAGAATAATCCTTGGAATGAAAGTTTTGAAGAATGGGGAAGTGCAGCTCATCAATGGACAGGTGCTACCTGGTATATGTATAAGATTTTAAATGATTCAATTAAAATGGGTTTGAAACCAGCAACCGATCCAAACGATTTTCTGTTAATTGAAACATTTGGAGCAGGTGATGGCTCAGGTTGGATTATTGGTGGTCGTGACGTAGGTTCACAGAGATTTTCGATTACGAGAAAACCTGATTTTACTATGGGAAAAACAGGTTATAAAGAATCATTTGGAACAACTAAAGACGACAGTGAATGGGTTTTACAAAATGCTGATGACAGAAAAAATGCAGGTTTTTCTGGTTTTCTTCAGGACAAAGGTGCAACACTTGATATTGGTAAACACTTTTTTAATCCATCTACCCATTACATGTCCACAGTAACTTCTGCCCTTTACAAGGTTAGCGAAGGCTATTCGATGAATGAAAATATAAAGGGGATGAAAACAGGTACTACAGTTTCAACTTTCATGGGCGGACTTACCAAAGCAAATGAAATGCAATCTTTATCGGTAATGAGAGGAGATGCAGCTTTGGCAGATGGTGATTTACTGCTTACAAATGATGTTTTGGTAGTATTATCGGCAGATAGTTTAAATACGACAAAATACAAACTTAATGTAACCGATGAAGGATTGAGTTCAAATGCAGTAATTACTTCTACAAGATATACCGTAACCATAGATCAGCAACCAAAAAGTGCCTCTGAATCAGCAGAAGCTGGAATTGGTAATGTTAAAGGTTTCGATTATGGTACAGCGTTAAGGACTGTGATCGCCAACATTAACGTTCCTACAGGAGCAAGTTTAACTGCTATTAATGCCAATGGTGCCTACGTACCTTTAAAAACGCTGAATTTCGACACAGCTTATGTAAATGTAACTGTTAACGATAACATTTATTTAAGTGTTATTGCAGAAAACGGAATTACTGAAATTGTTTATCAGCTTATACCTTCCGTATCTGAAGATGATGCGTTTATTCTGTCGGATGTTTACAATGTAGTGCAAAAGGATTTTATCATTGAGTATGTTCCCCGCGGAACACGAGTAGGTTCTTTTGTTTCAAATTTAGTTCCTTCAGCCGGAGCTACTATGAAATTAGTAAATAAAGTGGGACAGGAAAGAACTGACGGAGATGTTGCTGACGATGATAAGGTGGTAGTAACCTCTAAAAATGGTTCGGTTACTAAAACCTATTATATTTCCAAACTATCATCAGCCGAAGTTCCCGAAACAACTTACCTGGCTTATATTTTGTCGAATATTTATGCAGTTGACCAGGTAATGTATAAAGTTGCTGGAGTTTCCGGAACTGAAACTGTTTCAGCTTTCCTTACAAAAGTAACACCATCGGCCGGAGCTTCTGTTGCTGTTGTTGACAAAGACGGAAATGTGAAAATTAACGGAGATGTTGATGGTGGTGATATGGTTCAGGTAACTTCAGCCGATGGCAAAATGAAAGTATTATACACATTTGGTCCATTGACTGCAACAAGCAGCATTAATGCCAACAATATTGAACTGTATCCTAATCCAACCAACGGTGAAATAAACGTTAGCGGAGTAAAAGCCGGATATCGTATTCAAGTTTACAATTCAGTGGGAGCAGCTATCCGCGACATCAATGTTCAAAGCAGCATTGAAAGAATTTCGCTGAGAAACCAACCTGCCGGAATGTATATGATTGTAGTTAGCGACAATAACAAAATGTTAGGTCGTTACAAAGCAATGAAACAATAATTTGTTTATTCTTATTATAATGAAAGGCCTGCAATTGCAGGCCTTTTTTTTTAATTATTGCACCGTCCTTTAGGGCGGTGATAAATATTTGATGATATTTTTTGGCTTCAGCCGTTAACTCCTATACAATATTAATGGCTAAAGCCGGGATAAAAATAAAATTGATATTTCACCAGGCTAAAGCCAGGTGCAAAATTAAAAAACAAGAATACTTTTTGAGTTTACCCGTCTTTCCAACCTGTATTTTTCCTATTTAAAAGTGTTATAAACTGCTTTATATCTGATGAAAGGGCCACATTCCAATTCAAAGCCCCAACTATTTTTGCTACTTTTGTCCCTCAATTAAATTTTTTGAATGATTGATAATTAACAGAGATTTACCATTGAAAACAATTTTTAAACATAACTTCAGTCAAAACGAAAAAAATGTCGAAAATTTTAAAAATAACTTTACTACTGCTCTTTGCATTCAAAATCGGCTTTGGTCAGCCAGTTCAAATTACTGTTAATGCAAATTCAGTAAAACGACCAGTATCGCCATACATTTTTGGTAAAAACAATGTGTTACCCAGTACTTATTTAAATAATGGAACCAACCTGGAAGTTACCAGATCGAAAGAAGCCGGAATTAAAATTGTCAGGCAGGGCGGCGGTAATAACAGTACCAAATATAACTGGCGTCTGAAATTGTCGAGCCACCCCGACTGGTACAACAATGTTTATGAAAATAACTGGGATGCTGCAGCAAAAAACTTAAAGGATAAAATGCCTGGTGTTCAGGGAATGTGGTCTTTTCAGTTATTGGGAAAAGTCGCCGCCAATACAAAAAATAATTTTCCCGACTGGACATACAATGGTTCTCAATGGTGGTCGGGTGTTGGCCAAAACCTGGCAGGTGGTGGCACAGTAAACCCCGCTGGTGGGGGAAAGGCACTGGTTGAAGGAAATCCCGATTTATATCTGATGGACTGGCCGGCTGATTCAACAGTTGGAATACTTGACCATTGGTTTGGAACGGGTGGTCTTGGTTACGATTCAGCTTTTTATCGGTTCTGGAGTATGGATAACGAAATAGAAATCTGGTCGGGAACACACGACGATGTTATGAAAACCCAAATTCCGGCTGAAGAATTTATGCAACTTTACTTTAAAGTTGCCAAAGCTGCCCGGGCAAAATATCCGGGCATTAAACTGTCGGGGCCGGTACCGGCTAACGAATGGCAATGGTATCGTTATGGCAGTGACGGAATCCCGTACAAGGGTAAAAAATATTGCTGGCTTGAATATTTTATCCTCCGAATTGCAGAAGAAGAAAAAGAAAATGGAATAAAACTAATTGATGTGCTCGACATTCATTATTATCCATCATCTTCAAAAGCTGAAGAATTGGTACAGTTTTACCGCGTTTTTTTCGACCGAACTTATGTTTATCCCGAAGCAAATGGTGTTAAAACGGTAAATGGAGGTTGGGACAACAATCAAAACAAAGAATACATTTTGGGAAGATGCTCCGACTGGCTTAAAAAATACAAGGGTGAAAATCATGGAGTTACTTTTGGAGTTACAGAAACGGGACTCAGCGATAATATGAAAGATGCCAATGTTCACGCTTCATGGTATGCTTCAACGTTGGGCGAATTCATGAAATATGGCGTCGAAGTATTTACTCCCTGGAGTTGGAAACCCGGAATGTGGGAATCCGTTCATCTTTTCAGCCGTTACTCGCAGGAAAACTTTGTGGATGCAACATCAAGCCAGGAAACATATGTTTCAGCTTACCCAACAATAAACGAGTCAGCCGATTCAATGACTATATTTCTCGTAAACCGTAATCTGACGGCAACAAAAGATATACAGATTGATGTTCGGGATTTCGTGGTTAAAAATGAACCCATTTATCTTTACACTCTTTCTAAACTTCCGGCGACCGAAACTTTTAATACGCACTCCAGTAATGCCCTGAAGAAAAAACAGATTGAAAAGCCGGTTTATAATATTTCTGTTCAGCTTGAACCGCTTTCGGTTAATGCACTGGTTTTAAGAGCAGCTACTACTTCAGTATCAGATATTAAATCCGGAAATTTCGAGTTAAAAGTTTATCCAAATCCAACCGATGGGAAAATCAATATTGAATATTTTTTGGCCGAAAAAAGCGTTGTAAATATTGAATTGTTTAACAGCAACGGACAAAAACTGAAAGCAATACCAACTTCACAAATATTTTCAGGGTTGAATCAGCACGAAATTGACTTATCAGATTACGCCACAGGAATATATTGGATCTCTATTCGTTCTGATCGCTTTTATGAAACAAAGAAATTTATTCTAAACCATTAATAAACCTAAATTAACTGATTATGAAACTAAAACATTTGATTTTAACAGCAGCTATCGTTCTGACTGCTATTGTTTTTATTAATGCCCAACCTGTAAAAACCAATGGAAAACTTTCGGTAAAAGGCACTTTCCTTGTAAACGAAAAAGGAGAACCAATTGTATTGCGCGGCGTAAGTTATGGCTGGCACAATTGGTGGCCCAGATTTTACACTCAGGAATCGGTAAAATGGTTGGCTGACGACTGGAAATGTACAGTTGTCAGGGCGGCAATGGGTGTTGGGCCCCGCGGAAGTTATATCGATAAAAAAGAGTGGTCGAAAGAAAAAATCAGTGCAGTTGTTGATGGCGCAATTGCAAACGGAATTTATGTTGTAATCGACTGGCACAGTCACGAAATTCATACCGAAGAAGCCAAACAGTTTTTTGCTGAAATGGCCGAAAAATACGGTAAACAGCCAAATGTGATTTATGAAATTTTTAATGAACCCGTAAACGACTCATGGGAAAAAGTAAAAGCATATTCTATTGAAGTTATTAAAGCCATTCGTGAAAAAGATCCCGACAATGTGATTTTGGTGGGTAGTCCACACTGGGATCAGGATATTCATTTGGTAGCCGATGCCCCGATTACTGGTTTCAGTAACCTCATGTACACGGTTCATTTTTATGCAGCAACCCATGGGAAAGATTTGCGCGACAAATCGGATTACGCGCTGAAAAAAGGCATTCCTATCTTTGTTTCAGAAAGTGCAGGAATGAAAGCCGATGGAAACAGTGCCATCGACTATACATCGTGGAATACTTGGATTGATTGGATGGAAGCCAATAAAATAAGCTGGATAACATGGTCGATTGCTGACAAAAACGAAACCTGTTCAATGTTAAAAACTTCGGCTGCCGACAATGGTAACTGGAGTGAAAACGATTTAAAAGAATCGGGAATAAAAACCCGCGAAAAACTGAGGGAATTTGCAGGGGTAAAATAAAAGACAACTCTGTTTCTGGGCTATTTTAAAATTAATATATTGATTCAAAGATACTTTTAAATTGTTTTTTTGTGAAACTTTGTGCCTTGGTGTCTTGGTGGCGAAAAAAAATTGCCACAAAGGCACTAAAACACGAAGAATCACTAAAATTTTTCTGAAATGGAGAATGATTATATTTCAAAATTTGCTATTAACATTTAACTCGAACTTAGAAGATTAATAATTCAATCATGGCAAAATCACTCTTTTATAGTTTTTCATTTCTTTTTCTCTTTCTTTTTTCTGAAAAAACTTCGGCGCAATTAACCGTTTCAGGATTGTTTTCGGACAACATGGTTTTACAGCAAAATGCAAAAGTAAGTATCTGGGGTTGGAGCAATCCCGGCGACACAGTTGTGATTGCCGGAAGTTGGGATAATGTTCAGGTAAAAGCGATTACCAACGAACAAAATAAATGGAGTGCGCAACTTCAGACTCCAGCGGCCAAAACCGATGGAAGCTCTTATATTTTAACAGTTTCAGGTAAAAGTAAAATAGTTTTTTTAAATGTACTGATTGGTGAAGTATGGTTATTGTCGGGCCAGTCGAACATGGAAATGCCGTTAAGCGGATGGGGAGATGCTCCGGTTGAAGGAAGTGCACAAGCCATTTCATCTGCTAACTATTCAAATATCAGGTTATTTACAGTCAACCGGAATTCAACAGCTACACCTCAAAAAGACATTACAAATTCAACCGGGCAAAAATGGAAGGTATGTTCACCAGTTAATGTTCCAAATTTCAGTGCGCTGGGTTATTTTTTCGGAAGAAAACTCCATCAGGAATTAAAGATCCCAATAGGTTTGGTTAACAGTTCGTGGGGTGGTTCAAGTTGTGAAACATGGGCAAATATCAAATCACTCGGTTTTGTTCCCGATTTTGCAGGAAAAACTCCGTGGTTGCCAAAAGATGCAAATGACAACCAAACTGCGACGGTTTTATACAACGGAATGATTGCACCACTTATTCCTTTTAATTTTGCCGGTGTATGCTGGTACCAGGGCGAAACCAACGTAGGAAGGGCAAAACAGCTAACCGAACTTTTCCCTGCAATGATCGAAGGATGGAGAAATGATTTTCAGAAAGAAAACCTTCCGTTTTATTTTGTACAACTGGCTCCGTGGGGTGGTTACGGTGAAGGACCACTTCCCGAATTCTGGGAAGCACAGGCTTACGCGCTGAATCTTCACCACAATGAAATGGCAGAAACGCTTGATGCCGGAAATGCAGAAAATATTCATCCTGCAAAGAAAGAACCAATCGGAACAAGACTGGCGCAAAAGGCGCTGGCAAATGTTTATGGCAATTCTTCGTTGGTTTTTGCTGGTCCCCGATACGATTCTTTAAAAATTGAAGGAAATAAAATAAGGCTTTATTTTTCGCATACCGGAAGCGGGTTAAAAACAGTTGACCCAACATTAAAAAACTTTGAAATAGCAGGCAGCAACAATGTATTTTATGCAGCTGAAGCGAAAATTGAGGGAAATGAAGTTTTAGTTTCAAGTAGTCTGGTAGCTGCACCAAAAAATGTAAGATACGCCTGGTTAATCAATGCCACAGCAAGTCTTTATAATAATGAAGGATTTCCGGCAATTCCGTTTCGAACCAACCCAGCAACCTGGATAGATCCTTTGAA
The DNA here is from genome assembly GCA_041737765.1 of Draconibacterium sp. GTDB lineage: Bacteria > Bacteroidota > Bacteroidia > Bacteroidales > Prolixibacteraceae > Draconibacterium. The sequence continues at coordinate 6,736 of JBGSRA010000029.1, read as the reverse complement.
AACAACCCTTTTAATCGATTCTGAATTGATAAACGAAGGAGAAAAAATTCAGTTAAAATGGACTACCATAGGTGCTGATACAATTACATTGAACAATGAACCAATTTCGAGTTCAGGATTGATCGAAATTACTCCTGACACCACAACAACCTTTACATTAACTGTAAAAAAGGGACTTAATTCAGAATCAAAGACAAGTACAGTTTATATTATTCCCAAAGAGTTGAAAAGCTGGGCCAAAAACAAAAAAACAACAGCTTCAACAGTTCGCTCGGGAAAAAACATTTCATTTTCGGTTGACGAAAATAAAGCCACTTACTGGAGCAGTAACCTTGCAAACGACCAGTGGATTACCATTGATTTGGGAGAAAAAGTACCAGTGAAACTGGTGATTCTTCAGTGGGGCGCTGGTTTTGGTAAAACCTACGAAATACAGGTTTCAGATGACAATACCAACTGGACTGTAATTTACGCCGAAAACAACGGCAACGGAGGAATCGATTTTATACCTGAGTTGAATGGTGCTGGAAGATTTGTAAGGATTTACGGAAAAACCCGCAGTACAACCAGTAATGGATTTGAAATAACAGAATTGCAGGTTTTTTCAACTGAAAACCGACTGACCGGAACTTTACTTGATAAAAACGAGAAAATCATGCGCGGTACTCCCATGGTTTTAGGAAAAAGATTAGGCGAATCAGTAGCTTTTGCATCGGACATTAAAAACTGGGAAACCATTAAAAACAATGGGTTCAATACAATTCGGGTTTGTTGGGTCGATCCGTGGTACAAAGATCAGGGCTCAACTTACTGGAAAGTTTCGGAGGTGCTTCCTTATTTAGACAAATGTGTTGAAAATGCAACAGCCTCGGGAATGAATCTCATTATTAATTATCATGGTGTTGGCTCACAACAGGATTTCGACAAAACTTTCACCTTCGCTTTTGAAGCCGAATTTTGGGATGCGGTTGCAGCCCGTTACAAAGACAATGATTTGGTTTATTACGAAATTGCCAACGAGCCAACGTTTAATATGAATGATTACCTGAAACCGGTATTCAAACAAAACCTGATGAAAATATACAAAAACATCAGATCCAAAGCACCTGAACGACATATAATGATGTTCAGTTTTAACACTATGGCGAACGATATTGTAAATGTGGTCGAAAATTACCACGATAGTATCGACTGGGATTTCACTTCGGTGGCATATCACATGTACAATTCAAACACAAGCGCTTCAATAAAAACGTTAATGGCCTATCACCGGGTAATTTGTACCGAATGGAATTACGATTTCGTAGGTAAAAAACCCAATTTCGGGTATATAAAACAAGTTGACGGATTTAAAGAGAATGCACAAACTCTTGAAAACATTGGTTCGGGATGGATTGATTGGCGCGACTGGGATGACATTTCGTTAAACGAGTTACTCGATACTTTAATTACCGATGCGAAACTTAAAAATTACTGGTGGGGAATTCCTAACCCCACAATTAAAGTTACAGGCATTAAAATTTCAGAAATAAAAACCAGTTTGAATTCCGGTAAAACTAAACAACTTACAGCTCATATTTTTCCTGCGCTGGCGGGAGACCAATCTGTTACATGGTCGTCATCAAACAGCGATTTTGTTTCGGTTAACGAAACCGGGTTAATAACCGCAAAAGCAACACAAAGCAAAACAGCAGTAATTTCAGTTAAGACAAAAGACGGCAATTTTACTGCTCAATGCGAGGTTCAGGTGATTGCTCCTGAAAAAAAAGGTGCCTATCCTGATGGCGGAGCGCACAACATTCCCGGTACCATCAATCCCACTTTTTACGATTTGGGAGGAGAAGGAGTTGGTTATCACGATATGAATTTGACAAATGCAGGAAACGGAATCAGACCGGAACAAGGTGTTGACACGGAATACAGGTTGTCGGAAGGATCAGTTGGAGGTATTCAGACAGGTGAATGGCTTGAATATACACTCAATGTTGAAAAAGAAGGACTTTACAACATCGAAATACTTTTTGCGACTCCCGGCAGTTTTGGAACTTTTCATATTGAATTCGACGAAACGGATAAAACCGGGGTTTTAAACGCAAAACCATCGCAAAATTATTCCACTTTCAGGGCAACGAAAATCGAAAATATTCAACTTAAACAGGGAATTCAGGTAATGCGTATTTGCTTCGATTTTGCCGTATATAATTTAGGAACAATCTCAATAAGCGCCTCAAATCCTACAGCAGTTAACGATTTTGGTTCAAATAATACGATTAATATCTATCCAAATCCAGCCAGTGATAAACTCTTTGTTACCAGTTCAACACCCATCGATAACTACCTTATTCAAACACTCACCGGGCAAACCATTTTAAGAGGGTCGCTTTTAAACAGGCAATTTATTGATTTAAAAGGTATAATAAAAGGTTCTTATCTGGTTTGCCTGATTGGTAAAGATTTTTTAAAAACGAAAACCTTCGTCAAATTATGATTTAATTTCACCTATTCAATTATCACTATCTTCGACGTCGGTTAGAAAGATATTCATCAATATAGATATCGAAAGGTGCTTAAAACTTTTATGTCATGAAGAAATTAAAAATAAAATCACTGTTAACCGTTTTGCTCATTTCTACCGGTTTTTTATTGTCAGCTCAAATTTTTGAAGCCGAAAACGCCACACTAGCCGGTGGTGCTGAGAAAATAGCCAACTCCAAATCCTCAGGAGGTTTTTATGTTGCTCAAAATGAAGGAAATTTGACTTTTGACCTTTCAATTGCAGAAGAAGGTTTTTACAATATTTCAGTATTCGCGGCAGCTCCGGGGGGAAATAAAATCAATAAATTTTCAATAGATGGAATGAGCGTCGATTTTTCGATTTTGCTCAACACAAATTACGTTTTTCAGCAGGTTGTCAGCAGTCTGAAACTGAAACAGGGAAATCACCAGGTAAAAATCATCAAATCGTGGGGATGGATTGATATCGACTACATAAAATTTGACAAAGTGGAAGACTGGAATAGGTTCGATATTTCCAAAACACCTGTAACTCCAAATCCAACCGACCACACACTAAAACTTTACCAGTTTCTTTACGACAATTACGGTAAAAAAATAATCTCCGGAGCCATGACATTGCACAGCATGGACGAAATAAACTGGCTAAAATCAAACACGGGGAAAGAACCTGCTTTGGTTGGTCTCGACTTTATGCAATGCGGGAGAGGTTATAGCTGGTACTACGATGAAGAACCAATTAACGATGCCAGAAAATATTACAATAAAAACGGTATTCCGGCATTTTGTTGGCATTGGCGCGATCCTTTGCGAAAAACAGAAGCTTTTTATACTGCTGATACAAATTTTGATGTTTCAAAGATTTCAGATCCAAACTCGGCTGAATACAAAGCCATGATCAAGGACATCGATTACATTTCGGGGTTACTGAAAAAGCTGCAAAACGAAGATATTCCCATTTTATGGCGGCCACTGCACGAAGCATCGGGTGGCTGGTTTTGGTGGGGAGCAAAAGGCGCGCAACCCTGCAAAACACTTTACCGGTTGATGTACGACCGAATGGTAAACTATCATGGGTTGAAAAACCTGATTTGGGTTTGGACAAGTCAGCAAAACGACCAGTCGTGGTATCCGGGAGATGATGTTGTGGATATAGTTGGCCGTGACATTTACAAAGATGGCGACCACAGTTCGCAGTTACTGGAATTTAACCAGCTAAACAACGATGTTAAGGGTAAGAAAATGATAACGTTAAGCGAATCAGGATCTTTCCCCGATGTTGATAATTTAGTTGCCGACGAAGTGCCCTGGTCGTATTTTATGCCCTGGTATGGTGATTTTGTGAGAAGTGCAAAATACAACTCGTTGGATTTATGGAAAAAAATGTTTGCCCACAATTATGTTTTGACACTCGATGAAATGCCCAATCTGAAAACTTATGAACCACTTCCCGGAACCTGGCGCAGTCAACTATATCCCGAAAACTGGAAACCTGGTTTTAAAGACAATAACGACAGGTTTTTACACGATTTTTCGTATGCCGGATATCACCAGGGTGAAAAAGAAATTCCAATTATTACCGGCAATATTGTTGATGTAACCCAACCACCTTACAATGCCAACAAAACAGGCGAAACTGATGTTACTATGGTTATTCAGAAAGCATTGAATGACGTTGGACAGGCCGGTGGCGGTGTTGTTTATCTGCCAGCCGGTACTTACAAGGTAAATCCCGGAAATGCAGAAACAGCGTTGCGGATTCAATACAAAAACACGGTTTTACGAGGTGCCGGTACCGATTCCACATTTATTTTCAACAGCAACAGTTACATGCGGCAAAAAAGCATCATTTGGTTAATGGGCGACTGGTGCACATGGTCAACCGTAACTGGAACTACTGCAAAGCTTACCACCGATTTGATGTACCCAACCCGGGTGATTCCGGTAAAATCGGTTCAGGGATTTGCAAAGGGAGATGATATAATTCTCAGGACGGATGGAACCCCTGAATTTATTGCAGAACACGAAATGGCCGGAATCTGGAACGATCAGTCAGCACGGGTAATGTTTCTGCGAAAAATCGATTCGGTTGATGTTGCAAAAAATATAATTTATATTGACTCTCCTACCCGTTATTATATGAAAACCCGCGACAATGCCCGGGTGTACCATGCAAAAGAGCACATTACAGAATGTGGAATCGAAAACCTGAGTATCGGGAATATTCAAAACGACAAAACCGGTTGGGATGAAGAAACCTATACCGAAACTGGAACAGGCGCTTACGAAGTTCACGCGTCACACGCTATTTTCATAAAATACGCTGAAAACTGCTGGGTAAAAAACGTAAATACCTATAAACCTGAAAGTAATACTTTAGATATTCATGTTTTATCGAACTGCCTTTTACTCGAACAAAGTCGCGGAATAACGGTTGATTCGTGCTTTTTTCAGAAATCGCAGTATGAGGGAGGCGGAGGAAACGGGTACATGTTTACCCTTCAATCCAACGACTGCCTGATTAAAGACAGCCGTGCAAACGACAGCCGCCACAATTACGATTTTAAATACCCGCATTCAAATGGTAACGTGATTTACAACTGCATCGGCGAAAACTCAAAATACTCCAGCGACTTCCACATGTACCTGAGTATGGCCAATTTAATCGATAATTTCACGGTTGATAAAGATTATCTCGAATCCACTTTTCGCCCGTACGGAGGTGATGTAATTCATGGTTATTCTTCAACACAGTCGGTTTTTTACAATACGACGGGAATCGCATACCATTCAAATAAGGATTATATAATCGAATCGCGACAGTTTAAACATGGCTATATTATTGGCACATCGGGTGCGGCAAACCAGGTAAAACTCGATCCGGTAGAAGGAACAATAAACGGATACAGTTACAAAACTGCTCCCCGTGATTTTGCTGAAGGAATAGGAAAAGGTGACGAATTGTTTCCAAAATCGCTGTATCTCGACCAGTTGGAACACAGAATGAAAGACAGCACCGGGTTAACCAGTTTTAATGCAACCATAAAAGTTATCGATATAAATACAGGAAATCCCCTGCCCGACTGCAAAGTGTCGAATTTCAATATTCAGAAATTAACTGACAATTCAGGATCTGTTACATTCGAAAAAACAAGTAACCTACTGTTCATCAATATTGAAAAAGAGAATTACGAAACAATTTCAACACAACAGTTTACCATTTTCAGTGATTCTGTATTTACTTATTATCTTGTTCCTGATAAATACAGTGCAACCATTTCGGTTGGCGATAAACAAACCGGTGATTTTTTTTTGGGAACACGGGTAACGCTAAATAACGAGGTACAGATTACCAACGAAAAGGGAGAAGTATATTTTGAAGTTTATCCGGGCAATTACCCTTTTCAGGTCGAAAAAACATCGTACGAAAACCTGTCCGGGATTTTAACTGTGAGCGCAGATACAACTTTTCATATTTTACTTACACGATTAAATGGCTCGGTAAAATTTAAAATCACCGAAGATGTCAACACACCAGTAAATAATGCGACGGTTGTTTTAAATGCCGACACTTTGATTTCTACAGGATTGGGAATCACAAATTTTAAAAATCTGCCGGTTTACACTACTTACAACTATATTATCGCAAAAAACGGATATAACGGATTAAGCGGAACATTGTATTTAACAGGAGATACAACAGTTACTCTTAAAATAGTACCGTTGGGAACTGCAATTTCAGAAAATTCGGAATTGAACAATATCAAAATCTGGCCAAATCCTGCAAACGAAATACTTTATATAATGATACCTGCCAAATCCAATGGGGGAACTATTGAAATACTGAATTTGCAGGGAACATTGTTAAAAACATTTTATCCCGGCCGGAATCAAAAATTTGAACTCCCACTACACGATATCCCGGCAGGTGTTTATTTACTGAATATTATTTCGCAACAAAACCAGATGAACCAGCTTTTTGTAAAAGAATAAATCTTAGGAAATTCTCTGTCATTCAATTCGATATAGAAACTAAAAATTACAAATTGAATGATAAAAAACGTATATTTGGGTTTATAAATCACTATTATCCGACTAATCTAAAATTTGAAAGTTTAAGTCTTCTAATAAACACATAGTCAGTTGTTATTATTTTTTATTTTTAAGTCACCCCCCTCTAAAATGAAAGTTTTGTTTGCAAAGAGGAAGCGGTTAACTCTGT
>JBGSRA010000027.1:0-11517 GCA_041737765.1 Draconibacterium sp. | reverse complement strand
TATTAAGAATCAGAAAGAACACCATAAGAAGGTAAGTTTTGACGAAGAATACCGTAAGTTTCTGATTGAAAACGGTATTGATATTGATGAACAATATTTTCTGAAAGAATTAATTTGTTCTGCCTTTCAGGCAGTTGGAGTTTGGGATTTAATTTCCTTAGGTCATTGACCTAAGGTTATGAAAATAAGACACCTTCGGTGTTAGGTCTTAAAACGGATAATCATTTTTTTTATTTAAATCACTCTAATTAGTCCGTGAGATATTTTTAAGACTATTAAAATCCAAGAAATCAGAACAGTTGAAATCATAAGTCGCGGTTTATTTTTTAAAAATGTTCAAATCAAAACTAAAGTCATAATTCCGAAAATTATCCCCCAAATCTGATTGACTGTAACATATAATTCTTTGGTCTTGTAGTAATATGGAACTGGCCCTTCACCTCCAAATGGATAATCCTTGGACTTATCAAGAAATCCAATCAAATACCATTCGCTTATGCAAATAACGGCAAAGAATCCATTCAAAATCAATCCAATTATTGAAATCACTCTGAATGCTATGTTTCTGATTGCTCTCATTTTATTTTACCTAACTTCTGTATTTCCTCAATTGCGGGTATTTTGGGATTAGCCAAAGATGTTAATTGTTTGATTAATACCGATTCTTGAATATTGTGCGATTTCTTTGCGGAAAAGTTTGATCATCATGTTTTTGTTAATTAATTGTGATTCAAATTTATAAATTATTTGAACCCCGGGTTGTTAAACCATATACAATTTTTGGAAATGGGTTGTGTTTCGGTGTATTACGAAATATCTTTAATCCGCCTTATTCTAAATTTTCAATCTTCTGAATATCACTTTTTCTCTGGCCTAAAATACGGCTGTAATTCTCACAATTGCCTTTGTGGTAAGGGTCTTTGTGATTGGCATTCATCGATTTTGTAACCCAATCAAACGCGGCTTCCATATCTCCATTCATTTCGCAAACCAGCGCCATGTTAAACATGCATTTTGAAGCCATTTTTTTGTTTCGGTTTTTGGTATTTTTCCTGTAAATCGCGGCAGCTTCCATCCAACGGTTTTGTTTAATCAGGTGGTTTGCTGATTTTAGTTCTCCCTGAGCAAATTTGTAATACATCCGCTCAACTTCTAACCAGTGAGGCACCAAAAACTCAACAAACTGGTTCCCTGCAATATCAGCGGCGTTTAAAACTGCATTCCGTCGTGAAGGTAAAATTCGCTTCGCAATATTTATATTATATACTGGTTCAGTCCAGGTAATTGTATCCGTTTTCAGGTGAGAGAAAATCAACTTCTGTTTTTTGAGGTCGTAAAAATTCCAGCCTGACAAAATATGTACAACTTCGGTTGCATCGCGATAAGTATTAAAATCGTTAAGGAGAATACCTGAAGTATCGGATTTGTTCGGCTTAAAATGAGTCGTAAAAATCCCATTTTGCGATGCAAAAAAATCAAACGATAAAAATAAATCGGCACCTGTAGAATCTGCAATTTGCTGAATATCATTTGCAGAATACAGGCAAAATTCGGGATCAAAAAAGGTTATCAACGAATCGTTCAGCTTAATATCTATGTAATTCTTCGGTTCCAGCTCAATGATGGTATCGAAATACTGCTGATATTTAAGGTGATTAATAAAATTCTGAAAATAAACTTCAGAAGCAATACTATCAATGTTTGTTGTGTCAGTAAATTTTTCATTGTCAAAGTACCAGCTTGAAAACCGGGGATTGCTCGAAATGTTGATGTTGTTGTACCTGACAGCCACATTTTTATACCCGTGAGGAAGTTTCTGCTTACCGGGTATTATAATCTCAATATTTAGAGTGGATATGTTCGTTGAAGTGTAGCAACCCTGCAGAACAACTGTAAAGATAAGAACCAGAGCCAGTTTCGAATATTGTATCATAGTCAGATATTAATAAGAAGCTTTGTCCTTTATCTTCTGAATATCCAGTTTTCTCTGACTCAAAATGCGGATATATTCCTGGCAATTGAAAGCATGTTCAGGATATTTATTCCCAAAAACGTAAAATGATTTTACTGCCCAGTCGATTGCAGCATCCATTTCTCCATTCATTTCGCATGCCAGTGCCATGTTAAACATACTTTTAGCAGCAATATGTTTATTGGTATTTGTCGTGTTTTTCTTCCAGATTTTAGCAGCTTCAAGCCATTGGTTTTGTGTTATAAGATCTTCGGTTTTTTTCAATTCCGCATTTCCCGGGTAATAATATATTCTGTCCACTTCAATCCAGTGCGGAACCAGAAACTCAGCAAAATCGCTTCCGGCAATATCTGCTGCATTTAAAACCGCATCTTTTCGCGGTGGCAATATTCGTTTGGCTTCCTTTAAGCTATAAACCGGTTCAATCCATTGAATGGTGTCAAGTCTTTGCAGCGTACGAGCAAATTCCACTTTTTTGAGGTCATAAACATTCCAGCATGCTAACGTATAAACTTTTTCGCGGGCCATTCGCGAGTCGTATAAATATATACCATCGACGGAGGAAAAAAAATCAAGCGATAAAAACAGGTCGGCGCCGGTTGAGTTGGCAATGTTCTGAATCTGCCGTTTGGTGTATAATCCATATTCCGGATCGATAAGCAGAATTACATTTTTATTCGAATCGGCAGCAGAATATTTTTTAACAAATCTGGCAAAATTATAGACTTCACTATTTACACCCGAACAAGTTTCAACCTGGTTGTTGTCGTTGCTCACCATCTGCTGGTAAATCAGCGAATCGCTCAGGGCAATTTCTGAAAAATCAACCGGTTTCAAAACAATTATTGAATCGAAAAACTGTTGTTTATTTAGTTGATCTGTAAATAGTTGATAGTAGATTTCTGACGCAATACTGTCGGTATTGATTATTTCGGGCAGCTTGTTATCATCTTCGAAATAACTATTAAAAAACTGATTTGGAGCCACATTACTGTTATTATACCTTATGGCGACCTTTTTGTAATCGTTCGGTATTTTTGCCCTGCCCGGTACCTGCACTTCAATTTTAAGAATCTTAGTGTTGTACATTGTATTGCAACTTTGCAAAAAAGCAAGGCAAATAAACAGAATCCAGGGTTTTGGGAACCGAATCATATTATACCAAGTTGAATTAATTTATCCAATATCGTCGTGGGATAATGCCGCTGGAATAATCTGTTTAGTCAAATCGAGTTAACGAAGATTGGACTATTACAGATTTACAATCGGTATTACATTTTGTTTAACCTTTCAACCTCTTTTTTTCGTTGGTCAAGTATTTTCTGATAGGCGGCAATCATTTTAATGTCATCCTTACTTCTGTAATCGCCCGCTATTTGTTGTGCTGCCGACAGCCACTGACCTGCAGCCTCAAAATCGTCTTTCATTTCGTATGCCAGCGCAAGGTTGTAACGCGCGTTAATGGCCATTTTCCCGTTTTTATAGGCTGCATAACGTTTCCAAAGCAAAATGGCATTGTCCCAATCTCCTTTGAGAAGGTATTTTTCTGCAGCTTCAAAATCGGGCAGGGGAGGAATGGAATACATTCGTTTTACGGTTTGCCACGAGGCAAAAAATCGTTTCGAATAGTTTTCACCAGCCATTTGCGAGGCAATTTTCAGCGCTGTCAAACGGGGAGGCAATTTGCTGTTTTTTTGCAGATTTCCCTGCTCATCGTACGCATTCCAAAAAACAGTATCGATAACGGTTTTACGTTCGATCATTTTTTTAGCAGCCGGGTCGTACACTGCCCAAACATTTGCAGTTACCACTTCGCGCGATTTTTGTACGCCGGCATCTGCCGAATATTCAGAATAAAAATAAGAATAGGTTTCGAGCGAAATCAGCAATTCTGTTTCTGTATCAGTAGTAAGTTTACTTATTAAATCGAAATCGAGAGCAGGTAGTTTTGAGCTGGTATGCGGTTTAAAAACTTCGGGAAAAATATCGACACGGTTGTAGTTATTTTTGCTTTTCAGATTGGTGGCCAGTTCGTTTAAACATGCTCCAACCAGCAGACTGTCGAGGTTTTTAGGATCGCCTTTTGTTTTTTTCAGTGTATTGTCGTCTTTGTAAAAATGCTGAAGTGTGTCGTTTTTATACTTGAAATTACGGGATATGAGAGCAATATTTTTAACATTTGCGGGAATGGCAATTTCGCCCGGTTTATAAACTTCGATGGGATATTCCTTGTAAACAGTGCACGAAGTTATTGTTACAAAGAGTGCTAAAAACCAGAATGTTAAACGTTTCATGGTTATTGATTATTTATTTCCTTTTTTCTCTGTTCAAGTGTTTCCAGGTAATTGTAGGTATTGGTACGGTACATGGTATTGTACGATTTTAGTGCCCAATCAATTGCCGAATCAACATCTCCCAGCATTTCAAGTCCGAGTGCAATGTTAAATTCAGCTTTGCTTTTTGCCGATTTCGAGTTGGATGTTTCTGCGGTATTTTTCCACAAAGCAATGGCTTGTTCCCACTGGTTTGAATTTACCAGCGGTGCCGCTTTTTTCAGATTTGCATCGCCACTGGCAAAATAACTTCTTCTTTCAGTGAGCCAGCGTGGGCTAATTTCTCCTGACAAGTCAAGTGCAATCGCAATTCCGACTTCGGTTAAAGCCTGTTTTACCGGGGTAAACCAGTAAAACAAATCCCTTGCCGAGCGGTCGGTTCCATCCCACATAACTGTGTCGCGCATAAACCGCCGCATAATTATTTTTTCAGTTACCGGATCATAAACCCTGAAAAGGGCTTCATAATTTACCTTCATTTCAGCATGTGCCTCATCTCTGAAACTATTGGTAAACACTTCAAAATTCGCTGTTTTATCGTAATCGGTAAAAACCCGGGTTTTAAAATAGTCGAGAGATAAAACAGCATCGGTATTGAAAGTGTCGCAAAGTTCTTTTACATCATTCCAGGGCATTTCGCCGGCAATCAGCGAGGTATTGTCGATTTTTGGAAACCGGTTTTCGGGTATCACAATATCATACCGGCCCGATTCGAAAAGAAGATCTCCAAGAGCTTTTAAAGTGGTGTCAACGGTTTGAATATCGTTTATGATTGTGTCGTAATTAAAGCTTTTTTTGAAAAACAGATTTTGAAGCGAATCTTCATTCCAGGTAATATAACTATCGTTAACAACGCGGGCAACAATAAGCAGGCTTTGAATATTTTCGGGAAGTTCCTTGTTTGATTTTTGCGGTATTTCAATTAGTAAAGGTTTTGTTGATATGCACGAAAATGAAATAAAAACCAGCAGAATCACTGACGTATAAACTGATATTTTTCCAAAACCTGCTTTCACTTAATTCGATTTTAATAAAGACCCCAGAACTTTCTCAAAAACCATTCCACACTTAACAATAACAAAACAATAAAAAATAGCCATTTCAAATTAAGCATTTCATTTATCATTTCCTGAAAATAACTGGTGGCTTTTAACCGGTTGTTACCTTGCACCTCTGCAATAAGTTTTTCGGTTTCGTTCGGAGCATAAAACCGGCCTCCGCTTAGCGCAGCAATCTGGTAAAGCATATTATGGTTTGCCCTTAAATCGAGGTTTTCGAAATTTACCGGAGTGATGGTAAACCTGCCGGTTTCGTTATAAGTTTTTCCTGAGATGTCAACATTAGCTGAAAAAGTATAATCGCCAACCGGAAAGTGACCTGCATTCAGTAAGTAGTTGTTTCCCTGAATATCGAATGTAAATTCAAACTCTTCGTTATTTTCATTCTGAATTTTTATTTTGACTTCCTGCGATGTTAACCGTTCAAAAGCGTCGTTGTACACTTCGGCTTTCAAAATAATATCATCGGTTTCGGCATAAACCGGTTTAAAATCGATAATAAAATTGTCTTCGTTTTGTCGCAGGGCAAGATATTGTATAAGCTGATTTACCAGTTCGTTAAAAAGTGCCTGGTTTTGATTTACCGAATAATTGTACAACCGCCAGCGCCAGATTCCTTCGCCAAAAATAAAACCTGTTTTCCGGCCATTGATTGTGCCGGTTGCAATCAATGGTTTTGTTGTTTCAATGTTCATTATTTTTTGGTAAAGCAATGGTGTAAAACCTGCATCGAGCGCGTAATCGGCAAACGAAACCTGCAATGGCGGAAACCGCAGAACAATTTCCTTAAAATCGTCGCTGAGGTTAAAAGTTGAATACGATTTATTTAAACTGGCCTGTGCTTCCTCACCCGAACCGGCAAGCGGCGCAATTACCGCACCCTGCGAAAGTGCATTCAACTGTGGCAGGAATGTTTTATTGCCAACGATAAACAAAATTGGAATGCGGCTTTTTTCGGCATTTTTAACGATGTCGGCTGCCGATTTTCCGGAGGTTGGCAACTGGTTTAAAATTATCAGGTTAAACTCTGATAAATTGGCCGGAAACGGTTCTTCTGTAAATACCGAAACATCATAAGTAGTTTGCAAATCGAGTGTGTTTTTTATTGCACCGATATCGGGGTGTGGACCGTCAGACAGAATCAGAATCTTTTGTTTCTTTTCGAGCACATTTATTACAAAACCTGCCTGATTATTCTTTGTATTGTGTTCGTTTTCAGCCGGTGCCGTTTTTATGGTAAAATGTTTTAAACCAGCTTCACCTGCATCGAGAATAAACTCATGTGTATAAAAAAAGTTCTGGTTTGGAGGCGTTACAACAACACTCGCAATTTCCTTGTTCTCACCCAGAACCGTAAGTAAAATTGGTTTCCCCTTTAATTTCGAAAAACGGGCATCAATTTCAACCGGAAATTTATTCCCCGAAAACGAAGTTCTGTTCACCCTGATATCCTGAATCCTTGAATCCACAACTTCAGTGGTATCGCCAAAACCAACCGTATAAACCGGGAAATTGATCTCGCTCAAAAGGTTTACCGGATTTTTCCCCTGGTTGTAAATCCCGTCTCCAACCATTATCAAAGCCCCCACATTTTCGTTAAAATGGTTGTTTACAACTGTGTTTATTGCTTCGCTGTAATCGGTTTTCTTTTCATCGAAACTGAGGGTTTCGGCAATTTTTACTTTTTCACCAAAAGCGTATTCCACCAATGTGTATTTCGATGAAAGTTCGTTTTTAATCTGTTCCCTGATTTTTTCAAAATCGGCAGTAGTTTTTACCGAATCGGGGGTCGAAACAATGGATGACGAATTATCCCAGACTGCAATAATTACCGGATTTCGGGTTATTTTTTTCAGGCTTTTAATAAATGGAGAAAGCAGCAGGAATGCAATAAAGAAAAACGAAAGAAAGCGCAATGTCATTAAAAACCACACCCGGTTTTTGCTGAGTTCGGTGTTGTCACTGTTTCTGAAATACATGATAAGCGAAACTCCAATTGCGGCTGCTATTGCGGCCAGCAGGAATATGAACCAGTATTTTATGCTAAATGAAATCAACTTGTTTTGTATTAGATGAGGGCGTAAATATACATAACTCCTTTTTTTTAATGGCTATTATTGTGTAATATTACCGCCGATTTTAACCCACTCAGACTTACTTTATTGAATTTGATTTGTTATACAATACGAATTAAAATGGTTATTAAAATGAGATTTATAGTTTTTCTTTTTGTTGTTCTGGTTTCGCCAGTCTTCGCTCAAAAATTTAATCCCGAAATTACTGTAACAGAGTTAAAAGATGATATCGGATATCTGGCTTCCGATGAGTTGAAAGGAAGAAAATCGGGTGAGGCAGGCGATTTACTTGCTGCTGAGTACATTCGCACCAAATTTAAAAACACCGGTCTGCAACTAATGTACGAAAACGGATTCCAGAAATTTATGCTGGTTACGTCGGCTGAAATTGGTGAAGGCAACAAACTGTCTGTAAACGAAACTTCGTATGAAGTAGAAAAACACTTTCTGCCTTTTGCTTTTTCGGCCAATTCAACTGTTACAGCCGGAGTTGTTTTTGCCGGTTATGGCTTGGAAGTAGATAAAGATACCTTGCAATGGAATGATTACAAAGGTGTTGATGTAAGTGGAAAATGGGTTTTGGTTTTGCAGGGCGACCCCGATTTGGAGAATCAGCAAAGTCCGTACATCGAGTTTTCGTCAGAACGATCGAAAGCAATGTTTGCATCAGAAAATAATGCAGCGGGTTTAATTTTGGTAGCCGGCACAAAATTCAGCGAAACCGATAAACTGTCGTCGCTGATCTTCGATAAAAACAGCACCCGTTATTCCATTCCGGTAATCCAGGTAACCCGCGAAATCGCCAATAAAATACTGGGTGGGGGAGAAATTACCATCGAAAAACTGGAAGCAGAAATCGATAGTCTTGATAAAACTATCAGTATTAAAACTGATTCAAAAGTTTCGGTTACTGTAAACGTAAAGCAAATGGAAACCGAATCATATAATGTTGTTGCCTTTTTGCCCGGTACCGATGCAAATCTGAAGAATGAGTATGTGGTAATAGGCGCTCATTTCGATCATCTTGGAATGGGAGGTCCCGGTTCCGGCTCGCGGGCTACCGATACCATTGCCGTGCACAACGGAGCTGATGACAATGCTTCAGGAGTAGCAACCGTAATTCAGTTGGCCGAAAAAATGGCCGCCGAAAAGAAGAACAAACGAAGCATTATTTTTGCAACTTTTGGCGCCGAAGAGATGGGATTGATTGGTTCAAACGCCTTTACAGCCAAGCCTCCGGTAAAAACTGATGAAATGGTGGCGATGTTTAACTTCGATATGGTTGGCAGATTGGATCCGGTTGCAAAAGTTTTAAGTATCGGCGGTACACAAACATCAAAGGAAACTGAAGAACTATTAACCAAATACAACACGGGTTTCGAATTGGCATTTTCGCCCGAAGGTGTTGGCCCATCTGACCACACTTCGTTTTATCTGCAAAATATTCCTGTGTTTTTTATTTCCACAGGCGCTCACCCCGATTATCATACTCCGCTCGACGATGCCGACCGAATTAATTACGAGGGAACACAAAAAGTGGCTGAATATGCATCGCTTTTAGTAGAAAATGTAGCCAACCGCGAAACAGATTTAACGTTTCAGGAAGCAGGACCAAAATTCCAGCGCAATCGCGGAGGACGTTTTAAAGTGACTTTTGGAGTGATGCCTGATTTTGCCGGCGTTGAAAAGCGCGGGTTGAGGATTGATGCAGTTACCAAAGGCAAACCTGCCGACAAAGCCGGAATGAAAAAAGGTGATATTATTACGGCAATCGATGGTAAAAAAGTGGGTGGAGTTTATGATTATATGGGACGACTGAAAACACTCGAAATTGGTCAGCAGGTTTCTGTTGATATTATTCGTGACGAAAAAGAAACCGTATTAATTGTGAACTTGTAAATGAAAAGGAGTTTTATAAGCCTGTTTTTCCTCCTTGTTTTTTTTGGATATCAGCTTGTTGCTCAGAATTATAAAGTAGAAAAGAGCGACTTTATTTATAAAACAGTTGATGGTGTAACGCTCTCGATGACAATGTACAAGCCAGTGGTTACATCAACCGTAAAACTTCCGGCCATTGTATTTTTCTTTGGAGGAGGCTGGGTAGGTGGAAATCCAGGTCAGTTTCAGTTTCAGGCTGAATATTTGGCATCACGCGGAATGGTTGCTTTTTGTCCCGATTATCGCACCAAATCCCGCCATTCAACAACACCTTTTGAATGTGTTAAGGATGCAAAGTCGGCCATTCGATATCTGAAAATACATGGGGAAGAACTGGGAATTGATAGCAACAAAATAGTTGCTTCAGGTGGTTCTGCCGGTGGACATCTGGCTGCCTGTACCGCAGTTATTGAAAATGTGAACGAAACCACCGATGATTTGTTGGTTTCTTCGGTTCCAATGGCACTGGTTCTTTTTAATCCCGTAGTCGATACAGGAAAAAAGGGTTACGGACAGGAAAAACTGGCAGGGCGTGAATTCGAACTTAGTCCTGTTCATCACATAACTCCAAATGTACCTGTGACTTTAATTATGCACGGAAAAGCAGATACATTGGTTCCCTATGAAAACGTGCACCGGTTTAATTACCTGATGAAACAGCAGGGAAATAAATGTACTTTAATTGGCTATAAAAAACAGGGACATGGTTTTTTTAACTACAATAAAAGTCCTAAATATTTTAAAAAGACCCTGATGCAAACCGAAACGTTTCTTGATGAAAATAAACTGTTACGTGGCCAAAGCTGGTTAGGTGAGTACTGCAAGGGCCTTGGAAAGAGCTGATTCTTTATGTAGTCATTCATGACTTCAGTTCATTGGATGAGTAAAAAAATCTGCAACATTTTACATCATTGTTCGTTAATCCTTATGAAACATAAATTCCATAAAATATGAGTTATTTTTTTAATAAAGTATTGGAAAACACGAGCTTCGATGAAGCTGTTGAGAAAGTTACCATTGAACTTAAAAAAGAAGGTTTCGGTGTACTTACTGAAATTGATGTGAAAGACACTTTGAAAAAGAAAATTGATGTTGATTTCAAAAAATACAAAATTCTTGGTGCCTGTAATCCACATTTTGCATATAAAGCGCTCACTGCCGAAGATAAAATTGGGGTTTTCCTTCCATGCAATGTAATAGTTGAAGAGCATGAAAATGGTGAAATTGAAGTTTCGGCAGTTGATCCGGTTGCTTCAATGATTTCTGTTAAAAACAAAACACTGGTTGGTTTGGCGCAGGAAATTCAGCAAAAACTTAACAGGGTAATTGAAAATTTGGGTTGATGTTGTTTGGATTTTTATACTCATCCTATGTTCGGACTCGATGTATGTGTAAAGAAATCTGCCAACCTTCATTAACTGAAATATCTTCGTAATACTGTTTGTTTCTTAACTACAATAGTTGATTCACATAAAAAAAATGGTTGTATATTTGTTACGTATTTTTATTATAATTTATTCGTAAAATGACTGTTACAGTTCAAATTAAAACCAACACGGCGGCCGGAAAGAAATTGATAACTGAACTTCGCCGTTATCCCAATGTAGTTCGGTTTGTTGAACCTGACCAGATTTCGGAATCAATCCCTGAAGGATATGTTTCGGTTAAGGATGGTTTTGACGAGGTCAGAAATCATGTTAAATCATTGTATAAAAACGATTCTCAAATTAAGAAGCAGCCATAGATAAAGTATGTCTGCCGTCTATATCACACAACAAGCCGTCAATGACTTAAAAAACATCTTTACTGCTCTGATTAACTGGGAAAAAGGACCGCTGGAACTTGACCATGCCCTGCAATATGTTGATGACATAGAAGCCAAATGTTTTTCGCTGGTAAACAAAACATATCATTTCCGAACTACTTTTTCCACCCATAAATTATATGGAGACAAGGTTTCAACCTATCGCCGAAACCGGTCAACCGTCTGGTATATTATTTCACTATTATCCGACTAATCTAAAATTTGAAAGTTTAAGTCTTCTAATAAACTCATAGTCAGTTGTTATTATTTTTTATTTTAAAGTCACCCCCCTCTAAAATGAAAGTTTTGTTTGCAAAGAGGAAGCGGTTAACTCTGT
>JBGSRA010000024.1:0-93410 GCA_041737765.1 Draconibacterium sp. | reverse complement strand
CACCGGTGACAGTGTAACTAATATCAGTCGTACCGGAAGATTCACCCGTTACAACCCCGGTTGACGGATTTATTGTTGCTACTGCCGTATTGGACGAATTCCATACTATTGTCCCGGTTGCTGTGGTTGATAATGTTATTGATGAACCAACGCATACAGCTGTCGGCCCTGTTATGGCAGGTGCTGCCGGTAATGGATTGACAGTTACTGTATAGTTTGCTGAAGTTGAGGAGCAACCTGTGCCACCGGTGACAGTGTAACTAATATCAGTCGTACCGGAAGATTCACCCGTTAAAACTCCAGTTGACGGATCTATTGTTGCTACTGCCGTATTGGTCGAACTCCATACTATTGTTCCAGGAGCTGTGGTAGATAATGTTATGGCTGATCCAACGCATACTGCCGTTGGCCCTGTTATGGCAGGTGCGGTTGGTAGTAGATAGACAGTGTTGATAATTACCGGACTTGGGACACTACAATCACTCGAATTGGTCACAATAACATCAACTACCTGGCCATCTGTAAGCGCTGATGTGGTATAGGTTGTGCCTGTACCGCTCTGAACGCTTATTCCATCTATCCTGAAATCATAACTGGTCCCGCCTCCCGCCGTGAAAGTTACCGAAGTTCCGGCACAAAAAGTATTGTCTGCATCACTGCTCGTTAATGTTGGTACAGGTAAGGCGTTAACAGTGACTGTTTCGGTTTGCTTACAACCTATATCGTCAGTATAAGTTATATCACTAGTACCTGCTGAGATTCCGGTTACAACCCCAGTTGACGGATTTATTGATGCTACTGCCATATTGGATGTACTCCATACTATTGTTCCGGTTGCTGTGGTTGATAATGTTATCGTTGAACCAATGCATACTTCAGTCGGCCCAATTATAATTGGAAGATTACAACCCCAAGGTGGGGGAGGTGGAGGCTGGTCACTATCCAAAGCCGATTTCAATTTCACAACTTCCTGTTTTGCAGGTTCGTTAGTTTCCACACCCACCAAAATCAAATGATCCACTTTACCAATATTTCCGTAGTTATCGGCAATCTGGTAAGTTCGGATTAATGTATACGGGCAAATGGTATTGCTTTGGGTTTGTTCTGTAAATTTAAAAGTTGCCGGCACAAGGGAGCAGTTATCGGTTGCGGTGGCTCCTGCATCGATAAAAGCTTGCAAGGATGCAAAAAGTGGCGGTATTTTGTCGTTGCAGTTAATGGTTACTTGTTCAGGGGCGGTTAACATTGGCGCGGTTTTATCGGTAACCGTAACAGTAAAAGAATAGCTGACTCTGGTGGTTGCCATTCCATCGTCGATGGTGTATGTAACCTTTGTGGTGCCCAATGGAAAGAAAGAGCCTGAAGCATGAGTGGTGGTAATAAGGATCTGGTTTGCCGGCGCACAATTGTCCTCCACTCCAGGTTCAGGCCATGTAACATGGGCACCACAATCACCGGAATCGGCCAAAACCGTCATATTCTCGGGAACAGAAGTAAATTTTGGCACCTGGTTGTCAGATACAATCACGTTAAACATGCAGGTAACGGTGTTTTTGAATTTGTCTTTTGCGGAATAAGTTACAATGGTTGTGCCTTCGTTAAAAACGTAACTTCCAATCTGGTTGATTCCTGATCGGCCTGATGCGTCTTCTGTCGCTCCCGTCATAGACCATGTAAGTGAAACAAGAGTTCCTGCTGTTACCGTTACATTCAGACTGTTGCTGATGTCAGCAGAACATTGGTTCAGGTCGGTGTAAGTAGAAATATCGTTGGGACAATTGATTTGTAACACACTGTCGACCAGATAACTGTTGAATGAATGCTGAGTCAAATGTAAGTCACCGTGACTGGTTACAGATGAATTATCAATCGACAAAACTCCGGTTTGATTAAACCATGGCAAACCTGTTGAAGCGTTGGCCCCGACAGCACTAAAAACATAGACAAAATAAATTGCCGCTGTTTTTAATGTAATGCTATGTTTTTGTTTTGTCAAGTTATTGATATACAGTTTTAATTATTCTTTACTTTAACCATTACAATCTATTTAACCAAATCAGGTTGTTAACCACCTCCCCTCTGAAAAGGATAGGAGAAATCTGCGTTATTAATAATATTTCTTTTCTCATCGTACTTTTTATTTCAATCTTTCTGTATTTTACCTTTTATTTATGCCTGCCTATCCGGATGGCATTCACGCATTAAAAGTATTTCGCCCTCACATAATTCCGCCCAAAGAAATCGATATCGTACCCCATTGTAAACTCAAAAGTCCCTCTTTGGTATGGAAATATTTCGTTATAGGTTATATCCATGGCAAAACCCATCCTTAAATTTTTATTAAGAAACCACATCGAAGTAGCACTTAATGCATTTCCCGATCTCAACATTAATCCAACCCATAAACGCTGGTAAATCATCAGGTTTGCGGCAAGATCGTATTGTACACGACTATCCCGGCCAGCCCGCACCATTGCAGTTGGTTTAAAAATGAAATTTGAAAAAGGATCGAGGAAAAACACATATCCCCCATTGATATAAAGGGTCCGTATTTCTGCCTGTACCGAATAATTCTGATGATTATTGTCAAAATCGTTTTCAACGAATTTAGGAATTGACAGCCCTATAAAGTAGTTATCCTCGTAAAAGAAAATTCCTGCCCCAAAATTGGAGATAAATTTAAGATCGATATCCTCTGAAAATACAGGATCGTATTGGTTATCTGGTGAAATTTGAATTTCAGTAAGTGAATTTTTGTAATTGGTAAAACCAAATTTTACACCTAACCGAAGACGTTTTTCGGGGGATAATCTTATTTCGTAGGCATAATCTGCCATTATACTTAGTTTCCTTTCCCTGCTAAAAGTTTCGTTGTGAATGTTTAAACCTATTCCAATTATTTCATTTTTCAAGGGGCTGTGTAAAGATATTGATTGATTGAGAGGTGTATGATCAACACCAGCCCACTGCTCTCTGACCAAAGCAGTAAACCCGGTTTTTTCCCAGATACCTGCAATGGCAGGATTTATAACCTGTCCATTGTACATGTATTGAGTAAATCCTGGATCTTGCTGAGCCACACTTTGCAGCGAAACAAGACATAAGAAAATAATTCCTGCAAGTTTTCTATATTTAGTTACAAAAAAATACACGTTTTTATCAATTAATTCATGGATGCTTCAAATTAAATCGTAATCAAATCGCAGATCTTGCATTAATCCATGCTTCGTATGAGCACAATTTTCTTTATGGGCTGACAAAAACAATCTTTTTTTTATTATTTTTTGAATAACGTTTTGTCTGTACCAAACTATACTTCCGTATGAGCCGACATTAACCAGAAATTCATTATGCAGACTAATTCTACTTAAAATGTCTGCAAAGGAAAAGAGTTTGTATTTTTCCATTACAGTGTTTAAAAAAAGTTACGCGGTCTATTTTAAAGCCTCCTATTTTGTGTTTAAAAAACATTGACAAGATAGGTCATATTTAAGATATTGCACACCTTATCTGTCCCGAAATAGGAAAATGTACTGGAATGACACAAAAAATCATTTCCTTAAAGAAAGTTACATGTTGAGTAACACAAGGTAACAGCCAAGAAATTTTCACTTATACCGCATGTCTGTTAATTCTCTCTGCTAACAGGTAAGTATATCTGCTGAGGGTATTTTCACTGGCTGCCAGATTAAAATGCAATGGGTTAAAACAAAAATTATAGAAAAATAATGGTGTTTTTTTTGGCACGATTTATGAAATCGCAGGTTTTTCCCAAAAATGGTTTTCGTGTTTACTATCAAAAAATTGTCAGGATGTCGGAATTTGAAGAAAAGTCAAAAGTTGTAACAGAATTTTACCATGCTTAACTGAATGTTTAAGCACAGGTTGCACTGATTTTAATTTAGAAGTAACAGAAATAATTATTAACCATTTGTCAACTTAAACTGCTGATTTTTGCTTCAATATTTCGGCCATTTGTCAGAAGACCTAAATTGCCAAAATAAACATTCTATTTATCCCAATATTTTCCCGGTTTTAATACGATATCATTACTGTTCCGTTTTTCACATCGCCATTACCCAGTTGCAAAACATATACATAATTTCCAACCTTTAATTTTGGTGCTCCGTTACTCATTTGCCTTCCAACATCATACGGACTTAAAACCGAAGTTCCCCACCACCAGGCATTATACTGGTCGCCCCAAACATCGTAGTTTCCGTAATTTTCCTTTTCCCACAATAAATTACCGTTGCGGTTAAAAATCATCAGTTTTGCATTCGGATAATTATGAATACACATGATGCGGAAGAAATCGTGAATTCCATCATCGTTCGGAGAGAAACCTTCCGGGACAAATAATTCGCAATCCAGCGGATCCTGGGTTTCTTCGTTACAGTCAACCTCGATGTAAACTTTTGCAGTGTCGCACAATGTTGGTATTCCGTTGTCGCAGATTACGTATTCAAAACTATCGATACCAATAAATCCTGCATTCGGGAAATAGTTTATCAAACCATCGGGATCGATAATTACTGAACCATGATTCGGTGGAGTAAGCGGATTTGTATTGATATCCAGATTATCCGAATCAATATCGTAATCGTTGTCAAGTACATTTCGTGAAACCGAATAACAGCCTGCAAAATAGCGGTCATCAACCGCAACAGGTTTATCGTTTACTGGTCTGACAGTAACAAAAACATAAGCTTTTCCACATTCGGGGTCGCATGGTATTCCATCGTCGCAAATGCGGTACTCCAAAACATCAACTCCCGAGAAATTTAAATCAGGGGTATAGGTTAAATCCCCGTTTATCGGATTAATTGAAACATTTCCATGCAATGGTTTTATTGAAATGGAAAGTGATGAAATATCGATTGTAGTTTTTTCATCGTAATCGTTTAAAGC
This sequence comes from Draconibacterium sp., assembly GCA_041737765.1. GTDB lineage: Bacteria > Bacteroidota > Bacteroidia > Bacteroidales > Prolixibacteraceae > Draconibacterium. The sequence goes on along the minus strand of JBGSRA010000024.1, from coordinate 88,499 downwards.
TGCTTCAATAATAACCGGAATATTTTCGTCGGTACTCACACTGTCATCAACCACGGTTGGTGCCCTGTTACCGTAAATAGTTACCTGCGATTCGCAATAAGCACTATCTCCGTTAACGCCTATAGCCCATAATGTTATTGTTGTTAACCCAATGTTTTCGCAATCAAGGTTGAAAGGATAAATATACATGGTATCGATACCACAGGCATCGGAAACATCCTCCAGAATTTCTGCCAAAGTCAGGTTATATTGGGCATTTTCATCAAGTTGTATTTCAAACGGCTCTTTACACGAAACTACTGGTTTTACATTATCTATTACCGTAACCACAGCTTCACAGGAATCCCTCAAACCGACGCCATCAACAGCTATTAGTGTTACCGGATTCTTTCCCACATCCGAACAATCGAAATCATACCTCGAAAGATAAAGGGTATCCAGTTCGCAGTTGTCATTTGAACCATTATCGATTTGTGAAGTAGTAATTGTTGCTTTCCCGTCAGCATCCAGATAAACTGTAAAATTGCGGCAAATAGCCACCGGAGCAAGTTTATCCGAAATTTCAATTTTCAATGTAGTTTTTACTGCACACTGACCTGAATCAGGAGTAAATGTGAAAGTAAACGTTCCTTGTTTTGCTGTTTCAATAATCGCCGGATTCCAGGTTCCTGAAAGACCATTGGTTGAAACCGGCGGTAACAATGGAGCAAGACTGTTTGGGCAAAGCGGACTCAGCGCTGTAAATAACGGAGTAATTTCGTTTGTAATTTCAATTTTCATTAAAACCGGAACTGCACACTGGTTAGCATCAGGAGTGAATTTAAATGTAAATGTTCCACTCTTCAATGTGTTTATCGTATCCGGAGTCCAGGTTCCGGTAATCCCTTCTTCAGAAATTGCCGGCAAAGCAGGAGGTATGCTGTTTTGACACAACGGACCGAGTTGCGCAAACAACGGGGTAATTTCATCTGTAATTTCTATTTTCATTGTTACCGGAACAGCACATTGCCCCGCAACCGGAGTAAATTTAAAATCAAATGTTCCAACTTTAGCGGTATTTATAACAGCAGGACTCCAGGTTCCTTTAATACCATTTTTAGAAATCAGTGGCAGCAAAGGAGCAATAGTCTTTTGACACAATGGTCCAATTGGTGAAAATTCAGGAGTAATTTCAGGAGTCACTTCCACGATCAAATCAACAGGTACCGCACATAGTCCGGCAGATGGAGTGAATGTATAAGTAAACATCCCATCATTTTTAGTATCGATAAGTGCCGGACTCCAGACACCGGTAATTCCATTTACTGAAACTGGAGGCAGCGCCGGCGCCGGCGAGTTTTGGCAAAGCGGCCCGACTGCTGCAAACAGAGGTTTAACTTTATCAGTTATTTCAATATCTATTGTTACAGGAACTGCACACTCACCTGAATCGGGTGTGAAAACTAACTTTAATGTTCCGATTGTGTCAGTTAATATGGTATCCGGCAACCAGGTTCCATGAATTCCGTTGTCAGAAATCAGTGGTAATGAAGGAGCAATACTATTTTGACAGAATGGCCCCAATGCAACAAATACCGGCTTAATTTTATCTGTTATTTCAATATCCATTTTAACTATTGCAGCACATATTCCGGCATCGGGTGTAAATGTATATGTAGTTGTTCCGGCTGCTGAAGTATTAAATACTGCCGGGTTCCAGGTTCCTGAAATACCATTGTTTGATACCAAAGGCAATAATGACGCCGGGCTGTTTATACAAAGCGGTCCAACCGGTAAAAATTCGGGTTTGATTTCAGGAATTATTACTACAGTCATTATAAACGGATTGGCACATATTCCGGTGGCTGGTGTGAAAGTAAATGTAAATGTTCCGTCATTTTTTGTATCAATAATTGCCGGACTCCAGATTCCAGAAATTCCATTGTCAGAAACTAAAGGAAGTGCCGGTGCCAAAGTATTTTGGCAAAGTGGTCCGATTTGGACAAAAACCGGCGTTAATTCGGGTAAAATTTCAATTGTCATTGAAGCCGGATTTGCACACTGCCCCGAATCGGGAGTAAAAGTATATGTATTTGTACCGGCAATGTCTGTATCAATTATTGCAGGATTCCAGCTTCCTTTAATACCATTGGCTGAAACTGTTGGCAGCAACGGAGCAACACTGTTCTGACAAAGCGGGCTAATTTGCACAAATAAAGAATTTACCACCGGCAAAACTTCAATGTCAATTTGCACCGGTATAGCACACTGACCCGTATCGGGTGTAAATGTGTAAGTATTGTTTGTGGCCACATTTGTATTTACTTTCGAAGGCGACCATGTACCAGTAATGCCATTTAATGTTGTTGTTGGCAGCGGCGGAGCTATACTGAACTGGCAGAACGGCCCGATACTGGCTATTGCTGGTGTAATATTGCTTGATGTTGTAATTGAAACCGGAATTGCTTTTGCCGGATTTCCTGTAGCACAAATCAGTGATGACAGAACAGTTGCATAAACCTCATCGCCATTACGTGGATTATAAGTGAAAATATCTGAAGTTTCCCCCGGCACAACTTTTCCGTTAACGAACCATCTGTAAATTGGACTGGAACCTCCATTTACAGTTGTAGCTGTAAATACTACCGGTTTATCCTTACAAACGGCGGTTCTGTCGGCTACAATCGAAATTTCAACCAATTTAACAGGCATGGTTTGTAGCTGCAGCGTTCTGATTGTATCTGAACCTCCTGTAGTTGAGGGTACTATAATAACAACTGTATCAGCATTTGCGAAAGTTTCTCCAAACCAGATATACGGCAGTTCGTCTTCACAAACTGTTATATTTTCGGTAACAACAATTCCGGGGATAGTAATCAGTTCCAGCGTCCTGATTGTATCGCAACCACCGGTGGTTGATGGTAAAATCTGAACAATTGTGTCAGCCTGGGTGAAAATTTCATCAAACCATGAATATGGTAATTCGCTTTCGTAAATTGTTTTCCTTTCAGTTACATAAATCTCGGGTATGGTCTGAAGTTCTAGAGTTCTGATGGTATCGCAACCTGCAGTTCCCGAAGGAATACTAATAAATACTGTATCGGCATTGTTAAACCATGTTCCAAACCAGAAATAAGGAAGATCACCTTCGCAGACTGTAAGTTTTTCGGTAACCATAATTTCCGGCAAAATTTTTAAATCAAGTTCCAGTAAAGTGTCACAACCTGTTTTACTGAAGATGGTATCGTTGTATATTCCGGTTGTAAAATAATCTTTTCCAAACCATTTGAATGGCGTATTTCCCGAACAAATGGTAGTATCGAGCGAGACTATAATTTCAGGTAATATTTTCAAATCAAGAGTCAACACAGTATCGCAACCATAAACATTAAATAAGGTATCGTGGTAAATACCCGGTAAACTGTAATCCTGTCCGTACCATGTAAATGGAACAGCAGCAGCACAAATGGTCATGTCGAGATAATCGGTAATTTTGGGCAATACTTTCAAATTGAGCAATGCAACAGTGTCGCAGCCTGCTGCATTTGGTACTATTTTCTTGTAAATTCCGTCAGTAAAATAATTTTTGCCATACCATACAAACGGTGTTTCAGTATCGCAAATTATTGTATCGAAAGTGATTGTATCTGCCGGTAATACTGTTAAATCCAGTATCAGAACGGAGTCGCAACCGGTAACTGAAATCAGTGTATCAGTATAAATACCTGTTATAAAATAATTTTTCCCATTGATGGCAAATGGAGTTTCGGTGTCGCAAATAATCGTATCAGTTTTTAACGTGTCAACAGGTAAAACGGTTAAATCCAGAATAACAATTGTGTCACAACCAATTGATGATGCCAGTGTATCAATATAAACTCCCGTTGTAAAGAACTCTTTCCCATTCCAGGCAAGCGGAGCTTCTATTCCGCAAATTGTAGTATCCAGGGAAATTGTATCGATTGGCATTACAATAATATCAAGTATCAGTATAGTATCACAACCAACCGTTGCAGCCAGTGTATCAGTATATATTCCGGTTACAGTGTAATTTTTACCAAACCAGTTAAATGGTGTTTCGTTTACACAAATCAGGGTATCGAAGGTCAAAGTATCAACCGGTAATACAGTTAAATCGAGAATTAATACTGAATCGCAACCTGTGGCAGATACAAGTGTATCGAGATAAATACCCGTTGCTGAATAATTGTTGCCATACCATGCCAGAGGAGTTTCGCTGATACAAATGATGGTATCTGTGGTTACTGTATCAATCGGTAATACAGTCAGGTCGAGCAATAATATCGAATCACAACCGGTTGTTGATATCAAAGTATCGAGGTAAATACCCGTAGATGAGAAATCATTTCCATTCCAATTGTACGGAACATCCATACCGCAGACTATTTCATGAGTTTTTACCGTATCGATTGGCAGTACAGTTATATCGAGTACCAAAATTGTATCACAACCAAACGGCGGATTCAGTGTTCTGATGTATTTTCCCGAATCGTAATAATTTAGTCCATACCAGGCAAATGGGGCATCAATTCCGCAAATAACCGTATCTAATGCAATCGTGTCGATTGGAAGTACAGTTAAATCGATAATTACAATTGTATCGCAGCCAACCAATGCCGGAAGTGTATCGATATAAATATCGGTTTTAAAATAATCTTTGCCATAAAGGGCAAAAGGTGCTTCGGTGCCGCAAATTACAGTATCGATGGTTATTGTATCTTTTGGAGTTACTGTTAAATTAAGAACCAAAATTGTATCGCAACCCACTGCCGGGACTAAAGTATCAAGGTAATTACCTGTAAAGAAATAATCATTTCCATACCAGGTCAAAGGTGTTTCTGTAATACAAATAACTGTATCGAGCTTTATTGTATCGATTGGCAAAACAGTTAAATCGAGCATTACAATGGTATCGCAACCAAGCGCCGAAACAAGGGTGTCAATATAAATATCTGAAGTAAAATAGTTTTTGCCATACCATGCATACGGAACTTCATTCCCGCAAATAATGGTGTCGTATGTAATTGTATCTTTTGGCAATACGGTTAAATCCATTGAATCGATTGCTGTACAACCATTCTCATCGGTAACGGTATATAATAGTTTATATACTCCTGTGTTGGCTCCAGCAAAATAAGGCGAAATGCTATCAGTATGATTTAAATAAATTGCACCTGTTCCAGTCCATAAATGCGCGTAGTTTCCGGTTCCTCCGTTGGGTTCAGCTTTCAGATGTATTGAATCATCATCGCATATTAACTGAACATCGGCTGAAATAGTAGTCAACAATTGCAAAGGTTCTGTTATTACTACAGTATCCGCTGCCGAACATCCGATACTATCGGTTACCGTAATAATATACATCCCGGCTGCCAGTGCAAAAATTGAATCGCTGGTTGAAGTGTAAAGTCCCGGTCCGGTCCAGTTAAATTTGTAAGGTTCAATTCCCCCTGAAACTTTTGCCATTGCCCAACCTGAACTGTCGTTGTAACAAAGTAAATCGGCAAATGAAAGTGTGATTGCAGGATTGCTGTAACGTATCATCATTGAATCGGTATCGGGTGTACAGGTCATGCTGCTGGTTTTGCCGTTGGCGGTAAGAATGAGAATTACGCTTCCTGTAATACCATCTGCTTTACCGGGAGAATAAGTTGGATGCAGTTTTGTAAAATCATCAAAAAAACCATCTCCGTTCGATGCCCAGAATACACTGCTGAAATGCCATGCCGAATCAGTTGTAAGTACTGTTGCATCATTTAAACAGGCTATTATATCCTGTCCGGCATCGGCAACCGGGGGATCAAAAACTTCAACCCATCCCTGTTCCAAAGTGTCGCAGCCATGTGACGAAAAATGGAGAGTTGACAGATAAAATTTACCAATATCGTTCCAGGTGATATTGATTTCGCTTCCCCAGGTCGTGTCTCCCGGACTGCTTTCTTCCCAAAAATCTGTAGCAACAGGTTGGTCAATTTCAATCCCGAGTGAATCTTTTAAATACCATTCCCATCTCGAACCTTTTTCTTTTGTATCGATCCTGTAAACTCTGTCGGTTCCTGCACATACCAAATCGATGACATATTCCTCCTGTGCCGCAATATTTGCAGCAATCAACAAAAACAGGAATATGTATATCGACCTTTTCAAATTTTCAGTAATTAGCAGTGAGTATTGAGTAATGAGTAATTCTTATCCGGTTCAACATATTTAATCCAATTGTAAAATCGCGTATTGCCTCTGAAAAGTCGGGGCAGGCAGTCTGCTTTATTGCAGTCTGCTTTAGCTGACGGTTTGCAGATTTTATGAGTGTTAAAAGATTTCGCCAGATTGAATGGGGCTGAAGCCCAGTTGTCAGGAAACCAGTTTCTTGTCCGTTGACTGAAGTCAACGGCAATAAAGTCAACGGCAATAAAGATGTCTGCGACATCAAATGTTTATTGAAATTCAAAACAACCATCGGCTGTTCGGCAGGGGTCGTATTTTCAGGATGCTGTCCTTTTCTATAAACATGCAAATCCGCTGGATTTGAGTTCAACCCTCTAATTGTTCCGATATTTTTCATTTCGTTCATTTATACTCTTTTCTTTACTTCCGACTCCTGACTATATTCCAGCATTCCTTCGCAGACCCCGGCCTTAAAGGGAGATCCTACACACAGTCCTTGTACTTTTTCTTTCATTCTCGCATTATAGCATTCATGCATTAACGAATTCTCGCATTTCTACTTCCTCATTCCTTCGCGCTACCCCTAACCCTTAAAGGGAAACCCTTCGCTCAGTCCACCTTACAATTAATGTCTTCTTCATCATTCACGCACTATAGCATTCTCGCATTATAGCATTCTCGCATTTCTTCAATCATCCAACATTTGCTACTTATTTTTCGGGTATATTTTCGAATTTATCGGTATCGGGAAGATTACAACCCTTCCTCTTTCTGATGGTACAACATTACTGTTACACTCATCTATGATTTGTTGAACCCAGACATCAGTGGTACCAACCGGTAACGGAGGCAATACTACGGTTTGTTCAACCTCATTTTCGCCATACAGGTTGAGTGATGCAGTTCCGTCACCATAGGTATAAATAGCTTCCCATTTGCCTTTACCGGTGATAACGATTTTAAATACCACAGGATCGCCGTAACACAACGAGTCGCCGGTAATAGTTGCCTGAGGAATGTGTTCCAGCACATCCACTGTATATATCATTAAATTATTGGTACAAGTTTTTTCATCCCAAACCATCACCCTCAGGAAATATTTGCCAGGGTCGAGCCAATGAACAGAAATTGTCGATCCTTCGTACATTGCATTATCGAAATAAGCAGCGGGTTCAACATTGCCATTTTGTTTTGCAAAGTTTACCGAATCCCATTGCAGTTCGGTGTATAAATCCCAGGTGTATCTGTCGCCGGGCCAGTCAACCACACTGAATTCAATTGTTTCGCACTGTTCAACCTCAATATGGGGTACAGGTTTCTGGGCCATGGCAGTTGCCACAGTCAGACTCACCAGGAGAACTCCCAACGCCTTGTATATCATATTGTAAAACAGTTGCTTCATTTTGTAGTACTGAGTACTAAGTATTGAGTTCTGAGTATTTGTTCAAATCAAATTGTTTAATCCCGAGGTGAATCAGTTTATTATCGTCTGCATTTTTACCGTTTTACTTTATTGCAGTCTGCTTCCTGCCCGTCCGGCAGGCGGGTAGCTGACGGACCGCAGATTTCATGAGAATTAAAGGCTTTAGCCACATTTAATGGGACTGAAGCCCAGTTGTAAGAGGGGGCAGTTTCCTTTCCGTTGACTGAAGACAACAGCCTGCCCCGATTTTTCGGGGGCAATAAAGATGCCGGCGGCATCGAATGTTTATAGAAATACAGGGTTGTTGGTTGTTCGACCCCGGCCGGGGTCGTATTTCCCATATTAATAATGTTGATATAAACATGTAAATCCCCTGGATTTATCCGAAAATTGAAATGTGATTCACAATTTATCATTTCTTTTCATTTTTATTCACCATCTGATCCGCCAACTGACGGACCTACAGGTGAAATTTGCCAACAACAAGGCACACCTCCGGCTGTACACGCTGTTTTGCGTATTGAAAAATGTGGTTTTTAACGTCAGCCAGAGGTGGATATTTTCCTTTGGGTTACCACTTCTCCGGGCTTCCCCCCGATAGCTATCGGGGTCCGGGCTTCCCTGCCAGACAATTACGTTCCCGCCAAACAATGTCTTTCGGGCTGGCAGGCGGGTGACTTCATTCTTCCGACTTCGGTCTTCCAACTTCGGTCTTCCAACTTCTCCAGGTTCTCCCCTGGCTGACGGACCTTCGCACCCGATAGTTATCGGGTTGGCAAAAAGCGTTTTATCGTTCATTGCCATTGGCGGACCATCACGGGTGTTGTTAACTGGTGTGCCCCGTGCATACCAGGGCGGATGCTCCTTGAAACTGATATTTTCCATACTTTTTGTTTTTAAATGTCTAATTCTTTTTTGTCTCTTTCATAACCATTTTCTGCACTCGCTGAGCTGTTGACTTTTCGTTCACCAGCTCAGTTCAGGTTGTTGCATTTTAATTGTGCCTTTTTACCTGTGCCTTTTTATTCACCAGCTGACGGGAAGTCAGCAGGTGAAAGGCCTGCCCGAAGGCCTAACCCCGATCCCGATTTATTGGGATCGGGGTTTAGGTATCTTGGTTATGAAAAAGCAAATTTCATCAATAACTTAAATTACGGAAGTTTATTAATTACGTCTTCAGGAGTAACAGTGCTTGGTTCGCTCATTGCACCACCATCCATCAACATTGTCGGACGTGGAGTAATGGTAATGGTTGAGTTGTCAACCTGGTCAGCTCCATTAGCCAATGTTGGGCAGTCGGCATCTTCCATATCCCAGATACTTGCTGCAGTAGGCAGACCTGTTGTACCGTCAACATTATCCTGTGCATCAACTGCAAGTATAAATGGATTGTCAGCTAATGACTCTTCAGTATTGTTATCAATAACAACCTTTACAAAAAATGAAACTCCAGTTGCAATATCAGGCAAATTCACTGCTGTTAAATCAGTATTAGTAGGAATAAGTGTATTCATGCCAGCAACAGCAATTGCAGCAGAAGTCCAAAGTGCACCAGTTGAAGTTGTTGCATCGGCATAATTGGAATAAATTGAAATCGTTGCTGTTTGATCTGAATTCAGACCATCTGTAATCATGAATGAAGGTGCAAAGTTGGTAACAAAGTTTTTAGCAGCAACCTCATAGTAAATGGTATTGGTACCATAATCCGGTGTTATAACACCAGCTGCATATGTGGCGCTTTGTACTTTATCAACGCATTCCTCTTCTGTATTAACATCCCATCCTAAAGTAGTACCGGCTGCATTGATGGCAGCAATGTCTATGGTAAAGTTGGGCATCGGGTTAATTTCAAAAACCTGTAAGTTATCAGAACAACCTGCAAGACCTTCAGAATAACCGACTACAAAAGTTGGTGTTCCGGGAGCAACTAATCCTTGATATGATGTAGCGGCTAAAGTAGCTGCAGACCAATTAATAGTAACTGAATTTTCAGCTAAATTATTACCTCCCCGGTTGTCAATACCATAATTTGCACTCATACCAGTAGAAATAAGCGCACCAGTGCCAACAGTTAACTGGGTAGCTATATTGAGTAAAGGAGGAGTGCCTGCTGTAATAAAACCAGGATCTTTTGTAGCATACCAGGTCCAGTTTGCTGAAGTTCCAGCACCGGATCCATTAGTCATAGAATAAGTAAATGGCACACCTGGCACCGGATGCAAAGGAAGAGCACTGGTTTCACAAGCAATAGGTACGATCGGTTGTGTACCTGTAATACCTGGATTCAACTGTCCAAAAGATTTAATACTACCTGCGAAAATAATCGCCAAAGTGAACATCGCTACTAATAAAATTTGCTTTTTCATTTTTTAAAATTTTATACTCCCTCGCCCTTCGGCCATTCCCCCTAAAACAGGGAGAGAAACGTTTCCGGTTGAGGAAGCGATTAATAATTTGTTTTCTGGCTGGCAGCATTATATGTAATTTAGCTGTCAGCCGTTTTGCTCTTTTTTATTGATACTCTTTGCTGAACCATTGCCTTGTTCTTCGTGCATCTCCCGCCCTTGGCGGAATATGTCCCTACGATTTAATGGCCTTCGGTTAATGGCCGGGAACAGAAGTAACCAAGTCTCTGATTCGTTGCAGGTTTTCCCGCAAAAACGGAGCATTGTTTTTCTCATAATTTCAAAGAGTAGCAGTCAATAGTTCTCAGTTTCGGGTTCCGAGTTTCGATTTAAAAAACTTTGAACTTTAAACTTTAAACTTCTGATTACTTCGGGAATTTCATCCACTTTCCACCCGTCGGCAGATTGGTGATGAAAAACCCGGAAGGAATCAGTTTTACTACTTGTTTCAAAATGTCAAATTGTTAGGGGACAATTCTGTGGTTCGATCTTGTCTGGTGGCGGACATCTTTTTGGTGCTTTTGCCTGTATCCATTCAGCGGCAGCGAATTCAACAAGCCTCCTGCCTCCCGATGGTTATCGGGACCCTCCAAAAGAGGTTATAGCAGAGAGCCGCTGCCGCTGACTGTTACCAGGTGTTTTTCATGGTACCTCCTTTCATTTCGTTTTGTAAAATCATTTTAATCTCTCGTTTGTTAAACTAATTGTTATAAATACGAATCGTCAGGCAAGCCCTAATTGCCTGAGATCCGGAAATACGGCCTTCTGCAAAAAAGATTATTCTCATTGCGGAAGGTTTTATTGTTAAAAAAACTGTTGAATTTTCGTTTGTTTCAGGTTCCGGGTTACAGGTTACAGGTTTCAGGTTACAGGTTACGAATAACCAGTGACCATTGACCAGTGACCGATTCCCAGTTTCGAGTTCCGGGTTTTCACATTCAAGCATTATTGCATTCATGCACCCGATAGCTATCGGGTTATGCAAAGTAAAACCGGCTTTATTTAATACACCTTTTTGCGCCGGGTTAAAAGCCCGGCCATAATATGTGTATTGAAAAAAGTCAGTATCTCGCTGAACTGCAAATAATAGCGAATCAGGAGTGACAAAAAATACGTTTGTTAGTCGTCCAAAATCACATTGAATACCTCTGTATTTCACGTTATCAACAATTAGTTTTATATAAAGGGCGGCCCTAAAGTAGTAATTTCTTATATAAAAACCTGTATTATTCATTTCTTTGTTAAATAGTTAGCTCAATTATTTTTTAACTAATCCTTTTTATTGAAATTTGTTGCTGTTAATAACTTTTTGTTTAACAGCATTCGGCTCTTTTCTTCCGAATTCAGAGGTCTGTCTTTCTTCTATTCTTACATTTGTTAAACTAATTGTTAAAAACCGAATCGTCAGGCAAGCCCTAATTGCCCGGGATCCGGAAATACGGCCTTCTGCAAGAAAGATTGTTCTCATTGCGGAAGGTTTTATTATTTGAAAAACTGTTGAATTCCCGTTTATCGGGTGGTGCGAATTCCGATTCGCACATTTCTTTTCGCGGTTCGGAAACCGCGAATCCCATTTGCTCTCAGCTCTTTTATTTTCTTTTTTCTTCATTTTTTCATCTTTTTCTTTTTCTTCCTCTCTCCCCTCTTTTGAAGGGGGCGGGGGGACGCTTTAATTCATTTTTACAAGTTCAGGTCTTGGATTAATGGTAATATTCACGGTTACCGGAAGGCTTTCGTTGCCATGACAATCAGTCATCCAGTAAGTTATAGTATGTACCCTGTCCAGGAAAGTCACGCCGTCGCCCCACAGGTAAATGTCCAGGGGATCACTGGTAACTGGGTCTTTGTATGTCGATGGTTGTCCGGTTCCGGAGATGGTTGGTTCACCCGGGTTTGTTCCCTCAAAATCAAGAGTCCAGCGAATTGAATAACCATCAGCAAGAACACAGCAATTATCAAGGTATGTATTGAGATCAATATCGAGATAAGTATCGCCGATATGAAGAATTTTATAGTCGCCGTCAGGATAATCGGGGTTGTACTGAATATTGTCTGCATCGCCTGTATATACTGCAGAAGTTAAACGCTCCACACAATCTTCAAAATCAACTGCTGCAAAAGTTGGCGGTTCAACATCAATAACAGTGATTTGTTGTGTACAGGTATCAGTACCGGAAGCATTGATCCCAACCCACCTGATAATTGAATTACCAAGCCAGAAATCGTAAGGATCAATCTGATTTGGAGAAACACCTGTGCTGGACCCGGTATCGCCTGATGAACCATCAGGATTGAAAATAGTGTATTCCCAGTTGATTGTTTCACCGGTGCTGTTCGACGGAACTCCGGGATTATTGACATCAGTAGGTAAACGGTGTGTGCAAACTCCCGGATCAGTATTGTATGTTTTTGGAAGTAAACAGTCGATATCAGGTGGGAACAGTACATAAAGGGTAAATACGCAGTTTGTGGTATTTCCGCAAGCATCGGTAAAAGTATATGATATGGTTGTAAGCCCGACATTAAAACGGTAAGGTGCCGGGATAAGTCCGCTACCCGAACCTGTAGTTACTCCTGTAAGTGTCCATGTCACAATGATATCTACTGAATCTGTACAGTTATCGGAAAAACCAAAACCCGGAATAGAATAATCACTGTACGACTGATTGAAATCTGAAGGGATAGTGTCGTTCGCGGGACAATCAACCACCGGAGGAATAGTTTCACTAACAGTGATCGTTTGGTCACAGGTTGCTGAATTTCCGGCTGCATCAAAAAGAGTCCAGGTACGTGTAATGTTTATTGGACAACTTCCGGAAGCCACATCGATATAGGTAACGGTTACAATTCCGCAATTATCGGTTGCCACTCCAAGGTTGGTTGCACCTGAGAATTCGGCATAAGTAGAGTTGGCAATTGTGGTTGAGATTGCAGGACCTGTAACTGCTGCAGTACTACAGTCATTAAAACTGCGTGGTACGGCACAGGTGGTAATTATTGGATCTTCATCGTCGGTTACAATCACAGTTTGGGTGCAGGTAGTTGGTGTTCCAACTGTGGGTGTAATGGTCCAGTGTACCAGTGTGGTCCCAACCGGGTAAATACCACTGGCATTGTCTGTTCCGGTGCGGTCGTTGGTAATGATGTAGCCTACCAGACATGGGTCGTTCACAGTTGGAACCGGAATAATTAAATCGGCGTCGCAAACACCGGGATCGGCAGTTTCCGTAACATTGGGCGGGCATCCTGCGGTAAACAGTGGTGGATTGAACGGAACAATGGTTACTGTAAACGAACAGTTGGCTGTGTTGTTATCCGGATCGGTTACGGTATAAGTTACTGTGGTGATACCTGCGTTGAAAGATTCACCAACAACAGATCCTGAACCTGTACGAATTGTTGCACCTGTCATCGCCCATGTGATGGAGAGTGAATCGATTGGCCAGCACGAATCGGAATAAACAGGATCGTTGATGTCGTCCGGAATAACCGTACAATTCAGGGCATCGGTAATATCTGTAACATCTTCGCATCCGGCAATTCCAACACTAGGTGGTGTAACATCTAGTATGGTTACTGTAAACGAACAGTTTACTTCGTTTCCATCAGGATCGGAAATGGTATAAACCACATTGGTTACTCCCACATTAAATGCCATATTGGTAACTGTTCCCAATCCACTGCCTGTTGTAGCACCGGTCATTGTCCAGCTTAGTGTAAGTGAATCAGTTGGCCAACAGGTATCAGAAAAGATTGGATCTTCCAGGGCAGCCGGTATTTTGGAACAGTTGTTTAATGCAGCCACATCCGAAACATCCACGCAATTTGTTATATCAACAACCGGAGGTGTAACATCAACAATGGTTACCGTAAACGAACAGGAAGCTGCATTGTTATCAGGATCAGTAACGGTGTATGTAACTACCGAAACCCCAACATTAAACGAAAGACTTGTAACCGAACCAGAGCCTGAACCGGTGGTTGCACCTGTAATGGTATAGGTTAAATCAAGTGAATCCAGAGGCCAGCAATTATCAGCATAAACAGGTTCATCGAAGGTTCCAGGTACTTTTGCACAATTATTTGGATCAGCAACATCGGTTACATCTTCGCAACCGGCAATACCAACACTTGGAGGTGTAACATCATGAATTGTCACTGTAAAATTACAGTTATCTTCATTCCCGTCAGGATCGGTAACATAGTAAGTAACGTTTGTAACACCTACATTAAATGCCGAATCGGTAACAGTGCCAAAGCCATTTCCGATTGTAGCTCCTGTCATTGTCCACCTCAAAACAAGGGAATCCAATGGCCAGCATGAATCAATATAAGTAGGATCATTCAGTGTAGCTGGTATTTTCGAACAATTATTCGGCGCTGCCACATCCGAAACGTTTGCACAACTGCTAATATCAATAGAAGGAGGTGTAACATCTAAAATGGTTACTGTAAATGCACAGGTAGCAAAGTTACCGGCTGAGTCGGTTGCCATGTAGGTTACTGTGGTAACACCAACATTAAAGGTTTCTCCTCCTGCATAGTTGAATCCGTTAAGAGCAGATGAACGGACAGTTGCACCTGACATTATCCAGGAAATAGTGGCTACTTCGCAATTATCGTCGGCCACAGGGTTGGGAATAACAACATTGTCAAGATAACAGAAATTTGCACTGGCAGTTTGTACCACATCTGCCGGGCAGGTAATGGTTGGCGGCTGGTTGATACCATCAATCATATTTACAGTCTGAATACAGGTTGAGAAATTTCCACAGGCATCGGTTGCAGTCCAGGTAATTGTGGTAATACCTACAGGGAATGGATCTGTTATTGGGAAACCGTCACTCCTGACTCCTGTTAAAGAAGCCAGCAAACAGTTGTCGGTTGCGGTTGTTGTTCCAAGATTTACACCGGTTGCTTCACATTCAGAGTTATCTGCTATTCCATTTACATCGGGAGCACAAACAATTACCGGTGCAATATTATCTGTAACTGTAACAATTTGTGTTTTGGTTGTTCTGTTTAAACATTCGTCGGCTACAGTCCATCTTCTGTAAATAATAAGTTCGTTAATACAGGTTCCGGCAACAATTGAATCGGCATAACTAATAGTAAGGGTTCCAACTGCTCCGCAATTATCAGCCAGATTTAAAGGAATTCCAGTAATTGTCGGGTCGGCGCTGTAATTACAGTTGGCATCTCTGTAAACGGTAATATCAGCAGGATTGGTGAAACTGGGTTCCTGCAGTACATCACTGGGTGCATCGATGGCAAATATTGCCGAACAGTTTGAAACCTGTCCGCATATATCGGTTGCAGTGTAGTTCACAATTACTGTTCCCCCGCAGGCGTTTGGAGCAGATACAACTGAAAGATCGGTGGCAACTGTACCGCAACCTCCAGAAAAGGTGAATTGTGCTTTCCATGCTGCAAATGCTGCATCGATTGCTGCCTGATTCTGACATGCTGCCTGAACTTCATCACCCGGACAACTAACTGTTAAAACTTCGGGATTAAGTGTAAAACTTGCTGAGCGGGTTTCCGATTGTCCACATTCATCGGAAGCAGTATATTCAATAGTAACCGTCCCACCGCATGAACTTGGAATTGTATAAGCTGATAAATCTGTGGTACTGACATTACATCCACCTGTATAACCAAATTGTCCTTTCCATGCATTAAAAGCATCAATAATAGCCTGATTTGTATTACATCCCTGTAAAACTAAATCTGCCGGTACATTAACCACAATTGGCGAAGCAGCCCCAATTGTAAATGTAGATGTACATTCTGCATGATCGGAACAACCGCCTGCACCATTGTCGGCAATAAAAGTAAATGTGAGCTGACCATTACAAATGAGGCTTCCAAGTGGAGGAATTGACGCAATATTGGTAGTTACATTACATCCTCCGAAAGCTTTAAATCCATCCACCCAGGTATCATACGCATCAGTTATTGCCTGAATACCAAGACATCCGGCGATATTCGGATCTACAGGGCAACTTACTGTTAATTCAGGAGCATCGGCAACAGTAAAGGTGGAAGTTTCCTGTAATTGATTAACACAGGAAGCCAGTCCGTTTTCAGCGGTAAATGTAAATGAAAGAGTTCCACCGCATGAAAGGTCAGTTAAGGCTGGGAATGAAGCGATATTGGTGATTACTGAACATCCGCCTGAAGTTGTAAAGCCAGCTTTCCAGATATTATAAGCCGTACGTATATCAGCAGTATCGGTACATATTGGCAAACTAACCCCGGGAGGAACATTGATTTCAAGTTCGGTTAATGGCGCAACCGTAAAGTTTGAAAAACATGAATTACTTTGTCCGCAGCTGTTTTCAACTGTGTAAATAAATGATAATTGTCCGCCGCAGGTAAGGTCGGTTAAAGCAGGTATATCTGCAATATTATCGGTTACTGCAGCACAACCTCCGCTATATGTGAAACCTGCTTTCCATGTGTTGTATGCTGTAGTAATTGTTGCATTGTCCGTACAGGCTGGAAGCAATGGATCTGCCGGACAATTAACATCTAAAACGGTTAAAGGTTGTACTGTAAATGTTGAAGTACAAGAGTCTTTCTGACCACATACATCGGTAGCAATAAATTTAAAAGTCAGTGTATCTCCGCAGGCAATGTTACCAAGAATCAGCGGTGGAACTGCAATAATGTTTGTAGTTACATCGCAACCACCATTGGCAACAAAACCGGCTTTCCAGATATCGTATGCAGATGTGATTACAGCCGGATCGGTACATGCAGGTAGTTCAGGATCAATAGGACAACTAATCGAAAGTGGGGCTGAAACATACCAAATCGCCGTTTGAACAAAAGGAAGGCTTTCTTCGCCGCAATCGTCAACATAAATCCATGTTTTGGTTTGACTTCTGTCGCATCCGTTAATATCAACCGCGCTGATAACCGGATAGCCGGCTTTTAAAACCGGTGTGTCGCAATCATCAGTAACTGTCGGGTCAACAAATGTTGGTACAAAAGCAGCATCCTGACAACCAGCTATAAAAATGGTATCGTTACCAGTTAAAACCGGAGCATCATTTGGCATGGTTAAATTATAGACTGTAAGTCTGCCCGGGCCTCCCGTATTTGTTGAAGTTCCGGCCCTGAAACCAACAACATCTCCACTTTCAACTGCAACTGAAACACTTCCTGATGCACCGTTTGTATTACCTAATAAAGTAGGTACTCCATTAAGCAGGTAATAAGAGTCATCTGTTTCGTTGGTAGCTGGGTTAATTACAAACATTTGCGCAGCAGTGTACATGTTGCTTCTATTCCTTGTATTGTAGCTTGGCCACTGGAAAGTCTGGCCACCGGTTGCACCTGCACTGGTTATAATTTCCTGGGCAACTCTTGAAGTTGACTCAATATCATTATAATACATTGTTGTTGAGCCCAATGGGGAATTTATATATTCTACGTCGTTTCCGGTTGACCCATTAATATTAATTGCCAATGCAGTAACCAACATTGAATTTGAGGCTGTAGTATTAACCGATGGAATTGTGATCGTCATATATCCTTCGGCAGGATATAGCAAATATTGGGTTACTCCTGAAGAATTTCCAATCGGCGATGCTGTGTTATGTCCGGTAATTCTGCTTGAATATATTCTGTCGTCGCCGGATGCATTATTATTGGCAACATTGAACTGATATACTGCTGTTCTGCCAACATCGGCAGCGGTTGCAATTTTGTACAACGAGGCAACAGTTACCTGGCTGGCAATGAAATCACGTTTGATTAATGTAAATCCATCTGCCAAATTGGTTGTGATATCTCCTGTATTGTTGTTTTCATGAATGGTTACAATAATTAGATCGCCAATTGAGATATTGGAAGGCGGGGCCACTTCAAGCCTACTAGTACCATTATTACTCCCCACTTTCTGATCTTCCTGGTGCCATACTATTTTATTCTGAGGTGCAGAAAAACTCCAGTCAAAAGTAAGGGTACCGGTTCCTGAACAGCGTGTGATATCTGTAGTACCGGGTGTGCCGCTTAAATTGTCGCCACCAACGATTGTAACAAAACAAGGTTCGTTACTATCATCTCTTGTACCATTTGAGTTAGAATTACTAACAGGCCAATTTGCAAGTTCAAAACACCCTGTAAACGAATTTGGCGGAACTATGGTAATTGTTCGTATATCTGTAATTGGTACACAAGTGCCACCACCGTCAGGATCATTAGTTGTCAGGGTCAGAGTTACAGTTCCGATGTAACCTGCCGGTGGCGTGTAAGTAACTGCCTGAGGATTCGATGTAAGTGCAGTACTGCTGAGTGTTCCGTTGTTTCCGCCATTGGCAGGAACCAGGCTGGTGATTGACCACCTGCCCTGAGTTGTACCACTGGTTGAAATACCTCCGACATAAGCCCCTGTTAAAGTTTGAGGTGTAACGCCACACATAAAGTCCGGTCCGGCTGCATCCACAGTTAATGAAGAAACAACATTCAGAATAGCCGGGTTGCTGTATTGTACACAACCTGTAACCGGGTCAGTTATCTGTAAAACAAAATAATGATAACCCAGAATATTGTTGTAGGCAAGATCTACATTCCATTCGTAATTTCCATGCCAACCGCCGGCAGCAACAGTCCATGGGCCATCAGGAGTAGGTCCGTATAAAATAACAGGATTCCAGTTGCCTCCATTTGAGAAATGATTCGCAGGAACAAGAGTAAAAGGAGGTATTGCAATTTCAATATCATTATCACTCAATGCATCAGTTCCGGCGCAAACTTCAATGTAATCCTCCATAAAATTGGAGTTCCACGTAAGGTTATAAACACGAATATCAGGTCTTACGGTTGCTGATACGGTGAAAGTACTGCTGCAACCATCTTTGGTAGCAGTTACCGTATAAGTTACAACTCCGTTTGTACCAGCAGCACTTCCCGGATATCTCACTGAAGTGTTTGTTAAAACCTGACGAATAACTGTGTCGCATGAAGCAGCGCAATTTGAAAATCCGGTAACAGTACCTGCGGTATTTGCTGCGGTCCATGTATATGTTGTTCCCGGTACAGTCGAATTTAAAACAATGCTTGTAGTATCGCCACTACAAATGGTTTGTGCAGAAGCTGAACCAACAGGAGTTGGTTTAACAACAATATTGAAAGTACAGTAATCGGCACAAACATTGGGTAAAGTGTAAGTAATGGCATGAGTTCCGGCACCTGCAGTAGCTGGTGTAAACCTGTAATTTCCACCAACAAATGTAACACCGGGTCCCGAATATACACCTCCTGCAGGCGATCCTCCGGCTAAATTAAAAAACGGGGTGTTGCTGCATACATCAGCGTAAACCGGGCAGGTTGGAGTTGCCGGAGCAAGAACATTTACATTCAAAACAGTTGGTGTAACAGCCGTACAACTGTTTGCATTGTAATAATTTACACTTACAGTTTGTGCACCGGCGTTATTCCAAACCACAGTTACAGTATTGTCGGTACCAGATCCACCTGCAGTTATTGTTCCGCCAGCAGAAATATTCCATGAATAACCTGTCATTCCGGCCTGAGTGGTATATACTGCAACCGCACCTCCTGTACAACCAGTTACCGGACCTGCAATGGTTGGTGTTGGCAACGGATTTACAGTTACATTCCTAACGGTTGCAGTTGCTGCTGCACAACCACTTGTATTTGTATAATTTAAACTCACGGTTTGTGCCCCGGCTGTATTCCAGGTTACAGTTACTTCATTGTCAGTTAATGTTCCGCCCGAAGTAATAGTTCCACCTGCTGATACCGACCACTGGTAATCTGACATACCGGCAACAGTGGTGTAAACTTTATCTGTAGAACCAACACAAGCACTGGTTGGCCCTGCAATTGCAGGTGTTGGCAACGCATTAACAGTCACATTACTTGTTGTTGGAGTTGTAGCTATACAACCACTGGCATTTGCATAATTTACCTTAACCGTTTTGGCTCCGGCAGTTGTCCAGCTAACGGTTACGGTATTGTCACCGGCACCACCTCCGGCTGTTATTGTTCCACCGGCAGCAATTGTCCATGTATAACTGCTCATTCCAGCTTCAGTTATATAAATATTGCCTGTAGATCCGATACAAACACTGGTTGGTCCGGTAATCGTCGGAACAGGTTTCGGGTTTACAGTTACCGCGAAAGAAGTCGGACTTGAAGGGATACAACCATCAGAGTTGGTATAACTTACACTTATTGTTTGTGGTCCGTCAGTATTCCATCGAACAGTTGCCGTACTGCTGTTTGATGTACCTCCTGAAGTGATTGTTCCCCCAGCTGAAACAGTCCATACATAACTTGACATTCCGGCTTCGGTAGTGTAAACATTACCTGTTGCTCCGGCACAAACCACATTTGGTCCTCCTAAAGTTGGTACCGGTAACGGATTTACAATTATGTTTTTAACTATTGCCGCTGATGCAGTACATCCGTTTGCATTTCTGTAATTTACACTGATTGTCTGCGGCCCGATAGAAGTCCAGGTAACCGTAACAGAACTGCTTGTTGCTGTTCCTCCAGCGGTAATGGTTCCTCCGGCAGAAACCGCCCACTGGTAATTCGACATCCCCGGCTGGGTTGAATAGATTTTATTTGTTGCTCCCAGACATGAACTGGTAGAACCGGTTATGGTTGGTGTTGGTAAAGCATAAACATTAACTGGAAATACTGTTGGTGTAAATGTTGAACAACCACTGGCATTGGTATAACCAACACTAACATTGTGTGATCCTCCGGTAGTCCAGGTTACCGTAACTGTGTTGTCAGATGAAGTACCTCCGGCAGTAATTGTTCCACCCGCAGAAATGGACCATGCGTAATTGGACATTCCGGCCTGTGTTGAGTAAACATTTGCTGTTGTTTCAGCACAGATATTGGTTGGACCGGTAATAACAGGAACAGGTTGTGCAACTACATTTATGGTAGCTGATCCGGTAATAATAGCCGGACAAGTTGGCGGTTCAGTAGCAAGATACTGAACACTTACCAGATCGTAAATAAATGTTCCTGCAGTATTGGTTGGTACTCCAATGGCTACATTTGAACCTGCCGGAACATTTACATTAAAACCGCCTGCTCCATTTATATTGTATGTAACAACAACTGTTAAAGTCATTGGATTTGAGATAATAATATTTGGCGGTACCGAATTCTGACAAACAGTTGCACCTCCTGAAATAGTTGCAGTTGGGTTTGGCCTGACATTAATATTAAATGTAACCGGGAAACCAGTGCAACCATGTGATTTTGGTATCATTGTTATTGTTGCGGTTCCGGTAATAGGAGTAAAAGCCGGAATTTCAGTAACCCCGTTTACATTTGCCAAACCAATTGCAGCACCTCCCGAAATATCAAAAACCACACCCGAAGGAGTTCCTGTTAATGCAAACGGATCTGATAATATGCCATTGCAATAAGTAAGTCCGATTGGAGCAGTGGCAACAGGTACAGGATTTACCGTTATGGTAAAGGTTTTTGCAGGACCATCGCAGGTGATTCCACCAAGGGTAAGATGAGGAGTTACAACTATTGTGGCAACAACAGGTGCATTTCCATTATTTACAACTGTAAACGGAATTATATTACCATTACCGCTGGCTGCCAAACCAATGGTAGGTTCGCTGTTAGTCCAGCTGTAAGTAGTTGAACCGGTAACATTTGTTGTGCTGAAATTAATCATTGTTGTAGTTGAACCTGTGCATATCTCCTGGTTTGATGGTTGATTCACCTGTGGCTCAGGAAGTACATTTACCGTATAAACTGCTGTTGCAGTTTGAGGTGTACAACCGTTATTGCTTGTTACAGTCATTGTAAGTATTACCGCATTACCAGGATCTGTTGCACCGGCAGTATAATCTGGTGTCAAAGTTGTTGCCCCGGTAAAAGTTCCTGAACCATTGTGCGACCATAAAATTGTACCGTTGGTAGATGCTGCTCCGCTTACCGTTGCTGTTCCATTTGAACAAATGTTTTGGTTACCACCTGCCGTTGCTGTTGGAAGAGGATCAACCGTGACAGTGTAAGTAGCTGTTGCTGTTGAAACACCACAGGCATTATTACTGGTTACTGTCATGGTTAATGTTACCGTATTTCCGGCATCTCCGGCTGCCGGGGTATATGTAGGAGTCAAAGTATTAGCTCCTGCTGTGATTGAACCTGTTCCGTTTTCAGTCCACAAAATAGTTCCGTTGGCAGCAGTTGCACCACTTATTGTCGCAGTTCCGTTAACACAAATATTCTGGCTTCCACCGGCACTTGCTGTCGGTAAATTATCTACCGCTATAGTGGCATTTCCTGTTAATGAAGTACCTGTGCAGTTGGCATCAGAAACAGCAGTTAATGAATAAGTTGTAGTTGCAACCGGTGTAACCGGAATTGTATATGGAGAAACATTAATTCCGGAAACAGTTACAGGGGTTGTACCGTCGGTGTAGGTAATTGTCCAGGGCTGAGCACCAGTTAATGCCACTGAAAGATTAGCTGATGACCCGATACAAATGGTTGTATTTCCTGAAAGTGTTGCAGTGGGTAGCGGAAGAATAGTTACCACAGCACTGCCGGTTAAGGAAGTAGCATCACAATTTGCATCACTAACCGCTGTTAATGTGTATGTTGAAGTTGATGCAGGAGAAACAGAAATTGAATACGGTGAAGCATTGATTCCTGAAACTGTAACCGGAGTTGTTCCGTCAGAATAGATTAAACTCCAGGGAGCTGTTCCGGTTAAGGTAACTGTAAAGTTGGCTGACAGACCTGCACAAATTGCTGTATTATCCGAAATTACACCTGTTGGCAATGGATGCACTGTAACAGCAGGTGAAGTTGAGCTGCAACCAGTTGCTGTTTCAGTAAAAGTGAAAGTAACAGATCCTGCTGTAATTCCGGTAATTACACCGGCATTGGTTATTGTAGCAACCGCAGGATTATTGCTAATCCATGTTCCTCCTGAATTTGGTGTCCAGTTAATAGTTTGTCCTGTACAAACTTCTGATGGACCTGCAAGAACTGGCAGCGGATTTACAACCAAATCGCGGTAAAGAGTGCTTGTAAGTGTGCAGCTTGTCGGATTTCCTCCATTGTTGTTTGGAGTAGTAATCGGGAAAACAACTGAAAGCCTGTATCTGCCGGCATCTGACGGAAGTGCATTGTTTACTGTAATTGTTGTGGATGTTGCACCCGAAACTGGAACACCATCTTTTTCCCATTGCATGGATATTGGAGTTTCACCTTGAGTTGTGGCGATATAGGTTACACTTTGCCCTTCACAGATTGTAGTGCTTAAACTACCGGTCATAGTTGCAACTCTGTTTACTGTAAGTGTAGCAGCGTTCGAGGTTACTGAAGTACCACCCGCATCGGTAACAATTACACGGTAAAGCGTACCTCCGGGATTTGTTGCACTGCCAATCTGACTTACCAGCATTGAACCCGCTGATGGATAAGTGACATCGGGATCGCCCACGATATTTGCCCATCCTGAACCTGTATTTCTTTCCCAGGTATAAGTAATTGGCGATCCCCCGCCTGAAATAGTAACTTCAAAAAGTACAGACCTGTAATAGCACTCTGATTGACTGCGGGGATCGGTTACTATCGCAAGGTTTTGATCTACCAGAACAGCTAAAATACTTGCTGCACTTGTACCGCAATCATTAACTGCAGTTACCGTGATATTACCATCTTGAGTTGCAGTTCCTGAAGTTACAGTAACCGAAGTAGTGCCCTGACCGGCTGTAATGGTCCATCCGGTGGGTACGGTCCAAGTGTAGGTTGTGGCATTTGCTACAGCAGCAATGGAATAAACATTACCCATGGAGGCGGGAAGTACAAGAACATTGCCCGTAATGGCTCCGGGAGTCGCCGGTGCTTCGGGCCTGACGGTAACTGTTGCACTACCGGTTATTGCATTTGAACAAGCCGGTGCCGACTGGTATTCGACACTCACCAGGTTATATACAAAAGGACCCACAACATTTGTGGGCGCTACAACTGTATTTGTTGCAGAAGCTGCAATGTTTATGGTTTGATTTGATCCTCCGTTGATGTTGTAGGTTACTGTAACTGGCAAACTCATCGGATTAGTGAAAGTTACATCGGGAGAAGAAGTATTCTGGCAAACCGATGTTGTTCCGCTGATTGTTGCTGTTGGAGTAGGAAGCACATTTACTGTTGTGGAAGCTGCAGCAGATGGTCCGTTACAACCGTTGGCGGTAACACTGATTGTTGCGATTCCTGAAAATCCCGGTGCCCAGGTAACTGTCCCAGTGGTTCCTGTTCCCGAAATTATGTTTCCTGCTCCTGTAACTGTCCAGTTGTAGCTTGTAGCATTTGATGCCAAAGTGGTGTAGGATGTATTTGCACTGCCCTGGCAAATGGTGGTTGCCGATGGTGTTGGTACCGAGGGTACTCCTACCGTTGGTGATACAAATACAGTGCGTGTAACCTGAATTGAAGGTCCGTTACATCCGCTGGCAGTTACCTGAATATCAACACTGCCTGTAAATCCATTGGCCCATGTCATTACTCCGGAAGCATTGATAGAACCGGCCGCTGCATTGCTTAAACTCCAGTTAAAACCGGTATTGTTGGTTGCAGTTGTTGAATAAGTAGTTGTTGTGGTACCATTGGGTAACTGGCAGGTTGGTTCTGTTCCGGCGGATACTGTTATTGCTGTGGGAGTACCAACAGTTGGAGTAACAGAAATTGTTCCCGTAGCATTTACATTGCCACAACCACCTGTTAAGGGTATTGAATAGTTAAAAGTACCTGAGGCAGTTGGAGAACCTGAAATTGTGATTGTACTGGCAACCCAGTGCGATGAAATGCCAGCAGGCAGTCCGTTTGCACCAGAAACACCATCATTGGAAATACCTGTGGCTCCGGTTGTTGAATAAGTAATATCAGTAATCGCATTATTGAAGCAGGTAGTCTGAATATTTGAACCAGCTCCTGAAGTCAGTGAAATTGTATTGTCGGGATCAACATTAACTGTTCCAGAAACTAAAATTGTTCCGCAATTACCAGTTAGATTTACATTATAAGTAAAGTTTCCTGAAACAGTTGGAGTTCCGCTGATAGTAGCAACATTTGCCGCCCAGCCACCTGTAACTCCGGCGGGTAAACCTGTGAAAGTAGCTCCCGTGGCACCGGTGGTGGCATATGTGATATCTGTAAACGGGGTATTTATACAAATATCCTGGTTGTCAGTTCCTGCTGCAGAGGTCAGGGTTATTGTATTATCCGGATTTACACGAATTGAACCGTTTTGAGTAATATTTCCACATCCGCCTGTTAAAGTAATAGTATAATTAAAAGTACCTGAAACTGACGGAATACCACTTATTGTTATTACACCCGCATTCCATGTACCGGCAACACCAGTTGGTAAACCAGAAAAAGTTGCTCCGGTTGCCCCGGTAGTGTTGTAAGAGATATCTGTAATCCAGTTAAGAATACAAACTGTTTGTCCGTCTGTTCCAACTGCTGAAGTTAAAGTGATTGTATTGTCAGGAGTAACAACGATTGTTCCTGTTGCATTTACATTTCCGCAACCTCCTGTCAACGATATCGAATAATTAAATGTTCCCGATGCTGTTGGTGTTCCACTGATGGTTACAACATTTCCTGCCCATGAACCCGTTACTCCGGTTGGTAAATTGGTAACCGTAGCTCCGGTGGCTCCGGTGGTCGCATAGGTAATATTGGTTATCGGGGTGTTGATACATACCGTTTGGGCTGTTGTCGCTGCGGCTGATGTCCTGGTTACTGTATTGTTGGCTGTTACTGCTATTGTTCCTGTTGTTGTAACCGTCCCGCAACCTCCTGTCAAGGTTACTGTGTAAGTCATCGCTGCTCCCGCAACTGTCGGAGTGCCACTGATGGTAACTACATTGCCGGCCCACGAACCCGTTACTCCGGTTGGTAAATTGGTAACCGTAGCTCCGGTTGCTCCAGTGGTCGCATAGGTAATATTGGTGATTGGGGTGTTAATACAAACCGTCTGGGCTGTTGTCGCTGCAGCTGATGTCCTGGTTACTGTATTGGTTGGATTGACAGTTAACAATACTACATTTGAAATGGTTGAACATCCATTTGAAGTTACAATACAGCGAACATTACTGTTGCTATATCCTAAAGGAGCATTTATCAGTGATAAAGTGTTGGTTGTATGTCCAGATAAATTTGCAACTGCATCTGTGTTAGTCCAGACAGTAACCGGATTTGTTGAATATTGCCATTGGTAGGTAGGACTTGAAGCAGAAGTGGCAACAACGAAAGACCCTGATCCATTTTCGCATATAGTTAATGCAGCTGGCTGTGTGGTGATTACAGGTAACGGTTTTACTGTTACTGAAATATTATATGCAGTACTTATACATCCACCGTTTCTGATGGTGAGAGTTGCGTTATAGGTTGCGGCTGGTGCTCCAGCAGGAACCGTTAATACAATTGGACTTGCAGGCAATGAAGCATTGTTAACATCGGTGAATGCTGCAGCATTTGCTGTAGCATCATAATCGATACTGTATTGGTTAGGAGATCCAGTATAGGCGCTGTATGTAAGATTTGCAGTTGTCATTCCCCGGCAAACCGATGGATTGGAACCAAGTGTTATTGTTGGTAAAGCAGATACATTTACTGTGGCCGTATTAAATGCACCTATTGCATTTGTGCAATCATACGGCGGGGTTCCACTGCCTAAAGAAGTGACAGTTATTGTGGATGTTGCCGATAAAGATATTGTTGTAAAAGTTCCGGTTGAACCATTAAAAACCATTGTGGCTGTATTTCCTGTTGTCACCGGATTTGTTGTGCTGTATGTAACTGTGTATGTTCCATCGGGTAACGATGTTGAAGTTAAAGTTACTGTTGAAGTTCCGCTAACACAAACCGAAGTTGCACTTGCTGCTGAAGTAAGTGCGTAAGTGGGGCAAGTCCATGTTATGATTACCTGACCATTTGCACCTGCGCCGCCATTTGTTTCAAGTTGACCGGCTGTATTATAACCACCACTTCCGCCACCACCAAAAGTATTTCCATTATTACCAGCCCCTCTTGAATTTAAACCATTGGCTCCATTTCCACCACCAATGGCTGTTCCAGTACCACCGGTAATACCAGATGCTGCACCACCATTCCCTGTAGTTCCTGCACCACCGCCACCTGCACCACTCCTGGTATTATTTTGGCCAGCAGTTCCATTTCCTCCCCTCCTTAAAACAGTGCCAGTGCCAGTTGCAGAACCATTTGCTGCTCCGGTTCCAGCTGCACCATTACCACCCCTTTCACCACCTCTTCCTCCATTGGCAATTACACTGTTCGTGTTAAAAGTTGAATTACCCCCGTTTCCTCCATCATCTGCATTACCTGCAGTACCTCCTGCGCCAACAACAACTGTATAGTTATTACCTGGTGTAACTGTTATGTTTGAGGAAGTAAATCCGCCGCCGCCACCGCCACCGCCAGCTCTTCGCTGTGTGCCATTTGCATTTGAACTTCCGCCACCGCCACCGCCACCCCAGGCTTGCACGAGAACGCTTGTTACACCGGCAGGAGGAGTAAAAGTATATGTTCCTGGGGTACTATAAGTTGCGGGAGAGGATTCAATCCCCATCCCCGATTTCAGAAAATTGCTTCCAGGTTGTATAGCTTCAGTTTCAGCTTCAGTAACCGGTACAATTTCAGCTTTTGGTGCTTCTTCACCAACAAAAATCAAGTGTTCAACTTTGCCAATGTTGTTGTAAACATCAGAAATCTGGTAAGTGCGTGTAAGTGTATATGGGCAGGTTGGGTTGCTTTGTTTTTGAGATAGAAATGTAAAACTGCTAGCTTTTATATTGCAATTGTCGGTTGCATTGCCACCGGCAGCAATGAATTCGTTAAAGTTGGAATAAATACGTGGCAAAAAATCGCCGCAATTCAATGTAATATTTTCAGGAGCTGTTAGAACCGGTGCAACCCTGTCGGTAACTGTTACTGTAAACGGATACACCACCTGCGTAGTTGCCATGCCATCGTCGAGTATATAGGAAACTTTTGTGGTTCCCACCGGAAAGAATGAGCCGGAAACATGCGAACAAATTTTCTTTATCTGGTACGAAGGGGTGCAATTGTCAATTACATCGGGTTCTGTCCAGCTTACCAGCGCACCACATTCGTTATCATCGCTGGATACTGTAATGTTTTCAGGGGCAGAAACCAGTTTCGGCACCTGGTTGTCGGAAATAATTACTGTAATTGTGCAGGTAAAACTGTTTCTGAATTTGTCTTTTGCTGTGTAGGTTACAATGGTAGTACCTTCGTTAAAAACATAACTTTCAATTTGATTAATTCCTGTACGTGGAGATGCGTCAACGTTGGCGCCGGTCATCACCCAGGTAAGCGAAAAAAGAGTTCCTTCAGTCACATTTAATATCAGGCTGTTACTGATTTCGGCAGTACATTCGTTTATATCGGTGTAGGTGGAAATATCTTCAGGACACTCGATTTGCAACGGTGCATTTGGATTGTGAACTGTATCAGTGAAAGCTACCGGCGAAAAAACGGATGGGTTGAATGAAGAAACTGCATACCAGGCCGGGGCTGATTCAGAAAATGATCCTGAATGCGCCATTAAAACAGCAATAATTACTGCTGCCAATTTTAATACGCCGGTATGTTTCTGTTTAGTCAAGTTTTTAAAGCAAATTTTTTATCATCAGTTAATTTTAAAGTCCTTCCATTTTCATATTTCCCTGCTGACTTATTCTGTCAGTTTTTCTCCCATCAGAGAAAATTGGGTGTGGTTAAAAAGGCCTCCGGCCTATTTTTAACTCTAAATCCTATTTTAAAATTTTAAATTGCGTCCTATAAAAAATCAGACTAACTTATTGATAATTAGTCATCTATATTTCTTCTAAAAATATTTTGCCCTCACATATTTCCTACCGAAAAAATCGATATCGTAACCAAGTGTAAACTCAAAAGTCCCACTCTGGTAGGGAAATATATCGGTGTAGGCCATGTCCATGGCAAAACCCACACGTAAGTTTTTGTTAATAAACCACTGGGTAGTTGCACAAATGGCATTTCCCGATCTCCACATTAAGCCAAACCATAACCTTTCGTAAATCAGTAGATTTGCGGCTGCATCGAATTGAAAAGGCAAGCCCCAGCTAGCGCGTACCATCAGGGTTGGTTTAAAAATGAGTTTTGAAAATGGATCGAGAAAAAATACGTACCCGCCATTAATGTAAATGGTTCGAACTTCAGCCTGGGTTGAATAATTCTGAAAATTATAGCTGAAATCGTTTTCTACCAGTTTGGGAATGGCAAGTCCGATGTAATAATTGTCCTCATACAAAAAAGCGCCAACACCAAAATTCGGAAGAAACTTAAGATCGATATCTTCTGAAAATGCAGGGTCGATTTCCCCATCAGGATAAAGTTGATATTCTGAAAGCGGATTTTTATAATTGGTAAAACCAAATTTAACACCGAATCGTAATCTACGCCAAGGTGTTAAATTAACTTCATAGGCATAATCGGCAAGAATGGATAGTCTTTGTTCACGACCGTAAATATCGTTAACAATATTTAATCCCATTCCCACCGACTCATTATTGAGTGGGCTGTGTAATGAAATAGACTGTGTGAGTGGTGCCCGGTTGATTCCGGCCCACTGCTCACGAACTAACGCAGTAAATCCTGCTTTTTCCCAAATACCAGCGTAGGCAGGATTTAATACCTGTCCATTGTACATATATTGAGTAAAAATAGGATCTTGTTGTGCTGCACTTTGCAGACATACAAGAATTAAAAAAAGTACTTTTGTTAGTTTTCCATAATAAATACCTCTGTATTTCAAGTTATTAACAATTAGTTTTATAAATAGGGCACTACAAATATAAACATTACATTATAAAAAACAACATCCAAGCGTATCAATATTAATATGTTATAAAATCTATTTTTAAACTGCCATGATACCTGTGATAATTGCATTGTTAATAACTTTTAATCAAATTAAAGTTGAAAAATAGATTCTTATTATTCTGACGAAACTCCCTTTAATCTTAAAAATCCAGATAGGCAAGTATATTTTTATCCAATACTTTTATAAGAACATAAGATTATTTCAATTCTATCCCATTTCACTTGTGTTGAAAATGAATATCTGCTTCAGTTTTTTTCTTTTTAAGCAATACTTTATTAGATTCTCAACCCATTTTTAGGGTTTTGAAGTCAAGTTTCAAAACAAGGGAAATCAGGGTAATTTGAACATAAAGTTGATTTTGTTTCAACACAGTTTTTGTTGTAACTTAATCTACCCAATTGACCAAATAATTCATAAATTTGGCGTTAAACAAATTAAGAAAATAAGCCGATGCCTCTTCTAAATTCAGTAGTTCAGTGGTTAAATTTTAAACGAACATATCAGATTCAATTGTACCGCGAATACCCGATTGAGATTCAGAACGAAGTTTTTTTCAGCCTGATACACAATGCGAAAGAAACAGAATGGGGAAAAACTTACGGCTATGAAAAGATTACCAATCTGAATGATTTTCAGCAGACGGTTCCACTGCAAAGCTACAACGATATTAAACCTTTTGTAGAACGCCTACGGGAGGGTGAAAAAAATTTATTGTGGCCGGGCGAAGTAAAGTGGTTTGCAAAATCATCGGGTACTACCAGTGATAAGAGCAAATTTATTCCGGTAACCAAAGAATCGCTCGAAGATTGTCACATGCGCGGCCCGAAAGATGTTTTTGCACAATACATAAAAAATTACCCTGAAACTAAAATCCTGAAAGGTAAAACACTCACTTTGGGAGGGAGTCATCACATTAATAAATCGGAGAATAACTCATATTACGGCGATTTATCGGCAATTTTGCTGGAGAACGTACCTTTTTGGGCCGATTTTATACGCACACCTTCCACCGAAATTGCACTGATTGAAGAGTTTGAAGAAAAAATTGATAAAATTATTGAAACTGCGCTCGACCAAAATGTAACTTCTTTTTCGGGGGTTCCCTCCTGGTACCTGGTGTTATTTAAAAGAGCTCTCGAAAAAACAGGAAAAAACAATATTTTCGAGGTATGGCCAAACATGGAAGTATTTGTACACGGAGGTATAAATTTTGAACCTTATCGCAAACAATACGAACAGCTTTTCCCTTCGGACCAGATGCATTACATGGAAACTTACAATGCCTCCGAGGGATTTTTCGGTATTCAGGATAGTCCGCATAGCAAGGATATGTTATTGATGCTTGATTATGGCGTTTTCTTTGAGTTTATTTCGATGAAAGATTTTGACTCGGCAAATCCACGGGTTATCAGTTTAAAAGATGTTGATATAAACGAAAACTACGCTATCGTAATTTCTACCAATGCAGGTTTGTGGCGTTATATTATTGGTGATACAATAAAATTTACCTGTAAATTTCCGTTCAAATTTAAAATTACCGGACGAACCAAACATTTTATAAATGCGTTTGGCGAAGAGGTTATTATTGACAATGCAGAAAAAGCAATACAGATTGCATGCGAACATACCGGAGCTATAGTTAATGAATATACCGCTGGCCCAATTTTTATGGGTGATAACCAAAAAGGAGCTCACCAATGGATAATTGAATTCGAAAAAGCGCCTGCCGATCTTGATTTTTTTATTACGGCACTCGACAACTCGTTAAAAACTTTAAACTCAGATTACGAAGCCAAGCGGCACAAAAACCTTGCCCTGGAACGACCACATATTATAAATGCTCCAAAAGGCACTTTTTACCAATGGATGAAAAATCGTCAAAAAGTTGGAGGTCAGAATAAAATACCACGTTTATCAAACGACAGAAAATATCTTGATGAACTTTTAAAAATGATACAGGAATAACCTCAAATTTTTATAATTTCGAACCTCAAATTTATATGATATGCACATTGCAGTAGCAGGAAATATTGGCGCCGGAAAAACAACTTTAACTGAGCTTCTGGCAAAACATTACAAATGGACTCCACATTATGAAGATGTGGATGAGAACCCATACCTGAATGATTTTTACAACGATATGCAGCGCTGGTCGTTTAATCTTCAGATTTACTTCTTGAATTCACGTTTTAAACAAATTACGGACATCCGGAAGTCGGGGAAAACGATTATTCAGGATCGTACAATTTATGAAGATGCAGAAATTTTTGCGCCCAACCTGCACAGCATGGGTTTAATGAGTACCCGCGATTTTAATAATTACAAAACGCTTTTCGATTTAATGGTAAGCGTTATACAACCACCAAATTTGCTGATTTACCTGCGTGCAACTGTACCAACACTGGTAAACCAGATACAAAAACGTGGCCGCGAATATGAAAGTTCAATCCGAATTGATTACCTGAAACAACTGAATGACAGGTACGATAAATGGATTAACAGCTACAATTTAGGAAAACTGCTGATTATTAATGTTGATGACATTGATTTTACAACCAATCCGGAGGACCTCAGTTTAATTATTGATAAAATTGACGCACAGATTCACGGGTTGTTTTAGAAGAAAGAGAAAATGCATGAATGCGTGAATGCGAAAATGCATGAATAAACAATTTATCAGTTTTTCAATTTTACTATTTTCCTGATTTCTTCATGGATATCAGCCCATTGATGATCGGGTAAATTTGCACCCATCACTTCTACCACTTTCCCTGATACAAGTGCTGCAATTCTTCCGCAGGTTTCCAAATCGTAATTATGAGTCAGTCCATAAAAAAAACCTGCGGCATAACTATCGCCTGCGCCAGTTGTATCAATAGCATTTGCTTTTATAGTGCCCACCTTAACAACTTCATTTCCGCGTTTAATAAACGAGCCTTGTTTTCCTACTTTTACAACGGCCAGTTCACACATTCCGGCAATTTCGTGAAGTGCTTCTTCCGGTTCTTTTCCGGTAAAACTTTTGGCTTCTTCTTCGTTTGCAAATACAATATCAATACTGGTTCTAATTAAATCCTTTAAGAAATCCAGATTGGCTTCAACAACGTTAAAACTGGCCAAATCGATGGCTACTTTTAATCCTGCTGCTTTTGCCATTTCAACTCCGGCTTTAATTAATCCCTGATTAAAAACCAGGTAACCTTCCATATAGGCATATTGGTATTCTTTAAAAATTGCCTCATTGAAATCAGCCGGTGTAAGTTCGGCAGCGGCTCCAAGGTAAGTAGCCATAGTACGTTCAGAGTCGGGACTCACCAAACCCATTACTCTTCCGGTTTCTTTTTCACTAAAATAAAGGTGAGTTTTAATTCCTCTTTTTTCAAATGCTTCCTTAAAAACCAATCCAAGTTCATCGTTACCGATTTTACCGAGATATCCGCCATTTCCTCCCAGGCTGGCAAGAGTTCTCATGGTATTTGCCACCGAACCCCCGGTTGACATTTCGCTTTTATCAGTAATTACCGTTTCGTAAATTTTTTTCGAAAGCAAGGCGTCAACCAAAGTCATACTGCCCCTTGGCAAACCAAATTTCTCAAGAATGGCATCGTTCTCAAGTACAGTAATTACATCAACCAGTGCGTTTCCAACACCAAGAACGGCTGGAATTGTTTTAATGAAGTCCATTTTAAGTAACTATTTAATTTGCCAGCAAAGAAAAGAATAATTGGCAAATTTTAGTGTTACTATATTTAAGTGACTCTCAAATAAGGTCAGGATTTTAGTTACCAAAAAATTGAAAAACGACTTCTTTTTGATTGTCAGGGTAACCTTTTTTGAATTTCCGGAATATATAAACTACAAGGACGCAGCTTTATATTTTTCTTATTGTTTGAAAAACATGCAATTGTGGGGATGTTTCGCCAACTGAATTAATTATTTGGTTGACCTGAATTTAATTTGAATTGTATGCAATCAATAGCTAAACTAATTCACAGAACATACGCATCGTATTTGCCAACCGCTTTCCCCGCGCATTACTACGGAATGCCAAATGGGCGAATTTATGTAATCTATTCGCGGTTTTACGAGATTAAATTTGGCGGGTCAGGTCTTGAATTTGTTTTTGCTGTTCATAAGGAATTTAAATATGATTATGAAAAGGACATCATAATACCAAAGAAAAAATTCAGAATAAAAACCCCTGTTTTTGCAGAATTACTTGATAAACCTGATTTGAAAATAAATGTTGTGAAAATCTGCAGAGACCTTAATTCTTATGGCGAAGCAATCAATCTTTTAAATAAAGAAGCACAGGAAAAATACCTCAATGTTTAAAGAATAAATCTCTTCAGTTAAGTATTTTACCTGTGCCTTTCTTCCAACTACTGACTTCGGACTTCCTGTTATTTCCCTATCACATTAAATTTTAATTCCGAATTATTCATCAAAATGCTCAAATCGCTGATTTCTGATGACTTCTTGCCTGCAATAAAATCGGCCGGAACTACTGCAATTCTAAATACCTGATCCTGTGTTTCAGCGGGTAAAAGATCGCTGAACTGCATTGTTGTTTCCAGAAAAATCCGGACATCATTAACTGTGTAATCGAAGTTGTATTGCAAAACATCAGTTTCGGTATAATTCGGATAAATATCCTTAAAAACTATGGTTTGAGGCATTAAACGCCAAACATCTGTGTTTTTACCGTTTACATTAACAACATCCCAAAGCAGGTAAACCAAAACCACATCAGTGTCATAAATCTCGAAGTTCTGCGGAAAATCGAAGAATAACTCATATTTGTTTGAAGCGTTAAAATCGCCTTCCATTTCGAAAATGGTACCAATCAGTGCATCACCGTCCTGTCCGGGAGGGCCCATCGGTCCTTCGCAGGATGAAATAATAAAGAAAGAGGCAAGCAGTAGTGTAAGTGTTTTAATTGTTTTCATAGTAATTAATTTTTTATGTTTCTAACAATTCAAAGTTAGACAAGTTTAATGCCAGAATCCAATTTTGTTAAATGAATTCAATGCTTCATACTTCATATATTTATCTTATTATTGAATTGGATGAATAATAATGAACCCTTATTGCAGGTTTTTAGTAAAACAGGTGTCAAACATTCAATTCAAAAAAATAAAAACAGAAGATGAAAATACCAGAAGAAGTAAAAATTAGTGACAATGGGTTTGTATTTAACTCTAAAACAGGCGATTCGTTTAGCCTGAACCCATTTGGTCTGGAGCTGATAAAAAACATTCAGGAGGAAAAGGAATTCGAAAACCTCAAAACCTCAATACTCGAAAAGTACGAAATTGACGACCTTACTTTTGAAAAGGACTTTTATGAGTTTTGCGCCCTGTTGAAACACCACCAGATTATTTCGCAGGACAACCCGCTCGATTTTAAATAGCAGCTAATCATGGGAAAACAGAAAATTACGTTGGCAGTAACCGGACTTAACAACACCGACAATCCGGGGCCGGGAGTTCCGGTAATCCGCGGTGCAAAAGAGTCGGAAGATTTTGATGTACGCATCATCGGGTTGGTTTACGAAAACCTCGAACCCGGTATTTATATGGAAGGATTGTGCGACCGCATTTTCCAGATTCCTTATCCCTCAGGGGGTTCCGACGAATTGATTGAACGCATTGAACACATTCACCAGCAGGAAAAAATTGATGTGCTGATTCCTAATTTCGATGCTGAACTTTTTTCGTTTATGAAAAATGAACAGCGGCTGCGTGAAAAAGGGATTCACATGTTTTTACCCACCCTGAAACAGTTTCAGGAGCGCGAAAAGGATAAATTGCCTGAATACGGGATAAAATATGGTGTGAAAGTGCCGGGCAGTATCAACCTCGGAAGCTTTAGCCAGATTAAGGAAATTGAGGAAAAATTTGAATACCCGGTAATGATAAAGGGGCAATTTTACGATGCTTATGTTGCCGCCAACGAGGAACAGGTGAAACAGGCCTTTCACAAACTGGCTGCCAAATGGGGCTTGCCGGTGATTGCACAAGAGTTCGTAAAAGGCACCGAGGTAAATGTGATTGCACTCGGCGACGGAAAAGGGAATACAATTGCCGCCGTTCCGATGCGCAAACAATACATTACCGACAAAGGAAAAGCCTGGGGTGGAATTACGCTGGCCGACGAGAAAATGATGGAACTCACCCGCTTGATTATCCAGAAAACAAAATGGAAGGGCGGAATGGAACTCGAATTGATAAAAACAAACAACAGCGAATATTTCCTCATCGAAATCAACCCGCGGATTCCGGCATGGGTTTACCTTGCCGTGGGCGCCGGGCAAAACATTCCTGATGCACTGATTAAACTGGCTTTGGGCTGGGACGTAAAACCAATGACCTCATACAAAATCGGAAAAATGTTTGTTCGCTATTCGTACGACATGATTGTGGATTTGGAAAAATTCGCTGCTATTTCGATGAATAAGGAAATCTGAAAAAATGCATGAATGCGAGAATGCATGAATGCATGAATAGTTGTAAGGGTGCTGTGGTTTTTAACTGCAGATAAAATGAGATTAACTAACTATGATTAACGATTTTACTATGTGCTCTATGTGCCTATGTGGTATTTGATTAGAAAATAAAGATTAGTAAATAATAAACCTGGCGCCTGCGCGTCTTTACGAGAAAAACACAAAACAATGGAAAAATTAAAATACGAAAAACCGGTTATAAGCAAAATAACCGCAGGTATTCCCAACAAATTCGGGTTGCCAGCCCGGCAAAAAATAGTTTCAGCAATCGATGGTATTGCAGTGGATAAACTAATGAACGAATACGGTTCGCCGTTGTTTGTCATGTCAGAAAAAACCATTCGGGAAACTTACGCCGAAGCCCGGCGGGCTTTCGAAACCCGCTACCCGAAAGTGCAGTTTGCATGGTCGTACAAAACCAATTATCTCGATGCGGTCTGCAGCATTTTTCACGACGAGGGTTCATGGGCTGAGGTGGTTTCCGGCTTCGAGTTTCAAAAAGCGCTTTCATTAGGTGTAAAAGGTACCCAGATTCTTTTTAATGGCCCCGAAAAATCGGAAGAGGATTTAACGCTGGCCATTAACCACAATGCCTGCATCCACATCGACCACTTTGATGAATTGTACCTGCTGATTGAAACCACGCGCAAACTGGGCAAAAAAGCGCGGGTGGCCATCCGCATCAACATGGATACAGGCATTTACCCGATGTGGGATCGCTTTGGTTTTAATTACGAAAACGGCGAGGCGTGGAATGCCATCAACCGCATCATGTTAGCCGAAAACCTCGATTTAATCGGGCTGCACACACACATCGGAACCTATATTATGACAACTTCAGCTTATGCTGTAGCTGCATCAAAACTTTCGAATCTTTACATGGCTACCCACCGCAAGTTTAACCACTGGCTGAAATACATCGATTTGGGCGGCGGCTTTGCATCGAAAAACACGCTGAAAGGCGCTTACATGCCGGGCTCCGAAACCTGTCCGTCGTTCGACGATTATGCCGAAGCAATTTCAAACGCCATCATTTCGTCGGAAATTCCGCACGAAAACCTGCCGGTACTTTTTCTCGAAACCGGTCGCGCATTGATTGACGATGCCGGCTTTTTACTCACGTCTGTGCTGGCCAACAAACGTTCCACGCTGGGTCGCCGCACCATGGTTATCGATGCCGGAGTGAACCTGTTGTTTACTTCTTTTTGGTACAACCTGGGCGTTTACCCGAGTAAAGAAGTTTCGGAATATGTTGAAGACACCACCATCTACGGACCGTTGTGCATGAACATCGATGTGATTCGCGATGCCATCAATTTTCCACACGTAAAAACCGGCGACAGACTTGTAATTGAGCGGGTTGGCGCCTACAACATGACTCAGTGGATGCAGTTTATCACATTCCGCCCTAACGTGGTTTTAATCGATTTGGAAGGAAAAACACATATCATCCGTAAAAAAGAGAAACTTGATTCGTTACAAAGTTTTGAGCTGAATCCGAAAAGGAATTGATTAGATGAAATCCAGCGAACTAACCATAAAGGAAATCGTTCAATCCATTTTGAACAGCTATTCGCAGGTGTTTTTTTCCACCTCGAAATTGCTGGCTGTATTTCTTTTGCTGATTAGCTTTTTCGACTACGGTGCCGGAATTGGCGGTTTGGTGGCCGTTTTAATTGCCAACCTGCTTGCCTGGTTGCTGGGTTATAACAAATATTTTCTGGTTTCTGGATTGTATGGTTTTAATGCGCTGCTGGTAGGTTTGGGTGTGGGTTTGTTTTATCAGCCTTCGCCCGAGCTTTTTTTACTGATTGCAGTGGCTGCGGTTACCAGCTTTTTTCTCACGCTGGTTTTTCAGGGCGTGCTGGGAAAATACGGTCTCCCCTTTCTGAGCGTTCCTTTTTTGGTAACCATCTGGATTGTTGCACTTTCGCGGGGCGATTTAAACGCGCTGCACATCAGCGAAAGAGGCATTTTCACCCATAACGAGTTGTATTCACTCGGCGGCCAAACATTTGTTAACCTGTATGATTTCCTGGAGAATTCAATCAGTTCGTCGTTTATCAAAATCTATTTTCATTCGCTGGGCGCTATTTTTTTTCAGAGCCATTTGTTGGCGGGAATCATTATTGCTATCGGTTTGCTCATTTATTCGCGCATCACTTTTGTGTTGTCGGTGCTGGGGTATTCGGTGGCGTGGCTGTTTTACCAGGCGGTGGGAATCGAGTTTAATTCGCTGGGCTACACGTTCATCGGGTTTAACTATATTTTAACGGCCATCGCGCTGGGTGGCTATTATCTGGTTCCAGGCAGGGTAAGTTTTGCCTGGATAATTCTGTTGCTGCCGGCTGTGGTTTTAATCACCACCAGCACCCAGCAAATCTTTCTCATTTTCAGGATATCGCCCTATTCGCTACCATTCAATGTGGTTGTGCTTATGTTTTTGTACGCTTTAAAACTGCGCGAAAAACGCTCGGAATACCTGGTTGAAACACCGGTTCAGTTGGGCAAGCCCGAGAAAAATCTTTATCTGTATTCAGGCAATTTAAAACGTTTTCCGGTGGCCTACCCGGTTTCGGCATCGCTGCCATTTTTTGGCGAGTGGACCGTGAACCAGGCGTACAATGGCGAACATACACACAAAGGCGCATGGCGTCATGCATGGGATTTTATCATTACCGACCGCAGTAGCAGACAGTTCAGGGGTTCGGGCGATTTTCCGGAAGACTATTTTTGTTATGCAAAAGCGGTTCTGGCACCGTTCGACGGTACTGTGATTGAAGTTGTAAACCACATTCACGATAATAAAATAGCCGATGTAAACACAAAAAACAACTGGGGAAACACGGTAATTATCAAGCACAACGATTATTTATATGCCAAATTAAGTCACCTGAAATATCATTCCATCGAAGTAAAACCCGGCGACATTGTCAAAAAGGGGCAGCTTTTAGGGCGCTGCGGAAATTCCGGAAGGTCGCCGTACCCGCATTTGCATTTTCAGTTTCAGGTTACGCCTCATATTGGTTCGGCAACACTCGATTACCCGTTTGGCCACTATTTGCTGAAAGAGGAGAATTATTTCAACCTGAAAAACTTTTGCTATCCCGGAAATAATGAGGTTGTGGTGAACCCGGCAAAAAACGAGTCGCTGGCAGCAGCGTTGCATTTTATTCCCGGTCAGCAAATTAAAGTTGAGGTTGAGGTTGATTCAACAAAACCAAAATGGCAAAAACTTGCAGGTACCTTTTTGTGGAATGTGGAAACCGACGTGTACAACAACACAACCATCCGCTGCGAAAAAGAAAGCGGACTGGCTTACCTTTATAACAACGGCGATTTGCATTATTTCACCAATTTCACGGGGAAGAAAAACACGGCATTATACTGGTTTTTTGTCTCGCTTTTTAAAGTGCCGCTGGGTTTTCAGCCCAACAGTAAAATTGCCGACACCATCCCGGTAAATCTCATGTTTAACGGAGTACCAAAAATTTTACAGGATTTTGTGGCGCCCGTTTTTCTGTTTCTGAAAGCTGAATATCAACTTACAATTAAAGAAGCCGGCGATATTTTATCGTCGGGCGATATTGAAATGGAGGCAACCATTTCGCAAAAAATGGCGGGAAGGGAAATCAGAAAATTTCAAACCGGAATAAAGATTTCACAGGACAATGTTTTCCAGCTTTCAGTTCAATTAAATGACGCAAAAATCAGAATAATATGTCGAAACGATTTGGATTAACAACATGCTTATTGGTTCTTTTTATGGCGGTGTCGGCACAGCAAAAACTGAATTATGCCGGTGTCGATAAAAAGTCGTACGACCTTTACACCGAGCAAAAATGGGCTGAACTGATTGATTTTGCTGATGAAGCCCGCAGCAATGGAATCGACTATTTTTACCTGCAGGCGAGAACAGGCATTGCATATTACAACCTGAAAAAATACCGCAAAGCTTCTGATTTTTTTCTGAAAGCATGGAAAAACGACCAGAGTTTTGAATGGTTGCAGGAGTATTTGTATTACAGTTTGGTTTACTCAGGCCGCAGTGTGGAAGCATCGAAATATGCAACTAAATTTTCAGTTCCGGTAAAGGTAAAAATCAACTACCAAAACATGAAACCGCTGCGCGCTGCACTGGAAATCGGGTACAGTTTCAACCCCGATTTTGATGCACTGGCCAACCGGTCGTTTGATGAGGAACTGAATGTTGGAAGCGATTATGGCGAAGCTTTTATTTTGAAAAACTATCATTTCGAATCGGTGGATTACAGCCACCAGCTTGCACCGGGAGTTTTTCTGTCGCACAATTTCACGCACCTCGGTATCAACCGCGAAGAACAGGTTTTTTGGGGCGAACGAAATTCGTTTCCTGTCGATATCTCTCAAAACCAGTATTTTATCAATCCTACTTTTGTGTTGGGACGAAAGTGGTATGTTTCTCCGTCGGCAAACGTAATCTGGGGAAAATCAAATTTGGTGCTGGGCAACTACGACCCCAACACATTTTACAGCACAACTACAAAATTTTCCGACTTCATTTTTTCAACCTCAACATGGGGGCATTTTGGCAATTTTACCCCCGGAGCCGAAGTCAATTTCGCCAATATTTACAACGATGGATTTACACAACTTTCGGGTTGGATAACGGTTTATCCGCTGTCGAACGCCAACCTGTATTTTACCCCGCGGGTATATTTTAAAAGCGACAAGGAAAACGGTTTTGGCTACAACACCTTCGGAATTTCGGGAGGTGCGCAATTGGGGCCGGTACATTTTTACGGGCAGTATTTAAACGGCGATATGAAAAATTTTATCGAACCGGCGGGTTATGTGGTTGCCAATTTCCCCGGTCGGTCGAAGCAAAAAATCATGGGAAGTTTGTATTTCCCGGTGGCCAAAAAATACCAGTTTGTGGTGAGGTACATCAATCAGGATATTATTGAAAAATACAATGTGTACACCAGTGGAACCATTACAAATTCGCTGGAGTATAAATACATAAAACACACCTTAACAGCAGGAATATCATGGAATTTTTAAGAAGAAAAATTATTTTACTGATTTTTACCGCCGTCGGTTTTTCAGCCGTGGCGCAGGTTTCGCAGGAAGCCCTCGAAGCCGCTTTCTCAAAAAGTTATCAGCACGAAAAAGCCGGCGATTTTTCGGCTGCCGCCGATGTTTTAAAGAAAGTTTTTGATGAATCGTCATACGAACTCAATTTGCGGTTGGGGTGGCTGAATTACAATGCCGGACTTTTTGACGAGTCGGTTATTTTTTACAGCAACGCACAAAAGCTAAAACCGTATTCCGAAGAAGCCCGTTTTGGGCTGATTTTGCCCAAAGCCGCACTGGGCCGGTGGAATGAAGTGATTGAACTGTACAACAAAATTCTGGAAATCAGTCCGAATAATTCGGTTGCGCTGTACCGGCTCGGATTGATTTATTATGGCCGCAAAGATTATAACAAAGCGCAGCCGCTGTTTAAAAAGGTGGTCGATTTGTACCCGTTTGGTTACGACGGGCTGCTGATGCTGGGCTGGACTTCCTATTTTCTCGGAAATTATCCGCAGGCAAAAGTGTTGTTTAACAAGGTATTACTGTACAGTCCCGGCGATGCCTCGGCAAAAGAGGGATTGGGATTGATAAAATAAAACGAAAATTTGGCTCATTTAAGTGGGAACTTTTCCAACACCCTTCGACTCCGCTCAGGGTGACAGTCACCCTGAGCGGAGTCGAAGGGTGATTATAAACAATAGAAAACATGAAAATTAAATCATAAAAACATGAAAACGACAACCATTTTTTCCATCTTCTTTCTGCTCGTTTATTCCTTAAACGCACAGGTTACCCTCGACAAAAAATACGACTATTCCACTTCGATGGTGAAACTCGAAACGCTCGGTTACAAATATTACCTGATGGATGTTCCACTCGGGCAGTGCCGTATTTACAATACCGACCACTCGCTTTTAAAAACAATTAATTGTAACATTCCGAGCGGCTTTTATCTGTACGATATCAAATTTATTTCAGAAAAAGCCTTTGATTCGGATGCCGGAATCGAGTTGCTTTGCACCTATTACAAATACAATTCGTCGAAGGCATATTACGAGTACGACACCAAAATTATCAACGAAGACGGTTCTGCTCTCATTACCATTGATGGCTCGCTGTACAATTACATCAACAAAACCAGTGAAACTGAGTACAAACTTTTTTCGTATTGTTACGATTTTTCGGTTTCGCCCGAAAAAGTGTGGACCAATATTTACAGTTTACCGGGCAGTCCGGTTGTCAATGCTTTCATGAATCCAAATAATCCTGAAATTTTGCTGAATGCCTTTCCCAATCCGGCCAGCCAGTCGCTGAAAGTTGCTTACATTTTACCTGAAAACATCAATCAGGCAACGCTGCACCTCATCGACAATTCGGGAAAACAACTGGAGCAGTATATGGTTGACAGCCACACCGACCATTTAATGTTAGATGTAAGCCGTTATCAAAGTGGTGTTTATCATTATTTTATTGAATACGGCAATACAAAAACACCGGCAAAAAAATTGGTGATTCGGTAAAATTTGCAATGAAATAAAAGCTCAGATTTTGGTTTGAATAAGTTAAATACTAACTAACTTTAACAAAAAACCAATTATGAAACTGCCCAATTTTCTTATCCCCTTAATTGCATTTACATTCTTAATTTCAACAAGTTACCTGTTGTACATTCAACAACTCCCCATTAAAACGAATACATGGTTTTCGGGTTCGGGAGTTTGTGAAACGTGTCACAGTACCAATATTAAAACCTTGCGCGATAATCAGGGTAACGATGTTTCCCCTGTATCACACTGGCGAAGTACCATGCTGGCAAATGCCTCCAAAGACCCATTTTGGAAAGCCAAGGTAAAACACGAAGGAATTGAAAATAGTGCCCATAAAGATGCCCTTGAAAATGTATGTACACGATGTCATGCGCCAATGGGTATGGTAAATGCACTACTCACAACACAGGACGTTTACACCCTTGATGTTTTGCAAACGGATGATTTGGGAAAGGATGGGATTTCATGCACATTATGCCATCAAATAGATGATTTCAGTTCGCCTTTATTTTCAGGCAATTTTCATATCAATACGTCGAAAGAAATATATGGCTCCTTTCAAAATCCTTTGGTTCAACAGATGAAAGTCAACTCAGGATATACTCCTGTATATTCTGAGAAAATTAACAATTCAAGGTTGTGTGGTTCCTGCCATACATTGATTACCAACTCGGTTGACGAAGATGGAGAATTTACAGGCCATACTTTTATTGAACAGGCCATTTATCATGAATGGGAAAATTCGGTTTTCAAAGAACAAAATATTTCGTGCCAGTCATGCCATGTACCCCGCATTAATGATTCGGTGATTATTAGCAGTCGCCCTGGTACTACTTCAGGTCGGACACCCTTTGGAATTCATGATTTTACCGGTGGCAATGTATTTATGCTTACCCTGTTAAAAGAAAATCACGACCAGTTAGAATTAAATTCAGGGACTGATTTACTGGCGGAAACAATTCAACGGACAACGAAATTACTTACTGAACAAACCATCGATTTAGATATCAGTAATATTAATTATTCAAATGATTCAGTTTTTGTTACTATTAATCTGAAAAATAAGGCAGGCCATAAATTCCCATCCGGATTTCCAAGCAGGAGGGCATTTCTGGAGTTTCTTGTAACACATAATTCAGATACACTATTTCATTCGGGTAAACCCGGTGCTGCTGCACTTATTAATACCAGCGAAGAAACATTTGAACCACATCATCAGGTGATAAACGATGATAAACAGGTACAATTGTATGAATTTGTAATGGGTAATACAGAAGGAAAAGTGACGACTGTACTTGAAAAAGCACACGTACCGCTGAAAGATAACCGGATGGTTCCACAAGGATTTCAAAAACAAAACAGCAATTATGATACTGTAAAAGTGGTAGGCAGAGCAGCTGAAGACCCTGATTATTTTTCAGGGACCGGAAATGAATCGATTATTTATGCCTTGCCTTTGTCAAGTATAGGTATTTTGGCTAAGGTGAACGTTTACCTGCATTACCAAACTGTTCCAGAACCCTGGGTTTTTGAATTATTTACAAAGGCCGATGAAGATGCCGATATTAATCGCTTTAAAGAAATGTACTTCAAATCAAATCGAACAGGTATTGTAGTCGCATCAGATTCAGCACAAATAACCGGCACTTCAATACAGGGGATTGAACACGGGAATTATCAGATTTATCCAAATCCTGCATCTGAAAAAATAAGAATTGACGGAATAGAAGAAACTACCAGTTTCTCCTTTTTTACGGCTGACGGAAAGTGGATTAAAGGAGGAACTGTTGAGATGAATAATTCACAAATTAACCTTGGATTACA
Source organism: Draconibacterium sp. (assembly GCA_041737765.1). GTDB lineage: Bacteria > Bacteroidota > Bacteroidia > Bacteroidales > Prolixibacteraceae > Draconibacterium. The sequence continues at coordinate 43,642 of JBGSRA010000024.1, read as the reverse complement.
GCCAGGTTTCTATCTTTTAGTATTGCAATCTTCAAAAAATAAATTTTCAATCCGTTTAATTGTAAAATAGTATTCTGGAAAGCAAAAACTAATTTGAGACAATTTAAAAGCTGACAATCTATTGTTTATGAGGAATATAACCTTTTTGATTCTCCAGAAATTTAAAAGACTGACAAAAAATGTTGGTGGTTCGGTAATAATTTTGTTATCGACCCCTTGAATAAACAAAAGGGAAAAACCATCTCGATTTTTCCCTTTTATTTTGAAAACTTTACTGAATTACTTTTTACTTACAGGAATAACATTAATTACTTTTATTTCCTGTGAACCTGAAAATTCGATACCTGCAATAGTTTTTCCTGTTAATACCAGGGTATTCATTCCTCCGATATTCAATGGCAGGCCTTTAATTTCAGTCATAAGGAATTTGGCTACAAAGTTACCCCTGTCGTCAGCCTTCCAACTCTTAATAGCAACTCCATTTAGATAAACGGTTGAGGCCGTTACCAAACTGTATGCAATATCCGTATGAACGGTAACAACTTCGCCCTGATTACTCAAGTTTAATACTGCCGGTGCCACATCAATTGTTATTTCCAATGTAACAGTTTGACTGAAACCGGTTTGACCAAAAAGTGAAAGAAAAAGGATTAATAATCCAATTGAATTTTTTACTTTTTCCATTGTATTTATGATTTAGTAATTAAACCAATATTGGTTTCGGTATTAGACACAAATATTAAAATAAACTTGCGAGTAAATTGAAAAATAATAATGGCGGAATCTCGATATTTTTCAAAGGTTTCTATCCGCCAATTTTAATATTCATTTTCCCCATCAACCATGTAAATAAAAGCGTTACCGAAAATATTCCGGCAAACCAGAATGGATAACTTTGGAGTGTTTGTGTTTGATAAATGGCTGTGGCAATATTCCCGATAATCAGCCATTGAATGATATAAAACACGGTGATGTTTTTCCCAAGCCACATAAAAAATTCACCCAAACGGGATTTGGGAAATTTATTCAATATAAACTGCCAAAACACCGACCATAAAATCACAACTCCAAAGGCCCACATCGAGAACCAAAATGAGTGATGATAATAGGATGGAAGGTCGGTAGTTATTGTAAAGCCTTGTTTTCCAAAGAACAAAACAAGTACAAGAATTAAAGTAAACAGAATGCCCGAAATGGTTTTTTGCCGGTTGATGAAAGTCAAAAGTCTCTCCTCGAAATGGAAAAAAGCAAACCCTGCCAGCGGGTAAGCCAGCCAGGGAAATAACGGAAAATACGACCACGACCAGGTTCCTCCTATAAACGGGAAAATGTAATTTCGCTCAGGTACCATCAGCTTTTGATTTACAAACCAGGTTGCACCGGCTACTGCAAAAACCAATAACAATGCAATCCATTCACGACCGGATTTTAATGTTTTCAGCACCGAAAGTAAAATGATGGCCAGACCGGCAAAGTAGAATATATCGACACCAAAAATGTATTCCCACGGATTTAATTGCCAGCCGGCAAATTGTATTTTTAGTAACAAATGAAAGTTCAGCCCGATGTTCAGCAATAAACCAGCCATTAAAATTTTGATGCCCCTGAAAAAATTGGTGGCAAACGGTTTCTGATTTTTGGCCAGAAAATAGCCCATAACCAGCATAAAAACAGGAACTGCAATCGGTCCGCCCAAAAACAGCAAAGTTTTCCCAAACACACTTTCACGACCCGGGAAGTCGATAAAAGTTTCGAGAATATGTACCGGCACAATCAGGAAAACTGCAAATCCTTTTAGTAAATCGGGAAGTGGAAAACGTTTCATTTCTGTTTAAAACTTTAGATGATGATTTACAATTATTTTTAAGAAAAGCTGCTGTTACTGAAAAAATGATACCCCGGCAATATGCCGGGGTATTCATTAACTTTTCAATGCTAACTAAACCCTATCCGCGAAACACTAATTTCCAATAATCTCGTTGTATTCTTCAACCGAAATAACAGTTGGTGTGTAGGTTGCACCCTGCACTTTCAGTGCATTTGTAAAAGCTTTGAGGTGAAATTTTGAACCCCTGAGCAGATTTCCATACACTTTTGCAACAGTTGCATTTTCGGTTTCGGCCAGGTGACGCTGTAAATCGGCAATGTCGTATTCTTCGATAAATGCACCTACTTTCAGGGCTTCCACCAAACTTACGGCGCCTTTTGCGGTAAGCTGCGCATACAAATCAGTAAACAGCGGGTTGCTGAATTCTGTGGCGCCAACAGGCGACGGGTCGGTTAAACCAAAACCTTTAATGAGATACAACACTGCGCTGGTGTGCGCATTTTCGCTTTTGGCAATGTTGGCAAAAGTGCGATAGTTGTATTTTGCATTCATTGCCAGGTACACTTCACGAGCGAATTTTTCCTCCTCGCGCATTTCCATCAAACTTGTAATTTCGGCTTCGGTGAGTGTGCCAGTGAAATCGCAGGTCCCGCAAAGGGCAGCCACTTCAGCACTTTTTTCATCGGTTGTGGCAACAATGGCTTCATCAACTACATCGTTGTTTTTTGAACAGGATACAAATGCTGTTAAAGCAATTGCAAGAACCAAAAATAATTTACTTGTTTTCATTTTACTTGTTGTTTAAATTGTGAATACTGTTTTTTAAAAACACTGTTTTAATTGTTTATAATGAATTTTAATTTCTGAAACATCCCTGATTTTGGCGGTTTCCCCGTCCGTAACCTTGTCCGCCGCCGCCTCTGTTAACGCGGCCACCACATCCCTGGTTCCCGGCGAACTGCTGTCCGCGTCCTTGTCCTCTGCCCTGAAAGTTCCCATTTCCACGACCATTTCCATGGTTTCCGCTGGCTTGCAACAAATTGTACTCTTTTTGTTGTTCAGTAGTGAGCAGCGATTTTACCTCATCGCGGTGCGCTTTTACGTTTTTCAGCATCGTGGTGCGAATCTCACTTTTTTCGATGGCGTCGGTAGTTGACTGACGTTGTGTGCGGAGTTCGCCCATTTTGACCTGGTGTGTTTCGTTCAGCCCGTCAATTTTTGTTTTCTGCTCGTCGTTTAAACCCGAAATCTGGTTAATACAGTTGTTGTTCCTGCCGTTTCCGGCTTGTTTTCCGTTTCTCAAACCCTGTGCAAAAAGGGTAGTTGTTCCTAAGGCCAAGGCAAAGAATACCCAGGCAAATTTGCTTAACTTGCTCATAATTAAATATTTAAATTGTTATTGCTTACTTTGTGTCAGAACTGTTTCTTCTCCATCCATATCTACCCTGACGTCCGGGTAGTTTAACATCTTCGTTTTGATTCAGCATCGATTTGAAAATTTCATTTAGTTTCTCCTGTTGATTTTCATCGCAGACTGTTTTCATTCCCATATAATAATCGATAGTATTTTTTTTAAGCTGTGTGTGCAAAGTGCCAATATTTATGGTAATGGTATCGAGTAGGTGCTGGCTTGGTTCAGCGTTTGCCATTTCGTCAACCATTTTGGCCCTTAATTCATCAAGTTGCATGGTAATATCGCGTGCTGAACGATTGTAAGTGCGGTTCAATTCCCTGAATTGATTAACCTGTTCAGGTGTCAGGTTCAGCTGTTCCCTGAAAAACTTTGTGCGCTGTTCCGTTGGTACTTCTATTGCTGTTTTCTCTGTCTGTTTAATTGCTTTACTGTCCTGCCATTTATGATACATGAAAGAAAATCCCATGGAAAGGTTGGTTACCAGTAAAATAACTATCACCCACACAAGCGTTCGATTTGAAGTAGTTTTTAACATGACTATTCCATTAAAAAGTTTTCAATTGTTTCTGACTCCATTTCATTCAGATAAGGAATCATTTCTGTTTCAGCATAAACGGAGGTATCAGCAGCGTTTTTTGCTGGTTGCCCTATTTTTATTCCGGTATAAATTCCGGCCAGCAGCAGCAACGAGAATAGCGCTGGTTGCAGGATGCGCACCAAAACCGGAGTTTGCCGTGTTGCAACCACATTTTCGACCTGATTTTCAAGGCGGGCTTTTACCCTGGTATAAAAAAACGGGTTGAGCTGCGGCATCTTTTCATTTTCGATTACTGCAAGTGTCTTTTTCATTTCATTGGCAAATGCGGCACAATCGCTGCAATTTTCCAGATGAATTTTTATTTCTTCCATTTCCCAGGCAGGAAGACCTCCCTCGGTGAAGAAAATGATTTTCGTATGTAAAGTATTGCAATTCATTGTTTTATTTTTTTTTGATATGACACAGCATTGATAAATAACTTGCGCTAAAAGCACTTTTTTTTATAACAGGTATATAATTTTTTCTGAAGACCAACTTTTGCACGGTGTATCAGCGATTCAACAGATGCTACCGAGATATCCATTATTTCAGCAATCTCTTTGTACGAAAGGTCTTCGTACTTATTCAGTGTAAAAGCCGTTTTCTGGTTTTCCGGCAGCGCCCCGATGGCCTCGTGCAAAATATTTGCACGTTGCAGGTTTTCGAGTTCGGTGCCGGGATTTTCACTGGCGTAATGGTTGAGTTGCAGGTTTTTTTCCTTAACCACATCATCAAACGACTGAAACCATTTACGGCGTTTGTTGTCGCGGATGTGATTTAGCGAACGGTTTACAGCGATGCGGTACAACCAGGTTGACAGTTTGGCATCGGCTCTGAAATTTTGGATTGAACGAAAAACTTCGATAAAAACCTCCTGCGCAATATCTTCGGCATCTTCGGTGTTCTGCAACAACCCGAAACAGGTATTCACCACCAGTTTCTGGTAGGTTTCAACCAGCATCTTAAATGCCGGTTCGTTACCCTGCTGAAGTTTTTGTATGATTTCGGTTTCCGTCATTATAAATTCAATTCCTGAAAATTAGCAATAAGACACGGGCTTTGAAAGTAACTTGCGTTAAGCTTGAATTTTTATTTGCACTTCTTCAAAATGAATGATTATTTTAGTTGCCTTATAAAACCAGAATATGATATTCAAAATTAAACTTCACTGGCAAATACTGATTGCGCTTGTTGCAGCCGTAGCATTTGGCTATTTTCTGCCTGACCTTGTTCCCTATGTTTCGTGGATGGGCGTGGTTTTTCTGCGCGCCCTGAATATGGTGGTTGTACCTCTTATTTTAAGTTCAATTGTCAGTGGGGTGGCCAGTATTGGTGGTGGCTCGAACCTGGGCAGGTTAGGTGCAAAAACCTTATCGTTTTATATAGGAACCAGTTTAATCGCCATTCTTACCGGACTTTTTTTTGTAAATCTCTTTCAACCGGGAGTTGGCGCAAATCTTGGTGCTACCGGCGATGTTCAGTCTCTGCCACAGGCCAACAATTCAGTAAGCGATATTTTAATGCGAATTATTCCTGATAATGTTTTTGATGCGATGTCGAAGGGGCAAATTCTTCCGGTAATTTTCTTTGCCATTTTGTTTGGATTTTTCATCACACAAATTCAAACTGAAAAACAACAATTACTAACCCGCTTTTTTGACGCTGTATTTGAAGTGATGATGAAAATTACAACGTTTGTTATTCTGTTTACACCCCTTGGAATTTTTGCAATTGTATCGAAGGAAGTAGCCAAAAATGCCGGTTCACTTTCCAATATTGCCGGAAGTTTGGGAATTTATATGTTAACGGTTTTAATTGCCCTGCTGTTTCATGGCGCAATTATTTTGCCTTTGCTGGTGCGGATGCTAGGAAAAGCCAGCCCGCTGAAACATTTCCGGAATATGGCCACACCTCTGCTCACTGCATTTTCAACCTCATCGTCGAATGCGGCGCTGCCTCTGTCAATGGTGGCAGTGGAAGAAAAAGATGGCGTTTCAGGGAAAATCACAAGTTTTACACTTCCATTGGGTGCAACAATCAACATGAACGGCACCGCTTTATATGAGTGTATTGCTGTAATTTTTATTGCACAGGCCTACGGTATCGACCTTACAATGGGTCAGCAGGCAATTATTGTACTAACTGCTTTGCTTGCTGCTATTGGTTCGGCTGGTATTCCAATGGCCGGACTTGTTATGATGACGATTGTTCTAACAGCAGTGAACCTGCCGCTCGAAGGAATTGGTTTGATTTTGGCAGTGGACCGCGTACTCGACATGTCGCGCACAACCGTAAACGTATGGGGAGATACCTGTGCAGCCGTGATTATTGCCAAATCGGAAGGTGAAACACTGAACGTGTAATTTAACCGAAAGCTTATTTAATTTTCATTTCTCCCTGGTTAACAGCAAAGAAGTGGATTGTAATCTAAAACTTACCTTAATCTTTCTATATTTGGCGTTTCAAAAATTAAAAACATCACAATGAAAAAACTGATTCTTTTTGCAGGTATTCTTTTTGGTACAACATCTGTTTTCGCTCAGTATTATGAGGTTACACCTTTAGCTGGTTATACTTTTAGTGGCGAAGCCGATAATGGTTACGGAACTTATGATTTACAAAATTCCTTTCTATATGGTGCAAGACTCGATGTTCAGGTTACCGATCTTTCATACCTCGAATTAAGTGTTCGCCGAAACGATCCGAATCTTACTTACACTCCTGCTGCGGTAAATACAACTTCTGATTTTAATTCCGGCACTGCTCATTACATGGTGGGATTTCTCAAAGAATTTCAAGCCGGAAAAATAATTCCGTTTGGTTTAATATCTGCCGGAACTTCGCGCTACTGGATAAAAGAAAAAGCCGGCGTGGATGAAAATTACAGAAAATGGTTTTTTTCTACTGAATTTGCGGTTGGTGCAAAAATGTTTTTAAACGATAATTTTGGATTGCGTTTACAGGCTGCAGTTACCACGCCGTGGGATTTTGCCGGAGGTGGAATGTATTGGGGTGTTGGATCTGGTGGTGCAGGTGCCAGCGGAGGGATGACTTTTGGAATTCCCGTTGCTCACTGGGACTTATCTGCCGGAATCATCATCAGAATTAAAGACTAATTAGTCTCAAATGTTAAGTTTTCGTGAGCAGTTTGTGTGACAAACATCACAAATCAGAATAAAATACTTTTTAGTCGATATATTTGCGGGTAAAGTTCAAACTTTATAGTAAATATTACAGGTAGAAAGCATGAAACAACTGATTTGTCCCATATCAAACGAATATATCAACGAACGGGTAACCCGTCTTAACGCACTCTTTGGAATAATACTGATTGTAACCGGCCTGGTTTTTAACTCAGTTTTATTCATTATTTTTTTAACTGCCGATTTTTATACACGGGCTTTTTCGAATGCGAAATACAGCCCCATCAGTTATTTAAGTCACCGAATGGCTCATGCACTGAATCTTGATAAAAAAAATATAGATAAAGCACCAAAGATTTTTGCTGCGCGAATTGGATTTATTATGTCGCTTGCAATTGCAATACTGATGTTATTTCAACTAAATGCTGCGGCAATAGCCGTTGCCGGAATTCTTGTATTTTTTGCATCGCTCGAGTTCGTATTGGCAATTTGCATGGGATGCATCATTTATTCTTACCTGGTTTTACCCTTCTACAAACAATAGCTTAATATTACACATTCACTGAAGGCATCTTTTTAGGATGCCTTTTTTCTTTAACTTTTCCCTTTCAAAAAATTTATATTGTCAATTACATCTAAAAACCTGTTCTTTAGAAATCAACAATTTCTATACTTTTGTGTGTCGATAATAAATTTTATATCCTTTAAATGTGATTCAGAAAAAGTTTATAATTCAGACCAGGCGAATTGCTGTTTTTTGGCTGTTTTGGCTGGCAACATCAAATTATGTTTCGGGGCAGGCAACTAGTTTTGAATTTTGGCCGGAAGTTGACATCTGGTACAAGGTTACTCCTGGTTTGCGACTTTCGTCGTTTGCGTCAGCAACCCGTTATTTCGAAAATGACACACGCGATTTAAACCTTTCTTTTCAGGCCGACCATTCATTTGGTAATTCGAAACGCTTTTTTTTCTCAAGACTCCTCGATCAAAACCGGGCTGAAACACTTAAAACATGGTTAGTTCGCGGTGGTTATATGGCAGGTTGGAGTTTCGACCCTGAAAATGATTATACCGAGGACATGCTTTCTGCTGAAATACACAGACGCTTTTTGTTGAAGCATTTAATCCTCTTTTCTCAACGTCTTCGTATGGATAACCGATGGGTAGGAAATGATCCGAACTACTCATTTAGATTTCGTTACCGGGCCATGTTTGAGCGCGAATTTTTAACCGGAAAAACATCATTGGTTCCATATGTCAGTGCCGAACCATATTGGGATTCGCGATACAACTCGATAAACCGGATCAAGATTATCGGAGGTACAACTGTATCATGGAAGAGTCGTTTTGCTTTTGAAGGAAATATTATTTACCAGTACGATTCAAAATCAACTACATCCAATCTGCTGGCTTTTAATGCCATATTTCATTTGTATTTCGAATCGGCAAAAGTGAGGGAAAACGCGGGGAAGAAGTAGAAGAAAGATCGAAGTCTGGAGACGGGAGTCAGAAGAAGGAAAAGGCAAAGGCAGAGGATAAAAATGAGCGTTTGGTGGAACTAATTACGCAGTTTCTTATCGAATTTAAACAATAGATATTCCGAAAATCAGAACTTACCTGAAACTATCAGCCAGTTACAGAATACCAGATTCCAGCAGCAAGCAGCCAACAGCCAGTTTCACCTGTCCATCCATTGTTTAAATTCAGCCACATTATCGCGGCTAACTATCTGTTCGGTTTTTCCTAATTTTAACTTTAACCGATTGGTCGAATAACTGATTATTTCGTCGATGGAATTGATATTTACAAGGTAATTTCGATTGATTCTGAAGAAGAAAAGGGGATCTACCATTTTTTGCAGTTGATCAAGCGAGTAATCGAGGTCATATGTTTTTCCCTCAGCAGTTTTCAGAAACGTGCAGCGCTCTTCCACAAAAAAGTAACTGATTTTTTCAACCGGAATAGATTGAAAATGAATGCCTACTTTCACGAAAAAACGCGATTTGTACTTCGAAGATAACTGGTTGAAAACCTTTGCAATTTTTGCCTCAAAATCGACTGGTGCTTCAAAATGTTTTCTGAATTTCTGAAGCGCAGCCGACAACGAATCAGCTTCAATAGGCTTTAACAGATAATCGACACTGTTTACCTTGAAGGCCCGAATTGCATATTCGTTGTATGCAGTCGTGAAAATAACCGGCGCATCCATTCTAATGGCATCAAAAATTTCGAACGAAATTCCATCATCGAGCTGAATATCCATAAAAACAAGGTCGGGTGCAGAATTTTTAGAAAACCAGTTGATGGCTTCTTCCACCGATTCGAGCACTTTAATTACTTCTATCTGAACATCGATCTGGCGCAACAACCTTTGCAGTTTTTCGGCAGCCAGCGATTCATCTTCAACAATTACAACTTTCATAATTAAAAAAAGTCGGAAGACCGAAGTCAGAAGACCGAAGTTGTCGGTTCTGTTTAAAACTAAATCTTCCAGTTAAAACTGTTATTAAATCAATTTATACTTTATCCCATTTTAACAGGTATTTTCACCACAAATTCGTCGGCAGTTTCCTGAATTTCAATATCACGATCCAAAATCAACCTGCTGCGTTCGTTCAGGTTTTTCAGCCCGATTTTAGAAGAATCATTTAACTGGGTTTTCTTTTGCAGGTTGTTGCGTACCACAACTTTATCCAAACCTTCGGAATGGATGGTAATTTCGAGAGGTTGTTTACGTGTGGCCGAATTGTGTTTCAGTGCATTTTCAACCAAAAGCTGCAGCGAAACCGGCAAAACTTCTACTTTATCGGTTTCTTTAAGTTCGTTAATAAGAATTATTTTTTCTTCGTCGCGAATTTTCTGCAAATAAAAATAGTTGTTTACAAACTCAAGTTCGGTGGCCAGTGGTACCAGCTCTTTTTCCCTGTTATCGAGAATAAACCGGTACACCGATGATAATTTCTGGATGAATTGCTCCGACAAATCGGGATCTTTTCTGATGAGTGATGAAAGTGAATTAAGGCTGTTAAAAAGGAAATGAGGGTTTACCTGGCTTTTTAAAGTTTCGTACTGAAAAATAAGTTTTTCTTCACGCAGTTTCTGTGCTCTTTCAACAGCCTGTGCCCACATTACATAAAAGAAAAATATGGCTCCAAAACCAAATCCTGTCAGTGTTGCCATAAAAAAACCTTTCATTTCGAGTTGCAACAGCGAGGAGATAAACTGGCTAAAATCATCGTAATAAATGGAATACTGAATGGCATACACAATTATAAAAAGAGCAGTTGCCAGAAAAAGTACAACCGCATAGAATATAAGGAGCCGGGTAACAATCTGTTTTTTAAAATTAGGCGAATCAATTTTTGCGGGTTTAAAAAAACGGGTTCCCAGCCAGATAAAAATCTCGAGTTGAAGAAATGTAAGTACAAATGGCATAATCATTTGTACAGGTGAGGTAATTTTTTGCCCCAGAATAAACATAAAAAGAATGGTAATCAGCACTGCACCTGTAAAAATTTTCAAGTGCCAGAAGAATTTCTGTTTCAGGGTTTTTTGGTTAGTCGGATACTGCATTATCATTGATTTTTACTGGTTATAAAAGTATTAAATATTGTGCTTTCTGATGGCATGATATTAGAAATGAATCATCCAGTTCTGTAGCTTTTTCAATTTTAGCGATGTTCTCACACAAAAACTTTGTGTACTCTTTGTGTAACCACGATTTATAAATTTCACAAAGAGCCACAAAGTTTAAAAAAGTTCACTAAGGATTTTGAATTAGCATTATTATTCGTTTACAGGTTTTTAAAAATCTTCTTTTTAGTGTACTTTCTCATAAGTAATTTCCCTGGTTGCATCCATTATTTGTTTGGTGGTTTGCCCCGGCAACTGAATTTCCATAACCACATCTTCAAACAAAATGGCATGTTCAACCTGCTTGTCTTCCACCGAAACCCAAATGGTTCCCCAGTAATGGCTGCGGCCTTTCATACTCATTCCTTCGCCGGCATACTCAATCGGATTATTCATGGTAATGTATTCAATCACAGCGCAGTATTCGCCTTTCCATTTGGTAATTCCTGTCCAGGTTAGCACAACATCTTTATTCTCAAACGAACCCATTCCTGCCAGATCGATTTTTCCGTTAAACATTCCGGCTTTGTAAGGTTTGTTCAGTTCGAGGTTGTTAAAATATGCCCATGCAAAACCTTCGATTGCCATCATGTCCCAAACCAGGTTTTTTGTAAAAGCGCTGTGTTCGGTAAAAGTGCTGAACTTTTCAGGGTTCATCATATCTTCTGAAACTTTGTAAGTGAAGTTTTCCATGTAAGCGATCGGGTCTCCGGCACCAAATTCAGCGTTGCGTGACATCGACATGGCCACTGTTACATTGTTCCATTTCACCATGTCATCGGGTAACCCACGGGTGTATTCGCCTTTAATACGGAATTTGTTAAAAAAATTGCCAAAAATGTCGGTGTTGAAATGGTCGGTGGTTACCACAAATTTTTGCAATTCGTTTTTTAGTTCAAGGTTTTGAGGCAGTTTTCCGGCTTCGAGGATTTTCGCCGGATTTACTTTTTCAGTTTGCTGACCCGAAGTCAACATCGCTGTTAAAATTACCAGTGCTGTTGTAAAAAGAAAAGTTTTTGTTTTCATATTTCTGAATTTTAAATTGTTTAATGCTTCAAAATTCAGCTATAAAACCACTCAGAGAAAATTTTACTCCACGGAGGGTTGAATTTTTAGTACGAATGGGAAAAGATGCAGTGCTAACCGAAACAATGAAATAAAGTATTTCATTAAAACAGATAAAATATGAGCTAAAAATAAGTTTTTACCCTTCAAATATCCAATAATATATGTTATAGAATTGTAGCTTCACTCATTGCCTTCAGGTTTTCAGGCGGGGTTAGCGATGTAATTTCACAACCGGCAGAAAGTATAAATCGTTCGGTTTTGTATTTTTCAACCAAATTTCTGCAAAGCTGAAAAACCTCTTCACTTGTTTTATTCTGAATAGTAACCGGATTGATATTTCCTGCAAAAATTACTTTCTCGCCTAAAATTCTCCTCGCCTCCGAGATATCAACCTGCCAGTCGAGGTCGAGAATATCGAGATTGAAATCGGTGTATGAATTCAATAGATGAGTTGTATCGCCACAAATATGCAGTTTAATTTTTCCTCCCAATCCGTGAATATATTCAATCAGTTCCCGATGCCTGTCGCGAACAAAGAAATTGTACGAATCAACATCGATTTGAGAACAAACCGCATCGCCCATCCCAATAATTTCGCAGCCGGCTTCAATTTGCGCTTTGGCAAAATCTTTGGTAGTTATCATGCATTTATCCATCAACCGGTTGGCAAAATCGGGGTCCATCATCAGTTGCATCATCATGTTTTCAACACCAGCCAAATCGCACGCTTCTGCCAGCGGGCCTTCAATCCAACCGATAATAGGAATGTTTCCCTGTGTTTTTTTCGAAAGCAGCTCACCAGCTTTTATCCTGTCCAAAGTTCTTTCAGCTTTGTACACATCCGGGTTTTTCAGGTTTATTACATCTTCAATTGTTTTAACAATCAGGTTCAAGCACCGAGGTACACCGTTTGGTATAAACTGAATTTTAACTCCAAAAGCACTGGTTTCACGGTACGGATCGGAGATTAGTCCCAGCAAATCCAACCCAAAATCATCCATGCAACGTAAATTAGCTTCTACCAAAGCATTGTAATCCGATGCAAAATGTCCGTAATTACTGCCAATGTACTCGGCTGCGAATTGCATTAAAATGGGGCGAAACAGGACTTTATCCGGCAAACTTCCTTTTTGCTGAAGATGATGAAATTGTTGAGTTTTGGTCATTGATGTAGATTTTTATGAACATTGAAAATTAGTAAAAAAAGTGGGTGGTTGGAATTTGTAAATCAAAAAATCGGGATTAGTTTTATCTGCTATAAATACAAACAGAAATGAAAAATACAATTTTGAAAGCGTTGCACGAAGCTGGTGAAATACTGATGAAGAATTTTGGAAAATTAACTGAATACGCTATAAAGGAAAACCAAAACAGTATTGTTACTGTGGCAGACATCGAATCGGAAAAAAAGATTATCGAAATTATTTTGGGGAAATTTCCTGGGCATAATACTCTCGGCGAAGAAACCGGTTTTCAAAACAGAAACTCTGAATATACCTGGGTAATTGATCCGCTTGACGGAACTTCGAATTTTGCCGCCGGATTGCCCTGGTTTGGAGTAATAATTTGTGTTTTAAGAAATTCTGTGCCTGTAATGGCAGGTTGTTTTCTGCCGGTTCAGAACGAAATTTATTTTGCCGAAAAAGGGAAAGGTGCAACCCGAAACAATAAAAAAATTGTTGTCTCACCGGAAACAAAGCTCAGTAATATACTTGCAGCGTACTCTCTCGATTCATCAGATGAACCCGGGAAAACCGAGAGAGAAGCTAAAATTTTGCAACATTTGGTTTTAAGCATCCGAAATTTCAGGGCAACCAACAGTTTACTCGATTTTTGCTACACTGCCGAAGGTAAATTGGGCGCCTGCATGAACCAAACCACAAAAATATGGGATATTGCCGGGCCGGGATTAATTATTGAAGAAGCTGGTGGAATAGTGACTGACATTTCAGGAAATATGTTTGATTTTTCGTTAAACGAAAATAATTACAACCGGAATTTTACCATTGCCTGTTCAAACCAAATGCTCCATCCTGAAATTCTCAAAATCATAAACGGATAAAACTTTTATGAAATGGCTTACAGTGAATATCTGGCCGACCGTGTTCGTGGTTCTTTAAAAGAAAACAGGGTTTCTTTCGAAGAGAAAAAAATGTTTGGTGGACTCTGTTTTTTTGTTGATGAAAAATTGTGTACCGGAGTGTTTAAAGAAGAATTAATGGTGCGCATAGACCCCGAAAATGAAGAAAAATATTTACTTGAAAATGATTGCCGGATGATGGATGAAACCAATCATTCGATGAAGGGTTTTCTTTATGTAAGCCCCGAAGGTATTGACATGGACGACGATTTGGATAAATGGATAAAACGATGCCTCGAATTTAATCCCCGCGCAAAAGCAAGCAAAAAGAAACGGTAATTTCAGGTACAAAAAAAGCCGCTAACCCAGTTAACAGCCTTTTTATTCCCAACTTATGTAGAAGATTTTATTTCCTTAATTTTCTTCCGTCTTTCGTCTTTTTATTTCCCTTTTGCAATGTCAATGCCAATTCGCTGGCCTTTGTATGTTGCATCTTTAAAGGCTTTTAAAACGTCATTTTCAAAACGTTTATCGATTTCAAAAAACGAAAATCCCTTTAAAACTTCAATGCTTCCAATTTCAATATTTTTATTTGGCATGTTTTGGTTTATCATATCGATAATGGTTCGTTTGCCAATACCGTTCTTTTTACCCATATTAAAAAAGAACCTCGAAAATTCGTAGTTTCCTCTTCCTCCCCTTTCCGATTTACCACCAAAATCTTCGCGGCTGTCACGTCCGTCACGACTACTGCGGCTGTCACGTCCGTCACGATCGTTGCGTCTTCCGCGATCTCTGCGTTCGCCACGTTCGCCTCTGTCACCGCGTTGGTTTCTCTCACCACGGTTTGAAAATTCACGTTCGCTGTGATGGTTTTCATCCACATTAATATCGGGTGCATTTTCATAGTAAGTCAGAAAACGGTTAAACTCAACCGAAACAAAATGTTTAATCAGTTCTTCGCGATCGAGCCAGGCCAGCTTTTTATAAATAACCGGCATAAACTCGCCAATTTGCTCATTATTTACTTCAATATTTTCAACCTTGTCGATTAAACTGAACATCTGTTTTTCGCAAATTTCTTTACCGGATGGAACCATTTTTTTGATAAATGGCTGGTTTACCGTTCTTTCAACCTCTTTTAACTTTCCTTTTTCGCGTAAATGAATCAGGGTAACCGAAATTCCCTTTTTACCGGCTCTGCCTGTTCTACCGCTACGGTGTACATAAACTTCAGGATCGTCGGGTAAGTTGTAATTTATAACATGTGTTAAATCGTTTACATCTAAACCGCGTGCGGCAACATCAGTTGCGACCAGCATGTGCAAGTGTTTCCCGCGGAAACGTTGCATTACAAAATCTCGTTGCGATTGAGAAAGGTCGCCATGCAAAGCATCGGCATTGTATCCGTCTTCCATTAGTTTGTCGGCTACTTCCTTGGTTTCCATACGTGTACGACAAAAAATAATGCCATAAATATTCGGATTTACATCGGCAATGCGTTTCAATGCGAGGTACCGGTCTTTGGCATGAATCAAATAGTAGTTGTGTTCAACATTTGCAGTACCAGTGTTTTTCTTGCCAACCGATATTTCATGAATATTGTTCATGTATTTTTTTGAAATCTGGACAATTTCCTGCGGCATCGTTGCTGAAAACAAAAGTGTTTGTTTTTCGGCCGGTGATGTTTCCAGAATCGAATCCAAATCGTCTTTAAAACCCATTGACAGCATTTCATCGGCTTCGTCGAGTACAACCCATCGTATTTCGTTTACTTTGAGTTTTTTACGCTTAATTAAATCGAGTGTACGCCCCGGTGTTCCCACTACAATCTGAGCACCATTTTCAATATCGCTGATTTGTTTGCGAATATCGGAACCACCATAAACTACTGCAATTTTGATTTTACCCAGGTTCTTTGAGTAGTTTTCGAGGTCGTTGCCAATTTGCATGGCTAACTCGCGGGTTGGACTTAAAATTAAAACCTGAACCGATTTCTTTTGCAAATCAATTTGTTGGATAATTGGTAACCCGAAAGCGGCTGTTTTTCCAGTTCCTGTTTGAGCAAGGGCTACCATGTCTTGTTTGCTTTCCAGTAAAAAAGGAATCACTTTCTCCTGAACAGGAGTGGGCTGTATAAATCCTAAATCTTCAATCGCCGATTGAATTTCGGCGCTGAGGCCCATTTCATTAAATAATATCATCTAAATTCTTCTAAAAATTGGGCGCAAAGGTACTCGTTTAAAATGAATTTCAGGCATTTATAGTTTTTTCTTTCCCATTATTAACTTTTAGTATTCATTTAAAACCTGTAAAATCATCTGGTTTGCCTTTTTCTTTTTTAACAGCTTTTATCAACTTTATTCAACACTAAACCATTAAATTTGTTATTTCATTTAATTCTGTTCAGAATTTGCGAATTTATGAATATTAAAATGCCACCTAAAAAATACAAACTTTGGTTCCGTTTCAATGTATTGATTTTTACAATCTTGCTAACTAATACCGTTTGCTTCGCTCAGGAAACCGATACAATCGTCCCCATTCGGAAAAATGCCGAAGAAATTCTTAAAAAAATAAATCTTAATTCTGACGGATTTAATTTTTGGAAAGATGATTTCTCGGGACATTGGGCAGGTATTGATCTGGGATTTAATACATTTCTGAATTCTGATTACACCGGGTACGACAGTGAATTTATGAATAATGATATTCTTCGTTCCAATTCGTTTTACCTAAACCTGATTCAACAAAGTATTGGTTTACAGCGCAACCGAAATAATTTCGGATTGGTTACCGGGTTAGGCATTCAATTACAGTATTATCGGCTCGATGATAATACAACCTTAGAAAAAACTGCTGATGAAGTAATTATTCCAAAAGAATTTTATTTTAGCGAAAATCAGAAATCAAAATTATTTATTTACTCTTTAACCCTTCCTGTACTTGCCGAAATTCAAATACCGATTAATAACTACAGAGACCGGCTTTATTTTTCGTCGGGTATGTATTTCAGTTACCGGATTGGCAGTTATACCACCATTAAATATCGTGCCGATGAAAAACAAAAACTGAAAATAACCGACAACTATTCGTTGCAGAATTTCAAATACGGAATAATGGCCCGAACCGGATACCGATGGATTAATTTCTTTGCCATGTACGAACTGACTCCTTTTTTCAAGGAAGATAAAGGACCGTTGCTAACCCCATTTACATTTGGAATAACATTGCTGGGTTTTTAATGTGACTATTATTCCATAAACAAAATATACTTTGAATTCAAAAAATTAATTCCTGCTAAAATGACTTGCCTTTTCAAATCAATTAGAACCCGGTTTTTATTGTTAGTTTTTTTTTGTAACAGTATAAGTTTTGTGCAGGCTAAAAACCTGCATCCCTTTCAAACAAAGGTTTTAACAGAATCAGATACCAGTTTTAATTACATTTTCAAAAGCGGAACCGAAGGATATTCCATATTTCGCATTCCTGCCGTAGTAACCACAAAAACGGGAACATTACTGGCTTTTGCTGAAGGAAGAGTAAACGGAAGTTCGGATACCGGCAACATTGATTTGTTAATGCGAAGCTCTGAAGATGGCGGAAAAAAATGGAGCCCCATAAAAATTATCTGGAACGACGGAGAAAATGTTTGCGGGAATCCAGCGCCTGTAGTTGACCGCAAAACCGGGGAAATCCATTTACTAATGACATGGAATCTGGGTGAAGATCATGAACAGTACATTATAAATGGAAAAAGTAAAGATAGCCGCCGTGTTTTTGTAACATCTTCATCGGATGAAGGCAAAAACTGGTCAATACCAAAAGAAATTACTTCTTCTGTGAAAAAGGAAAACTGGACCTGGTACGCCACCGGTCCGTGCCATGGAATTCAAATTGAAAAAGGGAAATTTAAAGGCCGTCTGGTAATTCCCTGCGATCACATTGAAGCAGAAACAAAAAAATATTATTCGCATATTATTTTTTCCGATGATCATGGAAAAACATGGCAGTTGGGAGGAACAACGCCGCAGGATCAGGTAAATGAATGTACAGTTGCTGAACTGCCAAAAGGAAAATTAATGCTGAATATGCGAAATTATGATCGTACTCAAAAATCGCGAAAAATCAGTTTTAGCAATGACGGAGGTAAAACCTGGTTAACAATTCAACCCGACACAGCGCTGATTGAACCCATTTGCCAGGCAAGTTTAATTTACCAAAAGAAAAATAAAAAACTTTGGTTTTTAAATCCTGCAAACGAAAACAGCCGTATAAACATGACACTGAAATTGAGTAAAGATTTAGGAAAAACATGGATAGTTGAAAAGGTTTTACATTCAGGACCTTCAGCCTATTCAGATTTAACATCGGTAAATTCAAAAACTTTAGGAATATTATACGAAGGTGGCAGGGTTAGCCCTTATGAAGGAATTGTTTTTACTACATTTGAAATAAAATAACTTCCGACTTCGGACTTCCGACTTCGGGCCTTTTTTGAAAATATGAAACCATACATTTTAGAAGAAACCAACTGGAAACAGGTAAAAAATCAGAAATACGAAGTTGCTGTTTTGCCCTGGGGAGCAACTGAACCTCACAATTATCATTTACCCTATGGAACCGATTCACTTGAAACTGGAAAAATAGCAGCCGAAGCTGCTGAAAAAGCGTGGAAAATAGGGGCAAAAATAATGGTACTTCCCACTATTCCGTTTGGTGTTCAAAATCCGGGGCAAATCGATTTGCCTTTTTGTTTGCATACGAATCCGTCCACTCAAACACTCATTTTTAAAGATATTGCTAAAGCACTTTATAACCAGGGAATCAGAAAACTGGTTTTAATGAATGGCCACGGCGGAAACGATTTTAAACCGATGATTCGCGAAATCCAGTCACAGTTTCCTGAAATGTTGATTAGTTTAGTTGAGTGGTTCAAATTATTTGAACTTTCGGAATATTTCGAGGAG
The DNA here is from genome assembly GCA_041737765.1 of Draconibacterium sp. Taxonomy (GTDB): domain Bacteria; phylum Bacteroidota; class Bacteroidia; order Bacteroidales; family Prolixibacteraceae; genus Draconibacterium. The sequence continues at coordinate 24,929 of JBGSRA010000024.1, read as the reverse complement.
GATGGCGACCATGCCAACGAAATGGAAACCAGCATAATAATGCATTATTTTCCTCATTTGGTTTTACCGTTAAATGAAGCAGGTGATGGAATTGCAAAATCCCCGAAAATGGGAACCCTGAAAAATAAAACTGCCTGGATTCCACGTAGATGGGACAAAGTTTCGGAAGATACCGGTATTGGAAATCCGAAAAAAGCTACCGCTGAAAAAGGGAAAAAGTATCTGGATGATGTAACTACAAAAATTGCCGGGTTTTTTGTTGAAATGGCTGAGTGTGACTTGGATGATTTATATGAATAATTCTGTTCATGTTTAAAATCATTTCCAGTCGGTTTAAAATTTTGTTTTTTTGTTCAGATTTTAAAAAATAAACCATGAAACTACTACTAATAAGTAATTCGACCATGCCAGGCGAACCCTACCTTGATTATCCAAAAAATGAGATTAAAAAATTTCTGGGTGAAAAACCTGTAACAGCTGTTTTTATTCCGTACGCTGCAGTTACATTTTCCTTCGATGTGTATTGTGAAAAAGTAGAGGAACGATTTTCAGAAATAGGACATCATATTGTTGGTATTCACAGCTTTTCGAATAAAGTAAAAGCAATTCACGAAGCGGAAGCAATTGTTGTTGGAGGCGGAAATACCTGGCAACTTGTTCGGATGATGCACGAATACAACCTGATGAATCCAATCCGTGAAAAGGTTTTTAATAATATCCCTTTCATTGGCTGGAGTGCCGGGGCTAATGTGGCATGCCCAACCCTCCGCACTACCAATGACATGCCAATTATTGATCCATTGGGGTTTGATTGCATGGGATTGATTCCTTTTCAAATTAATCCTCATTATCTCGACACTAATCCCGAAGGTCACGGAGGTGAAACCCGGGAGCAAAGGATTCAGGAATTTCTGGAAATTAATCCCGGGATATTTGTTGTGGGTCTCCGCGAAGGAACCATGTTTAAACTCGAAAATAGAAATCTCAGTTTAGTGGGAAACAGGAATTGCCGGATTTTCAAAAAAGGTGAAATTCCGATAGAACTTTCCTCTAATGATGATTTTAACTTCTTATTGTAAGTCAACAAAACGAATTATATTTTTATGTTTTCAGTCCGAAAGTATCCCGGAGTTAAAATATTATAATTCTGTATTCACTTACTTTTCAATTCTTTCCGATTTACTTTTTGTATGATAATGGATCGATAGCCGTGGGTGACCAATGTTTAAAAAATTGCAAAACCACCTCTCTATCATAGCTTTTGTCTTTTTCAAGAAATGCAGAATTTTGAGTATGAATGCGGTTTCCTTTTCCATCGAGCACAACAAAAACCGGAAACCCAAATCGTTGAGGAAAACCTAATTCGGCCAGAACAGCTTCATTTTTGTTTTTTGGGTCGTAATTTACTTTTACCACTTCAAAATTCTCTTCTACATACTTTTTTATTTCCGAATCAGCATCAACAAACCGATGAAATTTAACACACCAGGGACACCAATTTCCTCCTATTTGTATAAATACATGTTTGCCATCAGTTGAAGCTTTTTTAACTGCTGCCGAAATTTCAGCTTTTGCATTCGCATCAGGATTATAAATTTCGACATTTTGAGCAAAAAGTATATTCGTAATAAGAAGCAATAAAATTGCAATTGAAAAATTCTTTATTTTCATAATATTATCTTTATTTACCACCTGTACTACAATTATTTATCCTTTATCCAAATCGATTTCATCTCATAAACATCTAACTTATCAATCCTAAGTTCACCACCAACTGTGGTTAAAACAAAATCTTCAGCTCCTTCTTTTGGCAGAAAACAATTTGAAATAACGGTTTGCCCTCCATTCACAAAAATTTCAATGGATGCCCGGTCTATTAGTATTTCAAATGAAATTTTATTGTCAACCGGAACAATTGGGACTGTTGAATTTAAAACCGAAAGCGTACCCCGTTTTACATTAAAATTGATTTCGGTACCGGGAATCTTTTTATTCTGCCGAATAATAAATCCAAAGTTATCGGATGTTTTCAAATCAAAATCAGCAATAATATGAAAACAATCCCCTTTTACACTTTTCGTTTTGTTCTCATTAATTCCGGGAATAACAATCTTATTCTCCCAACTTTGATGTTTACCGTGCAATTTTTCGATTTCCTTCACCGGTTTACGAACTAATTTATATCCAAAACTAAATTTTGTTAACGACAATTCACACGGAAAAGACATTTGCCCGTTAAAAGGCATTCCGGGGAATTCTCCTCCCTTCATCCAGGCAATTTGTATGGTACGTCCGTCTTCCTTTGGAATATTGCTCCATGTTTGTGTGGCATAATAATTACTCCCAAAATCACTCTTTATTTTAGCAGATTCCGGAGTAAAATTTTCGCCATCAAAAGCGCCAATCAAATAACTTCCATCTCCGTCAAAAAGAATCCATTTAAATTCTCCCGGCCGGTTAGTTACCTGCAATTTCACTAAATCAGGGCATTCAAAAAACCCGGGAATATGACTTTTCCATTGCCATTCTGTCAAATTCTCCGATGTATAAATTGAAATACCTTTCGATTTTTCATCAGTTGTACTTTTTCTATATAAAACCATCACCCACTTTTGAGTTTCTTCATGCCAAAATACTTTTGGGTCTCTGGCATCATCTTTTTCATCGAAAGGAATTATAGGATTATTTTCGAATTTTTTCCAGGTTCTTCCTTTGTCTGTGCTAAAAGCAATTCGTTGTCCGCAATTTTGACTTGTATAGAAAGCTATCAGAGTTTTCTCATCGCCCTCCTGTTTTCCCAAAACATTGCGTTCGTCAACAATTGCAGAACCTGAAAAAGCAGTACAAATAACTTTGTCTTCCGAATTATTATCAGGATAAAGTGCAATGGGTAAATGTTCCCAGTAAATCAAATCTTTACTTACTGCATGCCCCCAGTGCATATAACCCCATTCGTTGCCTTTGGGGTTGTACTGGTAAAACATATGGTACTCCCCGTTATAAAAAACCAATCCGTTTGGATCGTTATGCCAGTTTTTTTCAGGCGTAAAATGAAATTGCGGACGATAAATTTCATCATAAATTTCCGTGTCGGAAACAAACGAAGTAAGCATAAATACTACTAGTACAGCAAATAAGGTTGTTGATAAATACTTCATAATATTTTTATTGTGGAAAATATTTTTGTGACTAATCTAAAAAAAAGCTTGGAATAAAAAAATATTATTTATATGTTTACAGCTACAAACCCATAAAATAAAACTGTCATGAGACAGACGCTTTTGATTCCTTAAATTTTTAGCTTTTAAAAAGGTTCAAAAGTCTTATTAAAAATTGAAATTGAAGCCGGGGGCTCAGTTACGTTGCATTGAAAATAAAATAGGTTTTTACAAACCCGCTGGTTGAAACAACATTTACAAACCCAGTCAACCAGGCTAAAAACTTATTGAAATACAGCAACTTATACCGTTCTGGCGGCGGAAGGACTATTCATTTTTGTCTCATTTAGTTTGATTTAAGGTTTGATTAACAACATTAAATTGAATTGAAATGAAATGGACGATTATTTCTATTCTATGCATGGTTGTAGTTATTAGTGCATCAGGACAACAAAAATTATCAGAAGACTTTACGGAAGCTCAAAGTCCCGTCAACATTGCTCTTGAAGAAGTAAACCAGGTTTTTACACCACCTGCAGTAAGCCACGAGAACCTAAAATCAGGGGATATTAATACTGGTAACATTAAAGTTACTTATATAAATTTTCCTGAAGAGGCAAAAATTGCATTTGAATATGCTGTTTCTATTTGGGAGCGTTGCATCTCTTCTTCAGTAATAATAAATATTCATGCCAATTGGGATGCTTTACCAGAGAATGAGCTTGGTCATGGAAAACCCTCTCTTTTCTACAGAAATTTCAAAGGTACACCACAAGCTAATATTTATTACCCTATTGCTTTGGTTGAAAAAATTACCGGTAGAGAATACAACAGCGCAAACGAAGCTGATATTACCTGTTCGTTTAATCAATCAAAACCATGGTATTTTGGCACAAATGGGAACACACCTGAAACAAAATATGATTTTATAACTGCAGTTTTACATGAAATTGGTCACGGATTGGGCATTTCAGGATTTTTTATTAATGAAGCTGGAGTTGCAAAATATAGCAACTCAAGCAATTCTCCGAGTGTTTATGATTATTTTGTTTTTAATTCAAGCCATCAACGAATTGCCGATAAATCAATTTTTCCAAGTCCTTCGGTTGAGTTAACGAAACAGCTTACATCTAATTCACTGGTTTTTAATTATTCTATTAACAATAACGAAGAGCAAAATACAACCATCTATGCTCCAAGCACATGGGCTAATGGCATCAGTATTTATCACCTTAAAAAGACAGACTTTTCGCTGGGATCACCAAACGAATTGATGAGTGCCCATGCTTATAAAGGTGAAGCAATTCATAATCCCGGAACAAAAACTCTTCAGGTTTTATCTGAAATCGGATGGACAGTTAATATCGATGAAACAGATTTGAATATCAATACAGGTAATGAAGAAATTCTTGCAATCGAAAATGTAAACATTTATCCAAATCCATTTTCCGGTAATCTAACCTTCGATTGTGAAAAGATCATGGATCAGACTTCTGTTGATATATTAATTACCGATTTAACCGGAAAAATAGTTTATCGCGAAAAAATGAATGACATTCAGTACAATCCAAAACTTAGAGTTGACTTATCTTCAATTAAACCAGGAATTTACCTCGCAAGTTTAACAGATACTAATTATAAAAAAATAACAAAAAGAATAGTAAAAAATTAATTATGAAAACATTATTATTAGTTGCTTTGGTAGCAGCAATCGTAGGTCTTATTACTTCGTTGGTGATACTTTACAATCTCGTTTTTAAAAAAAAATATCAACTTTTACAGCGAAATGATTGGTGATTAGAACTTCTGCAAATACAGAAAGTTACTTTAAAAAAAATGCTGAATTGATTTCAGCATTTTTTTTTGAATACAAAAATGTTGAATTCAGATAAATTAAGGGATAATAAAACTGGAAATTATCATTCCAAAACAAAACAATATTCCTGTTACATTTGTATTTAGCTTTGGATAAAATATATTAAGTGAAAAATAGCATCATCCTTTTATTAATTCTCGCGTTGTTTCAGGTTGATTTTGTTTATGGACAAAGCAACTTGAAAAAAAGTGATTTACGTATTGTTCCAACAGTTTGTTATGCATCAAATCATACTGAAAAATCATTTATTCCCCCACCTGCTGAGTTTCGTCTTAAATCAGTCGATAAAAAATCCGATTTTATTGTTTCATACAGTCTTTTCCCAGCCGATGGAAAGGCAAAAGAAGCATTTGAATATGCAGTTTCAATCTGGGAGCAAATTATTGAATCTGATATTCCGATTCATATAGATGCAAACTGGAGGACGATGAATGATAATATTCTGGGAAGTGCCGGTCCAACTGATTATTTTTCCAATTTTGAGTATGCATCGCGTAAAAATCGTTTTTACCCTGTTTCTGTTGTCGAAAAAATTACCAAAACCGAAATAAATGGTTCAACATCAGCTGATATTGATGCTACATTTAACAAGGAAATTAAATGGTATTATGGTACCGATGGAAATACTCCCGATCAGTTATACGACTTTGTAACAGTTGTTTTACACGAAATTGGTCATGGTTTAGGATTTACAGGTTTTTTCTTTGTTACAGGCAAAACCGGTGCCTATGGAAATAGTGGAGGGGGAAATGCAGGCGATGCCACAGCATTTGACATAATGGTGATAAACCAGAAAAACGAATTTTTAACAGACACTTTTAATTTTGATATGCCCTCTGCCGGTTTATACGATGCTTTTACATCCAATAATTTATATATCAGCAACCCTGCTTCAATAATAAATAATTCAACAAACAGGCCAAGATTATATGCTCCTGTAACCTGGAATAACGGGTCGAGCATTTATCACTTAAACGATGAAACCTACCCCTTTACAAACGAAAATTCTTTAATGACACATGCCATCGGAAAAGGAGAAGCAGTGCACGATCCGGGTCCAATCACAAAAGGAATTCTGGCCGATATCGGATGGAAGCACATGAAATTAAGGTTGGATAAACCAAAAGATATAGAAGAAAAGAAGCCAATTACGTTTAACCTTTCAATCGAAAGTGATTATAAAATCGAAACAAATGCTGTATTTGTTTATTATTCTACCGATTCATTTAACAAAACCGATTCCTTGCTTTTAATTCAAAACGAAACCACTGGCCTTTTTTCTGCAACTTTAAATCCAACAATTGAATCGGGAAGAGTTGACTATTTTATAAAAGCGGGCGATAAAATGAACCGTACTTTTTCATTACCCAATGAAGCTCCTGATGAATTTTATTCAGTTTTAATTGGGGACGATAATACAGTGCCCGTAATCAATCACAAACCCATACCCTATTTTGTTACTACTGCCAGTGATATTAAGATTTCAACTGAAGCTGATGATAACCTCGGAGTTGATACCGTATATATTGAATATGCCATAAACAATGTACCTCAACAACCTTTTGGATTGACACATGACTCGGCTACCTTTTATTCGGGTATTTTCAATACAAATACAATACTATTGAATGACAGAGATGTAATTACATACAAAATTATTGCCATTGACTCATCGCTGGCAAAAAACAAAACCATTAATCCGGCTGACAATTATTACTCATTTAAGGTTGAAAAAATATTCAAACCTATCGGAGGGTATATTAACGATTTCAACTCAACTTCTCCCGATTTTATTATTTCTGATTTCGATGTTTACACCGAAAATGGTTTCATTAATGGTTCCCTGCACAGTCCTCACCCATATCCAAGCCCAAACGAAAACAACAAAAATTTCAATTATATAACGCTTCTTAAATATCCTATCATTTTAATTGAAGGTGGAACAATGAGTTTTGATGAAATTGTTTTAGTTGAACCCGGTGAAGTACTTTCCAAATTTGGCGATGAAGATTTTTGGGATTATGTAATAGTTGAAGGTAGTAAAGATAACGGTAAAACATGGCTGCCAATTGCAGACGGTTACGACTCAGGATCAAACCCAACCTGGAAAACCAATTACAATAAAAATATTGACAATGAACAGACGTCAACTGCAATTGGTATTCCTGACTGGTTTGTACGCAGGGAAATAAACCTGCTCGAAAACGGGAATTTTAAGCCAAACGACACCATTTTAATTCAGTTCAGGTTATATTCCGATCCGTACGCTCACGGCTGGGGTTGGACAATTGATAATATTCGGATTCAAAATCCAGTCTCAACTGTTTCTGTTATTTTGTCCCCGGGAAATATATCGGTTTACCCAAATCCATTTAATGATAAACTGAATATTTCGATTCAGGCTAAAAGCAATATCGATGAATTAACCATTGAAATTGTTAATCTTTTTGGGCAAAAAATATCATCGACACAAAACAAAAATGTTTTTGGGGAAATTATTATTGAAAAAGACGTAAGTTATTTGCCTGCCGGAATGTATTTCGTAGTTATAAAGGAGAATGGAAAAACGGTGAATTCGAAAAAAATAATCAAAAACTAGGGTTTCTCGATTTAACAATTCAAACCTAATTTTGAATAATTGCATCACTTTTAAAATATATCTTTATATTTGTCGCCATATTAATGAAAAATGAGAGCAATTTTTAACAATTCTTATTTCTACTTTTATTTTTATTATGGTTCTAAAACCGGGATCAGAATGTAGGATATTGTTAAAACTGAAAATATTTTACCAAAAGGTCTCGAAAAAATCGAGGCCTTTTTTTTTAACATAAAAGATGAAACGAGCCATGAGCAAAATAACCACACAGATAACCCATTATTTGGTGAGTTCCATCGAATACCTTTAAAAATTAACAATTGTAATGAGATGAAAATAACAATTATTGGACTTGGACTAATTGGAGGATCGATTGCTATTGATTTACGAAATAACAAATTTGCAACCGAACTCATTGGTGTTGACGCCAACGAAGAACATGCCGCGCAGGCATTAAAAATTGGGTTGGTCGATCGCATTGAAAATCTTGAAAATGGAGTTAAAAACACTGATATTGTTATCATCGCAATTCCGGTCGATAAAGAGGTAAATATACTGCCACAGGTTTTGGATTTAATTAATCAAAGCACAACTGTAACCGATATGAGCTCAACCAAACGAGTGATTATAGAATCGGTTAAAAACCATGCCAGGCGTAAAAACTTCGTCCCTGCTCACCCAATGTCGGGTACTGAAAATTCAGGGCCAACAGCTGCGCTGGAGAATTTGTTTAAAAATAAAATCACCATTCTTTGCGACCACGCTGACTCAGGTCCACAACACCTCGCGTTGATTGAAAAAATGTTTCAGACGCTGGGAATGAACATTGCATACATGACTGCCGATGAGCAAGACCACAGTACCGCGTTTGTTTCGCACCTGCCGCACGCTGCCGCTTACGCCCTAGCAAATGCAGTTCAATCAAAAGAGGATAGAAATATAATTTTTGATTTGGCAAGTGGTGGATTTAATTCAACCGTGCGATTGGCAAAAAGCTCAAGCACAATGTGGCATCCAATTTTTCAACAAAATCGTAATTACGTTGTTGAATCGCTTGATGTTTATATAAAACACCTTCAGGAATTTCGTGATTGTTTATATGATGAAGATGATGATAAACTCCATGATTTAATTGTAAGTGCAAATAAAATAAGAGGTATTCTGGAAGGAGAAAATCCTCATCTGGTAAAAAATGAAGAAAGAATCGTAAAACTTTATACAAAATAATAATGACTTTAAAACTTGACATTAATCCGATAAAAACGTGGCTGCCAAACATTGACAATCCACTTTTAATTGCAGGCCCCTGCAGCCTCGAAACAGAAAAACAGGCACTTGATACCGCCCGGTTACTGGTGAAAGATAAAAGAGTTTTTGTTTATCGCGGTGGCGTTTGGAAACCCCGTACCCGACCTGGCTCTTTTGAAGGAGTTGGCTCGATTGGGTTAAAATGGCTGCAAATGGTAAAACAGGAAACTGGATTACCGGTTGGTACCGAAGTAGCCAATGCCCAACACACAGAGGAGGCATTAAAAGCCGGATTAGACGTTCTTTGGATTGGAGCCCGTTCAACTGCAAGTCCCTTTGTGGTTCAGGAAATTGCCGATGTTGTGAAGGGTTCTGATGCGGTGATAATGATAAAAAATCCGGTAAATCCCGACGCTCAACTTTGGATGGGTGCTATTGAACGGATTTATCAGGCAGGTATTAAAAACATAGTGGCTATCCATCGTGGATTTACTCCATTTGTTGAAACCAAATACCGCAATTATCCAAATTGGAAAACTGTAATCGAATTAAAACGCTTATTACCAAATCTACCCATCATTTGCGATCCAAGCCATATTGCCGGTAAACGCGAATACCTGTTCGAGATTTCGCAAAAAGCTTTCGATATGGGCATGGAAGGACTGATGATTGAATCGCACATCGATCCGTCATGTGCGCTAAGCGACGCAGCACAGCAGCTAACACCGGCAGATTTAGCAAAACTGCTCGATAGGCTGGTTATCAGGCACGAATCAGCCAATAACCCGGCATTCGAAAACCAGTTGGATTTGTTACGAAACCGTATCGATGAAATCGACAGCGAATTGCTCGAAATATTATCGACAAGGGTGGCGATAGTTAAAAAAATTGGGCAATACAAAAGGGAAAACAATGTTACTGCCTTACAGATTAATCGCTGGGCACAATTAATGGAGAACCGTGTAAATATTGGGAAGAAGCTTAATATAAACGAGTTTTTTGTGAAAACGTTATTCCAGTTAATTCATGAAGATTCGGTACGCATGCAAACCGAAATTATGGATGAAGAGTAAAAAAAACCTTTGTAATCAATTCAAGGCCCGGGAATATGAAAATTATCGGGCTTTTTTATTTCAGCAAATATCGGATCAGTTTTAAAATTGATTTTTTATAAGGAGGGTATCGCAGCGGAAAGTCAAACTTTGTGGTTGTTTTAATTACTGATCTTTCGTGAGAAAATATATCGAAACTGCGTTTGCCATGATAAGCTCCCATTCCGCTGTAACCCACTCCTCCAAAAGGTAAATTCATATTAATAAACTGCAGCACAACATCATTTATCCCGGCATTACCCGAAAATGATTTATTCAGAAAATCTCTTTGTTTATCACGATCTTCACCAAAATAATAGACAGAAAGTGGTTTCTCCCTGGTTTGGATAAAATTCAGAACTTCATCGGTATTTTCAAATGTCAGCACCGGCAAAACAGGGCCAAAAATCTCCTCTTTCATTATTTCCGATTCAACTGTAACATCGGTTAAAATGGTAGGTGCAACATATTCTGTTTTCCGGTTGATTTGTCCACCGCAATAAACAGTTGATTCAGCAATTAATCCTTTTAAACGCGATACAGCAGCATCGTTTATAATTTTTGGGTAATCAGGGTTTGCTTCTATGTTTTCAGTAAAAAACTGTTGGACTGCGTCTTTCATTAAAACAAGCAAATCCTTTTTAATGTCTTTGTGTACAAACAAATAATCAGGAGCAACACACGTTTGTCCGGCATTTAACAATTTGCCCCAGATAATTCGGCGGGCTGCTATTTTTAAATTTGCATCCCTGTCAACCACCACTGGATTTTTACCTCCAAGTTCAAGAACAACAGGAGTAAGATGCCGGGCTGCAGCCTGCATCACAATTTTTCCAACCCTTGTACTTCCTGTAAAAAATATTTTGTCCCATCGTTTTGACAGCAAATCCTGGTTGGTTTCCAGTCCTCCCTGAACCACTGAAACATATGCAGGATTAAAAGTTTCTGTAATTATTTTGGCGATAATGGCCGATGTATGTTTTGCATATTCAGAGGGTTTTACTACAACCACATTACCGGCAGAAATTGCGCCAATCAATGGCATAAAAACCAACATAAACGGGTAGTTAAACGGTCCTATTATCAGTATTTTTCCAAGTGGCTGATTATAAATGTACCCGGCAGTGGGAAATACAATTAAAGAAGAATATACTTTTTTGGGTTTTGCCCACTTTCCCAAATTTTTAATATGAAAGGTAAGTTCGTGTAACACCCATCCGATTTCGGAAGAAAAAGCTTCAAATTCGCATTTCCCCAAATCAGCCAATAATGCTTTTTCAATTTCCTTTTCGTTGGCTTTTATAACCTGTTTTAATTTAATTAATTGCGATTTTCTGAATTCAATGTCCAGTGTTTGATGAGAATTAAAAAAACTGTTTTGTTTTTCGATAATATCACTGATTTGATCACTGGTCATAATCTCAATTTATTTTGCAACCTTTATTTCGGAAAGAAGTTTCTTCATCCCTTTTTTAATGGCTAATTCAACCTGAATGTAATCAGGAATGGATTTCCCTGTAAAAATAAAAAAAACAGCAACCTGTTTTTCACCAATTTCTTTGTAAAATTCAGGTTTGTTCAATCTGTAAACTTCGCGCATTTTTCGTTTAATCAGATTACGTTGCACTGCACGTTTAAAATTTCGCTTCCCAACTGAAAACCCTACCTGCACAGGGACTTTGGAAGGAAGTAGTGTTTCGATATAAACAATCTTAACGGGATACGAAAAAACAGAATTGCCTTCCAGAAAAAGTTTATCAATAACTTTCTTACTGCAAAGGCGTTCACTTTTATTAAATGAAAAATTAACCTTTTCCCCGTCGATTTTATCTGATAAATTGCTCATTCCGAAATAAAAAAGGCTATCTGTCAGATGACAAACAGCCTTTCAAAATTATATTTATTTTTTTGATTACAGTTTATTATTCTTTTTAATAAACTGTTCCAAAGCCATTGTCATTGAAGGAGCTTCAGCAGTTGGAGCTTCAATATCAAGTCTTAGTCCGGCTTCACGTATGGCTTTTGCAGTTGTCGGTCCAAAACAGGCAATTTTTACTTCATTCTGCACAAAACCCGGAAAATTTTCGAATAGCGATTTTATGCCCTGTGGAGTGAAAAACACCATAATATCGTAATTTAACTCGCCAAGTGATGACATGTCGTTGCTCACGGTACGGTAAAGAATTGCCCTTGTGTATTTGTAACCTTCGGCATCAAGTAAATCGGGTATTTCCTGTTTATGAATATCTGATAGCGGAACAAGAAAATTCTCATCTCTGTGTTTTTTCATAACACTAATCAAATCCGAAAATTTTCCATCGGCATAAAAGATTTTACGCTTACGATAAACGATATATTTCTGCAAATAGAAAGCAGTTGCTTCCGAAATACAAAAATATTTCATGGTATCAGGAATGGTTAACCGTAACTCCTGGCTTATTCTGAAAAAATGATCGATAGCAGTTCTGCTGGTAAAAATAACTGCCGTGTGTTCCAGAATATGAATCCGTGTATTCCGAAACTCTTTTGCCGGGACACCTTCAACCTGAATAAACGGTTTAAAGTCTATTTTTAACCCATACTTTTCAGCCAACTCAAAATATGGCGATTTTGCAGTATTGGGATCCGGCTGTGAAACGATAATACTCTTAACTTTCAAAATATTTTGTGCTTTTAGTGTAACTTATCCCCTTCTTAATCAACTACCAATTTATAAATCAAAAGCAAGGGTAAAATTTCAAGGGTACAAAGGTATAAAAAGAGATAAAATATTGGAAATTGTTTTTTCAATAAAATTGAGATACCTCTTTTTAATAACATCACATAAAAAACAACTACTGTTAAAACTCCTGAAACAACCGGAACTAAAGGATTTTCGAAAGGAAAATAGGCAATTAATGCTACTATTGGAAACAATACAATTCCGGTTCCACGATTAAAATTATCCATGTTAAACAGAAATTCACTCGTTTCGGAAGTGCCAATAAATATCGATCCAAATGCCTTGTATGCTAATTTTTTACCCAAAAAATAAACAACCAAAACTCCAAATGTAAGGCCGTAAACCTTCCAGTTAAAAAGCAAACTTTCTGATGAGGACAAAACTATTAACTGAAAAACAAAAGTTGAAAACACAATGTAAAACAAAACTTCGAGTCTGAAACCGCCATGTATAAACGAATAGTTTTTTTCGCGAAACATGCGAAACGAAGTAGTGTAATTTATTAATGAATGAAACAATGTACCAATATATTTTGTGTAGGCCGCCCTTACAGTGGCCAAAAGCACGAGTGCCAAAAACATAATAATGGTAAACCAGTCGTTGGTTTGGTAATTTTTCTCACGTATATTTACCGAAAGACCTTTCCACGAAATATGTTCCAGGTAACTTGTATCGGGCAGAAAACGCGAATCGCCAATAAATATTTTCTCAGCGGGTTTAATTTGCCAAAAACGAAACAGAGAATCTGATGGTACCAACAATGCAGAATCAATTGGTACAATTAAGGTAGAGTCCTGAATTACTGACAAACCCGGAATACTTCCGGGAGAAACAGTATCAGAACCTGTCTCTTGGTTCGAAAACACTTCTACCTGCATTTCATTCTTGTAAAAATCCTCCATTATCTGTATTCAGGCTGCAAAGATATTAAATGAATACGGGATATTGTTTTTTGATTTGTATTTTTGCCCGTAAATGCAGGCAACGATTCAACAAAGCAATCCAACCATTTACCTTGCCCCACTACAGGGTTTTACTGATTTTGTTTTCCGGAAAGCTTATTCAGAAATTTTTTATGGTGTCGATGCTTTTTTTATTCCTTACATTTCGGTGAAAGACAACCAGATTTTAAAGAAATACGAAAAAGAAATTCTTCGTGAAAACAATCCGCAAATTCGTGTTATTCCGCAGGTTTTGGCCAATTCTGGTGACGAAATGCTGTTTTTGTCCGAATTTCTGAAAAATAAAGGTTACAACGAAATAAATCTAAACCTGGGTTGTCCGTATCCGATGGTGACCAATCGCGAAAAAGGCGCCGGACTTTTGCCTCATCCCGATAAAATAAAAGAACTTCTCTCCTCTTTTTATGAAAAAACAAACCTGAGACTTTCGGTAAAACTAAGGGCGGGATTGCATTCTGCAGCAGAAATTGAACATGTAATTCCGGTACTGAACCAGTTTCCATTAACCGAAGTCATTTTTCATCCACGCATTGCAAAACAACTATATGACGGAGAAATTCTGAATTCCGCTTTTCTGTTTGCCCAACAGAATTTGAAACACAAATTGGTTTACAACGGCAGTATTTTTTCGGCAGATAGTTTTAAAGAATGCCGGCAGACATTCCCCGAGATTGACAACTTTATGCTTGGTCGCGGGATTTTGATGAATCCGTTCCTTCCAATGGAGATTAAAAATATTGAATTTTCAACTAAAGAAAAATCAGAAAAACTAAAAGAATTTCATCAACTCGTTTTTAAGTATTATTCTGAAAGCATGGATAACGAAGGAAATGCGCTAAATAAAATGAAACAGTTTTGGATTTATTTTAGCTATAATTTCACCGAACAACGGAAATGCTTTAAACTGATAAAAAAAGCAAATGGGTTATCAAAATATCAAACTGCCGTTAAAATAATTTTCAGGAATTGATTAATTGGTAGAACAGTTTTCTCGTTCATACTTCTCCATTAAAGCCATTAAAAGATACATCTCTTTCTCTTCATCGCCATTCTTGGGGCCGGCGCAAATCTCCAGAAACCGTTTTAAACCTTGCTGATAATCTTCCTCTGTTTCAATCTCGTAAATCATAAAATTAATGTGCATCGAGCCAATTACCGGCTGCATTCATTTCAACTGTTAACTGAACACCAAGTTCGACAGCGCCTTCCATTTCAGTTTTAACAATTTGCTTCACTTGTTCAAGCTCGTTTTTTAACACATCAAAATTTAACTCATCGTGTACCTGAAGTACCATTTTCGATTTCAATTTCAACGTTTCAAATTGGCGGTAAATATTAATCATTGCAATTTTAATAATATCTGCTGCCGAACCCTGAATTGGTGCATTAATCGCGTTTCTTTCTGCCATTCCACGCACAACAGCGTTGGCAGAATTGATGTCGGTTAAATAACGTTTTCGGCCTTTAATTGTTTGAACAAACCCTTGATTTCTTGCCAGTTCAATTTGTTTATCCATAAATTGTTTGATATTCGGAAAATTCTGAAAATATCCGTCAATCAATTCTTTTGCCTCTGAACGCGGAATATTTAACCTTTGAGAAAGTCCGAACGCCGAAATACCGTAAATAATTCCGAAGTTGGCGGTTTTCGCCTTTCTGCGCATTTCAGAAGTAACCTCTTCTTCGGGAATCTGGTAAATTTTAGCTGCCGTAATCGCGTGAATGTCTTTCCCTTCGTTAAATGCCTTCAGCATTTCTTCATCCTGACTCAGCGCTGCCATAATCCGCAGTTCGATTTGCGAATAGTCGGCCGATAAAAAAGTATGATTGTCATCAGACGGAATAAACGCTTTTCGAATCTGGCGCCCGTTTTCAGAACGAATCGGTATATTCTGAAGATTCGGGTTCACCGAACTTAATCGTCCGGTGGCTGCAATGGCCTGGTTGTATGAAGTGTGAATTTTCCCGGTTTTTTTATCAACCAAAAGCGGAAGCGCTTCTACATACGTTGAAAGCAATTTTTTTAATCCACGGAAATCGAGTATTTTCTGAACAATTGGGTGTTTATGTACCAACTGGACCAGCGTTTCCTCAGCTGTTGAATACTGTTTGGTTTTGGTTTTTTTCGCGTCAGAGTCGATTTTTAGTTTTTCGAAAAGAATAATCCCGAGTTGCTGAGGCGATGACACATTAAACGTTACACCGGCAAGTTCGATAATCTCTTGTTCGATTTGAATAATTTGTTCGAGTAAAACTTTTGCATAAGCATTTAACTCTTCCGAATTGATTTTTACCCCGGCATTCTCCATGTGAACTAGCACCGGAACCAGCGGCATTTCCAAAGTTTCAAATAATTCTCGGACAGCAGATTTATCCAAATCAGGGTCAATTTTATGTTTTAGCTGAAAAGTGAGATCAGCATCTTCGCACGAATAATCGCGCAATTTTTCGGGAGAAACGGAACGCATTGTTATTTGGTTTTTCCCTTTTTTCCCAATCAAATCATCGGTCGGAATTTTTATATAATTCAAATAAATGTCGCACAAAAAATCGAGGTTGTGTTTTAAATCGGGTTGAATGAGGTAATGAGCCAGCATGGTATCATACAGCTTCCCTTTTACCTCGATGCCGTAATTACTCAGCATCAACATATCGAATTTGATGTTTTGCCCTATTTTCGTGATATTTTCATCGGCAAATATTTCCCGAAATTCTTCCATCACTTTTTGCGCTTCCTCTCGTTTGGCTGGAACCGTAACACAATATGCCTCGTGATTTCTGAAAGCAAACGACATGCAAACAATATCCGACGATTGCGTATCTAACCCGGTAGTTTCGGTGTCGAAACAAAACTCATCCTGCACCGAAAGTTCAGCTCGCAAACTGGCTCGCTGAATTTCGTTTTCGATTAAATAATACTGATGCGGAACGGTTTCGATGGTATCCATTTTTTTCCCGATTGGTTCCATTTCGGGAGAACCCATGTCAAACAATGTCCCCTGGAAATTCATTTCCCCCGGGGCTGGCGTTTCCTTTAATTTTAAACGCTGAATCAACGTTCTAAATTCCAGCTCTTCAAATAGTGCTGTTAAAGCTTCTTTATTCAATGGGTCGCGGGTCAGATTTTTTGTATTGAATTCAATAGGAACATCCAAAATAATGGTTGCCAGATACCTCGAAAGCCGCACCTGTTTTTCGAATTCTATTAAATTATCTTTTTGCTTTCCTTTTAGTTGGTCGAGATTTTGGTAAATACCATCGATACTTCCAAAGTCGGCAATCAGTTTTTCGGCTGTTTTTGGACCAATGCCCGGGCAACCCGGAATATTGTCGGCGGTGTCGCCCATTAAACCTAAAATATCAATAACCTGGTCGGCTGATTGAATTCCAAAGTTTTCCTGTACTTCCTTCAATCCCCACACTTCTGCATCATCGCCTCCTTTGCCGGGTTTGTACATAAAAATATGGTCGGAAACCAATTGCGCGTAATCTTTATCGGGAGTCATCATGTACGTTGTAAAACCTTTTTTCTCAGCTTCTTTTGCCAAGGTTCCGATTACATCGTCGGCCTCGAATCCAGCCAATTCGATTATTGGAATATTAAATCCTTCAATAATTTTTCGAATGTATGGAATTGATTTTCTGAGATCTTCGGGCATTGCTTCGCGGTGAGCTTTATATTCCGGAAACATTTCGTGCCGGAAAGTTGGCGCCGAAACATCGAAAACTACACCTATATAATCAGGTTTTTCTTTCTCCAAAACCTGTACAATTGAATTTGTAACTCCCAGCATAGCCGAGGTATTTACACCTTTCGAGTTAAACCTTGGGTTGCGGATAAAGGCAAAATAACTCCGGTAAATCAGCGCGTACGCGTCGAGCAAAAAAAGTTTTTTTGATTGATTTTCAGACATGATTTTATTTTTTTTACTGATTATCGGTTGCATACCATTCGGCAAACGAAGTTTCGGTTTCGTACAAACGAATGCCAAATAAATTAACACCGGCAGGTAAATGTTGTTGAAGGATATTGGAAATATAAATTGCAATGTTTTCTGAAGTGGGTTGAAAATCGACAACCATAATCCGCTCGGTGGTTTGCCGGAGCAATTCCTGTTGATTCCCGGGAACCAGCCGGTTTACCATTAAAGCATGGTCGAACCGGTTTACAATGTGTGTTTTCACGATATTTTTAAGCTCACTAAAATCGAGAACCATCCCGTCTTTTGGGTGGCCGGGTTCATTTCGAGGTTCGCCCGAAATAGTTACTTCAAGATTATAGGAATGACCATGAATATTCCGGCAAAGCCCGTCGTATTCGTACAGTGTGTGCGCCATTTCGAAGTGAAATCGTTTTGTGACCCTTATTTTTGGCATGATTTAAACTTAAATTGAAGATGTGAAAGTACAGTTTTTTTGGGTGTCGCGAATTCCAATTCGCTATTAAAAAATGGCGATCTGAGTTTATTCATAGCATGACTTTGAGTCATACTATGAATAAGAAAGGATTAAAAATAAATCTGCGTCTGCAAAATTATCTGCCCTTTCGAACTGGTCCAAAGCTGCTGTTCTTCAACTTCGGTATAAATTGGGCGAGATGAGTATTGCAAAGTCCATTTCAGGTTGTGTCCGTACATCAGCCAGTTAATTCCGGCATCAAACTGTACCGAGGCTTCATCGAGTGCTTCAAATTTTTTAAAAGTTAAAGCACAGTATGGTTGAAACCGGTTTTTCAACCCCTGTCCCGGAAGCATGTATCCAAACTCGCTGCGAACAATGTGCCCGGTTCCCACTTCCCACTCCGAATTTCCAATTCCCTGCGGCAATGCCAGTGCAGGATTCATTTTTGAAACATTCATTTTACCCATCGAACGGAGATAACTAGGGCCGAAAAAATTGTAGTAGTAACCCAAATAGGAGGTAATTGCTCCATTATTTTTTGTAGGAATGTCTAAAAAAACATCGACTGCTGCCAAAAAAATATCACTGATTTGCGATGGAAAATAATCGGCATAATTGGGTAATTTATCGCTGTTTCCTGAAGCGATCAATAATGCAGCTATCCATGGATCAACCGTCGATAAATCTTTTTCGGCTTCCACCAGCATCGCTTCAGGATGATAATAAAAACCGGCGCCAACATTCAGCATTTTTGCCCTGCCCAGGTTATTCATGGTCATGTACGGAAATAATGTATTCTCTTTATCGAAAAACTGCCATTCGAAATAACCTTTTACAGCGAAGTTCTCGTTAATCCGTTCGGTTGTAGTGGGCGATGATACCGAATCGATGCCATATTCAAAAGGTTTTACAACCGAAACACGGTAGTGCAGTTTATCCAAAGTACCTTTTGCATAAATTCCCATTTGTCGCCCGAAACGATCAAAGGTTCCACCAACAGGATAAGCAAATCCGGGATTGTCAACAACCAAAAACTCAAGTAACTTATTGTTGGAATACCTCGAAATACCGTTCCACGTATTCAAACCAAATCCCACATGAAACTTGTCTTTCAGGAAAATAAACTCGGTTTCGGCATTGTACAGATGAATTACCGGATTTTGTTTCGATTGATAAGTTATGTTATCGGCTCCAATTTGTGTGTAAATAAAAACCCTGTCCATCAGCGATGTGTAAAAAATCAACCTACTACGACGGATTCCCAAATCGATATCGCCATATTGTTCCACCCCATAATAATCAGGATTATTCCAAATGTAACGCGTCCAAATTTGGTTAACCATTAACATTCCGACATACGAACTTTTGTCTTCCGACAGGTTCCATCGGAGATTTGGCATTTTCAAATCATCTTGTGCAAAACCAATACACAGGTTAAAAAGAAAGATGCCGGTTATTGAAAATTTTAAAAATTGATTCATTCAAAATTGGTTAAAGTTTAAAGTTCAAAGTAGTTTTGAACCCGATTTGAAATTGGTTCAAAAATAATATCAACTTACTATTTCTGGTTAGTTTTACGAAAAATAAGTACGGATTTTCTGAAATGAAAGAGTCAACAATCAAAATTATATCAACCCGGATGGGTTATTCCAACTCCATTTTACTTGTAAATGGTTCAAATTCAATTGTTATTGACACAGGGGTACGAGGATATTTTCACCATTTTAAAACACAGTTGAAGCAATTCAACTTAAAACCAACCGATATTAAACTCATTATTTTAACCCACACCCATTACGACCATACCGGAAACCTGAAACCTTTGGCAGCGTTGACCGGTGCAAAAGTTCTGGTTCATACAAATGAATTTGAAAACCTGAAAAAGGGTTTTATCAAAATTCCAACCGGACAGGGAAAATACTCGCGACTGATTTCGAATCTGGGAAGAGTTGTTTACCCTAAATTTGCTTCCCCAAAACCATTTACTGCTGATTTAATAAACGAAAATGAATTTGATTTAATCCCGTTCGGTATTGACGGAAAAATTATCTCAACACCCGGTCACTCGGCCGGATCGCAGTCGGTTTTATTGGGAAAAACACTGATTTCGGGCGACACATTCGTCAACATACGAAAAGGAATTATTTTCCCTCCGTTTGCCAATGAACCAAAAATATTACTTGAAACCTGGCAAAAATTATTCGATTTGGGTATCGAAAACATTTACCCGGGCCATGGAAAACCGTTTAAAGTTGAGAAGGCGGTTGAGGAGTTTGAGAGGTGGAAAATCAAATTGCAAAACCTCAGGTAAATCAGGCTTATAAGAATCTTTATTGAAAATAATAATGCTTATTTAAACTCAATACTTGTAGTACCAATGTTATTCCCGTCAGCAAACAAATCGATGGTGTAGGTTCCAACCATTAATTCCGATTCGCCTGCATTATCCCAGTAAATGGCCACGGGCAAATCCTGTCCTTCGTAATTCACTTCGCGCATGGCCGAATACGGTATTTTAAGGTCTTCGAACTGAAACAGATCAGTAGGTGATTTTGTCATTAACAATTGATCGGGGCGCATAATACGGATATAAATATTTTTAGCCCCACGTTTCGAAGTTATATTTTTGCCAAGTACAAATGAGATACGGATTTTTTCGGTGCGGTTGGCATATTTTGTTTCCTTGCTTCGCGAGTTTAAACCTTCGGCAATTAATTCGCGGGCTTCGAGCTGGGCTGCACGTTGCAGGTTTTTCTGGAGATTATCCTTTTCCTCTGTCAGTTGCTGTTTATCCATTTCCGACTGCTTAAATTGCTCTTTTACCTGGGTGTTTTCTGCCATAAGTTGTTCGTTTCGCTTGTTAAGCGAATCGATTTGTACCACAAAATCACGCATAATTCCACGCAACGTTGTTACCTGTTTTTGGTAATCTGAGATTTTTTCGTAGCTAACACGTTTTGTTTGTTCAACCTCGATAAGTAAATCTCTCACTTTGGTCTGGGCAAGAAAAAGTTGCTCATTAATTGTATCGTTTTCGGTTTTCAGCATATCATAACCGGCAACTATTTGAGTAAGTTCCTGCTGAATTGAATCTTTTTCGGCCCTGATATCACCAATTACCATTTGGTTCTGTCTGCGTTGCATAAAAAACAACACAATCATCACTACCAAAATTACCGAAAGTGCGATTACAATGATATTGTTTCGCTGGTTTTTGGATTGTTTCGATATGTTTTCCAATTCGCTCATTTTTCTTACTGGTTACTTGTTGCTGGTATTTGTTACTGGATGCTGGATGTTCGATTCTTGATACTAGATTCTTGATTTTGGTAAATAAACAAGTTGCCAGTATCTATTATCCGGTATCCCGTGACAGAACCAATCAGTATTTTTTTAACGGTTCAAAATTAAAAATCTTTTACGCTACCTTTTTCACTTCAGCCGAAAGTCTTTCGAGTGCAGCGTCTGTTTCCTTAAGTGCATCAGAAATCAATTTGTTATAGTATGTTTTTACCAGTTTCGGATTATCTTTTCCATCAGGATGATTTGCCCGAAGTCGCAATTCACGATGCTTTTGAATTACATCGCCGGCAATTTTTAAAATTGCATCGTTGTCAACTTTTGTATTATACTCCAGCACCGAGAAACAGTCGTTCAATACCAGCGACATTAGTAAATCAATGTCTTTTTTTAAATTCTTTATACTTGCCATTACTTTCTGATTTTAATTTTTACTAAAACTATTTCTGCACTAATATACAGCTTATTACCGCATAATACCAGATCCTCCGCCCCCTTGCATAAAGTTTTGCATCTGTTCCGGACTTTCGCCTTTCTCCTTTGCTTTTCTTGCTTTTTCTTCGGCTTCCTTCCGCTGTTTTTCCTCTTCTTCGAGGTCGCGTATTTTTTTCACAAAAGTGATATCGGGCTTCAAATCCCAACTGATTTCCTTTTCCCAGTTCGATTTTACTTTTAAAACCTCATTTACATACGATACTCTTTCGGGCTGAGATTTGTCCTGGTAACTACCGGTGTCCCATTTTCCGTTTGCATTCCGGTCGTAAATAACTTTTAATTTATATTTTTCAGGTATTAAAAAATCGAAAACAACACTTCCGTTTGTGTCGATTGATTTTTGCTCAACAACCTTCTCATCGGCACTGTTGGTAAGCAATTGAACAATCACAGGCATTTCAACACCGGTAAGTTTCAGGGTAACAGTTCCGTAATAGTCTTCTTCGCGGGCAGTAAATCTGGTGGTAAGTTTCCGGCTGGTAATTCCAAAAATATTCATACTTGCCGCCGAATCAATTTCAAGGGTATAATTTGTTCCTGGCATCCATTTATATAAAATATTGTATTTCCGGTATTCAATCGTATCCTTTTCAAACTTGAATTTCATGGGAGTTTTAAGCGAATCGTCTGTCAGGTAAAGTGCTATTTTTGTGCTGTCGAACGAATGAATTGGCTCAACGGCAGTAATTCCAATATTTTTATTCAATTCTACCACCGAACTGCTGATGTCGGTTTGAAAATTAAACTGTACAACCGGTTCAGGTTTATCCTTTTCTTCATCCGATTTTTTCTTTTTCTTCAACCTGTCATCCCCTTTATCGATAAAATTCATTTCTACTGTGTCTTTCTGCAAATAAAGCTGGCTCATTGAATCAAGCTGCAGATAACATATTTCCATAAACAAAGTATCCTTCCGGGCAATAGTTGTATCAGAAATCCAGATAATCAAAGAATCGACATTTTCATTGTATTCTGTTTGATACCAGTTGGTTGCATTATTCCCAACTAAATTCAGCTGAAAAGAATCTTTTACCGATTCGTTAAAAACTATAGTACACTTATAACGGGTATCTCTTTCTGAAGACTTGAGATACTGGTCGAAAATATTTTCGGTAAACTGTTGTAAATAAACCGGTTCAGGCGAAAAATGAGTATGCCCCAAAACTACGATTGTGTCGGTAGCTGTAAAGATGGTATCTGTTTCCTCAACAAAATGGGACGAAGGAATTATCAATGAATCTCCGAATGCCATTTCTTCGGCCCCTTCATCGTATAATAAATTATTGTTCCCATCCATTACCGAGAAAAGATGGTATTTCCCGGGGGCAATATTATCAATCATAAAAAGGCCTTCCTTGTCGGTTTTGGCAATATAATCGGGCCTTACACGATAAACCGCCGAATCGTGCAGGTTACTGTGAGCCATTATCAGACCTTTATCAATCGGTTCTAGATTGAAAGCGTTCATTAATCTTCCTGAAACACGCAACGAATCGAAAATAGCTCCGGTACTGAACGAAAACCTAAAATTTTCGAGTTCATTTTTTTCGTTATTATCTGCAACAGAGTTTTTGAAATCGAGCGAATAGGTGGTACTGTCTTTTAAATCTTCATTAAACTCGATTACCAGTGTTTTTGATTTTGTACGTATAATTGGCTTTTTGATCATCGGTGGCGAAATAACCAATGCTTCTGCAATATCTTCTGTTGTAATATATTCGTTAAAAGTAAGTTTCACATTTTCGCCTTCGAAATTTACCGATTTATAAACCGGATCGGTTTTAAGGAGTACTGGTGGAATTGTATCCTGAGGACCACCAACGGGAAAACCGGTGTTTGCACACGACGAAGCAATTACGATCCAAGCCAGCACTGCAACAATAAAAACGGGTATTTTACCTTTAATTTTCATTCAATTTTAACGGACTACAAACATACAAATTCCTGCAAACATTGAAAGTTATGGTTTGTTAAATAAACCGGGATGTACTTACCGTTTATAAACGACTAATTTTGTAATATTCCCTCTTAAGTTGTAGTTTTGTTTAAAACATGAATAATGCATACTCTAAGACTTCGGGTTGATAATAAGATTTATAAAAATCTGATGTGGTTTCTTGCCAGGTTTAGTAAGGATGAAATTCAGATTGAAGAAGAGTCAGATCAGTATATTTCGACAAGGCAATATCTTGAAAAAGAATTAAAAACCATTGAAGAAGGAAAAGCTGAGTATATCAGTATTGAAAAATTAGACGATGACATTGAGGCTATTTTGAAATCTCATGAAGATTGAAATTACATTGTCGTTTCGGGAAAAGCTTGGTAATCAGGTGATGTATATTGCAAAAGATAAACCAGAAGCAGCCCGGAAATTCAAACAAGAAATTATTAAAATAATCAGACAACTCCCAAAAAATCCTTATTCCAACAGAAAATCAATTTATTTTGACAGGACCGATATTCGGGATATGATCTTTAAGGGCTATACTATTGTTTATAAGATAGATGAAAAGAAAAAGTCAATAATAATCTTCGGTTTTACCAGGTTTGAAAATAACCCTTTCGGTTAATTGTTGAAAACAAAATACCGAATTCATCTTAAAATAAGCTAACTTGTTGTTTTATAAAAAATACCAAAAATGTCAAAGAATAAAAAGAAAAAGAGTGGGTTCAAAAAGATAAAAGCCGAAACCTTTAATAAGAAAAAATTAAAAAACTCAATAGTTACCATACTTTACGGAGATCCCGGTAAAACTGTGAATTACAAGCAAATATCGACCTGGCTTGGCATAAAGGATATGGAAACCCGAAAGCTGGTTGACGTGGTTTTACAAGAACTTCATGACGATGGTTATCTCGAGCAAATTGTTCGTGGGAAGTATAAACTAAAAGCAAAATCGGGAACAGTTGTCGGGATTGTCGATTTGCAATCGCAGGGTTTTGCGTATGTCAACAGCGACGAAGTTGAAAGACCGGTTCTGATTTCATCGCGTAACCTGAACCATGCCATGGCTGGTGACAAAGTAAGTGTCCGGTTATTTGCAAGTCGCAAAAAACACGATTTGGAGGGAGAAATT